>JAZSHV010000039.1:0-51390 GCA_045533475.1 Acutalibacteraceae bacterium | reverse complement strand
TCGTTATTCATAACCATGTTCATTTTTGTAGCTTTGACAAGGTCGGGATTAATATCGAAGCCATAGTAGTTTGATGCAGCCATTTCAGAAATTCTATCTTGGAAAGCACGAATGGTATCGGAATCCCAATCTTTTCTTTTCACACCCAACTCTGCCACAAACTGTGCTTCCAGCTGTGTAATTACGTGAGTCATAGCAGTAACAAGAAATCCTCCCGTTCCGCAGGAGCTGTCGAGAACGCGCTCATCAGCCTGGGGGTTAATCATTTCTACTACCATTTTCATAACATTACGGGGCGTAAAGAATTCGCCTCGGTCACCACGCAGGTTAGCACCAACAATTTCTTCATAGGCTTTACCCTTAATATCTATGTTAGTGTTCAACAAACTATAACGCTGCAGTTCGCTGACAATATATGCCAGACTGCGCGGCTTCAACTTTATTTCGTCATTGGGATCAAATATCTTGCCATGGCGTCTTTTAACGCGTTCGAAAATTTTGGAAATACGCTTTTGGACCGTAAGCTGGCCATCAACGTTAGAGCGCTCATCTGATGTCGTATAAAACTCGAGAGGTGCGGGGATGCTGCGTTCATCTTCGATCTTACAGAAAATCACCTTGAGCAATTCAAAAAATGCGGGTTGCTTCTGCAAGCCATCATTTACATAGATATGGTTGTGGCAGGTTTTGAAAACAAAAAGCAAGTTGTCATCAGATGCATTTCGCAAACTTTTACGACTGGGGCGGTTGACATCGTCCAAGTTTCCATCAGCAGAGGGAATGTCGTTATATTCCATAAAGGTAATATTACCTGCTACATCCACGCACTTTTTGAAGACAAATTTTTCAATACTATTAGTCCACATTCCCCATTCGCAATTGGGACAAACTGACATGTACGACTGTAACTGAGCAATTCCATCCTTCGCGTTGTTAGCGGCAACAGTTTCTTTCTTACACTCGATAATAATTCTAATTGTGCCCTGCGTCTGCTCTGCCGCATCTTTATCCCAAATTACAATGTCTGCACGCGGTTTGTTGGAACCCACCTGCAAAGTATATTCAATTTTAATCTGTCCCGGCAAATACTTGTGCTCGTTTACCAATCTTTTTTCTATAGTCTGGCGGACGTATTCTTCCGGAGTATCATTTCTAAATTTACCATCTATGTAATCACAGATTTTACCTTCCGGGATAACAATAACTCTTTGTTCGCTCATTATTCATTTCCTCCATTATTGTTTGCATGACTATTACTATGTTGCAAAATACTAGCTAAGGTTATACGTATTTGCGTTAACTCGTCTGGATGGTCTAAGATTAGCTTTACTATATCCGCCGGCACTTCTTTTCTTCCAGACGCTGCAAGGTTATAAAACTTGTTTCTGCGTTCCGGGTCTGAGCCAGTCTTATCATCGAGTACAGCAAGCATCTTGTTTTGCAAATCAGTCGGCGGCGGAGCTGCTGTAAGAAGGTCATAAAAGTACGGCTTTTTTATTCCGACTGCATTATAGAATTCTTCCTGCGACATTCCAGCTAAACGAATTTGTTCAACCAAAAAGATTCCAAATTCTGTTTTTTGCCTTCTATTCAATCATCTCCACCTCCTTTTAGTTTGTATGTTTACATACTAACATACTTTACACTATTTGTCAAGAGGCGATATAATAATGTTTATTTTTTATAAAAAACTTTGTTTATTTATTTTCGTTCACAAAAAGTTATCTGGACTTATGCCCACCCTGTGGTATAGTATGATGCTACAAGGAGGTGCGCTTATAAGAAGTACGCTTGAAGAATTGTGGCACGGAAATATTTCTCCGGAGACCGACAGCCGAACCAACACGCCCGAGATGAAGCGCTTGATGGAATACATGGCCCGGCACCACGACGATCTCATCACTACAATGACGGACGAGCAAAAGGATATTTTTGAGCGGTTCGACGATTGTTGGAGCGAATATGTGAGTCTTGCTGGGAAGTCAATTTTCGTGTATGTGTTCCGGCTCGGGGCGAACATCGCGTTAGATATTCTCTCCGCCGATTATCGCAGCTAACAAAAAACAGAAATGCCGCCTACACCATTTTCGATGTAAGCGGCATTTATCATTACTCCCCGGGGAGCGGCAAAACTGGTTGTTTTCGCCGATTTTAACGGCAAAAAAGCTCTTTGAAACAAAAAAATTGAGTTTGAAACAAAAATTTTGACTTTGAAACCGAAATTTCCAATTTGAAACCGACCTTATTTTTATATCAATATCTTCTTCCTTTTCCAATTTAAGCGGTTTTTACCGCAAAGAAAGCTGCAAGGTAGCAATACTTTGCGGCTTTCTTTTTTTCAGCGATGCAGATATTGAGGTTTGAGAAAGCCCTCGCTCCGTTTGGGAACGAGGGCTATGCCTAGTCTTTTTAAACTATTTATAAGGTTGTTTATCCAAGTGCTACCATACTGAAAACAAGCGCAAACAACGCAACGGTTTCGCAAAGACCGACAACCGTTATGTACTGTGAAAAGCCTTTGCCTGTTTCAGCCAGCGCATCTGCGCCTGCAGCCCCTGCTTTTCCTTGAAAATACGCTGAAACTGCCATAACAACACCTGATGCAATTCCAAGACCGAATAAAAAGATGGGGTCAGCAGACGCTCCTTTCATCTGCTGCATCAAAAGAAATCCGTAAATGGTCTGTGTAAGAGGCGCTCCTGCGAAAACAGTAAGAATAAACGGTGCTGCCTTGTTGTTCATGTAGCACTTTTTCCAAGCACCAATTGAGGCTTGACCTGCAATACCGATACCGATTGCCGAACCGATGGCGGCAATACCCATTGCCAATGCTGTTGCTAATACTCCTAAATTCATAATGATTCTCCTTTTAATCAATTTGTTCTTTAAACGGTTGAAATTTATGACCACTCCACGACATATCCAAATGCGAGGAGAACTCTAAGGTGTTAAGTCTGATTCCGTGAACGATAACCGACAGAATATTGAGTATCATATTCAGTCCGTGTCCAAACACCAACAGTACAATAGCAAGTATCATAAACATGAAGTTACCGAGTAACGGTCCTGCGAGCTCGTTTACCGTTGCGGATATTGCGGCTCCTGCAAGTCCTACAGCCCAAAGTCGTATATACGAAACGATATCCGAGAACACATTTACCACACCAAGCAAAACCGATACAATATTGGTAAGACTTGAAAGTATGGATTTAATAATACTTCCTTCATAGTTTGAGAATACGAAGCTCAGGACAAATCCTATTCCTATCAGTGCAATAGCCACCGTTCCTACGGGAACGCCGCCGATTACGAGTCCAAAGCTGAACGCCTCGGCATTTACAACTAAACTCAGCACCAAATAATAAATACCTAAAAGCTGTAATATTGAACCGATATCACCCAGCATTTTGATACTACCCTTGTTCCTTACAGCGCCCTTTATATGAGCCACAGTGAGCTGTATCAAAGCCAGTGAGAAGCAGAATATCTGCAAGTTTTGAGCTGTGGTAAGCCCAACGCCATCGGAAGTCCAAGGCAGGCTCCAAAGCTTATCGGCATGGACATTTGAAATTACCGGTATGGATAAGCTCTTTAACCATTCGGGCAACTGCTCCGGAGAGAGACCGAACCAAGTACAGGTAAGCGTTCCCCACAAAACGGTTGACAGACCGAATAGTCCTACGAGTAAAAACATAGGTGAAATCTGCTTTTTGGTAATAAGCGATTTTATAATCGGTATAGACGCAACAGCACAAATCAGCAATCCGTATCCGCCATCACCGAAAATAATGCCAAAGAATATGAGTATAAACGCTAAAAACCAACCGGAAATGTCATACTCAAAATATCCGGGAACGGTACCTAAGAAGTCGGTCAGAGGATAAATAAGACTTACAAACTTATTGTTTTTAAGCTTGGTGGGAACGTTATCCTCTTCGCTTGGCTCTTCCACAAGAAGTCCCCACGAATTGTCCTTAGCAGTCTGCTTTAATCTATCAAGATTTTCTTCTTCGATATATCCCTTGAAATAAGCAACAGTAACCGCCCCGCCACCATCGGAAGATAGGTTTTCATCTGCCATACCCGTAGCGTAAGTTTCAAATTCGATTTCCTTTTCAAAGGCTTTTATTGCTCTCTTTAGGCTCTCTGTATAACAGATATAAGATGCAACCTGTGCATCTATCGCTTGGGTTCGAGCGTTTAATTCGGAAATCTTATGCCTCATTTGGTCGGTAGACATTTGCGGCAATGATAATCGGCAACTGTTCAAAGATGATACGACTTCATCGCCGTCATCCGAATCGGCGTGGAGCAACAAGAATTTGACCGACGATTTGTTGGCATCAAGCTTTACGGTTTTAACGCTGTCGGGCAACGCTTCATACTCGGACTTGGGCATCTCATAGAAGGATACTCTGATCCCCTTTGCCTCCAAGTCGCTTATGCTGTCGGGCTTAATATCTCCCCAGCTTTTTAAACGGTCAAGCTCAGAACTCAGAGCAATCCGTTCAGCCTGACATTGCTTTTTCTCTTCATCAAGAGATGCAATCTCATTTGCAACGGACAATGCCTCTGTAGCACTCACGTCTTTTTGTTCTGCATTTTTGTTTTTTCCTATGGTGAAAACTGCACTTTCAAGCAAAGCGATTTGATCGTCGAGTTCTACAAGTCGTTCACCCGACCCTTCCGTTATCTCAATGTGGATAATCCCTAATTTGCGAAGCTTTTTCAGGGTTTCATCCTTTTTATCTCCTCTTATGATAAGAGATACTTTTTTCATAGGCACTATCATAATGAATAAACCTCCTTTTCGGAAGCCACAGCATTACGTAGGGCTATTTTGCGCTTTGATATTTTTGAACGCACTACGGCACTAACCTGTTGGTCTGCCATATAAATCGATATTTTTTTGATATTTTCCTCGGTTTCGGGGATTTTAACCTTTTCAAACAGGTTTACTCTTTGAGAGGTTGCAAGTAACTCAATCTCTAACAGCCTAACCTGTTCATCCAACACTTCCGCCTCTAAATCGAGGGACATTGCCTTCTCCATATGGTTTGCGGCTATGTCCACCCAAAGAGGTGTTTCGTAGAGATCATAATCACCTCTCCTGAAATCCGCACCTTCAAATGTAGGAATATCAACACCGGCAATGTTTCCCGTTCCTTTGCGGATATTGCTAACCGTTATAATTCCTTCGGGGAAGGCATCCATTTCGCTAAAAACAGCAATCCATTCTCTAAACCCAAATTCAAGGTTTTCTCTTTCTTTTCTCACTGCCTTAGCCTTTGCTTCAATTGTGCGGATCTCTGATTGGAGTTGTTGCTTTTTCAGTGTCAGAGTAGGCAAATATCTGCGGTACATTTTAAGTGCGTCCTTTTGTACCTTCAACTCGTTTTTAGTTAGTTTGATTTTTGCCAAAACTACAGCCCTCCTTAACCTTTGGGCCAAAATTCATCAGTAAGGTCTGACTTGATTCCGGTTTCATCTTTCTCAAAGCAATTCGCTAAAATTTCCCATCCCAAGTCAAGAGCATCTTCAAGCGAAAGATTAACGGACAGCGACATCATACGGCTTTCAAAAAGCTCACCGTATTTTAGCAATTTTTCGTCCCAACGGCTCATGGAGAAGCCCATGTTTTTCTTTTCAAGCGTTTCCTTGTAAGAAGAATACAAACGTATCATTGCATCCATAAGTGCTCTATGGTCTTTTCTTGTTTTGCCGTTTACGTTTTGCTTGAGTCGGGAAAGAGAGCCAAACGGTTCAATACGTCCGCCTTTAAGATAATACTGTCCTTCGGTAATATATCCGGTGTTGTCGGGAACAGGGTGAGTTACATCATCACCGGGCATGGTAGTAACCGCCAAAACGGTAACTGAACCGGAATCGGCAAAGTCAACTGCCTTTTCGTAACGGGCGGCAAGTTGAGAATACAGATCGCCGGGATATCCACGGTTTGACGGCACTTGTTCTTGCGTAATAGCAATTTCCTTCATGGCATCAGCAAAGTTGGTCATATCGGTAAGGATTATCAATACGTGCTTGTTCTGAAGAGCAAACTGCTCTGCCACCGCCAATGCCATATCGGGAATCATCATACACTCAACGGTAGGATCGGAAGCAGTGTGGATAAACATAACGGTTTTACTTAAAGCACCGCCTTTGGAAAGTGCATCCTTAAAATACAAGAAGTCATCATATTTAAGACCCATACCGCCAAGAACGATTACGTCAGCTTCTGCCTGCATTGCAATTCGTGCAAGAAGTTGGTTGTACGGCTCTCCGGAAATGGAAAAAATGGGCAATTTCTGAGAAACAACCAAGGTGTTGAACATATCGATCATAGGAATGTTGGTTCTCATCATTCGGTTGGCAAGAATACGTTTGGTAGGATTAACCGAGGGGCCGCCGATGGGCTTCATATTTTCCGTGAGTGCAGGGCCTTTATCTCTCGGTTCGCCTGAGCCGTTAAATATACGTCCTAACAAATCTTCACTGAACGATACTCGCATTTCGTGACCTAAAAAGCGCACTTCATCTCCTGTGGAAACACCTTGACCACCGGCAAAGACCTGCAGAGACACAATATCTCCTTCAATCTTATTAATCTGAGCCAGAGATTTGCCGAAACGCGTATTGATCTGTGCCAATTCCTTATACCGAACACCGTTTGCTCGGACAGTGATAACATTACCGGTGATAGATTCTATTCGGTTATATACTTTGTTCACTCTCATTCACCGTCCTTTAATAGTTTTTCGGCAGGTGCGGCTAATTTGCCATCACCTTTGTGATACAATTCATCAATCTCAGATTCGGCTTTTTTAAACGCTTCACTCTCAAACTCGGTATAATTCCAGTCAATAAATTTCTGGCGCATACGGTTAAAGAAGATGCGTGCATCGTCTTTATTCTGAACAGCGTAATTACTGCCCAAAACATACACCAGTTTGTCGGTAACATAGCGTTGACGCAATCTTCCACAGTTTGCCTCAACCAAATCAAATGAGTTCTGTTGCAGATAAACGGTATCGAGCATTTCGGATTTTAAATAGGTAATGTAATCTGAAATAGTCGTACCTTCTTCACCGACAACCTTCATCATAGATCCAATCTCATCTCCGTGATGAAGAATGCTTTTACAAAATTCTAACTTTTCACTGTCAATAACACTGTTATATTTTGACCAAGAGATAAGCGGGTCAATGGCAGGATACTTTCTTGCATCCGAACGCTCACGGGAAAGGCCGTGGAAAGCACCTACAACCTTTAAGGTCGCCTGTGTTACCGGTTCTTCAAAGTTGCCGCCGGCAGGGGATACCGTGCCTCCGATAGTAACAGAACCGGTACTGCCATCAGGCAAGCGGACATAACCTGCTCTTTCATAAAAGGCTGCAATATAAGATTCAAGATATGCAGGGAAAGCTTCTTCGCCGGGGATCTCTTCCAATCTGCCCGACATTTCACGCATTGCCTGCGCCCAACGTGATGTTGAGTCTGCCAGCATAAGAACATGAAGTCCCATCTGTCGATAATACTCAGCAAGTGTTACTGCGGTGTAAACCGAAGCTTCACGGGATGCAACAGGCATAGAAGAAGTATTACATATAATAATGGTTCGTTCCATAAGCGAACGGCCGGTTTTGGGATCTGTTAGCTCGGGGAACTCAGTGAGCGTTTCAACAACTTCACCGGCACGCTCACCGCAGGCGGCGATAATAACGATATCTACATCTGCATATTTCGATGTAGTATGCTGAAGTACCGTTTTACCTGCACCGAAAGGTCCGGGCGTACAATAGGTACCGCCTTTTGCTACGGGGAAGAAGGAGTCGATAAGGCGCACCTTAGTTTCCATTGTTTCTACGGGTGCTAATCTTTCGCTGTAGCATTTAACCGCGCGTTTAACAGGCCACTTGAAAGACATAGATACGGGTATCTCACGACCTCGTTCATCGGTTAAAACCGCAATCGTTTCCTTAACGGTATATTCGCCCTTTTTAGCAATGGATTTTACCGTATAGTTTCCAAGCAGATAAAAGGGAACAAAAATTTTATGTGTAAACGGACCTTCGGGAACGGTTCCGATGTATTCGCCCGTACGAACAACGTCACCGACATGGGATAACGGTGTAAACTCCCATTTCTTTTCAGTGTTAAGCCCGTCTGCGTAAATCCCTCTTTCCAAAAACCAGCCTGCTTGCTCTGCTAAAACAGGAAGCGGATTTTGCAGTCCGTCATAGATTTGACCGAGCAAACCGGGGCCAAGATCTGCAGACAGCATATCTCCCGTAAATTCCACATTATCTCCGCATTTAATGCCATCGGTCATTTCGTAAACCTGTATTTGTGCGATATTTCCTCTTATGCGGATAACCTCGCTTTTTAGGGCAGTATCACCCACAAAAACATAGCATATTTCGTTCATGGAAACATTGCCGTCAAATTCCACCGACACCAAGTTTCCATTTATGCTAACTACCTTTCCTTTATTCTCGGTCATTGTTTTGCCTCCAACCTATCTCCGTTTAAAATGGAGTTGTAAATATTTCTGTATGCTTCTTCTCCTGCTTTTGTATCGAACTGTCTTATGCGGAGAAGCAATTTTAACTTAAGTCCGTAATAGAAGATATAATCCTCTGAAAAATTATCCATAGGTCTTAGCTTTTCTAAGATTTCCAAACGGTAACAGTTTAGATATTTTTCCGCTTCCATCGGATTTTCCATTTCAATTACAGTGTTTGCCGCTTTGGTATATTCCACGGGCAAAATTCTGTTTTCCGTATCAAATGGCTTTTTCATTTTTTCTGCCCGAACTTTACCAAGTGCAAACCGTAAATTCCGTTCGCTTTCGTTAAAGCTATCAATCAACGCAGAACCCGAACTCCCAAAACTTTTCGGCGGGGACAGCGTAAGCTTTTTCATCTCATTCTGTGCTTTTTTCCCTAAAAAACGATTGCAAAGCTCAGTGAATCGTTCTTCGGTAATCGGAAGCGGAGTATCTTCACTTATCCCATCCAAAGACGGTAACTGCGAAATTAAATAATATTCAGCCATAGTTATTCCTTCGCCTCTTTCAAAAGCTCGGTAACCTTAGGACTGAGATAATTTGAAAGCATATCCACGACCGCTTCTGCAGAATAATCATAGTAAGCGCTATCGTTATTTACAGCAATGCGGAAACCACCATCGAAATTATCATTTGCCTTCAGCGTGATGCCCTTCAGCATTTTTTCTTTAATAGCTGCCAGCAAGGTTTCTTCAAGTTTCTTCAAATCCTCACTGTTTAAGATCACGGATATATATTCAGCATCAGGCTTGTTTGCCCAACTCTCGACAATACTGACGATAAGCTGTGCAAGCGACTCCGATGAATATACGGCGGAAACGTTTTCACCTATAATTGATTTGAGTTCTCTGGATACACTTTCTCTAAAAGAAATCAGCAGATTGCGACCCGCCTGACGAATAGCATCCTCACTTGACTTCACAATTCGGTCATTCTCGGCTTTAGCATTAAGCAAAATTTTATCTGCTTGTGCCTGTGCATCGGAAATAATTTGATCTGCTTTTTCTTTTGCGGATTTAAGCATAGCTTCCGCCTCGGTTTCAGCAGCCTCTACACCTTCCTTTTTAATTTGGTCAATCAGTTCCTGGAGTTGTACTTCCATAATGCTATCTCCTTTTTATATTTAATCATAATGATTTGCTATAAAAAAACATAAGGGAGCCAGTGTCCTCTGCAGTCAGCTGGTTCCCTTAAATATTATTACAACTATTCGGTTTTATATTATTATACCACGTTGTTTATTCTCCGTCAAGAATTTTCTGAAATTTGTTTATCTATAGCTTTCTCAATACAAAAACCGCCATTTTAAGCTAAAATTCTTTCAAATTCTTGACAATTCTCAAAAGGTGTGTTATCATACTCAGGTTAAACTGAATATTGGCTAAAAGAAATCAGCAGGAGATAAGGCTCACGCCTTTCCAAAGGGGTAATACTCTCGGGTGTCGATTTGACGAGGACTGCTGACGGATAGCAATCTGGAGAAGTTCGCTTTGCGCGGATGCCGAAGGGGCAAGGGTCAAACCACAATCTCTCAGGCAAAAGGACAGATTTATTATTTATAAAGACATTTACGTAGAATATCTTTGTTATACTGCCTTCTCTATTTCACCGCTATCCGATTGGTTGGCGGTGATTTTTATTATGTTGGTTTAACTAATATTTATAGGGGGTTCATTTGCAATGGACAAAATCTTACAAGCGATCGAAAGCATAAACAGCGAGATCAACGGCGTTGTTTGGGGTGCATTCGGTCTACTTCTTCTCGTTGGTACAGGTATCATCATTACCGTACTTACAAGGTTTTTTCAGGTTTCTCACATCGGTTTATGGTTCAAGCATACGCTTGGTAGCCTTTTTAACAAGGATGTTATCAAGCACAGCAAGGAAAAAGGTTCTATTTCGCCGTTCCAAGCACTTTGTACCGCACTTGCCGCAACTGTAGGAACAGGTAATATTGCAGGTGTTGCCGCAGCAATATGCATCGGTGGCGCAGGCGCGGTGTTCTGGATGTGGCTGGCAGCATTCTTTGGCATGATGACCAACTATGCCGAAAACGTTCTCGGTATTTATTACAGACGCAAAAATGCAAACGGCGAATGGTCCGGTGGTGCTATGTACTATCTTGCCGATGGTCTTGGCAAGAAAAAAGGAATGAAGTATGTCGGAAAAATTCTTGCGGTTCTTTTCTGTATCTTTACAATGCTGGCTTCCTTTGGAATCGGCAGTATGGGACAAGTTAACAAGATCGTTACTAACATAGCTCAAGCATTCGACGTAACGGCTCTTTCTTCTGTTGAAGTATTTACAGGTGTTTCTCTCTACAACATCGTACTCGGTGCAATTATTATGTTACTTACTGCTCTTATCACTCTTGGCGGGCTTAAGAGAATTGCCAATGTAGCTGAAAAAATCGTCCCCTTTATGGTGGTACTTTTCGTCCTCGGAAGTCTCGCTATCATAGGTGTGAACTACGCAAATATCATACCTGCATTCAAGGCTATATTCGTCAATGCCTTCAAACCGGAAGCGTTTGTCGGCGGAAGTATCGGTGCCATCATAGGCAAGGTAGTTACCCAAGGCTTCAAGCGAGGCGTATTCTCAAATGAAGCTGGCCTCGGTTCTTCCGTTATGGTTCACTCCAACTCCAATATCAAAGAACCTGTGAAACAAGGTATGTGGGGTATCTTTGAGGTGTTTGCCGATACTATGATCGTCTGCACTATGACTGCTCTCGTTATTCTTACAGCCGGCGGTGTCTTAGCGGTGGCGTATTTAACGCTTTGACAGGCAAAATTGCAGAAGGTTATACCGATGCCACTCTCGTTGGTGGCGCATTCAACTCGGTATTCTCTTGGGGAGATATTGGCGAAAAGTTCATCGCTATTGCTATGTTCCTTTTCGCTTTTACCACAGTCCTCGGATGGTCTCACTATGGGTCAAAAGCATGGGAGTACCTTTTCGGTGCCAAAACCACCTTTATCTTCCGTATTATTCACGTATGCACCGTTATCTTCGGCGCTGTTCTTACATCTTCTCTTGCATGGGATATTTCAGATACCTTCAATGGACTTATGATGATTCCCAACCTTATAGGTGTTCTTGCTCTATCTCCTCTTGTTATGAAGATAACTAATAATTACTTGAGAAGAGTCAAGAAGGGCGAGGATATCGAACCGATGTACAATTTTGATCCCGAAACCCAAGCCCAAGAAATCGAACGTGAAATATCCGTGGACTAATTACAGTCTGTATTTGATAAATATATCTCGTAAACTTAACGACGGCAGAGAAGTTCATCTCTGCCGTCATAATTTTACACTGTTTTCATCCTTTTCCACTTGAAAATAATTATCGTGCAAACTAAATTGCGTTGAATAAGAAGAGGCCATAACTGTGAGTAACAATTGTTATAAAATTAATTTTCGCTTTTCTTTGGTTAATGTGTGGTAAATTTTACACCACTTTTTTCTTTTGATTCATAATAATTTAAACGCGCTTTTGTTAAACGCCAAAAGCCCCTCATCACGCATCTTGCAAAGCTCGTTTGACATAGCGCTTCTGTCCACTGAAAGAAAATCCGCAAGCTGTTGACGGTTAAAGGGAATAATAAATGATGCACTGTTCTGACTTTTTGCCTCTTCAGACAAATAAGATATCAGTTTCTCCCGTGTGGAACGTTTAGAGACATGACCGAGCTTCTGCACAAGCTTTCTATTCTTGTCCGATATGGCAAAAAATAAATTTTGCACCACCATCGAATGAAAACGGCAGGCTGAGGAACAAAATGTTATAATTCGTTTTGCATCAAAAAATATGACCGCACTGTCTTGGGTTGCGACAACATCGTTGAGAAGTGCACCGCTTTCGGGAGTAATAGAGGCTTCACCGAACATCTCTCCTATGGCAATTCGATGGATGATACTACGGTTCCCCCAATAATCATCTCGCTGTATGTGCAGGTCTCCGTCCACAAGAACCGTAATATGATTCAAATGCTCGCCTTGGCGAAAAACATACTCGCCCTTTTTATATTCACGCAGTTTCGAGTCAAGACAGGAAAGCATTGCGGCGATACCTTCCTCGGATACGCCTGAAAATAACCGAGTCCTTTTTAATATTGGAATATATTTCTTCATAAACAATCTCTTTTTTGTTGTAAATACAACTGCTCCGTTTTATTCATTGCATTATAATTATAAACGCAAAGTCAAACGACTATACGCAAAAAATAATTTGAATTTACGGAGGAATATATTATGGCAAATCAGATGTTTTGCTTTCAGTGTGAACAAACTGCAGGATGTAAGGCGTGCACAGGAGGGGCCGGTGTATGCGGAAAAAAGGCAGATACCGCCGTACTTCAAGACGAGCTTACAGGTTCCCTTATCGGACTCGCCCGTGCAGCAGAGAATAACGGGGATCTTATAACAGAAAATACCGACCAACTGGTTATCGAAGGTCTTTTCACCACTATTACCAATGTGAATTTTAACAATGAAACGATTTCGGCTATCATCGAAAAGGTCGAAGCCGAAAAAGCACGGCTTGTTCCAAATTGCTATGGTTGTCCCTCGTCTTGTGCCAAAAATGACAATTATGATATGAATAAGTTATGGGCGGCAGATGAGGATATCCGTTCTCTTAAATCGCTTATCCTTTTCGGTATCCGCGGTGTTGCAGCGTATGCCTATCATGCGGCTGTACTCGGCTATCACGACCCTGACGTTAATAAATTTTTCCATAAAGCACTCTGTGCTATTGGCATGGATGATTATGGAATGGAGGAGCTTCTTCCCATCGTAATGGAGGTTGGAGAAATCAATCTCAAATGTATGGCGCTTCTTGACAAGGCAAATACCGAGGTCTACGGCAATCCCGCACCAACCGAGGTTAGTCTGACGGTTGAAAAGGGGCCATTCATCGTAATTTCGGGACATGACCTTTACGATTTGAAACAGCTTCTGGAACATACCAAGGACAAGGGCATCAATATTTATACACACGGCGAGATGCTTCCTGCTCATGCCTATCCCGAGCTTAAAAAGTATTCACACCTGAAGGGTAACTTCGGCACGGCATGGCAGAATCAGCAGAAGGAGTTTGCGGATATTCCCGCACCTATTCTCTTTACCGCTAACTGCCTGATGCCTCCGAAGGCAAGCTATGCAGACAGAGTGTTCACCACCGAGGTGGTGTCCTATCCTGAAATCGTTCATATCGGAGATGATAAAGATTTCACGCCCGTCATAGAAAAAGCACTTGCGCTTGGCGGTTATCCCACCGACATGCACTTCAAGGGAATCAATGGTGGTCAGAAAGTAATGACAGGATTTTCCCACAGTGCTGTTCTGTCGATTGCCGACACTGTGATAGAAGCCGTTAAGAGCGGAGCAATCAAACACTTCTTCCTTGTGGGCGGTTGTGACGGTGCGAAGCCCGGCCGCAACTACTATACCGAATTTGTAAAGCAGACTCCTTCTGATAGCGTGGTACTGACGCTTGCCTGCGGGAAATACCGCTTCAACAACCTTGACCTGGGAACGATCAGCGGTCTACCTCGCATTATGGATATGGGACAGTGCAATGATGCGTACAGCGCTATTAAGGTGACGGTGGCTCTTGCCGAAGCTTTTGACTGTAGCGTTAACGACCTGCCGCTTTCCATGGTACTTTCGTGGTACGAGCAAAAGGCGGTATGTATTTTGCTCACGCTTCTTCACCTCGGTATCAAGAATATTCTTCTTGGGCCCTCGCTCCCCGCATTTGTTTCGTCGGGTGTGCTTAGCTTTTTGGTGGAGCACTACAATATTGCGCCGATCTCAACGCCGGAGGAGGATCTGAAAAAGATCCTTGGATAAAAGGAGCTTTTCAGACATCTGATACCGCTTAAATAACGAGGAGCGACCGTCTTGGTCGCCCCTTATGTACCTTACGAACAAAAAAAGAGCCACAGTAATATTTCATCACTGTGGACTCTTTGTGCTTTTTATTCTGCTTTCGAGAACATATCCTTACCTACTCCGCAAAGAGGGCAAGCAAAGTCTTCGGGAAGATCCTCGAACTTGGTGCCAGGAGCAATTCCGTTGTCGGGATCGCCGACTGCTTCATCGTATTCCCAACCGCAAGCATCACATACGTATTTCATAACTTTTGTTTCCTTTCTTGAAAATTAAAGTACCAACGAAGGTGCGCTGTAAACTCTTGCCGCAAGCTCCTGATTAAGCATATACAGGCTCTTGGGATCGGAGCCGAACAATTCCATCTTGGTGATCATATCGGTAGCGTTGGTTTCTTCCTCGCCCTGCTCCTTAACGAACCAATCCAAGAACTGCATGGTACGGAAATCACGAACGTCATATGCCGCACCGTAGATATCGTTGATCAAAGCAGTAACATACTGCTCATGCTCAAGGCCTGCCTTCAATACGTCCATATGGCAGGTAAACACCTTATCGGGCTTGGCAATGGCATCGAGAGTTACGACCTGACTTTCGTTCTGGAGGTACTGATAGAACAGCATAGCGTGGTCACGCTCCTCCTGTGCCTGGATCTTATACCAGTTGGCAAAGCCGTCAAGACCGGCCCGCTCAAAGTAGTTGGAAAAATCCAGATAAAGATAAGCGGAGTAGAACTCCTTGTTGATCTGCTGATTCAACAGCTCGTGTACTTTTGCATCCATCGATGTTTCCTCCTTGATTAGATGTCAGCTTTCCACAGACCGTGGAGATTGCAGTAAGCATACGCCGCAACGGGCTTCTCGTCAGAGAGAGCAAAGGTCACAACAGGAGCCTTGCCGACCTCGAGGCACTTGCGCTGACCGCCCTTGTCGGTCTGGAGATATACCCAAAGGATGCTGTGCTCCTCAACCATGGGATGCTCCACAGAGCCGATGGTTACGGTTACAGTATTGCCGTCAACAGCCACAACGGGAATATGCTTCTCGTGGCTTGCTTCCACCACACCGGGCTCCAGCTTGGTCATCTTCTGACCGCAGCACATCATGGGAACGCCTGCATCGTGAATCATGCCGATCAGATTCCCGCAATGCTCGCAAATGTAAAACTTATTGTTATCGCACATAATAAAAACCTCCGTGTTTTTAGATTACTTTCTATTGTAACGCAAAGTTGTGAATTTTTCAAGATGTAAAGTCTGCGCATGATTTAAAATTCGAAAAAATTTAGAACATTTCCGTACCACTCACGGTTATTTTATCATATCGATCCCACGCTGAAGCGTATCTGCAGAAATAGCGCCGATCGCCTTTTGGTTTGGCTCCGTATCCGCTGCTTTCAACGGCACTAACAATGCCTTCTGTGTTCGGGCTGTTTTCGTCGTATGAAACCGACATGATGTTTTTTAGCAGATTTACGGATACGTCCTTCACACCGGGCAGCTTCAGCACACCGTTTGCAATATTATCGATCATAAAGCCTGCCATATTGACGGGATCTTTAGCGGAAGAATAAGGCGGTGCATAGGCAAGATCGAGATCCTTTAAGTCAGTCGCCTTAATGCCTGCACGGATGGCGGTTGCAAGCACGTCGATGCGTTTATCCACGCCCTCGTATCCGACGATCTGAGCGCCAAGCAAACGGTAGGTATCCTTTTCAAAGACCACCTTCATCGTCATCACTTTTCTACCGGGATAGTAGCCAGCGTGGCTCATAGGCGAAAGAATGACAGTATCCGCGTTAAGTCCTGCCGCTTTTGCGCTTCGTTCGTTGATACCGGTCAGTGCTGCCGTCATATCAAAGACCTTGAATGACCAGATTATCTGGCCTGATAATTCCTATAAAGGACCTGTAGAGGACGACTTTGCGCAGTTTGGCTTTGATATAAAGGGTCTTCCAAAGCAGATAAGCATTCCAAAGCTTGAAAATTTAGGTATGATGAAGAATGATGTTCTTCGCGTTGAATATACAAGCTTTACGGGGATTTCGGGCTCACCGTGGAATCAGTTTGTAAGAGGATGTCTTTCTATGACTAAGACCTCAAGCGAGGTTATAGTGGACGAGGAGGCTCCTGTATTCGGAAACGGTATAATTTCTCTTGAAGAGGCAGGCGGCTCATACCTTAAGCTTGTTCTTTCGGGTGGCGTGTTGCTTGAGGCAGGCGCGGCAAGCAAGCTTATTGAACGCGGATTTTCCGAGTATATCGGTATAAATTCTTTATCTGCTCAGCTTCGTCTTAACAATCTTGAAATAATCAAGACCTTCACCCGTCCTGACGGCACCCATATCAGAATACCGTCAAGAATTTCTATCGGGTGTTGGTACAAGAGCGTATGTGATGAAAAAACCGAAATTCTCTCCGAGTTTGCCGACCCAAGAGGCAACCGTTCTGCTGCAATGACCTATTTTGAAAACAGTCTCGGCGGCAGAGTTGCAGTTTATCACGCAAGGAGTGATTTCGGAACCGGCTTCTTTACACATAACAGAGTGAAATTTATAAAGGATGTAATAGCGCGTCTTGCTCCTAACATTCCAAGAATTGATTGCAACAGCTATCTTTTAACTACCGTCCGTGAAAATGAGGTAGGCGACCGTTATTACTTTGTTGCCAACCTCAGCACAGATGCTATAGATACCGTCACTCTCGACGGAGATAAGGTAGACATTGAGCTTGCCGTTTACGGAGCTGCTATATTTGAGCGAAAGGACGGAAAGCTCAGGCTTATTGCAAAGGCAAAAACCTGAGAAATTTACGGCTCGATATGATGTAATAAATATTCGGCGAATATTGTATGTTTCAGTTAAATAATTCGTAAATACATAAAAAATCTCCATACATCAAGCGGTGTATGGAGATTTTTTGTTAAATTATAGGTTATAATATTTATCAAATTCAGCAGGGTGGGGGATAGCGGCAAGCTGGCTGCTCTCGGCACGCTTAATCTTAATGAAATTGCGAATAAGCTCCTCGGGGAAAACGCCGCCCTCGGTAAGATATTCGTAATCGTTTTCAAGGCAGTCAAGCGCTTGGTCAAGTGATACGGGAAGTCCCTGAAGCTTTGCCTTTTCCTCATCGGAAAGATTATAAAGGTTCATATCATAGGGGCCCCAACCGTTTGCGTGAGGGTCGATTTTATTCTTAATACCGTCAAGACCTGCCATAAGAATAGCCGCATAACAGAAATACGGATTGCAGGTAGCATCGGGGTTGCGAAGCTCAAAACGGCGCTTGTCAGGACTCTTTGCGTATGCAGGAATACGGATAACCGCGCTTCTGTTAGAGGTTGCATAGCCAACCGTTACAGGTGCCTCAAAACCGGGAACAAGGCGTTTGAAGGAGTTGGTGCTTGGGTTTGTAATTGCGCAGAGTGAGCCAATATGCTTAAGAAGACCGCCGATAAAATAGTGAGCGGTTTCACTGAGGTGAGAATATCCGTTATCGTCTGAGAATACAGGGTCTCCGTCCTTGAACAGAATCATATGAACGTGCATACCGCTTCCTGCCTCACCGTAAATAGGCTTTGGCATAAAGGTGGCACTCTTACCATACTTGAGAGCGGTATTATGTATGATATACTTTATCATCATTGTTGCATCAGCCATATGAACAACCTCGCCAAGCTGAGGCTCAATCTCAAACTGACCGGAAGCCGCAACTTCGGGGTGATGATAGTTGATTTCAATGCCTGCATCCTTCATAAGCATACACATTTCGCTTCTGCATTCATAGGAGGTGTCAAACGGTTTTGCAATGTGGTAATTCTTCTGTTTTGGAACAACAACTCCGTGACCTTCGTTAGAAGAATTCCAATAGGACTGACTGGCATCTACGGTAGCACCGATATATCTGCCTTCAACGCTCCAGGTAACATCGTCGAAAAGATAGAACTCAAATTCGGGCAAAATCTTCATTTCGTCAGCAACACCGCTGTTTTTCATATACTCAACAGCCGCCTTAATGATATTACGCGGATACTGCGCAAGCGGACGGTTCTCAGGGGAATCAATTATCATTGCATTACCCGTCATAGAAAGGGTAGGAATTTCACAGAATGGGTCAAGAACGGCGGTGTCGGGGTCGGAGATAAATACCATATCGCTTTTTTCAACCACAGCATAGCCGTAGTTGGAAGCGTCAAACCCGATTCCGCTTTTCATAGTGTCTTCCGAAAAGTTTTCTGCGGGAATGGTAACGTGACGGTACTGACCGTTTATGTCAACCATCTTAAAGTCGACCATTTTAATACCGTTTTCCTTAATAAAGCCAAGAATATCCTGAACAGTTTTAGCCATAATTTTTTACCTCTTTTTATTTTTAATTGTCATAAGTATAACAAATTTTACTGTTTTTGTCAATAAAATAAAAACGACCGTCCATACAGTGTATTTACTGTATAGACAGTCGTTCAAATCAGAGTGAATATGTTGCTTTAAGGCTTATGCCTCGTCAGGCTCGACAAAATCAATGTCAGCCACGCTGACATTTACCTTGGTTACGGCGGTGCCGGTCATAGTCTGAATCTTATCCTTTATGTTCTGCTGAACCTTTTCTGCAACTTCCTTAATCTGAGCATCATTCTTAACGCAGATATAGGCATTGATTTTAATAGCACCGTTTACGTTTTCAACCTTAACACCTTTAAAGGCATTGTGTGATTTTACGGCGCCCTTAAGGTCAATAGCTTTTTTAGCAAGCCCTGTAACGCCTTCAACTTCTTTTGCGGCGATTTCAGCCATTTTTTCAATAACCTCGGTATTAACCGAAAGCTCAGTTGCGTTATTATTCATAGGGTTATCCTCCATTGTGAAATTAATATATCTAAGAGTATTATACCACATTTTTCAAATAACACAACTTTTTTTTACGCAACAGGAATAATTTTTATATTTGCAAGCGCCACACCTGTTTCTTTAGTGACTATATCCTGAATCTGAAGTGTCTGCGCAGAGGTAAGCCCCTCGGAACCTACAACTATAGTTACACCGCTGTCGCTTATAATAGCCAAAGCCTTTTTAAAGTCCTTGGCAAGAAGCTGACTCTCCACGGTATTTTCCTTTTCCATACGGTTTCCTATTTCCTCTATTTTAGCAAGAGCCGACTTTTTATCCTCGGCTGAGAGCTTGTCGTTATCAAGGGTGTTTTCGATAGTCTCGATAGCCTTCTCGCGTGTTTCCTCTCTTTCCTTTTTAGCGGTTGTAAAGTAATCGCTTTTCTCTGCTTTAGCGGCAGTTTCTACCGCAGATTCGGTCTGCTCGCCGTTGCTTACAAAGGACGCCTCACCTAAATATTTTGTGTCCGACGGCAGATATTTAGCGTTAAGCCAAATAGCCCCTGCAAGGGCGATTACCATAACCCCAACCGCAAGCTGTCCTTTTCCTAATACCTTACCCTTTTTCATTGTTTGTTCCTCCCACAGATGTAAACTCTTTTTGATGAAATATTTAACGCTGATGTAACAATTTTTTGAATTTTATCCTGTATATATTCGTTGTCCCCTCCCTCGCAAACAATGGCGACACCCCGTATTTCGGGCATTTGAGCGGTGATTAATAAGGCTTCTTCACCGCCGTCTGCCTGTTTTATAAGAATATAGCCCTCTTTAACCTCGCTGTCAGAGCTTTCAGCCGTATCGTCGGTCTTGTTGGATGCCGCCTCCTCACGAGTATCGGCATATGAGTAACGCAGAGAGCTGTCGAGAGTGACTACCACCGTAGCGGAGCGGTCGCCTGTAATTTCACGCACAAGCTCCTTGATGTCGCTTTGAAGCTCGTCGCGGTATTCCTCTGATGAAAATTTATCTCTTTCTGCTTCTTTTTGCTTTTTTGCGTCTCCCGAAAGGGATGAAAGCGCAATCAGCAGTATTCCTGCAAGTCCTAAAACAACAAGAATTTTCGGTGAACGCAGCTTTTGTATGTAGCTTTTTAAAATATCATTCATTTATAACTTCAACCTCTGTATGCTTTGCCGCCTCGCCCAATGCCGCGATGATTTTCTCCCTTTCGCACAAAGACCTAATTATGACCTTACTAATAATTATGCTGCCGTCGGCGGATTTATCCGTACAAACCGTAATTTGGGAAAAATCAATTTCTGCCGATGAAAGACACTGGGCATAAACAAATCTTGCCGAGGCAGTATCAAGCTCGGATATGGTATTAATTGAGATTTCGGGTGTGGTGAATTCGGTATGGAATTCCTTGATTTTCAAACCCGAAGCCGCAATAATTGAAAGCACGAAAACAAGGCTAAGCAGATATTTTACCGATTTTTTAAGCGCGCCGTCAGGACAGAGCATAAAAAGCGCCCCTATAATAACACAGGCGGCGCAAAAGGCGGTCAGCAGTCCTTTGATGTAGCTCATTGCACTTTACCTGAGGTGAGTGTTACGCTAAGGGAGATTACAAACATAGCGCAGGTGAGGAGAATTATACCCGTCATAACCGACATAACCGTATCAACGCTTCTAAGCAGAGACGAAAGCTCGCCTGCCGAGAATAGGTCGGAAACAGATGCGGTTACGGTGAGCATTATCCGCCAAATCAGCAGTTCTGCAAGAAGCGGCAGAAAGAGGGCACAACAGGCGATTACACCGTAAACCCCAACCGATGAGCGAAGCAAGCCCATAGAGGCGGTGACGGTTGTAAGCGCTTCTGAAAGGGCGGTTCCCGCAACGGGGACAGATGAGCCTACAATAAATTTTGCGGTCTTAAGGGAAAGGGTGTCTGCTGAGGCATTCACCGCGGTTTGAATACTTAAAATACCCACGAAAACGGTAGTCATAAGCGACATTATCCAGAATGAAATCTTTTTAATACCCTCGGCAATACCCGATTGCGAGACAATAGGACTTACCGCAGAAGCAAGGCTTATTGCCATATATCCGCCCAAAAGGGGTACTACCACAAAACTTGAAATATAGCTTATTGCCTGTGCCGCCGTAAGGAGCAGAGTGCTCATAGAAACGGCGGTCAGCGCTCCGCCTGATGAGGCGACAATTACGGCATAAATCGGTACAAAGGAAAGCATAAAGGTTGAACAGCCCTTCATAGCATTTATACTTGCCTGTATGACCGAGAGGGCGGGAGCGGATATTAAAGCGGCGGCGGATAGGGCGGTCGCATACTTTACGGTGGCGGAAGAACCGCCCCAAGTATCCATACTGCCGATAGCGGCGCTTAATAATGCTATGGCAAGTATTCCTGCCCCTGAAACAAGAGGTGCCTTTGCGCCGCTACGGATAAACGACCATATATGAGAAAAGACATTTTCTGCCGTAAGTCGGTTCACAAATCCACTGTCTTCGGGGTTGATTCCATTCTGATTCAAAAAATTACGAGTCTCGTCAGGGAGTGCTGATTGCATACCATCAGCACCGCTGTTTTTATATTGATTATTGTAAAATTCTTTTGCAGAGTTATCCTCTTCAGCTAAAGCATTTATTGAGAACAAAAGCAAAAAGGCTATAATAAAAATCAATTTCTTAATCATTTTAAAAATCCCACCGCAGTCTGTAAAACCGATATTAAAAGGGGAACAGAAAGTATAAATATGGCGCATTTTCCTGCAAATTCTGCCTTTAGGGCTAAGGAGCTTTGACCGCAGTCTCGGCAAGCGTCAGCAATAAACGAGGTCACATAGCCGATTCCTACCCCTTTAAGCGCCACCTTAAAATATTCGGTTTTTATTCCATATGTATTAAGCTCTTGCCTGAGCGTATTTATTGGCGTGTAAATTCTTTCTAAAAGTAAAATTCCTATTATAATTCCTGCCGCCGCCGCAGTAAGCAGAGCATATTCACCGCTTTTGGGCTTTAGTACGGTGCATATTACCGCGGTTACAAGGCAAAGACCTAAAATACTTAAGGTGTCACTGCTCATAGCCCGAAAAGTCCTTTAACGGTGGTGAAAAGCTCAGCGACGGCATTCACCACCATAAGAAGCACCACAACGAGCCCTGCAAGGGTGGTGAGCATTGCCTGCTCCTCGCGACCTGAGCGTATAAGCACCTGATTCAGCACCGTTACTATAATGCCTATAGCCGCAATTCTGAAAATAAAATCTACATCCATTTTCTTTCACCTTAAATAAAAAATATGCAGAGAAAAGCTCCGAATAGTATTCCAAGTGTAGTGTAAAGCCTGCCCGTTTGCGAAAAGGTTTCACGCGCGGCGGCAGAGCGTTCCTCTAAAAGCTTGAAATAAAGCCTTGCCCGACGGTATTCCGTTTCGCGGTCGCCGTGACCTAAGCCGTCAAAGAACTCAATTAAAACTGCTTTGTCTTGCTTAGAAAGCGGATTTGCAGTAATTATTGTTTTTCCGTTTTCGGTTTTAAGAATTATATCGCTGAAGCAACGCGATATAAGACGCTCCTTGTTGCCGCCGTCTGCCCGTATGTATTCCGAAAGCCGTGAAATGCCCTTGCAGAGGTCCTCAAGCAGTTTAGCCCGGCGGCTTAGTCGGTCGGTTTTTAAGAGTCCGAAGCCTGCCGAGGCTAAGAAGATGAGCACCAACCCTAAAAGCTTAAACGGCAGCATATAAAAGTTCCTTTGAGCCTAATATCCTTATGCCTGCGCCGTGCAGTCTCGGCAAAACGGCAATCTGAGAAATTGCTCCGCTTTTTATAAGCTCGCGTGTTATTTCGCGTTGCATTAGCTCTGAAGCAGAGCCTATGTGGGCGGTGGTCACTATTGATACACCCGAACAAAGGCTTTGTTTTACACCCTTTAGCTCTGCTAAGCTGCCAATTTCGTCAAATGCTATTATGTCGGGGAAAAGGGTGCGTAGCGCTAACTCTATGCCCGTAGCCTTGCAAGAGGTTACAAGCACATCTGTGGCGGCACCGAGGTTGAGAACAGCTGAGCCCGAAAGCTCTCCTCGGCTGTCAATAACCGCGATTCTGCGGTATCTGCCCTCAAAGCCTGAGGAAAGCTGACGGATAAAATCTCTGAGAATGGTGGTTTTGCCACTGCCGGGCGGTCCTGCTATAAGCAAGCCGCCGCCTGTATAGTGGGTGATAAGCTCATTTGCTGCGCCTTGTATTTCCTTTGCAATACGCAGATTAACCGATGTAATATCCCGCATACCGCCCTTTTCGGTGAGTGTACCGCAAACCCCCGCGCGGCATCCGTTTTTCATCATAATAAAGCCTCTTTTCAGCTCGTCGGTATGAGCGTATACCGAGCCCTCGCATAGCGATAAAAAGGTGCTCTCAAGCTGAGATGAATCAGCAATAAGCAGATTGTCACACAAGGTAAAAGAGGTTTCTGAGCTTTTGGTGACAAACACCGTTTCACCCATTACTGTAAGCGCTACGGGAAGTCCTGACCGCAAGCGAAGCTCTTCGGCGCTTGCTCTGACCGAAGAGGGAAGCCGCCGCAATATATCGCTGAGCCTTTCGGGCAGACAGTAAAGCGCAGAGTCAAAGCAACCGGTATCAAACATTAAAATCAGTCTCCTTAACAGGGATATATTAAAATTTATGATAAGGTTGTCCCCGATAGAACAAAAAAGTTAAGTTTATTTGCGCTTTAATGTCTTGAAATTATTAACAAATTGAGTTATAATAATTAGGAATGTAATTATTTTCAGGAGTCTTAATAAATGGATATAATAAAACAACTGACAGATGAATTCTCTCTAAAAGCCTTTCAGGTGGAAAATACTGTTAAGCTTATTGACGAGGGAAATACCATACCCTTTATTGCCCGTTACCGAAAGGAGGTAACAGGCTCGCTTGACGACCAGATTTTGCGCGAGCTTTCTGACCGTCTTTCTTATCTTAGAAATATGGAAGAAACAAGGGAGAAGATAAAGAATTCTATTGAGGAGCAGGGCGCCCTTACAGAGGAGCTTATCGTTGCTATAGATGCGGCAAGCACCCTTACAGAGCTTGACGATATTTACCGTCCTTATAAGAAAAAGCGTAAAACCCGCGCCTCAGTTGCTAAGGAAAAGGGACTTGAGCCCTTGGCAGAGGCTATATATGAGCAGTCACCCGATTGCGGTGAGCCCTTGGAGCTTGCGGCTGAGTATATTAATCCTGAATTGGGAGTTGAAACGGCTGAGGATGCGCTTCAGGGAGCTATGGATATAATTGCTGAAAAGATTTCGGACGATGCCGATGTTCGCCGCCGTATGCGTTTTGTATGCTCAGCACACGGTATACTTAACGTAAAGGCGGCAGATGCTGAGAATTTGGGCGTTTATGAGATGTATGCCGATTATAACGAACCGTTATCGAAAATTCCCGACCACCGTATTCTTGCGATAAACCGCGGCGAAAAAGAGGATTTTCTTAAGGTTTCTATTGATTTTGATAAGGATAAGGCAATGTTTATCATTGCAAAAACCCATATTAAAGAGGGCTCGCCTGCAACCGCTACGGTAAGAGCCTCCGCTGAGGATGCATATTCGAGGCTTATTTTCCCCTCAATTGAAAGAGAGCTTCGCTCCGAGCTTACCGACCGCGCCTCTACCTCGGCAATAAAGGTATTCTCTACAAATTTAAAGCAACTGCTTATGCAACCGCCTGTTAAGGATAAGGTGACACTTGGTTTGGATCCGGGTTACAGAACAGGCTGTAAGGTTGCGGTTGTTGACGGTACGGGTAAGGTGCTTGACACAGGTGTTATTTATCCCGTTCCGCCTAAGAGCAAGGTGGAGGAAGCAAAGGCAATAATTAAGGCTATGGTTAAAAAGCATAAGGTTGAGGTTTTTGCTATCGGTAACGGTACGGCAAGCCACGAGACCGAGTGCTTTGCCGCAGAGGTTATTCGCGAGCTTGATACAGATCTATCCTATATGGTGGTAAGCGAGGCAGGAGCGAGTGTTTATTCGGCTTCTAAGCTTGCGGCAGAAGAGTTCCCTGATTATGATGTGTCACTGAGAAGCGCCGTTTCGATTGCGCGCAGACTACAGGACCCCTTGGCAGAGCTTGTGAAGATTGAGCCAAAGGCTATAGGAGTGGGACAGTATCAGCACGATATGCCGCCTGCTCAGCTTAATTCCGCGCTTGACGGTGTGGTTGAGTCTTGCGTAAACTCTGTGGGTGTTGACCTTAATACCGCCTCGGTTCAGTTGTTGTCACGGGTAGCGGGAATCGGTACGGCGGTTGCAAAAAATATTGTGGCATACCGCGAGGAAAACGGAAAATTCACCTCACGCCGTCAGCTTCTTAAGGTTTCAAAATTAGGACCTAAGGCATTTGAGCAATGCGCAGGCTTTTTAAAGGTGGCAGACGGTAAAAATGTTCTTGATAACACCTCGGTTCATCCTGAAAGCTATGACGCGGCAGAAAAGCTTTTGAAAATTTGTGATTATACCGAATCGGATGTAAAATCGGGAGCGGTTAAAAATCTTGCTGAGAGGGTTGAGGCAAAGGGAACTGAGCAGACTGCAACCGAGCTTGGAATAGGTGTGCCGACTCTTGAGGATATTATTAAGGAGCTTGAGCGTCCGGGCAGAGACCCAAGAGACGAGCTTCCCCCTCCGATGCTGAGACAGGAAATTATGTCTATGGAGGACCTGAAAGCCGGAATGAAGCTTAAGGGTACTGTCAGAAATGTAATAGATTTCGGTGCTTTTGTTGATATAGGTGTCCATCAGGACGGACTTGTGCATATCTCCCGCATAACCGATCGCTTTATAAAGCATCCTGCCGAGGTGCTTAAGGTGGGCGATATTGTCGAGGTTTATGTGCTTTCGGTTGATGTTGCAAAGAAAAGGATTTCCTTAAGCGTTAAGGAGCCTAAGGATATATAAATTTTAGGAGGTTGAGGAATGAGACCTATTTATAAAGAAAAAACGGCAAGCTTTTCGTATCTTTCTACCGATAGTTTTTTTGTTGATTACTCTAACAGCTATGAATATGGCTCATATATAAAAACGGCTATTGATTTTATTGAGAAAAAACAGCTTTTAAAGCCTGAGCTTTGGAATCGCTTTGTTGAGCGCTTCCGTCTTCAGCACGATTCTAAGGACGGTGGCTGGCAGGGTGAATTTTGGGGCAAAATGATGCGTGGCGGCTGCTTTGTTTATTGGGCTTCAAGAAATGAACAGCTTTATGCGGCTTTAAAGGCTACGGTGGAGGATATTCTTACAACCGAGGAGGAGTCGGGCAGAATAAGCAGCTTTAAAGCAGATAAGGAGCTTTTTGGCTGGGATATTTGGGGAAGAAAATATGTGCTTTTGGGACTGGAGTATTTTCTTGAAATATGCAAGCCTGAGGATAATGAGCTTTATGACAGTATTGTAAAGTCACTCTGCCGTCAGGTTGATTATCTGATAAGCAAAATCGGTGACGAGGAAGGCAAAATGCTTATCACATTGACCTCAAATACTTGGCGGGGACTTAATTCTTCGTCCATTTTAGAGCCAATCGTGCGCCTATACAGCATTACAGGCGAAAAAAGATATTTAGATTTTGCAGAGCATATAGTTGCTTGCGGCGGAACACAAATATCTAATATTTTCCAGTTGGCGTTAGAAGATAATATGTACCCTTATCAATACCCAATCACCAAAGCATACGAAATGATTTCCTGCTTTGAGGGCTTGCTTGAATATTACAGGGTTACAGGAGTTGAGGAATATAAGACTGCCGTTATTAATTTCTCAAATAAGCTTTTAGAAAGCGAATTTACCATAATCGGCAGCAGCGGTTGTACCCACGAGCAGTTTGACCATTCAACTGTAAGGCAGGCAAATCCTACCGATCAGGTTATGCAGGAAACCTGTGTTACGGTAACGGTTATGAAGTTTCTGTATCAAGTTCATCTGCTTACGGGAGAAGCTAAATATGCTGATGCATTTGAAGTTTCTCTTTACAATGCCTATCTGGGCGCGTTAAACACCGAGGATATAATCGGCGAGCGAGCAAAGAGGCTTATGCCTGATGCAATCTATGAGCCGCTCCCGTTTGACAGCTATAGCCCTCTTACCTCAGGCAATAGGGGTAACGGTATCGGCGGACTTCGCTATATGAACGACCGCCATTATTACGGCTGCTGTGCTTGTATAGGTGCGGCGGGAATAGGTCTTGTGCCTAAAATGCAGCTTCTTTCTACCGAAAACGGCTTTGTATACAATCTCTTTATAGCAAGTAAAATAACCGCAACAACCCCAAGCGGAAAGAAGATTATATTTACTACCGAAGGCGATTATCCCAAATCGGGCAATATAAAGCTTTTCTTGGAATGTGAGACAGAGGAAGAATTCGAGCTGTGTATAAGAAACCCTTATTGGAGCGAAAAAACTGAAATCGCGGTAAGCGGAGAAGCGGTTTTGGCGCAAAAGGGGTATACTAAAATAAAAAGAGCTTGGAAATCGGGGGACAGTATAGAAATTACTCTTGATATGCGTACAAAAGCAATAAAGCCGATACCCTACGGCAGTCAGATATTGATGACCAAGCTAAGCTGGGAATACAACTACATAACACCAAGCTTTGATGTTGAGCATCCGCTCGCTCATAAGCATTTGGCGCTTCAAAGAGGACCTATAATTCTTGCACAGGATTCAAGACTTGGCATAAACCCTGATTCTGCCGTTGCTATAAAGGTGCGGGAGGACGGCTTTGTTGATGTTGTTATTCCCGAAACCGATGTAGCTTCCTTTGAGCATATAGTTGAAGCTCACATACCGCTTGAAAACGGCGAATATATGCCGCTTATCGATTATTCATCAGCAGGAAAGCTTTGGAGCGACGAATCGAAAATCGCGGTATGGATACTTAGCCAAAGCATTTAAACCCGAACCGGATTTTGAATACTTTGGCTACCGAATAATTTATAGGATAGATTGAAATATGATTTTTAAAAGCAGGTCCACCTATGACTGGTTGGTTGTGGGGTTGGGCAATCCGGGTTTGCAATACGAGAATACGCGTCACAACGCAGGCTTTTTAGCTGCCGACCGATTTGCGGCAGATAATGAATTTTCCTTTAACAAAAATAAATATAATGCCCTTTTGGGTGAATGCCGTATAGGCTCACAGCGTATACTTGTAATAAAGCCACAGACATATATGAATAATTCGGGTACTGCCGTTTCGGCGGTTTGCTCGTTTTATAAAATTCCGTATGACCGAGTAATAGTTATGCACGATGATATATCACTTGATGTCGGCAAGCTTCGTATGCGCCGCAAAGGGAGTGACGGCGGTCAGCGCGGTATGCGGGATATAATCGAGCTTTCGGGAACAGATAATATTATGCGTATTAAAATAGGTGTGGGGGCAAAACCCCATCCCGACTATAACCTTGCCGACTGGGTGCTGAGTAAGTTTACCAAGGATGAGCAAGAAAGGCTTGATATAGCTCTAAAAAATGCTTCTGCGGCGGTAAAGGAAATTATTTTGCGCGGAATAGATTCGGCGATGAATAAGTTTAACAGCTGAGGTAAAAATGAACTTTATCAGTGAGGTACTCAAAAAGGATTCCGATTTTGCTTCGCTTTTTAATGGGATAACAAAAAAGCGTTTGCCGCTTGTCTGCACAGGACTTTCGCTTATTCATAAGGCGGCGGTGCTTTCGGCGGTTTGGTCGTCTGCAAATAGTAAGCTTGCGGTTATCACTCAGGATGAAGCATCGGCATCGGAGCTCGCAACAGATGCTAAGGCAATGGGGCTAAGGGCTATAAATTTTCCACTTAGAGACTATTGCCTCGGTAATATGAGTGGCTATTCAAGAGAATATGAGCATAAGCGTACTGACACCCTGTCTGCTCTTGCAGACGGGGCTTTTGACCTGCTTACATTATCGGTTGATGCGGCGGTTCAGTATACTGTTCCGCTAAAAACACTTCAAAACGCAAGGTTTACGCTTAATGTCGGGGACGAAATCACCACAGCAGAGCTTACAGAAAGGCTTTTAAGCTCAGGCTATACCCGTAGTGAAATATGCGAGGGAAGCGGTCAGTTTTCGGTGAGGGGCGGTATTTTTGATGTTTTCCCCATTACCAATCAGTCGCCTTGCAGAATAGAGTTCTGGGGTGACGAAATTGACAGTATAAGTCTTTACGATATAGAAACTCAGCGCCGTACCGACAATGTAGAGTGTGTAGAAATAACTCCTGCCTGTGAGGTGCTTTATAACCCCGAAAGGCTGAGCAATACCCTTAAAGAGTACCTTGAAAACACAAAGGGGCTTACAGAAAACCAGAAAAAGCGCATTACTGCGGATGTTGAGGCGCTTAGTAACGGTGTCAACATTCTGCCCGACCGATATTTGCCCTTGATTTATCCTCAGGGCGGTACGGTGTTCGATTATCTTGATGACTGTCTTTTGTTCGTGAGTGAGAGTGGAAGTATAGCCGAGCGCTTTAAGAGTATGGAGCTTCAGCAAGCAGCAGATACCGAAAGCTTTCTTGAGGAGGGCAGTCTTTCGGCGGCTACGGCAAAGCTTTATCTTGATAAAACCGATTTTTTGAAATATACCGAAAACGCCGTTGTGTTAGAGAATTTTCCTCGCGGCGGCTATGAATATAAGGTAAAGGATATTATAAACTTTAATTACAAGCGCTCTACCCCTTGGAGCGGTGATGTAAATGTTCTTATTGAAGATATTTCATATATAGTTGGGCAAAAGGGCAGTGTTGTTGTGCTTGCGGGTGAGCAAAGGGCGGCAAGGGTGCTTTGTTCAGAGCTCAACGAAAAGGGTGTAAATGCAGTTTTCTCCGAAAAGCCTGACGGTGCCGCAGGTGTTACGGTTACGGTAGGCGGACTTTCAAGCGGATTCGAAATACCCTCGCAAAAATTTATGCTTATAACCCATAAGTATATAGCAGGTGAGGGCAAAAAAAGAAAAAGCAAGGCTAAAAAGGGACAGGAAATCGGCTCGCTTGACGAGCTTCGCCGCGGAGACTATGTCGTACACGAGGCGCACGGTATAGGTATTTTTGACGGTATAAACCGCATTACAAACGGCGGTGTAACAAAGGATTACATTAAGATAAAATATGCTAAAAGCGATGTTCTTTATGTGCCCGTAACTCAGCTTGACTTGGTTTCGCGCTATATAGGCGCCGCAACCGAGGATGGCGGAATAAAGCTTCACCGCTTGGGCGGTAGTGAGTGGCAGAAAACCCGAACACGGGTTAAAAAGGCTGTGCGCGATATGGCAAAGCAGCTTACCGCTTTATATGCAAAAAGAATGTCGGTAAAGGGGTATGCCTTTAGCCCCGATACCGATTTGCAAAACGATTTTGAACGCAGATTTGAATATGACGAGACCGAGGACCAGCTAAGGTGTATTGACGAAATTAAGCGTGATATGGAAAGCAATACTCCAATGGACCGTTTACTGTGCGGAGATGTTGGCTTCGGTAAGACCGAGGTGGCATTGAGAGCGGCATTTAAGTGTATAAGCGAGGGTAAGCAATGCGCTATGCTTGTGCCCACAACCATTCTTGCAATGCAGCATTATAATACAATAATCCGCCGTTTCGGTGAAATGCCTGTAACGGTAAAGCTGTTAAACCGTTTTGTCTCACCAAAACAACAGGAAAAAATAATTTCCGACCTCAGGTGCGGCAGACTTGATATGGTGGTTGGTACCCACCGACTTATTTCAAAGGATGTTGAGTTTAAGGATATTGGACTTGTTATAATCGACGAGGAGCAACGCTTCGGTGTAGCGCAAAAGGAGCGTCTTAAGGAACTGTATCCCTTTGTGGATATTCTCACCCTAAGCGCCACCCCCATTCCGAGAACGCTTAATATGGCGATGTCGGGGCTTAGGGATATGTCCTCGCTTGACGAGGCACCGGGCGACCGTCACCCTGTTCAGACCTATGTGCTTGAGTATAATCAGGGACTCATCATTGATGCTATAAATAAGGAAATCCGCCGTGGGGGACAGGTTTATTATCTCCACAATAGGGTGGAGAGTATTGAGCGTTGCGCCGCAAGGCTTAAGCAGAGGCTTCCTGATGTTAATATCGGCATCGCTCACGGAAAAATGAGCGAGGATGAGCTGTCGGGTGTATGGCGTCAGCTTATTGAGCACGAAATAGATTTGCTTGTATGTACTACCATTATTGAAACGGGTGTAGATGTGCCTAATGCGAACACCCTCATTATCGAGGATGCCGACCGTATGGGGCTGAGTCAGCTACATCAGCTGAGGGGCAGAGTGGGACGCTCCCCGCGACGGGCGTATGCATATTTCTGTTTTGGGCAGAACCGTCAGCTTTCGGATATAGCATCAAAAAGACTTGAGGCGATAAGGGAATACACCGAGTTCGGTTCAGGCTTTAAAATCGCAATGCGCGACCTTGAAATAAGGGGCGCGGGCAGTATTTTGGGCGGCGACCAGCACGGTAATATGGAGTCGGTAGGCTACGATATGTACCTGAAATTACTGTCAGAGGCGGTTAACGAGGAAAACGGCGGCGAAGTAAAGGATGACATACCCTGTACGGTTGACCTTAATGTTTCGGCGCATATTCCCGAAAGCTATATTGAGTCGCTACCTGCAAGACTCGGCATTTACAAGCGCATTGCCGCCATTAGAAATGACGACGATGCAAGCGATGTTATAGACGAGCTTTGCGACCGTTTCGGCGAGCCTCCCAAATCGGTTATGGGACTTATTGATATATCAATTCTGCGGAATAAAGCGGCGGCGGCAGATATTGCGGAAATTACAGGAACTGCAACTTCTGCGGTATTGCATATCAATTCTATAAAGCCTGAGGTTATGGCAAAGCTTTCTGCCTATTTCGGCAATCGGTTTATGCTCAACGCAACGGGCAAGGCGGTTTATACCGTAAGGCTTAATAAGGGCGAAAAAATGAGCGACCTTGTGGCAGAGCTTGGTAAGGCGCTATAACTAAAATCGGAATATTGGTGAATGAAAAAATAATAGAAAAAAGGAAAATCCGTTCTCGCAAAAGAACGGATTTTTGTTTGTCTTTCGTATCCCAAAAAACTGGGTTAAAACCGGATTTTCTTAATAATATTTTGGACGTAAAATCATCCAAATAATCCACAAACCACCGGTAATGCAAATCATAAGTATATCAAACAATAACGAATACTTTCTTCTTACCCTGCCCCCAACTCCTGCGGCTGCCGCGGCAGAGGATGATGCAGAAGACGATGTAGAGGTATTGTTGTTAATAATAATTGGTTGTTCTTTTGAGATTTCTTGTTGTCGCAACTTTTCGGTAGCACATCCACAATATACGCAAACAACAGCCTCGTCATTAATTTCTTTTCCGCATTTTGAGCAAAACATAGTTAATCACCTTTCTTTGTTTATTGGGCAACTTAATTATAAGACATTTCGTACTATTGTATGATACCATAGGGTGATTATATGAAATTAAGGATTCGCGATTTGCGCGAAGACAACGATTTGACGCAACAACAAATTGCAGATTATTTAATGTGTGACCAATCCTTGTATTCCAAGTACGAACGCAACGAGCGAGAATTACCGTTGGAATATGCTGCGAAGCTCGCTGATTATTATGGCGTTAGCATAGATTATTTACTTTATCGTACGAATATTAAAATACCATATCCCCAAAAATAAAAATGCCTTATTATGTTTATCTTTGAAAAGGGTATAATCTTAAAATATGTAGCCCACTATGACACTTTCAAATCGAAAGTGTCTTTTTTGTATCAAGAATGGACTTTTGCTGATGAGAAATCCCGACGCAGTGGTAGACTCCGCTTGTCAGGGGAGCTGGCAAAACCAAAGGTTTTGACTGAGGGGTAGTTCGGTAATGATTTTCTTTCTCTCCCTTCGTCTTTTTGCCTTACGGCAAAAATCCACCTCCCTCATCAGATGGAGGCGGGCGCCGCATATGCGGCAGTGGGCAACCCTTGCAAGTGGCAGATTATTCGGTGGACTTTCAGTCCAACCAGTAACAGCGGCTTACAGCCGCAGAACAAACTACCAGCTAAGCCGGCATTTATGATTTTTATTTACAACAATTTTCTGTAAAAACAGAATACTATTATAATTCAAAAAAGCCAAACAGATGCTTTTGTAGTATCTACAAAACAAAAATTACGCATTACGAATTACGAATTACGCATTAAATAAACTTATCGCTAAACTATGATTTTTCTGCCTGTTTTCTTTCTTTTAATTGTTTTTTCTACCCCTTATTCCGACACGATTTTTAATTCTGTAATAGTATAATGATATAAGAAATCGAAAAGGGATGAGTCTATGATAGTTTACGCCGACATTCTTATTGTGCTGAATCTTGCGGTAAATTTTCTGCTAATCTCCTTTTCTGCAAAAATTTTACGGCTAAAGCCAAAAACCTTAAGACTTTTTCTTTCGGCTTTTATAGGCGCGGTCTCGTCACTTTACATATTTCTCCCAAAGCCCTCGGTAATTGCGGAGCTTGTATTTAAAATAAGCGTATGCCTTGCTATGACTCTTTCTGCATTCAAATTCACGGGTACAAAGGCATTTTTTAAGCAAGCACTTATTCTTTTTGCCTCAACCTGCGGTTACGGTGGCTTGATGATTGCCTTATGGCACATTTTCAACCCCCGCGGAATGATAATAAACAATTCGGTGGTTTATTTCAATATTTCGCCTACAGTTCTCGTCTTAAGCTCGGTTGTGGCATATTTTGTAATACTCCTGCTACGGCGGATTTTTACCCGAAATTCCGATTATGCCGAGCAGTACGAGCTTGCCGTTACCGCCGAGGACAAAACCGTAACCCTCAAAGCCTTTGTAGATACGGGAAATTCGGTTACAGATATTTTCGGTCAGTCTGAAATAATAATAACCGACCAAAGCCCCATATTAAGGCTTTTCGGCACAACCGAGCCTGACGATTCGCCCACCCTTAAAACACGGCTTCGTATGATTCCCTGCACCACCGTATCGGGCGATGACCTTTTAAAAGGTTTTCGGTGCGATAAGGCGGTAATTAAAACCGATAACGGAAGCATAACCCTCGCAAAACCGATACTTGCAATAGCTAAAACCCCCTTGCGTGACGGCTGTAACGCTATATTAAATATACAAACCTTAGAACAGGCAGGTCTTTGAAATGAAATTAAAAAGTATACTCTATATTCTTTTAAATAAGCTTGGATTAGCAAGTCCTCTTTTTTACATAAACGGTCCCGAAACACTACCGCCTCCCCTCTCTACAGAGGAGGAAAATGTGCTGATAAACGAGGAATCCCAAACCGCAAAGGACCGACTTATCGTACATAATCTGCGGTTAGTGGTTTATATTGCCCGCAAATTTGATACAACGGGAATTAATCTTGAGGACCTTATTTCAATCGGAACAATCGGTCTTATCAAGGGAGTAAACACTTTTCATCCCGACCGCAATATAAAGCTTGCCACATACGCTTCAAGGTGCATTGAAAATGAAATTCTTATGCATCTTAGAAAGTGCTCCTCACAGAAAAACGAAATCTCAATAGATGAGCCTTTAAACATTGATTGGGACGGCAACGAGCTGTTGCTTTCGGATGTGCTCGGCAGTGACGGCGACGAAATAGGCAGAGGAATTGAAATTGAGGACGAACGGGTTCAGCTCAATTCCTTTGTGGGAAAGCTCCCCGCAAGAGAAAAACAGATTATGGAGATGCGATTCGGGATGAACGGATACGAGGAGTACACCCAAAAGGAGGTGGCTGACACACTCGGTATTTCGCAGTCGTATATTTCGCGCCTTGAAAAAAGAATTATAAATAAGCTTAAAAAACAGATTGAAAAAGCGATATAAAAATGTTACAATCTATTTAGAGGTGTAATTATGGATTTTTATATAAGAGCTTTTTTGGTTTACATAATATCTATAAATCTTGTTTCGGCTTTGGTCTGCTGTATTGATAAACGCCAAGCACGGTGTCAGGGCAGACGCATAAGCGAAAAAAATCTTTTTGCGCTATGTCTTGCGGGCGGAGCTTTAGGAATGTATTTTACAATGCTTCGGATTCGCCACAAAACAAGGCATAAACGGTTTATGATAGGTTTACCGCTTATAATTCTTTTTCAGTTGGCGGTTTTACTTTTAATACTTACAAAAATTTAAAGCTTTCAGGAAGTGAAAAAATGTCGGAAAGAACTATAGCCGCCGTTGCCACAGCTTCGGGCGAGGGCGCGTTGGGAGTTATAAGAATTTCGGGCGAAGATGCCATAAAAATAGCAAATGAAATATTTTTTCCTGTTTCGGGCAAAGCCTTATCGGAGCTTGGCGGATACCGCGCGGCTTACGGTGAGGTAAGAGACGGGGATTTCTGTCTTGACGATGCGGTTGCCGTAGTTTTTAAGGCGCCTCACAGCTATACGGGTGAGGATGTTGTGGAGATAACCGTCCACGGCGGCAGTCTTATGCTTAAATCGGTGCTAAGGCTTATATACCGTCACGGCGCTTTTCCTGCCGAGGCGGGCGAATTCACCAAGCGCGCCTTTTTAAACGGAAAGACCGACCTCACAAGAGCAGAAAGCATTATGGGACTTATCTCTGCAAGGAGTGATGCCGAGCTTCGCCTTGCAAGGGCGGCAAGAGGCGGCAGAGTAAGTAAAAAGATATATGAAATAGAGGGAAATTTGGTTTCTGCCGCGGCTTCAATTGCAGCCTTTTCCGATTATCCTGAGGAGGATATTGAGGGGCTCGGTTACGAAAGCTTTTTGGAAATGCTAAGCTCTGCTAAGCGTGAGCTTTCTAAAATGCTTGCCGATTACGATGCAGGCAAGGTTATAAGCGAGGGCATAAACACAGTTATTGTGGGCAAACCGAATGTCGGCAAATCCACACTTATGAATCTTTTAAGCGGTGAGGAGCGGTCGATTGTTACCGATGTTGCGGGCACTACGCGGGATGTCATAGAGGAAACCGTAACGGTGGGAGATATTACTCTCCGCCTTGCCGACACCGCAGGTATCCGCAATACCGACGATGCGGTTGAAAGTATAGGTGTTGCCCTTGCGAGAAAAAAGCTCGATTCGGCTCAGCTTATACTTGCGGTTTTTGACTGTACAAAGCCGTTGGAACAGGAAGACACAGAGCTTTTAGAGGAAATAAAGAACAGAAATACACTTGTTATAATAAATAAAACCGACCTTGATTGTCAGCTCGACACTTCTGTGTTTGACGGTATGTATAAGATAGAGCTTTCGGCGAAAAACGGTGACGGTTATGACGGGCTTAAAAAAGCTATTTCGGAAATTTCGGGCACAGCAAGCCTTGACCCTGAGAGCGCGGTGCTTTTGGGTGAGCGTCAGCACGCCTGTGCGGTACGCGCACTTGACGGCGTGAGCGAGGCTATCGGCGCATTAGAAATAGGACTTACTATGGATGCCGTCGGTGTTTGTGTAGACGATGCGCTCTCTGCCTTGCTTGAGCTTACGGGAAAACGCGTAACTAATGAGGTGACAGATGAAATTTTCCGTAAATTCTGTGTTGGAAAATAAGAATTTAATTACCGACTGTAAAAAAAATTAATTACCGTCCTTGCGCTAAGAAGATTTGCGTGCTATAATAACGGTAATGTATTTTTGGATTACAAAAAGAAAGGTTTTGAAAATTATGAGCTTTAAAAGAGTTTTAGCCTTCGATTTCGGTGCCTCAAGCGGCAGAGCTATTCTCGGCACCCTTAATGGCGGAAAGATTGAGATGAAAGAAATTCACCGTTTTTCCAATGACCCCGTTACAGTAAACGGAACAATGTATTGGGATATTTTAAGACTGTTCTTTGAAATAAAGGCAGGTATTACAAAAGCCACCGTTGAGGGCGGCTTTGACGCTATAAGTATTGATACCTGGGGAGTTGACTTCGGTCTTATTGACAGTAAGGGAAGACTTCTCGGAAACCCTGTTCACTACCGCGATAAGCGTACTGACAATATTGCAGACGAGGTTTACAAAATAATTCCCAAAAGCGAGCTTTACCGCCGCACAGGAATTCAGTTTGCAAAATTCAACACACTTTATCAGCTTATGTATCTAAAGCTCTATGAGCCTGAAATGCTAAAAATGGCTGATAAAATGCTTATGATTCCCGACCTTTTTGCATATATGCTTACAGGTGAAATGCGCGAGGAAGCAACCATTGCCTCAACAAGTAACATCTTTGATGTTGATACAGGTGATTGGTGCTACGATATTATTGAAAAATTAGAGCTTCCAAAATCGCTTTTTGCTCCGATTATTGCCCCCGGTGAGGTTTACGGTAAGCTTTCAGGTGAGATTTGTGAAGAATTAGGCTGTGAAAGTGTGCCTGTTATTGCAGTCGCATCTCACGATACTGCATCGGCTGTGGCATCTGTGCCGAGCACTAACGACGATTTCGTTTATGTAAGCAGCGGCACCTGGAGTCTTTTCGGAAGCGAAAAAACCGAGTCGGTTAAAACCGATGAGGCAGCTGCCTGCAACTTCACAAACGAGGGTGGATTTAATAACACGGTTCGTTTCCTTAAGAATATTACCGGTCTTTGGCTCATTCAGGAGTCGAGAAGACAGTGGCGCAGAGAGGGTATTGAGGTTGGCTTTGATGTACTCGAAAAGGATGCGCTTGCCGCAGAGCCGTTCCGTTGCTACATTGATGTTGATGACCCTGCTTTCGGCGTATCGGGCAATCTTCCGCAGAGGGTTGTTGAATACTGCCAAAAGAGCGGTCAGTATGTTCCGCAGAACCGCGGCGAAATAATGCGCTGTATCTATCAGAGTCTTGCAATGAAATACCGCTACACCTTTGACCTTTTAAAGAGCTTTGGTGACAAGGAGTATTCAAACATTAACATTGTAGGGGGCGGCACAAAGGATTCTCTGCTTTGTCAGATGGCGGCAAATGTCTGCAACGCAACAATTTACGCAGGACCTATTGAGGCTACTGCATTGGGTAATATCGCCGTTGCATTCTGCGCATTGGGTGAGCTTCGCGACCTTGCCGATATTCGCAAGGTTGTAAGCGATTCCACCGACCTTAAGCTCTATAACCCTGCTGACCACGATGCTTGGGACGAGGCTTACAAGACCTATTACGAAACAATTATTAAAGATTAACTGTTCTTTATCAGATTATAAATGCTTAAAAGCGCGTAAGAAGTTTTTTACTCCTTACGCACTTTTTATTGTTGATATTTTTATAAAATTGTGATACAATAAATCGAATATGCAAAAAGGGGTGTAGGGATGAAGCGATGCTTTCCAAAAATTGTTACGGCGCTTGTGTTTGCGGTGCTGTTGCTGGGTGTGTCGGGTTGCGAAGAAAAAGACCCTATTATTGGAAAATGGGAAGCTTTAATCAGTCACCAAGTCCTTAATCCTGATGATACCGCTACTAAGATTGGCGTTTGGAATTACATAAGTTTTGAAGATGTTTTCAAGGTTCAGTCCTACGAATTTACCGAAGACGGTTACTACTCTCTTGTTTCGGATAACGAGAAGTATATTAATGATTATAAGTCGGCTATTGAAAATGGTCTGAGGCTATATTATGAGAATATTATAAAGACAAATAATCTTAAGGTTACTGTAGAAGAAGCTATGCAGATTGACGGCGCTTCGGTTGATGTGCTTATAGATAAGGAATCGGTTGAAAGACTTAAGGAAAATACGAGAATAGAGGGTAAGTACGAAACCGAGGACGGTAAGCTTTATCTTTCTTCTGACAGGGAAAAGGAAGTAAATCCTGATTGCTATATAGAGTATGAGATTATGGAAAACGGGAATATCCGTTTGATAAAGCAATACGGCATCGGTGAGGGAGAGGTTGATTACTATCCTCTTGAGTTAAAGGGTGTGAAAGAAAAATAATGAAGTACAATAATATAAAGGGAAGCCTTATTCTTATTGCAGCGGCATTGATTTGGGGCTTGGCTTTTGTGGCTCAGGCAGACGCGGCAGATTTGGTTCCGCCCTTTACCTTTAATGCTTTGCGTTCTTTTATAGGCGCGGGTGCGCTCTATCTGTTTTATATTTTAACAAATTTTAAGGCTAAAAAGAGCTTTTCCCCAAAGGAGCTTAAGGAGAAAAAGGGTTATTTTATTGCGGCAACGGTATGCGGTGTTTGCCTTGCGGTGTCGATTAATCTTCAGCAGTTTGGCATTACGGCATATCCAAACGGTGTGGCAAGCGAGGCAAGAGCAGGCTTTATAACGGCGCTCTATGTAATACTTGTTCCGATTTTTTCGGTTTTTGTCCGCAAAAAGGTGGGCGCCGCTGTATGGGCAGGGGTGCTTATTGCTATGGTCGGTGTGTATCTGCTCTGCTTTTCGGGCGGAGTCAGCGGTATATACCTTGGCGATGTGCTTATTTTCCTCTGTGCGTTAAGCTTTACGCTTCATATAATGTCGGTAGATAAATATGTGGGGCTTACAGGCGGAGTAAAGCTTTCGATAATGCAGTTTTTTGTTTGCAGTGTAATTTCTGCGGTTCTTGCAATTATATTCGAGCCCGCCAAGATAGAAATCGGCAATATTCTTGCCGCATCACCGCAGATACTTTATCTCGGAATAATGTCAAGCGGCGTGGCATATACACTTCAGATAGTGGGACAGAAATTTGCTGAGCCTGCGGTGGCGTCTATTTCAATGAGCCTTGAAAGCGTTTTCGCGGCGCTTGGCGGTTGGATTATTTCAGGCAATGTCCTGTCGGGACGCGAGCTTTTGGGTTGCGTACTTGTTTTTGTTGCTATTACTGTGGCACAGCTTCCGTCTTTTAAAAAGGAATAACAAACAAAAAACACATTATTAACAATTTGTTTAATAATTGCGGATATTTGTTTGATATTATAAAAAATGAAAAGATTTATTTCTTGGAGGAATAGAAATGATTAATGTTACCGGACTAAGCAAAAGGTACGGTACTCACCTTGCGGTTGAAAATGTAAGCTTTCAGATTGAAAAGGGTGAGGTAATCGGCTTTTTGGGACCTAACGGCGCAGGAAAATCTACTATTATGAATATCCTGACCGGCTACCTTTCGATGACTCAGGGAAAGGTTGAAATTGATGGCTTTGATATTGCGGAGTTTCCTGAGGATGCAAAGCGTCGCATAGGCTATCTGCCTGAAATTCCCCCTCTTTATATTGATATGAAGGTTAGGGAATATCTTAACTTTATTTATGACCTAAAAAAGGTTAAATTCCCGAAAAAGCCTCATATCGACGAGGTTTTAAAGCTTGTTAAGATTGATAATGTGCAGAACCGTCTTATAAAGAATCTTTCAAAGGGTTACCGTCAGAGAGTAGGTTTCGCGCAGGCGCTTATCGGAAACCCTGATGTACTTATTTTGGACGAGCCTACTGTTGGTCTTGACCCCAAGCAGATTATTGAAATCAGAAATCTTATTTCAAGACTCGGCAAAAACCACACTATAATTCTTTCTTCACATATTTTGTCTGAAATTCAGGCAGTATGTAAGAGGGTTATTATTATCAACAGAGGTCAGATTATTGCTGACGATACCGCTGAAAATCTTTCACAGAAGCTTTCAGGCGACCATTCCTTGGTTGCAAGAATTGCTTGCAGTGAAAAGGAAATGCTTGAGGCTTTGCAGAGCGTTAAGGATGTTAAGGCTGTTACCTCACTCGGCAGAAAAGAGGACGGTACCTTTGATTTTCTCATTGAGCCTGAAAACGGTGCAGACATCCGCGCGGCTGTGTTTGATAGGGTTGTTTCACGCGGAAAAACCTTGCTTTTGCTTACAAGCAATAATGCTTCGCTTGAGCAGATATTTCTGCGTCTTACTGAGGTGGCTGATAATGATGAAGCCCGCCGTATGTTAGGAACAGAACCTGTGGAGGAAACGGCAGAAGAAACCGAAATTATTGCCGAAGAAAATACTGAGGAGGTGGCTGAATAATGAGCGCTATATTCAAAAGAGAGCTTAAGGCTTATTTCTCGACACCGATAGGCTACATATTTTTAGCCGCATTTTATTTCTTTTTAGGTCTCTATTTTTCACTCATTTACAGCTACGGAGCACCTGAAACTACAATGGTTGTTATGAATATGTCAACCGTAGTTATTTTCGCGCTTCCGATTCTCACAATGCGTCTTATGAGTGACGATAAGCGCCAAAAGGTAGACCAAGCTCTGCTTACGGCTCCTGTAAAGCTTACAGGTATCGTTATGGGTAAATTCCTTGCCGCTCTTGCTATTTTCGCAATTGCGTTTGCGCCTACCGTTATTTTTGAAATAATTGTTATTGCATATGTTCCCGTAAACATTATGTCATATATCTATTCGCTTATAGGTGTGCTTCTTTTGGGCGGCGCGCTTATAGCAATCGGTATGTTTATTTCATCTCTTACCGAAAGTGCTGTAATTTCTGCAATTCTCACATTGGTTATAAATATACTTGTGCTTTATATGTCAAGCTTTGCAAGTATGATTAATGTAGAGTGGGTTGCAAAAATCTTTGAAAAAGCCGCCTTTATCAACGCCTTTGAGGGCTTTGGCGCAAATATCTTCTCTATTGCTGATATTATCTATTTCTTAAGTATAATTGCTGTGTTCCTCTTCCTTTGTGTTCGTTCACTTGAGAAGAGAAGATGGTCTTAAATCTGAGAGAAGGAGGAAGGAACAATGGAAGAAAACAAGAACATTAATCCCGAAATGGATGAAGTAACTGAGACTGTTGTATCAGAGCAAGAGACTCAGACTGAGGTTATCTCCGAGCCTGAGGCAGATATTGCCGATATGGTAAAAAATAAGAAGTCCAAAAAGCCGCGCGCAGTAAAGCCTAAAAAGGCTAAGAAAGCAAAGCTTCTTAAAAATCAGGCTTTATTTAAAAGAGGAAGCTATTCGGTTGCAATTACAGCCGCGCTTATTGTAGGTGTAATTATTTTCAACATTCTTGTGGGAGCCTTGAGCGACCGCTTTGTGCTTGAATTTGATATGAGCACCGAGAAAACCAACTCCATAAGCGAGGAAAATATCGAGTATATTAAGGCGGTTAAGGATAAGGTTGAAATTATATTCTGTGCCGATGCTGAAAGCTATGTAGGCGGATATATGTCCTACTACGCACAGCAGTATAATGTGAGTCAGGATGCGGCTGATTATTATCAGCAGACTATAAATCTTGTTGACCGTTATGATGATTATAATAAGAATATAACCGTTACCTATATGGATACCCAGTCTGCTGAGTTTGCAGAGATTGCGCAGAAGTATTCGGGGCTTACAATCGGGTATGGCGACATTATCGTTTCAACCGAGAAAAACGGTGTTGAGCGTCACAAGAAGATAGGCTATGAGGATATTTACTATCTCCAAGAGGATAATACTTATGCTTCTTACGGTGTTACAACTGCAACCGTTGCAGGAAATAACATAGAAACCGCGCTTACAAGCGCAATTGCTTATGTTACAAGCGCTGACACAAAGAAGATTGCATTCCTTACAGGTCATTCTGCACAGGATTACTCTGCCGATTACCAGACACTTCTTAAGGACAACAATTATGAGGTAGAGGTAATGGCAGACAGTATGATAACTGCTATATCTGATGAATTTGATGCAATCGTTATAGTGGCTCCTACCACCGATTTTATTGGAACTGAGCTTGATGCTATATCAAAGTTCCTTGATAACAACGGTAAGCTTGATAAAGGTCTTATTTTCTTTGGAAATAATAAGTCTCCGTATCTGCCCAACTTCTATGACCTGCTTGCACAGTGGGGTATCAATGTTGACGAGGGTGTCCTTTTCGAGACAAACGAGAGCAACCATATGGCAGACGACCCGCTTACCTTGGGAACATATCCCACAGCTGCCGATGATGTGACCGATGGAGTTACTATTTGTATTTCATCAGGAAATCTTCCTATTACCGCAGGCTTTGAAACACAGGGTGCTATAGAGGTTACTACCCTTGTGGCTACTCCTGAATCTGTTGTTGCAGCCCCCATTGGAACCGCCGCAGGCTGGACGGGTGCCGGCGATTACGAAAAGCAGGCATACGCAGGTGTTATTCAGGCGGTTAAAGAGGACTATGACGACGATAATAACCGAATTTCTAACTATATTATGGCATTCAGCAGTACCGATTTTATCTATTCTGAGTATGCAGAATATGCTTCTGTAGGCAATAAGAATGTAGCTCTCGGCGCGGCAGAACGCGCAGCAGGAGCTGAGGATGCAGGAATTTCGTTCGTTTCTAAAACAATTACAACCGAAAGCTTTGCAGATAAGGTTACAGCCGCTTCTACAAATGTAATTAGAATTATATTTATGGCTCTGTTGCCATTGGGTTGTATTATTCTCGGTATAGTTATATTTATCAGAAGAAGGAACGCATAATAATGAGTAATATTCCCAAAAATGAGAATTTAAATGAGGTGGAGACTGTGTTAGAGGAGGATGGTTTCTCTACAGTCTTCTCCGATCCCACAGTTCATAACAAAACTGCTGACAACAGAAAAAAGAAAAAGCGTCTGCCGGTTGCAATTGCTTCATTGCTTGCAGTTGCAGTATTGGTGGGCGGAACGGTTGCGGTTATAAAGCTTATTCCCGAAAAAGAGGAAGACACCTCTTCAACGCCGGTAATAGAAGATATTACCGTGTTGGAAAATGATGCAGACGATTTTAAAACCGTTACCGTAACAAACAAAAACGGAACCTTTAAGCTTTATTCCGAGACAACGGTTACCGAAAGCGATTCTTCGGATAGCTCTTCAGGCACTACCGAAACTGTAAGCTGGTATCTTGACGGATATTCGCAGGAGCTTATCAATTCTTCGCGTTTGGGTGTAGTAGCCTCAGCGGCGGCTAATATTTCGGCTTCACGCGAGGTTAAAGAAAGAACCGCTGAAGACTGCGGTCTTGACAGTCCTGCCCTAAAGGTAGAGGTTGTCCCCAAAGAGGGCGAAGGCTATACTATTCTTTTGGGTGCCGAGTCGCCTGATAAGAGCGGTTATTACCTAAAGCTTTCAAATTCGGATAAGATTTATGTTGTTGGAAGCGATGTTTACGCAAGCTTTGAGTTTGTGGCGCTTGATATGGCGAATACCGATTCGATTCCTGCATTCACGGTTACTGACGATATGACCGATTATAAGGATGACAGTGGAATGCTTCTTAAGTTTGATAAAATGACCGTTTCGGGCAAGAATTTCCCACAACCGGTTATAATAGAAGCAAATACCGATGAAAAGCTTGCAGATTATGCCGCTTTTGTTGTCACATCTCCGACAAGACGAATTGCTGAGAATGTTGATAGCTTGCTTGCTATGTTTCAGAGCGGAGTTGCCTCGAGCGGTGCATACTCGTTTGATACTTCGGCATCGTCTCTTGCAAAATTTGGGCTTAATAATCCTGATTTATCAATAACCGTTGAGGTTATGGGTAAGAAGCAGAGCTACAAGTTCAGTCTTCAGGAGGACGGCAGCTATGCCGCTTGGAGTGACGGTGTTAAGCTTATCAAAAAGGTTGATGCCTCGTCGCTCAGCTTTGCTGACTATACCACAAAGGATTTCTATTCTTCGTGGGTTGCGCTTATATCAATAGACGACCTTAACGGCTTTACCTTTACTACAGGCGGTAAGACTCATAGCTTTGGCATTGCTCCGCAAACCGATGAGGAAGCCGATACCGATTATATTATCACCTATGACGGTAAAACTATAGATACTGAAAGCTTCCAAGGCTTCTATGAGGAATGTATCTCTGTATCCTGTACCGATTATACTGTAGAATCTGTTTCGGGAACCCCTGAATATGAGATGAGCTTTATATATAAGGATACTTCGTTGGGAAAGTATGAGGTTAAGTTCTATAAAGCCAGCGAGACACGCTATCAGTACACTGTAAACGGGGTATCACTCGGTAAGGTTAATGCGGCAACAATGAAAAAGCTCGCAAGCTCTTTAGAAACACTTGTTAAAAAATAGTTGTTGACAAAGGTTTGCCTTTGTCATATAATACAAAAGCAGTAGGAACTGCATTTTCCACACAAGAAAATGCAGTCCTTTTTTGTGCGAAGAATCAAACAAATAGGTCTCGATTCGAAATATTTAAAGGATTGATTGTATGAAAAAATATAATGTTGCAATAATCGGAGGCGGAATAGGCGGTCTTATGGCGGCTTACCGTCTTAAGCAGAATGCACCCGAAATGGAAATAGTAATAACCGAAAGGGGTAATACTCTCGAAAAACGCTATTGTCCAGCAGGCAGGGAAAAGGGATGTGTTCACTGTAAAACCTGTAGCATTACAAGCGGTTATGCAGGCGCAGGCGCCTTTTCGGACGGTAAATTTAATCTCGGCACAGCCTACGGCGGCACCTTGGGCGAGGAGCTCGGTGACACTCTTGCAAACAAGTACATTGATGAGGTTGATAAAATTCTCGTAAAGTATTGCACATCGGGTATACCTAAGGTTTATAAGTCTAACGATGAGCTGAAGCTTAAGTGCATACAAAACAATCTCAGACTTCTTGATATGAATGTAAAGCATCTCGGCACCGATAAAAATTATGAGACTATGCAGAATCTTATAAATGCAATTTCCGAGGACGGAGTCGAGCTTTTAAGCTTTTACGATTGCAATAAGGTTAAAAAGGCAGAGGGCGGATACATTCTTAAATATACCAACGGCGAGGAGCTTTTTGCAGAAAGAGTAATTATTGCTACAGGCAGAGGCGGGGCAAATTTTGTTGCTGATTTCTGTCGCTCATTCGGTGTAAAGATGCACTCTAATCATATAGATATTGGTGTGCGTGTTGAGATGAAGGATATTATCTGGCGCGAGTTTTCAGATAAGATTTACGAGCCTAAGATTCTTTATAAAACCAAAACCTTTGAGGACCGTTGCAGAATGTTCTGCTTTAACAAGGGCGGTCTTGTGTCGGCTGAGAATAACCACGGAATAATAACCGCCAACGGTCATTCCTATGCTGAGGACGAAAAACGCACCGAAAACTGTAACTTTGCAATTCTTTCAAGTATCCGCTTTACCGAGCCCTTTGACCAGCCTACCGAGTATGCCGAAAGTATATCAAGGCTTGCCAATATGATAGGTAAAGGAAGTGTTATTGTTCAGCGCTTCGGTGACCTTGTAAGGGGCAGAAGAACCAACGAGCACCGTTTGGGACAGAATACGGTTGAACCCACCCTTAAGGCTACCGCAGGTGATATATCGCTTGTACTGCCTCACAGAATTCTTACCAATATTATAGAGACTATCTATGCTCTTGATAAGGTGGCTCCGGGAACTGCTAACGACGATACCTTGCTTTACGGTTGCGAGAGTAAATATTATTCCATAAGACCTGAGTTTACTAATAAGAAGTTTGAGCTTACGGAAAATGTTTATATAATCGGAGACGGCAGCGGTATTTGCCGCGGACTTTCACAGTCGGGCGCAATGGGTATTTATGTTGCTGACAAGATAACAGAATAATAAAAAACAGATCGATTAACTATGATGCAGTGTCATAATCAATCGGTCTGTTGCTTATTTATTACGGTTAATCGTTTTCTAATTGGTAGGAGAGAGTCATAAGACTGTCCCCAAAATGGACATTTTCCACCTTAATATTGGGATATTTAAGGCTTAAATCGTAATGACTGAAATTCCAAAAGCCTTTTATTCCAAGGCTTACAAGCTGACCTGAAAGCTCAATAGCGGCTTTTTTCGGTATACAAAGAATCGCAACCTCAGGTAAGCTTTCACGGCAGAATTCGTCAATCGTTGAGGTACTTCTTATGGGGAGATTTTTCACAACCTGTCCCACAAGCGACTCCTTACTGTCAAACAGTCCCACAAGACGGAAACCCTTTGATTCAAAATTGATATGCATAGTAACGGCGCGCCCAAGATTGCCCATACCAATAAGAATGGTGCTTTTCGGACGGTCAAGACCTAAAATTTTGCCTATCTCAGCCTGAAGAATGTCAATATTGTAGCCGTAGCCCTGCTGACCGAAGCCTCCAAAGCAGTTAAGGTCCTGACGGATTTGGCTTGCGGTAAGTCCCATACGCTTAGAAAGCTCTTTAGAGGATATTCTTGTCATTCCCTGACTTTTAAGCTCACCTAAAAAACGGTAATAGCGCGGCAGGCGCTTAATAACAGAATTGGATATTATGCTGTTTCGCACAGTTTTTTCTCCTTTTTACACACTTTTTCAATACTAATATAATACGCAAATAAAAAAAAGTCAAGAAAATTGAAAAAAACTATTGACAAATGAAAAATATTGTGTATAATAAAATAGTAATCATTACTGATTTGGGGTGATTAAATGAAAAATTATTCACGGCAGCGCGAAGCAATTCTTCAAGTCCTGCACTCTACGGATACTCACCCTACAGCCAACTGGATATACCAAAAGGTGAGGGAAAAAATTCCAAACATAAGCCTTGGTACAGTTTACCGCAACCTTTCGGCGCTTGCCCAAAACGGTGATATCCTGAGCATTAATGTGGGAGACGGCTTCGAGCATTTCGACGGAGATATAACTCCCCACGCGCATCTCCATTGCAAATGCTGTAAGGGTATTACCGATGCAAGGCTCAATACAGATGTTATTTCACAGGCATCAAAGAGCTTAGGCTTTAAGGTTGAAACAACGGTATATGTGGCGTATGGTGTATGTGAAGAGTGCCGATTGAAAAATTAAAAAAATTATTTTACGGAGGAAATTAAAATGAAAAAGTATGTATGTCTTATTTGCGGTTATGTTCACGAGGGAGAGTCTGCTCCCGATAAATGCCCTATCTGTAACGCTCCCGCTTCAAAGTTTCAGGAGCAGGCAGGCGAAAAAACCTGGGCTGCTGAGCATATTGTAGGCGTAGCGCAGGGTGTTGACGAGAGAATCATTTCGGGACTTCGTGAGAACTTCAACGGCGAATGCTGTGAGGTTGGTATGTATCTTGCAATGTCAAGAGTAGCTCACAGAGAGGGTTATCCCGAAATCGGTCTTTACTGGGAAAAGGCTGCCCTTGAGGAGGCTGAGCACGCAGCAAAGTTTGCTGAGCTTTTAGGTGAGGTTGTAACCGATAGCACAAAGAAGAATCTTGAGATGCGCGTAGACGCTGAGAACGGCGCAACCCTCGGTAAGTTTGAGCTTGCAAAGCTTGCTAAGGAATTAGGTCTCGACGCTATTCACGATACCGTTCATGAAATGGCACGCGACGAAGCTCGACACGGTAAAGCATTTGAGGGACTTCTCGCTCGTTACTTCAAATAAGCGAAAAACCGCATAAAATAAGGGTTTTTAGGACATTCACCGCTTTGGTGGGTGTCCTTTGCTTTTGCCAGTAAATCTGTGATAGTGTGTAAAATACACACTCCAAAACGTACCGAAAAATTTATTTTTTCGTTAGTGTGTGTAATGCAATGTGTAACACAAAATTGATTTAATTTCAGAAAATTGTAAATATATGTTGAAAAATATGATTTTATATGGTAAAATGCTTTTGGAATAAGGCATACCTTAACGGTAGGCGGTTTGTCCTCTTTTATTTTGAGGGCACTTTCGCCCTCTTTGAAAGGGGGCGGTGCTTATGATTACATATAGTGAGTTGTTTTTATTACTAACCCTTATTGTTTCCATAGTAGCACTTGTTATTGATATAACAAAAAAGAAATAACCGCCCTCGTCAAAGTCGCGGTTATTTCTAATAACTAGATAAAGACAAACCGTCTATTTGGTGTGTCTTATTTCACCTATATTATAATACACATTTGTGTAGTTGTCAAGCACTCGTTTCGGGTGCTTTTTTATTTTGCTTGTGTTTTCCCCTCTAGAGCGAGGCGGTGCCTCGCTCTATTCACCCCTTTCTGTTCTTGACTTGCCAAGAACCAAGCAATCAAAACCTTGTCGGTTTTGATAAGTTGAGGTCTTATGTGATTTGCTTTATTTTAAGGGTTGATGCACTCACTCTGTGTATAAATCTCTACACCAGAGCAGGTGCGAGGCGGAGGGAGCAAAAGGGTATAAGTCCCCTGACAACAGTCAGGAAAACTTACACCTTTTTACACCGTCACAGTATGCATCAGTTACGGTCGCATTAACTATCATTAAGTGAATACATTTCAGTATTCCAACAGATTTCCTCGTTTAGAGGAACGAACTCACCTCAACCTTGTTCTACTGTTGCACCCTCGATTGTCAGGACTCCACCCACAAGGTTCGCTTTTTTTACTTGGTGCTATCGCCTACAACTTATCCAATCTCGACAATTTCTGTGTGATAGTGGGCACATACTTTCGCCGGTGCATTTTATTCCTTAACGTTGCACGCCGTCGAATTTTTTATGGTGCTTATCGGGGTTATGCACCACCAAACCTTATAGGGTTTGGGTTTTCCTTTATTAAATTGTATCTAAAATATGAGAGATACAATTTAGAATCGAGGAAAACCTTGCCTCGCAGAGCACGGGGTTTGAAAATCAAACCCATAACGTGCTACAAGTTCCCGAAAAACTTTTTTATTTATCATACTGAAAATAGATACAAATGGTATCTGTTTTAGTGTGTGTAAATGAATAAAACCTATATAGGTTAAAAAAGTTATGAGGGAGGTTGTCACATATGGCACATTATGAGAAATTCAGCAAACAGGGTTTAGGACATATATTTTTGCATTTCCGCAGAGGTTACACGATAGATAAGGATGGACAAAAAATATATGCGAATTTCGGCAACAAGGAAATAGACACAAGCAAATCGCACCTAAACTACAACTTGAATATGAACGAGAACGGAGTGCCTTATAATCAACAAAAGCAGTTTGAGAGAATAATGCAAGGCAAGACCTTGCCAGAGGGTTATACACTTACTGTGAATAACCGCAAGGACTTGAAAGTGTTGTGCAGTTGGGTTGTGTCTTTGCCTGATGATGTGCGACCAGATGATGAGGACAGATTTTTCAAGGCGGTATATGACCACTTAAAAGAAAAATATCCGCATTGTGTATCTGCATTTGTCCATAAGGATGAAAGCATTAAAGGTAAAAATCATATCCATTTTGCATTTGTGCCAATTTTCTATGATGCTAAAAAAGATATGCACAAAATATCTGCAAACGAACTTGTCAATCGCAACGATTTGAAAACCTTTCACAATGAATTGGGCAAGGCGGTTGAAACCGCTCTCGGTTATCCAGTTTCCATTATGACTGGCGAAAGTGAACTCCGCAGAGAGCAAGGTTTAAGGGGTAGTGTTGATATTTTGAAATATAAGGCACAAAAATGCTTGAGGAATATGTAACCTTAAAAGAAAAGTTCAAAGGCAGTGGTTTGAAACTCTCGGCAGATATGGCAAAGTATATTGTTGAAAGCGGTCAAAAGGAACGATTTGCAGAATATCAAAGGTCAAAAGATGAAATCAATAAAAATCTGGAAAGGTAGGTTTTAAGTATGGAAATATTAGATATTAAAGAGTTTGAGGACTTGTTATCATTGCAAGCAGAAAGGTCAAGACAGTTTGAAGAAACTGCACCGCCACCGCCACCCAAACAAACACTCCAAAAATATCTGGAACGAAAAAGCAACGAGGAATTAAAACAAGCAACGGAAAAGCATTACAAACAAGAGGATTTACCAGAAGATTATTTTTTTAGTGCTTTGGGTGAAATAGTGCTAAGATAAAAATGTTCGATAATTACTATTGTCATTTTCAAAACCTTATGGTATAATGATAAAAAAGAATAAATTAAACCGTTGATTAAGAGTAGTAGTTATAACGGCGAATTCAAAGAGAGTTGCTGGTGGTGTGATAGCAATAATTCAAGTTATAGTGAATGGACTTATGAGGGCAACCCGAAAACTTTCAAGGTGAGTAGTTGTTGACGGATAATCCTGACCGTAACACAGGAACCGTATGTTAGTACGGAACTCAATAGGTGGCATACAGAAATTATAACTTCTGTCCTTTTGGGGCAGGAGTTTTTTTATTTATTAAAGGAGTGATTTAAT
>JAZSHV010000001.1:0-46980 GCA_045533475.1 Acutalibacteraceae bacterium | reverse complement strand
GATTTTCGGACAGGAGTTCGATTCTCCTCACCTCCACCAGTGGCAAGCTGCCACACCCAATCCGTCAAAGTTTGTGCAAAGCTAGAGTTTGTACCACGAGACGCGAGTTCGGGTGCTGTGCGGTATGCTCCACCAAAAGGCACTTCTTGGATTTATGTACTAAGGGGTGCTTTATTTTTTGTCGTATATTCAGCCATAAGATCTTTTTGGGTAGAATTATAAAAGAAAAAACTGGTATACCATAAGGTGCGCCGGACAAAGCATTTAAATTCAAAATAAGCAAAAATTTGTAACAATTGGTTTGTTTTTATTCTAAAATATGTTATAATATGAAAAATAATGTTTAAGGTGGTCAGCCGAAAGTGAATATTTTACATATGAAATATGCTTATGAGGTTGCTCGCGCCGGCTCGCTGAGTAAGGCTTCGGAGATACTTTTAATAGCTGTTCCTAATATCAGCCGTTCTATAAAGGAATTAGAGGCGGATCTTGGAATTGCTATTTTTGACCGTACCACAAAAGGTATGGAGCTTACTCATGAAGGCGAGGAATTCATGACGTATGCGAAAAGTATATTAAGTCAGATAGAGCAGGTCGAAAAGATTTATAAAGACGGCGTGCCAAAACAGCAGAGATTTTCTATTTCTGTTCCCCGCGCATGTTATATCTCTGATGCTTTTGCTGAGTTTTCAAAGGGACTTACAAAAGAGGCTGCCGAAATTTTTTATAAGGAAACGAATTCTCAACGAACAATACATAATCTTATAAACCATGATTATAAGTTGGGTATTATTCGTTATGCAGAAAATTATGATAAATATTTTAAGGCAATGCTTGAAGAAAAAAGCTTTGATTATGAAATGGTTACCGAGTTTTCGTATTGCCTGATCATGAGCAAAGATAACCCTCTTGCAAAAAAAGAAAAAATAGTTTTTAATGATTTGACCGATTTTATAGAAATTGCTCATGCTGATCCTTTTGTTCCTTCTATGCCCCTATCAAAAGTGGTAAAGGAAGAATTGCCGGATAATATTAACAGGCGCATTTTTATTTTTGAAAGAGCAAGTCAGTTTGCCTTGCTTTCTAAAAATCCTGAAACGTTTATGTGGATATCCCCTGCACCCGAAGAGGAGGTTAAACGGTATAATTTGATTCAAAGACGTTGTGTTGATAACAACAAACTTTATAAAGACCTTCTCATATACAAGCAGGGTTACCGACTAACCGAGCTTGATAAAAAATTTATAACGGCGCTTCATGAATCAAAGCAAAAGCATTTAAAACCTGAATTTGCACACCCGACTAACTAAAAGTTCGGGTGTTTTTCTTTTTGTAAGGGTGTTATCGCTATTGATAATACCGAGTAAACATTTTGAGAATGGTTTAAAATCGGTCTCTTTGTTAAAATAATAACAAAGCGGCAATCCGTACTCTAACCGTATGCGATAAGATAGCTTAAAGCAATTTTGAATTTTGTTGCCAGTAAGTTCTCTGTGCCGAATAACACATTATTTTAACGAGAAAGTTTAAACTAGTAATCATGTAACAGAAATTAGGAGGATACAAAATGGATACCAAAAACTATTATGTAGTAGATAGCGTGGAAAAGCTTGAAGAAGCTATTGCGCGCACACGTGAAGCGCAGAAAAAATTTGCAACCTACACACAAGAGCAGGTTGATAAAATTTTCTTGGCTGCTGCTTCTGCCGCTAATAAAGCAAGAATTCCTCTAGCCCGAATGGCGGTTAGTGAAACCGGAATGGGCGTTGTGGAAGATAAGGTTATTAAAAACAACTATGCTTCAGAATATATTTACAATGCATATAAGAACACCAAGACTTGTGGTGTTATTGAAGAGGATACTGCATACGGTATAAAGAAGATTGCCGAGCCTATTGGCGTTATTGCGGCGGTTATTCCGACAACCAATCCTACATCTACTGCAATCTTCAAATGCTTGCTTGCTTTGAAAACAAGAAATGCTATCATAATTTCTCCACACCCTCGCGCAAAGAACAGTACTATCGCTGCGGCAAAGCTTGTGCTTGAAGCCGCTGTTGCTGCAGGTGCTCCGGAAGGCATTATTGATTGGATTGACGTTCCTAGTCTTGATATGACAAATACCGTTATGAAGGAAGCTGATATAATTCTTGCGACCGGCGGTCCGGGAATGGTTAAAGCGGCTTATTCAAGCGGCAAACCTGCGCTAGGCGTAGGTGCCGGAAATACTCCTGCTATTATTGATGAAACTGCTGATATCCTCCTTGCGGTTAATTCAATTATTCATTCTAAGACCTTTGATAACGGAATGATTTGTGCTTCGGAACAGTCGGTTATAGTACTTGATAGCATATATAATGCTGTGAAAGAAGAATTTACTACTCGCGGATGTTATTTCCTAAATGCTGATGAAACCGAAAAGGTTCGTAAGATAATAATTATTAACGGTGCGCTTAATGCAAAAATCGTAGGTCAGCCTGCTGCAAAAATTGCAGAGCTTGCTGATGTTTCGGTTCCTGAAGGCACTAAGATTCTTATTGGTGAGGTTGAAAGCGTGGAGCTTAGCGAGGAGTTTGCTCACGAAAAGCTCAGTCCTGTACTTGCAATGTATAAGGCAAAAGATTTTGAAGATGCCCTGACAAAAGCAGAGCATTTGGTTGCGGACGGTGGCTACGGTCACACTTCTAGCGTTTATCTTAATGAAGTGACCGAGCAGGATAAGCTTGCTGAGTTTGCAGCCCGTATGAAGACCTGCCGTATTCTCGTAAATACCCCATCTTCTCACGGAGGTATCGGCGACCTTTACAACTTTAAATTAGCTCCGTCTCTTACCTTGGGTTGTGGCTCTTGGGGTGGAAACAGCGTATCCGACAACGTAGGTGTAAAGCACCTTTTAAATATCAAAACAGTAGCAGAAAGAAGGGAAAATATGCTTTGGTTTAGAGCTCCTGAAAAGGTATATATCAAGAAAGGCTGTTTGCCGGTAGCCCTTGATGAGCTTAGAAGCGTACGCGGTTCGAAGAAAGCATTTATTGTAACCGATAACTTCCTATATCAAAACGGCTATACAAAGCCTATAACTGATAAGCTTGACGAAATGGGTATTACTCATACCACTTTCTTTAATGTTCAGCCTGATCCTACGCTTGGTAACGCAAAAGAGGGTGCTGCCCAAATGTCAGCCTTTAAGCCTGACACAATTATCGCTCTCGGCGGTGGTTCTGCTATGGACGCGGCTAAGATTATGTGGGTACTTTATGAGCATCCCGAAGCAGACTTTATGGATATGGCGATGCGCTTTATCGATATTCGTAAGCGTGTCTACACCTTCCCGAAAATGGGTGAAAAAGCATATTTTATTGCAGTTCCTACATCTGCAGGTACCGGTTCTGAGGTTACACCTTTCGCTGTTATTACTGATGAACAGACCGGTGTTAAATATCCGCTTGCTGACTATGAGCTTCTTCCTGATATGGCAATCATTGATACCGATTTCCACATGAGTGCACCAAAGGGATTGACAGCGGCCTCCGGAATTGATGCCGTTACCCACGCAGTTGAGGCTTATGCCGCAATGCTCGCGACAGACTATACTGACGGTCTGGCACTTCAGGCTCTTAAAAATATTTTCAAGTATCTGCCCCGCGCTTACGAAAACGGTCAAACCGACGTAGAAGCTCGCGAAAAGATGGCAAATGCCGCAACAATGGCAGGCATGGCGTTCGCAAATGCCTTTTTAGGTGTATGTCACTCTATGGCTCACAAGCTTGGTGCTTTCCACCACTTGCCTCATGGTGTTGCCAATGCGCTTATGATTGAAGAGGTTCTGCGCTTTAACGCATCGGAGGCTCCGGCAAAGATGGGTACTTTCTCGCAGTACGATCATCCACACACCCTTGCTCGTTATGCTGAAATTGCAGATTATCTCGGACTTGGCGGTAAGAGTGATAAAGAAAAGCTTGAAAATCTTATTAAAGCAATCAATGAACTCAAGGCAAAGGTTGGTATTAAGGAAACCATCAAGGATTACGGTATTGATGAAAAAGACTTCCTTGACCGTCTTGACGAAATGGTAGAGCAGGCATTTGATGATCAGTGCACCGGCGCTAACCCCCGTTATCCACTTCTGAGTGAGATTAAGCAAATGTACTTGAACGCTTACTACGGTAAGCACTTTGAAGAAAAGGCTATGCCTACCGCTAAGGCAAAAAAAGCTTAATTTGAAGGGAGATTACGTAAAATGAAATTAGATAGAGTTATAGCTGTAAGAAAAAACAAAACCATCTACTGCGACGGAAATAAATGTATTAAGGTGTTTAATAAGGATTATTCTAAGTCCGACATTCTTAACGAAGCGCTTAATCAGGCCCGAATTGAAGAAACGGGGCTTAACATTCCCAAAATTTTAGAGGTGTCTATGATTGACGGAAAATGGGCAATTGTTTCCGAATATATTGAGGGCAAAACGTTAGCACAGCTAATAGAAGAAAATCCCGAGAAGAAAAACGAGTACCTTGAGCTTCTTGTAGATATACAGCTTGAAATGCATGGCAAGACATCTGTGCATCTTAACAAGCTGAAAGATAAAATGAACCGTAAAATCAGCGAGTCTACATTGGACGCCACTACTCGATATGAACTTCATACACGCCTTGAGGGTATGCCAAAGCACAAAAAGGTTTGCCATGGTGATTTTAATCCGTCTAATGTCATTATTTCAAAGGATGGTACGCCATATATCATTGATTGGTCGCATGCTACTCAGGGCAACGCATCTGCGGATGCGGCACGTACCTACTTACTTTTTTGTCTTGGTGGAGATATTGAAGGCGCTAAAAAGTATCTTGACCTTTTCTCTAAGAAAAGTAATACCGCAAAACAGTATATCCAAAAGTGGATGCCTATTGTTGCCGCATCTCAATCTGTAAAAGGCAACGAGCATGAGCGTGAGTTCCTGCTCTCTTGGGTTGATGTTGTGGATTACGAATAAGGCAAGAAAGAAAAGTACAGATTTAATTTTGCTAAGCTGATAAGATCGGCTTGGCAAAACACTTTTTAGTGTTTCGGCATTCTATAATTATTGTTATGGTCTCAAAAATAAAACCGAGTCAGTAGACTCGGTTATTTGTTTATTATTTAATTATTACAGGCTGTAGCTGTTTGTTTTCCAAAGCCAACTCGACTGTTTTCGGTACGAGAGAAAAGTCGCAAACCAAAGAATTGTTTTTTGAAAACGGGTCGTCTTGTCTATAAGGAACAAAATAAATATTTTTGGTGTTATGAAGAAGACCTATATTCTTGGCTGTAGCGCCCAAAGCGTCGTTAGTAGCAATTCCCAAAACCACAGGCTTATTATTTCTAAGATGCGCTTTTACAGCCATGGTAACTGCCGTATCGGTAACACCCAAAGCCATTTTTGAAAGTGTATTTCCGGTACAGGGAGAGACTACAATCAAATCAAGAAGATTTTTAGGTCCGATTGGCTCTGCTGAAGGTATATCGTGGATTATTTTATTTCCCGTTATTTCCTTAACTTCCTTTATTAAATCTTCGGATTTAATAAATCTTGTGTCGGTTGTATACACAATTTGCGACATTATAGGTATAATATTATAATCCAATGCAACTAAAGCTCTAAGCGCCGAAAGAGACTGCTTTAAAGTGCAAAAGGAACCGCAAAAAGCATAACCTAAGGTTATTTTTTTCATATTAAGTCACCGTTTATGAATTTAGAATATTTAGTACTGTGTCAGATAAAATTTCCGCCGCTGTTTTCGGAGCGGTTTTATTTGGTAAAGCAGGAGCTTTAAGAACACGAATACCTTTTTCAGAGGCTTTATCAAGGCTGAAAGCCCCAAAGGTGGAAAGGTCTATTACAAGCTCGCAATTTAAATTTTCAATGTTTTTGTCCTCTATTACTTTAGCATCAATAGTATTAAAAATAATATCGTAGTTTTGTTTTTTAAGGTTTAGACTGCTTGTATTTATGTAGTCAAAACCCAAAGCGTCCAAAAGTGCAAAATCGGCAGCCTTTCTTGCGCTGACTGTAACAAAAGCTCCGAAGGCTTTAAGACGGTCGGCTAAAATCTTACCGACTCTGCCAAAACCTATAACTAATACTTTCGACTTCCATAATGTGAAATCAGTATTTTCTATAGCTATTTTCAAAGCTCCCTCAGCGGTCGGTACGGAATTTAAAAGAGAATAGCTGTCAAGAGAGCCTATATCAATATTTTTGCCGCGGCTAAAGGTATAATTACAGCTTAATACAAGCGTATTGTCGTCTATTTGTTCCTCTATTTCTGTTAAAAAAATTTCTCTTTTAACAAGAGGAGCGAAAACGGTTTTCTTGTCTTTTGTAGTCGGTATCGGCAAAATCAAAACGTCGCTGTCCTTGATGCTTCCACGGTCATTTTCGAAAAGGGCGATACTGTCAACAAAAAAACCCTCCTCTAAAAGACGTTCTTTTAATACTCTTAAACGGTTGTCACCGCCGATAATAGTGATTTTTCTCATAGCATCATTCCATTGATTGTATTAATTCGGGTTTAAAAGATTTGGCTAAAGCCTTACTGCTTAGTACAGTTTATGGCTTTAGCCAAAGTTTAGTTAAAGATTTTTAAGAAATTCACATAATTTTTCGGGAGTGTTTTTTTGAGGATTTACAATAACCTCCTCCAAAAGCAGATTCATAGCTTCACCGATTTTAGTCCCTGTAAAGCCTAAGTCCTTAAGGCAGTTTCCGTCAAGCGCCAAATGGGAGATTAAATACGGTTCACTGTTTTCCAAAACAATTTTTAAAAACTTACTTAATTGGTCTGTTTTTTCCCCAGATGCTGACAAGAAAAGCAGATAATCCTCAACAGCTTTTTGACTGCTGTATCTAAGCTTTTGCTTTAATTCCGCTTTTTCTGATGGTATTTTTCCATCACATAAAAAGGTCATTTTTGCAAAATACTGTTTTTCATTGTTGGAAAGCTTTAAAATATCGGGCAAAGAATAGGTATCTGCGCCTGAAAGATAGAAAAAAAGAAAAAATGCCAAATCGGGATTTTTATTTACGGCTTTTAAAATTTTGAAATCGGGAATTTTAGTCATACCCAAAAAGGATAAGGCATCTACCGAAATAAGAGAAGAAAAGCACTCTAAATTATCACCTAAAACTGCTTTTTTAAGCTCCGCGGTTATTCGTTCCATGCTTATATTTTCTAAGCTTTTCGATAGCGAAAGAGCTGCGCTCAAAGTTTTTTCTTCTGCGCTAAAGCAAAGGGTAGAGGAAAACCTAAAAAGTCTTAATATCCGCAAAGCATCTTCGCCAAATCTAATTTCGGGGCAACCTACTGCTCGCAAAATTTTATTCTTTAAATCGGTAATTCCGCCAAAATAATCGCATAATCCCGATTCGTGATTATATGCTATAGCGTTTACCGTAAAATCGCGCCTTGCCAAATCCTCTTTTAAAGAGGCTACAAAATTTACTGTTTCGGGGTGGCGGTTATCTTGGTATCCGCTTTCGGTACGAAAGGTAGTGACCTCCAAGGCTTCGCCGTCTACTATTACCGTAACCGTTCCGTGTTTAATTCCTGTGGGAACGGTTTTTTCAAAAAGACTCATAACCGCGTCGGGCTTTGCTGATGTAGTGACATCAAAATCACAAGGGGACTTTGACAGGAGCAAATCTCTTACGCAACCACCCACAATATAAGCTTCAAATCCGTTTTTTTGAAGAGTTTCTATAACATATTCGGTTTTTTTCGGGATTTTAAGCATTTTTTAGCATCCTTTCAAAAAAAGTGTTTATTTTTCAGCGCAATAGTTATATAATAGAAATGTTAAAGAGGTGTATGCTTATGAAACCGTTAAGAGAAGAAGATAAGATTATTAATAATGTTAAAAAAGTTCACATGATTGGTATAGGCGGGAGCGGAATGTGTCCGTTGGCTGAAATTTTGCACAGCAAAGGATATATTTTAACCGGCTCCGATAATAACGAAAGCGATCCGCTAAAACGTATAAAAAAGCTTGGGATAAAGGTCTTTATGGGACATAGCGCCGAAAATATTGATGGTGCGCAATTGGTGGTTTATTCTGCTGCAATATCTAAGGATAATCCCGAGATAGCAGAAGCTGAGAAAAGGGGCATACCCACAATGGAGCGAAGCCATCTTTTGGGTGCGCTTACGCGCCATTATGATAACGTAATCGGGGTTTGCGGAACACACGGAAAAACCACCGTTACATCTATGATAACACAAATTTTGATTTTTAACAAGATGGAGCCTACCGCGGTAATTGGCGGAAGACTGCCGTTAATTAATTCTAACGGTATTGCAGGAAAAAGCGAGACCTTTGTGTGCGAAGCATGTGAGTTTGTGGATACCTTTTTGCAAATGACACCTGATACAGCGGTTTTGCTTAATATTGACAATGACCATCTTGACTATTTTAAAACAATGGATAATTTGGTTTTATCCTTTCATAAGTTTGTTTCAATGACCAAAAAAGCTTATATAAACGGTGACGACAAGCTTTGCCGAGAGGCTGTCAAAGCAACCGACTGCAAGGTAGTGACCTTTGGCTTTGAAAACACCAATGACTATTGGGCAGATAATATACATTCGGGCAAGTTCGGTTTTTGCTTTGATGTTATGAAAAAAGACCAAAAGATTATCACTATAGAGCTGAAAGCCCCCGGCAGGCATAATGTATTAAACGGTCTTGCCGCCTTTGCGGTGTGCCTTTCAGAGGGTGTTTCTCCCGAGAATATTAAGCAAGCTTTGGAAAGCTTTACAGGAGCAGGAAGACGTTTTGAGTTTTTAGGTGAATATAACGGTTTTACATTGGCAGATGATTACGCTCATCATCCGACCGAGATTAAAGCCACCCTTAAAGCCGCGAAGGAGCTTTCTTACAAGCGTGTGATAGCCGTTTTTCAACCTTTTACTTTTTCAAGAACGGCTCTTTTAAAGGAAGAATTTATCCAAGCTTTATCGGTTGCGGATAAGGTAATATTAACTCCTATTATGGGTTCAAGAGAGGTTAATACGTTTGGAATAAGCTCAGAGGATATAGCCGAAAAGCTAAAAGACGCAGTTGTTGTTGACGGTTTTTCGAATATAGCAGATAAAATTATTGAAACAGCCCAAAAGGGTGATATTGTAATTACTATGGGTGGCGGCGATATTTACAAGGCGGCTCATATTGTACAGGAGAAATTAGGATAAATGACCGAAAAGTTATATGACAAGGATTCACATTTAAAAGAGTTTACGGCAACGGTTGTGGATTCGTATGAAGCGGCAGACGGATTTTTTACAATCCTTGATCGTACTGCCTTTTTTCCTGAGGGCGGCGGACAAGCCTCTGATATAGGTTTTATAAACGATATTAAGGTATATGATGTTCAAATTAAAGACGGTGTAATTTATCACTATACCGCAAAGCCTTTTGAAAAGGGTGAGGTTGTAGTCGGTAAAATTAATTGGGAGCGTCGGTTTGATTTTATGCAACAGCATTCGGGCGAGCATATTGTTTCAGGTGTAGCGCACAGTTTGTACGGTTGTGAAAATGTTGGTTTCCATTTGGGCGCAGACATTGTTACTCTTGATTTTGATATTCTGCTTTCAAGAGAACAGATTGAAAAAATCGAAGCAATATCTAACCAAAAGATTTTCGAGAATAAAAAGTTTTCTTCATATTATCCGCCAGCCGAAAAGCTTTCTGAGCTTACATACAGAAGCAAAAAAGAGCTTGAGGGAGATATTAGAATTGTCGAGATAGAAGAAACCGATATGTGCGCTTGCTGTGCACCGCATGTTAATACCGCTGGCGAAATCGGTGTTATAAAGCTTCTATCAACAGAAAAGATAAGAGGCGGAGTAAGAATTGAAATTAAATGCGGTGCAAGAGCATTAACTGATTATACTGAGAGATATAATAATACCGCGCAAATAGGGGAGATGCTTGCCGTAAAATATAATGAAACTGCTGATGCGGTATCCCGTCTCATAAACATTAATGGTGAGCATAAAAGCACGATTACATTTCTTAAAAAGCAGATTACCGATTTAAAGGTTTCTGCCTTTTGCGCTGATAGCGATGTAACTGCGGAATTTGAAGACGGACTTGATATTAAAGAGCTTCAGATTTATGCTGATGCCCTTTATAAAAAATGCGGAGGAATAAGGGGAGTTTTCAGTAAGTGTGAAGATGGCTACCGTTTTGCAATCTGTGGCGATGATGATAAGCTCACAAAAATGTTTACTGATTTTAAGGCACGCTTTAATGTTCGCGGCGGTGGCAGAAACGGTATGGTTCAGGGGACTATCTTTACCGAAAGGGAAAAATTAATAGATTATTTTAATTGCAACATTGTTTGACAAAAAAATAGTGGTATGGTATACTATTGCTATTATAGATGAGGATTTTGTATGTGAAAAATTAAAATATCAACGTTTTGCGGAGAGGATAATGATGCTTAAAAAATTTTTTGATAAAACTTTTTTAAAATTTATTATTGTTGGAATTATTAATACACTATTCGGAACAGCAATAATGTTTTGTTTTTATAATTTTTTAAATTGCAGTTATTGGTTTTCATCGGCTGCAAATTATGTTTTGGGTAGTATATTAAGCTATTTTTTAAACAAGTATTTTACATTTAAAAATACTGATAAAGGTTTTAAAATTGTTGTGAAATTCACTATAAATATTCTTGTTTGCTATTTTCTTGCTTACGGTATTGCAAAGCCTTTAGTTGTTTGGATTTTGTCTTCGGCAACACAAAAAATTCAGGAAAATATAGCAATGCTTGTAGGTATGTGCTTTTTTGTTGGATTTAATTATATTGGGCAACGATTTTTTGCCTTTAAACAATAAATATTTTTTATTTGAGGGAATTTATGAATTGGACTGAAATTACTGTCAGCATACCGCAGGAGCATACTGATACAGCCTCTGCGATTGCCAATATGACCGTACCTTATGGTATATATATTGAGGATTATTCTGATTTAGAGCAGGGTGCGTGGGATATTGCTCACATTGACCTTATTGATGAGGAGCTTATTGCAAAGGATAGAAGAAATTCTATAATTCACATTTATATTTCTGAATGTGATAATGCTGCTGAGGCTCTTGAATTTTTGAAAGAAAGACTTACTGCTGAAGGTGTACCCTTTGAGGTCACTTCGTTAGGCGTTGATGATGCTGATTGGAATGAAAACTGGAAAAAATATTTTCATACTATCGAAATCGGCGAAAAGCTTGCTATTGTTCCAAGCTGGGAAAGCTATGACAATAAGGATAACAGAACAGTTTTAAGTATTGACCCCGGTGCAGCATTTGGTACAGGCACTCACGCTACTACATCGCTTTGTCTTGGAATACTTGACCAAAGTGTTGCAAACGGCGTAAAGGTTCTTGATATAGGCTGCGGAAGTGGAATACTTGCAATTGCGTCTGTGCTTCTCGGGGCTGACGGCGCTCTCGGAGTTGATATTGATGTTCAATCTGTAAAAACTGCTACAGAAAACGCTGAAATAAATAATATATCTGATAAGGTTGAATTTATTGTCGGAGACCTTGCTGATAAGGTGAGCGGAAAGTATAATATAATCTGCGCAAATATCGTTGCGGATGTTATAATAAAGCTTTTACCCGATGTAGGTCAGTTTATGGAGGAAGACGGTATACTAATAATATCGGGTATTATTGATATAAGAAAAGAAGATGTTCTTTCTGCTGTTAATAGGTTTGGTTTCAATGTTTGTCTTGAAGCATACAAGGACAACTGGTGTGCTTTTGTTTTAAAGCAGAAATAATCTAAACGGAGGAAATTTATGCTTGAATTTGAGCAATTAAAACTGCGAATTGAGAGTAATGAGGCGGAGCTTCGCGACCTTAAGGATGCATTAGGCTATGAAAGATTAGTCCGTGATATTGAGGAGCTTGAAACAAAAGCTTCTGCTCCGGGATTTTGGGACGATATGGAAGTCTCCCAAAAAATTCTTCAGAGAACCGGAAAATTAAAAAATACTGTTGAAGCTTATGATAAGCTATGTTCACTGTATGACGATATTCTTGTTCTTATTGAGATGGGGGACGAGGAGGAAGACTTATCACTTGTAGAAGAGGTTGAGAATTCTGTTGTTGAGTTTGAAAACGAGCTTGCCACCCAAAGATTACAGACCTTACTTACGGGTGAATACGATAAAAACAATGCTATTCTTACCTTTCACGCAGGTGCGGGCGGAACCGAGGCTATGGACTGGGTTTCAATGCTTGTCAGAATGTATACGCGTTGGACTGAAAGACACGGTTTTAAGGTTAAGCTGCTTGATTTTCTTGACGGCGACGAAGCGGGCTTAAAGAATGCATCATTGCTTATAGAGGGCGATAATGCTTACGGTTATCTTAGAAGTGAATCGGGTATTCACCGTCTTGTGCGAGTTTCACCGTTTGATTCATCCGGCAGAAGACATACATCCTTTGCCTCGCTTGAGGTTATGCCCGAAATTACCGATGACGTTGAAATTGAAGTGAGAGAAGAAGATATTAAAATGGATGTTTTCCGTTCTTCGGGCGCGGGCGGACAGCATATTAACAAAACATCGTCGGCGGTTCGACTTACGCATATTCCAACAGGAATAGTTGTCGCGTGTCAGAATGAACGAAGCCAGTTCCAAAACCGAGAACAGGCTATGAGAATGTTAAAATCCAAGCTTTTGGAAATTAAAGAGAGGGAGCATCTTGAAAAAATAGAGGATATTAAGGGTGTTCAAAAGGATATTGCGTGGGGTTCACAGATTCGCTCATATGTATTTATGCCTTATACTCTTGCTAAGGATCATAGAACAGGATTTGAGTCGGGTAATATTAATGCTGTTATGGACGGCGACCTCGACGGATTTATTAATGCATATTTAAAGGCTTCATCAAAAGGTGAGCTTTCAAATGACGGAGGAGAAGAGATATGAAAAAATTATTAAGCGCGGTGCTTGCCGTAATATTGTTAACTGCTATTGCCACAGGTTGTGGGAATACAAAGAAAAACAGAATTCTATACAGCGATGTCAATCTTTCAAAAGCTGTAGAATTGGCTGAGTATAAGAATATTTCAGTTAAAACAGATTCAGATGAATTTAAAGAGGTATATGACAGTATCATTTCAGATGATGTTGCAAACAACAACCTGTATGTAAAAAAGACCGAGGGTAAGGTTGCAAGCGGTGATGTTGCAAATATTGACTATGTCGGCAAAAAGGACGGTGTCGCTTTTGAGGGCGGTACTGATAGCGGTTATGACCTCGAAATCGGCTCAAATAGCTTTATAGAGGGCTTTGAAAGTGGACTTATCGGTGTTGAAATTGGTAGTACCGTTGACCTTAATTTGAAATTTCCTGATGATTATAGTAGCGAAGAATTAAAAGGCAAGGATGTTGTATTTACTGTTACTGTAAATTATGTAACAACCAAAGACGAAAGAAAACCTGAGGATTATTACAAAGAGCTTGATTTTGAAAGTCTTGAAGAGTATGAAGCCGATGCTAAGGACCGCGCTATTAAAAGCTTTCTTATTGAAAAAATTACTACTGCTTCTAAGGTGAAAAACTATCCGGATAAAGATATTAATACTCTTTATTTATCTGCTAAAAATACTGTAGAGATGAATATTCAGAGTCAGTACGGTATTGATTTTGCTACATATCTCGGTTATGTAGGTCAAACAGAGGAGCAGTTTAAAGAATCTATTGTTAGTGAGAAGATTAAACCTTCAATGGATTCTCAAATGATAATTTATGCAATTCTTGATAAGGAAGGAATTAAGTTTGAGCAAAAAGAAATTGATGCCGAGGTAAATGCAATTGTTAAAGAGGTTGACAATGCACAGGTTGATGCTAAATATGTAAAGGAAGTTTACGGTGAATACTATTTCGAATATAAGGTAGTAAGAGAAAAGGTTCTGGATTTCATTTATAAGAATGCTAAAATTTCTTAAGCGATATATTTAGGGCGATGTATTGTCGCCCTAACATTTTAATTTGGGGGTGTTTAAATGCAGCTAAAAATTCAAAACGGTGTTGTTGAGCTTTCGGGCGAAAAAATTCTAAGTAGTATTAATTTTGAAATTAACGATAACAGCCGTATTGCAGTTGTCGGAAGAAACGGTTGCGGAAAAACCACCCTATTAAAGCTTATAGCAGGAGAGTATTCTATTTCAAAGCTTGACAGTGATTTAGATTCCTATTTCGCGGTTTCAGGCAAGCCTAAAATAGGTGTTCTGTCACAGATGACCTTTGCTGATGACAGAGTAACACTTCTCGATGAAATTAAAAGCGCATATAGTGAGATTTTGGAGCTTAAAGAAAAGCTTGAGTTGTCTCAGCTAAAAATGGAAAGCGAACAAACAGAAGAAAATATAAAAGAATATACGAACTTACTTGATACCTTTACTAACCTTGGTGGCTTTTATTACGAAAAGGAATATGAAGCTGCATTAAGTCATTTCGGTTTCAGCGAAGAAGAGAAAATGCGTTCTCTTTATGAGTTTTCGGGAGGTCAGCGTACAAAGATTGCATTTTTAAAGCTTTTGCTTTCAAAGCCTGATATTCTGTTACTTGACGAACCTACAAACCACCTTGATATTGAGGCTACCGAATGGCTTGAAAATTATTTGAGGGATTATAAAAAGGCTTTTGTTGTAGTTTCCCATGACCGTATGTTTTTGGATAATGTTGCTAATACCGTTTATGAAATTGAATACGGACAAACACATAAGTATATAGGAAATTACAGTCACTTCGTTGAGCTTAAAAAACAGCAAAGGGAACAGCAGGCAAAAGAATATTTAGCTCAGAAAAAAGAAATTGAGCGTTTACAGGAGCTTGTTACGAGATTTAAATATAAGCCAACAAAGGCGGCTATGGCTCAGTCAAAACTCAAACAAATTGAACATATGATTCCTATTGAAGCACCCGAAAGCTATGATATGAGAAGCTTTCACGCTGATTTTGAGCCTGCTGACCAAGGCGTTAAGGATATGCTTTCAGTAAAAGCTTTGACAGTTGGGTATGGGAAACCGCTTTCAACCGTAAATTTAGAGATAAAAAACGGTGACAGAGTTGGTATAATTGGCGGAAACGGATTAGGTAAATCGACCTTTATTAAAACACTTATGGGAGAAATAGTTCCAATCTCAGGTAGTTATAATTTTTCAGCAAGGGCACAAATCGGGTACTTTGATCAGCAAATGGCTCAGTACGAAAGTGATGAAACACTTCTTGATGATTTTATGTTAGAATATCCGTATCTTACTGAATTTGAGGCAAGAAGTGCGCTTGGAGCTTTTCTTTTTACGGGTGAGGATGTATTTAAAAGAGTGAATATGCTTTCAGGTGGCGAGAGGGTTCGTTTAGCGCTTTGTAAGATTTTTAAGAAGCGGCCGAATTTTCTTATCCTTGACGAGCCCACGAACCATATGGATATTGTTGGAAAAGAAGCGCTTGAAGATATGCTTTCTAACTATTCAGGTACAGTTATTTTTGTTTCTCACGACCGATATTTTATTAAAAAAATTGCTGATAAAATTTTGCATTTTGATAAAGGTGAAACGAGCCTCTATAATTATGGTTATGATTATTTTATTGAAATAAACAAGAAAAAATCTGTAGAGGTAATGACCGAAGAAAAGAAACCTCAAAAGGAGAAAAAGACATACACAACTCCTGCAAAGGAGAAAGCCAAAAGGGAAAGGGCGATTAAAAAAGCAGAAGAAAAAATTTCAATTCTTGAAGAAAAGCTTAAAGGTATTGAAACCGAGCTTTCTCTTGAGGAAAATTTATCAGATTATATGAAGCTTTCAGTTCTTCAGAATGAACAATCCAAGCTTGAAACAGAGCTTGATATAGCGATGAATGAATGGGAAATGCTTTGTGAGCAGAGTTAGGAAAATTGATTTTTAAGTCTTGAAAGACGCATAAACAAAGGAATTCTATTCACAGTAGAGTTGTATAAACATTCTCTACTGTGAATATTTTTTTGGTAGAATGATAATATTCTTAATTAGAGTGATTTTTTGTTTTAAAAGTTATATAATAAAAGCAAATTTTGAATCGTCACTAAGGAGAAAATTTATGAGCTATAAAATCATTACAGATTCTGCCGCAAATCTCAATGACAAACAAATCAAAGAATACGGTGTTGAGATATTATCATTGAAATATATAATTGACGGCAAGGATTACGATAGCTATGTTAAGGGAGAAAAAATTGATTTTTCTGATGTTTACCGACTGTTAAGAGAAAAAGCTGCAATTACTACCTCACTTGTTTCGCGTGAAGAATGTGATAAGGTTATTAAGCCTGTTCTTGATGGTGGTGAAGATGTGCTTGTGCTTGCTTTTTCTTCAGGTTTATCGGGTACATATCAAAACATAGTTCTTGCCGCTGAGGACTATAAAGAGGAATATCCCGAACGCAAAATAATTGTTGTTGATACACTTTGTGCGTCCCTTGGTCAGGGAATGGCTATACACTATGCTTCTAAGCTTCAAAAAGAGGGTAAAAGTATTGAGGAGGTTGCAGAGTGGGTTGAAAATAATAAAGGCAGTATTTGCCATATCTTTACTATTGATGACCTGTTCTTCCTAAAGCGCGGCGGAAGACTTTCGGGTACAAGCGCAGTATTCGGAACCTTGCTTGGAATCAAGCCTTTACTTCACGCTGCCGATGACGGTAAACTTTATGTTACAGGTAAAGCAAGAGGCAGAGCCGCAACGCTTGAGCATCTTATTCAGTCTGTTGGTGAAAAGGGTATTGACATTGAAAATCAGGATGTGTTTATTGTACACGGCGACTGTGAAGCTGAAGCGCAGAAAATAGCCGACGAAGTCAAGAAAAGATACAATGTTAAAAATATAGTTTGTAATCTTCTTGACCCCGTTATTGCGGCGCATTCGGGTCCGGGTACATTGGCTATATTCTTTATAGGCAAAGAAAGATAAAATTAAAGACTGTATTTAAGATTCATTTAATGGTCTTAAATACAGTCTTTTTCTATTCTTCCTTAACTATAAATGAGAAATCTATGTAGCCGTTTCCAAGCTCGGCAGAAACATTTTGAAGTGATTTCGAGTGTGAAATAACGGTATTTTGAAACATTATAGGTAAAATATTATAGCTTTCTAAAATTTTTGTTTGTATATCGGAAAGCTTTTCTCCATTATAATCTACACCGAATTTTTTTAGATATTCAGACAATGCCGTACTGTCAAGTCTTACTGGGAAAATACTCATAGCGTAAGAATGGTCGGTCAGCTGAGACAAAAGCAATTTACTTTCCGAAACAGATTCAATATTTATAAATGCCGAAACGCTTGATTGCCAATGTCCAACTATATCAGTAACAACATTTTTTACATTTCCGTCATCATAATAATATAAAACTACATCAGTAGGAAATTTTTTATCCTTATAGCTATTGAGCTCGCTGATAAAGAACTTTTTAGCTGATTGAGAATCGTATTTTAAAAGACCTATATCCTTAGTATTGGCATTTGCAACCTCAGGAAACAGCGAATCGGCAGGGGAGAAGCCTACCTTTAGACTGTCTTTATAGACATCATCACCAACGAGCATAAAAAGAGCTTTTCTCATATTTTTTGTAAAGCTATCACCCAAGGTCATAAACCAACAAATATTTTGGAATTCAAGTGTTTCAAGGTCAGATTGCCTTGCTGCATCAGTGAGTGAGCAATCAATAAAGGCCATATCAATACTGTTTTTCTGTAGCTTATTAAGGGCTGATTCTTCCTTATCACAGGTTATAAAAACAGCGGCATTTTTTGAAATAAAGTCACCGTTATACTCTTTGTTGCGGTATAATCTGATACCGAACGGGTCCTTACGCCATCTTGCAAAGCGATAGCTTCCGTTAGAAATAATATTTTCGGTGAATAATCCGTATTTTCCCGCACACTCAAGAAAGAATTCTTCGTTACAGGGCATTGCAATTGAGGTCGTAAGCGTATCTTCAAAAAGTGAATCTTCTTTTATAAGAGTAATTGTAAGCGTATCTTTATCAATTGCCTTTACTCCAAGAGAATCTGTATTTGCTTTTCCGAGATTAATATCTTTAGCACCCGCAATAGAAAAGAGCTTAGAAACATAGAGAGCTTTTGTTTCAGGCATTACGGCTCTTTTGAGACCAAAGACAAAATCGTTTGCAGTTAACGGTTCTCCATTGCTCCATTTAGCATCTTTTCTTATTTCAAATGTATATGTTAAACCTTTTTTAATATAGCTTTTAGCAGCGCCGCAAACTATTTTACCGCTCGAATCTTTCCTTAATAAACCCTCAAATATATTTTTAACAACTATCAGCTCTTGGTCAAGTGAGGCAATTTGCGGGTCGAGAGTGAGCGGTGTATCAGGCAACTCAAAATATATATATGAGTCCATTGTGTCAGAGCAACCCGAAAAAGGAAAAATCAATAATAAAACTAATAAGATTGATAAGAATTTAAGCTTCATTCTTGGTTCTCCTGTGAGGGGAGCTTTTCATTTTTAATATGGGTTAAATATTCAATACTCTCTTTTAAAAGAATATAAACTACTGCACAAGTAGGAACTGCAACAAGCGCTCCGAATACTCCTCCGATATTACCGCCGACAAGCACTGCGCTGACAACAATCACACCGGGCAGACCTACCGCCTTACCAACAACCTTAGGATAGATTAAATTTCCTTCGATTTGCTGTAAAACAAGGAAAAATGCAACAAATAACAATGCTTTAATGGGGTCAGTTATAACTATAAGTAAAAATCCTACAATAACACCGATAGTTGCGCCAACAATCGGCACAAGAGCGGTGACGCTTATCAGAACAGAAATTATTAATGCATTTGGAAAACGAAAAATTGTCATTCCAATAAAACAAAGAACTCCTAAAATAAGACACTCAGTAAGCTGACCGCCAATAAAACGGGAGAACGACTCGTGTGTACGCTGAGAAATATGATAAATAAGCTCACATTCTTTTTGTGGAACAAAGGCGTAAATAGCCCTCTTTACGAAATTAGCAATTTTTTCTTTTTGGAAAAGAATATAAATTGAAATTACAATGCTGAAAAGTGTATCAAAAATACCGCTGAAAACAGAGGTTGTAATATTAACTGCATCGCCTACGATTTTCCCTGACGAGCCTGACAACCAATCGGTTATTGCCTTACCTGTAGCAGACCAATTAATCTTAATTTCAGGAAGTTCTGTTGCCTTTAGGTTAAATCTCTCAAGAACATCCTCAATCCAGTCACGAACCGAAACAACAAAAACAGGCATCTTATCAGCAAGATAGGTTACTGTATCGATTATATCAGGAATAATTACAAGAATAAGCAGAGAAATAATCCCTAAAGCGATTAGATATGTTAGAATCAGGCATAGAGGTCTCTGAAGCCGATTAACAAGCTTTTTTCTGCTGTTGGACATAAATTTAAATGGTTTATTTTCAAGTGCGCTGAGCAAAACATTAAGAACAAACGCAATACAAAGCGCCACAATTACGGGTGAAAAAAAGGAAAGAATTTTTTTAAGAGCCGCAAAAACAGTGCCTATGTTTGTAACAGAGGCAAAAATTACTGCAATACCAAGGCTTAAAAAGAGTATTTTTTTAATATTTTTTCTATTAAGTTCCATAATTTTTCTCCAAAAAATAAGCTTGTGCAAAGACACAAGATTATTATATAACGTTTAAACCCTTAAGTAAACAATAATTTTATTAATTTTTATCTTTTTTTGAAAAAATCCTATTTAAAAGAATAGTTACAAGAATTATTATTCCGATAACAATGAAAATACTAACCATTCCAACAAACAGATATTTTAAGCTTGAAATAAAAGCGGCAAAATTTACAGACATTCTTAGCTCCTCCTTAAATAAAGAAATTCAAAATCAGACCGCCTGCGATAACCGATGCAATCTGTCCCGAAACATTTACACCGATAGAGTGCATAAGTAGGAAGTTTTGTGGGTCTTCCTTAAGTCCCATTTTGTGCACAACTCTGCCTGACATTGGGAATGCAGAAATACCTGCGGCACCAATCATAGGATTGATTTTTTTATCCTTTGGCAAGAATATATTAATAAATTTTGCAAAAACGACACCGAAAGCAGTATCAAATATAAATGCAAAAAGACCAAGTCCTAAAATTAGAAGCGTATCAAATCTAAGGAACTTTGAAGCCTCCATCTGACAGGCGATTGTTATTCCAAGGAATATGGTTATAAGATTTGCAAGAACATTTTGCGCAGTATCAGAAAGTGAATTAAGCACACCGCATTCTCTTATAAGATTTCCAAACATAAGGAAACCGATAAGCGCAACAGATTCAGGAGCAACAATTCCTGCAATTAAAGTGATAATAATTGGAAATAGAATTTTGGTAAGCTTGGAAACATTTTTGGGAGAATAGGGCATACGGATAAGGCGCTCTTTTTTTGTTGTGAGTGCTTTTATAACGGGTGGCTGAATAATCGGTACAAGCGCCATATATGAATAAGCTGCAACCATTATGGCACCTGTTATGTTATTGTCTAAGCCTAAAAGCTTGTTTGCAACAACAATAGCGGTGGGACCATCTGCCGCGCCTATAATACCTATTGAAGCTGCCTCTTTAATATCAAAGAACATAGATGCAACGCAAAGTGTAAAGAATATACCAAACTGCGCGGCGGCACCAAACATCATAAGTTTTGGATTTGAAAGCAATGGTCCGAAATCAATCATTGCGCCAATTCCAATAAACAGAATCAAAGGAAAAAGCTCGTTTGAAATGCCTGCATTAAAAAGTGTTGTCAGCGCGCCGTGTTCACCGACTGCTCCCGAAAGCGGAATATTCACAAGAATAGTTCCAAAGCCTAAGGGGAGCAATAAGGTTGGCTCCATATCAAATTTAATTGCAAGGAAAATCAACACTCCGCCAATAATCCACATAACAACATAGCGCCAATCTGTGAGATTTGAGATGTTTTCAATTAGAAAACCGAGTTCATTAAAAATGTCCATCTTTTTCAACCTTTCATTTTTTGTTTTTTTAGAAAAAAAAAGACCTCTACCGTATAAAACGGTAAAAGTCTTGCCATTTAATGCAACCGCGGGATAATAAATCCGTATTGACGCAGATGCAACGAAAAACCGTTGGCTACTCCCTAAAACCGAAAAGATTATACAATATTATAATGGAAAATTCAAGATATTTTTTTATTATTCTTGACATAATTTTTTATAATATTCTACAGCCAATGCGTCACACCGTTCATTTTCGGGATGACCTGCGTGCCCCTTAACCCATTCAACAGATATATCGTGAATATCATCAAGCGACAAAAGCTTTTCCCACAAATCAGAATTAAGAGCCGGCTTTTTGTCAGCTTTACGCCAACCGTTGCTTTGCCAAGAACGCGCCCAGCCTTTTGAAAGACCGTCAGACACATATTTAGAGTCAGTAACAAGCGTAACCTTACAAGGCTCCTTTAACGCAGAAAGTCCCATAATAACGGCAGTAAGCTCCATACGGTTATTTGTTGTTTCACTTTCACCGCCCGAAAGCTCTTTTTTAAAGGGACCGTACTTCAAAACAACACCCCAACCGCCGGGACCTGGATTACCCGAACAGGCACCGTCGGAATATATTATAACCTCTTTCATAATTAATACCTTCTATAGCTTCCGACTACCTTACCAAGCACAGACGGCTTTTCGGGATAAATAGGTGAAAAATCGGGATTTTCAGGCATAAAGATTACCTGACCGTTTTTAATAACAAGTCGCTTAACGGTTGCGCTGTCACCGTCCATACCAACAACAATATCCCCGTTTTTACAGGGTTGGTTTTTATCTGCAACAATAATATCACCGTCAAGTATGCCTGCGTCTCTCATACTGAGTCCTACAACCTTGAGTGCAAAAAGTCCCTCAGCATTTTTTGACGGATAGGGGATATATTCTTCTATTTCCTCAATGGCAAGAATAGGTTTACCAGCGGTTATTCTTCCAACCAACGGAACCATTGATGAATCGCAACCCATATCAAGACGGATAGCTCTTGAATTTTTAGGGTCTCTTATTATATATCCCTGTTCTTCAAGAATGCTTAAAATACCGTGAACCGTAGAGGTTGATTTAATTCCTGTTGCTGAGCATATCTCACGAACGGTAGGCGGAAAACCCGCAGACATTTGCTTAACTAAAAAGTTATATACATCCTGTTGTTTCTCTGAAAGAGGTGCTTTTGACATTACAATTCCTCCGACGAACAAATATTCTTTTCTTAGTATAACAGATTACAATTATTTTTGCAATACAATTCATCAAAAAATTTAATGAATTATTCGCTATTTTTCCTTAAAAAAGGTCAGTATTTGACAGAATGTTAAAAATTTATCATTTTTACAATAAAAGGTTTGCAATTTGAAAAATGTATGTTATAATATATGAGTATATGTGCGTCTTATAATTACAATGCTGATTTTAGGCGTATGTACAATTATTCAGAGGAGGATTTGGTTTCATGCAAAAGAAAATCAGTACACTCCCTTTTAAGGGAACAGCTGAACAGGAAAAACAGCTCATGGAAATAATCGAGTCCAGCAAGCATGACAAAAGCCTTTTAATGGCTGTTATGCAACAAGCTCAGGATATTTACGGTTATCTTCCTATCGAGGTGCAGACCATGATTGCAGAGGGAATGGGAGTACCTCTCGAGAAGGTTTACGGTGTTGCTACATTCTATGCGCAGTTTTCACTGTCGCCTAAGGGTGAATACAACATCTCGGTCTGCTTAGGAACGGCTTGCTACGTTAAGGGCGCGGGTGACATCTTTGACAGATTCAGCGAGCTTTTAGGTATTGATGCAGATGAGTGCACTGCTGACGGTAAGTTCTCACTTACAGCTTGCCGTTGTATCGGTGCTTGCGGTCTTGCTCCTGTGCTTACTGTAAATGAAGAAGTTTACGGACGTCTTGTTAAGGCTGATGTTGACGGTATTCTTGAAAAATACGGGTTTACTAAGTAAATAATTTTTCCCCGAAGGGAAAGTATGGTATGAAGATTAGTACAATTAAAGATTTACTCAGTGCGGATGTTGTTTGTTGCGAGGAAGGTCTTGAGCGTCATGTTTATTCTGCTTGCGGAAGCGATATGATGAGTGATGTTCTTGCATATGTTAAGGACCAAGCAGTTTTGCTTACAGGTCTTGTAAACTCTCAGGTTATCCGTACCGCCGAAATGATGGATATGAACTGCATTGTTTTTGTACGCTCAAAAACTCCGACTGCCGAAATGATTGAGCTTGCAAAGGAAAGCGGTATCGTCATTATGGCTACCTCTAAAAGAATGTATGAGGCTTGCGGTATTTTATACAGCAACGGTCTTATAGGAAACAGAGTTAAAAATGGATAATGCACTTAATTTTCACTTTGATGTTGACGGTGAGGATTTTACCTCTGCCGGTCAGGCATCGGTTCATGTGAAGAAGAATTTAAGGCAGTTAGGGCTTCCGCCCGAAATTATAAGAAGAGTGTCAATCGCTATGTATGAGGGCGAAATCAATATGGTTATTCACGCAGGAGGCGGCTCTGCCGATGTTAATGTGACTGAAAACTATGTTGAAATTTTGCTTAAGGATAACGGTCCCGGCATAAAGGATATTGAACAGGCTATGCAGGAGGGCTTCTCTACTGCTACCGATAATATCCGTTCCTTAGGCTTTGGCGCGGGAATGGGACTTCCGAATATGAAGCGATACACCGATTATATGTCCATTGATTCTGTTGTAGGTAAGGGTACAGATATTACTATGAGAGTTAATATCAATTAATTTCCGGCAGGTTTTTAAAATGAATAAATATGAACATTCTGTATATTTAGATGCTTCAAAATGTAACGGATGTACAACCTGTTTAAAGCACTGTCCTACAGAGGCAATAAGAATTAGGGATAATCACGCGGTTATAAATCAAGAACGGTGTATTGATTGCGGCGAATGTATTCGCGTTTGTCCAAATAATGCTAAAAAGGCTAAGTGCAGTAAGCTTTCTGCTATGGATAAATTCAAGTGGAAAATTGCTTTGCCTGCTCCAACGCTTTACGGTCAGTTTGATAACCTCGATGATGTTGATTATGTTCTTGACGGTTTACTGAAAATTGGCTTTGACGATGTTTTTGAGGTCTCTGCGGCGGCTGAGCTTGTTTCGGCATACACCCGTGTATATCTCAAAAATGAATCTGTAAAGAAGCCTGTTATAAGCTCTGCCTGTCCTGTAATCCTACGGCTAATCGGCTTGCGTTTTCCATCGCTTAAGGAGAATATTATACATATGCTCCCACCGATGGAGGTTGCGGCTTCATTAGCAAGGGAAAAGGCAAAAAAGGAACACCCTGAGCTTAAATATGAGGAAATCGGCGTTTGCTTTATATCACCTTGTCCTGCAAAAGCGAGTTATGTTAATAACGGCTTTGCGGATTACAAGAGTAAGGTAGATGTTGTAGTCTCTGTTAGCGATATTTATTTTCAGCTTATTTCTAAAATGAAATACGGCAGTGAGGTTAAAACACTTTCTAATTCCGGTATGATTGGAATTGGGTGGGCTTCATCAGGCGGTGAAGCAACGGCAATTTTTAATGAAAAATATCTTGCGGCGGATGGAATTGATAATGTTATCCGCGTGCTTGACCAGATTGAAAACGGTAATATTCCGCCTCTTGAGTTTATTGAGCTCAATGCTTGTACGGGCGGATGCGTCGGCGGTGTTCTTACAATACAAAATCCGTTTATTGCAAAGGCAAGATTACAGTCTTTAAGACGGTATTTGCCTGTATCGCAAAATTTTCTTTCTAAGGACGAAGAAAATAATTTACCGGATAATGTTTTGTTTGGAAATCTTCCGGTTTATAAACCGATTTCAAGACTTAGCGACAGTATGACTGAATCAATGAGAATGATGTCAGAAATACAAAAGCTGAAAAAGGAATTACCTTGTATTGACTGCGGCTCTTGCGGTGCTCCTAATTGCAGAGCGTTTGCTGAGGATGTAGTTAAAAATCAGGCAAGCATTGAAGACTGTCTTATAAGACAGCATATGAACAGTAAAGGCGGCGATAAGGATGACAGTTAAGACTTTGGCTGAATGTGAATTTTTCAGTCCTTTGGTTATAACTGAGCCTGACCGTGAGGTTGAGGGAGTTTATATCGGCGATTTACTTAGCTGGGTTATGGGACGCGCGTCTTCGGGTGATGCTTGGATAACTATAATGTCAAATGTTAATATTTTGGCAGTTGCCTCCTTGGCTGATACCTCTTGTATTATTATTGCTGAGGGTGTAACGCTTGATGACGATGTTATAGAAACCGCAAAGCAGAAGAATATCAACATTTTATTAAGCGATGCAGGTATTTATGACACAGCTGTTATGCTTAGTCAATTACTATGAAAAAATATTTTTATGACCTTCATATTCATTCCTGTCTGTCTCCCTGCGGTGACGATGATTCAACACCGAATAGCATTGCAGGAATGGGGCAGCTTAACGGTCTTAATGTAATGGCGCTTACAGACCATAATACCTGTAAAAACTGTCCTGCTTTTTTTGAGGCGGCTAAAAGATACGGTATTTTACCGATTGCAGGTATGGAGCTTACAACCGCTGAGGATATTCACGCTGTATGTCTTTTTCCGTCGCTTGAAGCGGCAATGGAATTTGATAAGCAGCTTGATTCCAAAAGAATTAAGATTCCCAACCGTGTTGATATTTTCGGCAACCAGCTTGTTTGTGACAGTGAGGATAATGTTATCGGACAAGAAGAATTTCTTCTATCCAATGCTACAACAATTGGCTTAGAAGAAGCTCCAAGCTTTGTTGAAAGCTTTGGCGGGATATGTTATCCGGCGCATATCGACCGTGATTCAAACGGTGTTATTGCTGTTTTAGGTGCTTTCCCTCAAAGTCCTGTATTTACTTGTGCGGAGGTTCACAAGCCTGAGCTTCTTATAAAAATGAGCGAGGAAAGCGGACTTTTAAAGGAAAGACTCGTTGTTTGCTCAGACGCGCATTATCTTTGGGATATAAAGGAAGCAAGTGAGTATTTGGTTTTAAATGACATTCCGAACGGCTGTGAAGATGCGGGTAAATACTTTATTGATTATTTAAAGGAGAGCCTATGAAGGAGTTATCTTTAAATATTCTTGATATTGCAGAAAATTCCGTCAAAGCGGGTGCAACTCTTACAGAAATCAATATAAATGAGGATGAGGAAAAATTAATCCTTAAATTTGTTGATGACGGTTGCGGAATGACAGATGAGGTCTTAAAAACTGTTACAAATCCGTTTTACACCACGAGGACAACCCGTAAGGTTGGAATGGGCTTGCCTCTTTTAAAATTAGAGGCTGAGATGACAGGCGGAAATCTCGAAATATCCTCAAAGCATATTTCTGAGTTTCCAAATAGTCACGGTACAGAGGTAATTGCTGTATTTAATAAAAATCATATTGACTGCACACCGTTAGGTGATGTTGTTGCAAGTATAACCACTTTAATTCAAGGTCATCCCGATACAGATTTTCTTTTTGTTCATAAAATAAATGAAAAGGAAATTTCTCTTGACACAAGGGAGCTTAGGGTTGTTCTTGAAGGCGTGCCTCTTAATGAATATGAGGTTATTAAGTGGATTAAAGAGTATCTCAATGAACAATATATTTAAAAATATATGTTAAAGAAAGGAAGATATAAATGAAATCATTGGCTGAATTACAGGCAATTAAGGACAAGATGAAGAATAAGGTTATCCTTCGCGACGGTGTTAATGAATACCGTATCGTTGTTGGTATGGCTACCTGTGGTATTGCTGCAGGCGCCCGTCCTGTTCTTAATGCTCTTGTTGAGGCAGTAAACGAAGGCGGTCTTGCAGATAAGGCTACCGTTTCTCAGACCGGATGCATCGGTCTTTGTCAGTATGAACCTATTGTTGAGGTTTTCGAGCCCGGCAAGGATAAGGTTACCTATGTTAAAATGGATGCAGACAAAGCAAAGCGTGTTGTAGAAGAGCATATTAAGGGTGGCAAGGTAATTGCTGAATTTACCGCTGCCGATCTTAAATAAATTGGAGGTATAGTTTTATGATTCGTTCACATGTTCTTATTTGTGGCGGTACAGGCTGTACTTCTTCAGGAAGTCAGGCTATTCAGGAAGCTTTTGCAAGCAACATTGAGGCTTGCGGTCTTACTGAGGAAGTTAAGGTTGTTCAGACCGGTTGTTTCGGTCTTTGTGCGTTAGGTCCGGTTGTTATCGTTTATCCTGATGGTACTTTCTACAGCCGCGTTACTGCTGATGATGTAAAAGAAATCGTTGAAGAGCATCTTCTTAAGGGTAGAAAGGTTGAACGTCTTATTTACAGCGATACTGGTGATGCTGAGATTGCTGATAAAACAGCTGTTGCTCTTAGCGATACTGCTTTCTATAAGTCACAGAACCGTGTAGTTCTTCGTAACTGCGGTGTTATTGACCCTGAGGATATAGATGAGTATATCGCAATGGACGGTTACGCAGCCCTCGGTAAGGTACTTACAGAAATGACTCCTGAGGATGTTATCAAGGTTGTTTCTGATTCAGGTCTTCGCGGACGTGGCGGCGGTGGATTCCCCACAGGCTTTAAATGGTCACTTTGCGCACCTAATAAGGCTGACCAGAAGTACGTTGTATGTAACGCTGACGAGGGCGACCCCGGTGCATTTATGGACCGTTCCGTTCTTGAGGGCGACCCGCACTGTCTTGTTGAGGCTATGGCTATTGCAGGTTATGCAATCGGTGCTACCGAGGGTTACGTATATGTTCGTGCAGAGTATCCTATCGCTGTTAAGCGTTTGCAGAAGGCTATTGACGATGCTCGTGAGTACGGTCTTTTAGGTAAGAATATCTTTGATTCAGGCTTTGACTTTAACCTCCATATCCGTCTTGGCGCAGGCGCGTTCGTTTGCGGTGAGGAAACTGCTCTTATGACCTCTATCGAGGGTAATCGCGGTGAGCCGAGACCCCGTCCTCCTTATCCGGCAGTTAAGGGACTTTTCGGCAAGCCTACTGTTGAAAACAACGTTGAGACCTTTGCAAATATTCCTCAGATTATCCTTCGCGGTGCTGATTGGTTTGCATCAATGGGTACAGAGCGTTCAAAGGGTACTAAGGTATTCGCGCTTGGCGGTAATATCAATAATACCGGTCTTGTTGAAATTCCTATGGGTACAACACTCCGACATATAATCGAGGATATCGGCGGCGGTATTCCTAACGGCAAGAAGTTTAAGGCTGCTCAGACAGGCGGTCCTTCAGGCGGATGTATCCCTGAGGCACTTATTGATACTGAGGTTGACTTTGATAACCTTACAGCTATCGGTTGTATGATGGGTTCAGGCGGTCTTATCGTTATGGACGAAGATACCTGTATGGTTGATATGGCTAAATTCTTCCTTGAGTTTACTGTTGATGAGTCTTGCGGTAAGTGTACTCCTTGCCGTGTAGGTACTAAGAGACTTCTTGAGTTACTTGATAAGATTACTCAGGGCAAGGGCACACTTGAGGATGTTGATAAGCTCGAAGAGCTTTGTCATTATATCAAGCAGAACTCTCTCTGCGGTCTTGGACAAACCGCTCCTAACCCTGTTCTTGCTACACTTAACTTCTTCCGCGATGAGTATGTTGCTCACGTTGTTGATAAGAAGTGTCCTGCTGGCGTATGTAAGGATTTACTTACCTTTACTATCGACAAGGAAAAGTGTATCGGTTGCGGTCTCTGCGCAAGAAACTGCCCTGTATCTGCTATTGTTAAGACTGATTATGTTGCCCCCGGTCACAAGCTGCCTTCATACTACATTGATCCTGAAAAGTGTATCAAGTGTGGAGTATGTCTCGGTAATTGCAGACCTAAAGCAATTTCTAAAATATAAGAAAGGAGCCTTATTATAATGGATATGTTAAATGTAAAAATTAATGGTATTGCTGTAAGCGTACCCAAGGGCTCTACAGTATTGGATGCTGCCCGTATTGCAGGTGTTGAAATTCCTACACTTTGCTTTATGAAGGAAAAGAACGAAATCGGTGCTTGCCGTATTTGTGTTGTTGAGGTTAACGAGGGCAGAGGCTTCCGCATCGTAACTGCTTGTGTTTATCCTTGTACAGAGGGTATGGAGGTTCTCACTAATACTGAGAAGGTTCAAAAGGCAAGAAAAACTACTCTTGAGCTTATTCTTTCAACACACGATAAAAAGTGTCTTTCCTGCGTTCGCTCCACAAACTGCGAATTGCAGAAAATGTGCCGTGATTACGGTGTAGACGAAGGCGCATTCGCTGGATTCAAGCCTGAGTATGAGCTTGATGTATCTACTCCTCACCTTGTAAGAGATAACAATAAGTGTATTCTTTGCCGTCGTTGCGTTGCTGCTTGTGAAGAACAGTATGTTGGCGTTATCGGCGCAAATAACCGCGGTATTGATACTAATATCGGCACACCCTTTGAGGTTGGTCTTAACAATGTTCCTTGTATTTCCTGCGGTCAGTGTACTGCCGTTTGTCCTACAGGCGCACTTGTTGAAAAAGACGATACCGATAAGATTTGGGAAGCTCTTGCAGATCCCACAAAGCATGTAGTTGTTCAGACTGCTCCTTCAATCCGCGCTACTCTCGGCGAGTGCTTTGATATGCCGATTGGAACCAATGTTGAGGGCAAAATGGTTGCCGCTCTCAGAAGACTTGGTTTCGATAAGGTATTTGATACTGACTTTGCTGCTGACCTTACAATTGTTGAGGAAGCAAATGAGCTTGTTGAGCGTATTAAGAACGGCGGAACTCTTCCGATGATTACATCTTGCTCACCCGGTTGGGTTAAGTTCTGTGAATACTATTATCCTGATATGATTGCGCATCTTTCAAGCTGTAAATCTCCTCAGCAGATGGCAGGCGCTGTTATTAAGACCTACTATGCTGATAAGATGGGTATTGATGCTAAGGATATAGTTTCCGTTTCTGTAATGCCTTGTACTGCTAAGAAGTTCGAAATCGGCAGAGATGACCAGTCTGCTGCTGGTGTTCCTGATGTTGATATTGCAATCACTACCCGCGAGCTTTCTCGTATGATTATGAGAGCAGGTCTTAACTTTACTGCTCTTCCTGACGAGGAGTTTGATAATCCTCTCGGTGAGGATACAGGTGCAGCTGTTATCTTCGGTGCTACCGGCGGTGTAATGGAGGCAGCTCTCAGAACTGCAAACGATTGGCTTACCGGTAAGGATAATACCGATATTGACTTTACTGCTCTTCGCGGTACACAGGGTCTTAAGCAGGCTACTGTAAATATTGCAGGTAACGATATTAAGGTTGCTGTAGCTTCTGGTGCGGCTGCTGCTAAGGTTGTTATGGACAAGTTAAAGGCAGGCAACCCTGACGGTTGGACCTTTATTGAAATTATGGGATGCCCCGGCGGTTGTGTAAACGGCGGCGGTCAGCCTATTCAGCCTCAGTATGTTCGCGATACTGTTGACCTTAAGGCAGTCCGTGCAAAGGCTCTTTATGATCAGGATGCTGCAATGAGCATCAGAAAGTCACACGAATCACCTGTTGTTAAGACACTTTACAGCGAGTGGTACACTGATGGTTTTGGCGGTCATAAAGCTCATCACGACCTCCACACAAGCTATGTAGGCCGCGATAAGTACGGCAAATAAAATTTAAGTATTGAAATAAATCTCCGTTACGGATATAATATCTGTAACGGAGATTTTATTTTTTAGGAGAAAAATATTGAGTAAAAAAGAATTAGAAAAACACTTAGAAGTGCAGAGAAGTATTATAAAAAAATTCAGAAAAAATATTTGGTCGAATTTTGTGGGCGCTATAAAGGAATACGAGCTAATTAAAGCGGGAGACAAAATTGCCGTATGTATTTCGGGCGGTAAGGATTCGGTTCTTATGGCTTGCTGCTTAAGACAGCTTCAGTTACATAGTGAGGTTCCGTTTGAATTAGTTTATCTTGTTATGGACCCCGGATATAATGAAAAAAACAGAAAGCTTATTGAGCATAATACGGATTTGCTCAAGCTTCCTGTTCATATTTTTGAAAGTGATATTTTCGAGGTTACTGATAGGGTGGGAGGTTCGCCTTGTTATCTTTGCGCCCGTATGCGTAGGGGTTGTCTTTATAGTAAAGCAAAAGAATTAGGATGTAATAAAATTGCTTTAGGGCACCATCTTAACGATGTTATTGAAACCGTTTTAATGAGTATGACATATTCTTCTGAGATTAAAACTATGCTTCCAAAGCTTCATAGTACAAATTTTGAGGGTATGGAGTTAATTCGTCCTTTATATAAGGTTAAAGAAAAAGATATTATTGCTTGGTCAAATTATAACGATTTGCATTTTTTACAGTGCGCTTGTAAAATGACTGAGAAAAACGCTGACATAGAGCTCACATCAAAAAGAAAAGAAATTAAGACTTTAATTGAATATATTAAAACCCAAAATCCTGAGGCGGATGATAACATTTTCCGTTCGCTTCATAATGTAAATCTTGCTACAATTCCCGGTTGGAGAGACAGCGATAGCGGGGAATTACATTTATTTACTGAAAATTATTAATCAATTTTAAGCTTTGTTTCTCTCGCATAAAAGAAAATATATTGCTGAACGATTCCTGCATACGGTATCGCTTCGGTAGGTAGCTCACCGTCAAACAAAACCTGCATTGCGCGTTTAATCCAAACATCCTTTGGAAAGGCTTCTATATGCTTGTGCGAGAATAATAGGGCGCAGTCTGCAACCTTTGGTCCAACACCCTTTATTTTCATAAGCTCGTTTCGTGCGTCATCAACACTTAATGCTTTAAGATTTTCCAAAATAATTTCGGATTTTGCAATTTTTTGTGCCGCATCATAAATATATTTTGCTCTGAAGCCTGAGCGTAAAATGTCAAGCTCCTCTAACGAAAGTGAGGCTATTTTCTGGGCGGTAGGAAAGGTGTAATAATTACCCATATTTTCACCGAAATTCTCGCAAAGCCTTGAAATTATACCTTTTATGCGCTTTATATTATTGTTTTGAGAAATTATAAATGAGCAAAGCGTTTCCCAAGGCTCTTGATTTAACACCCTGATTCCTTTTCCAAATTCCGATGCGGTTCTAAGCACTTCATTTCCGCTTATTTTTAAAATTATTTCATTATAATCTCGATTAAAATCGAAATAATCACACCAAATTCCTTTGAAATCATTTTCGGTTGTGTTATATAAAATAATTGTACCGTCGCTTAATTTCTCAAGCTCTAAATATTTGTTAAAGGCTACTCCTTGCCATATTCCGTTTTCTTTTTCTGCCCAGCGGAATGCCTGACCGCAATCAAGCGTATGAGCAAGGTCAAAATTTTCTATTCCGTATACATATATGTTATTATTTTTTGCCTCAATTTTAAACATTTTAATCACCGTTGATATTATACATTTTTTATGATAAAATGTAAATATATAAATTTTAGGAGTGTAGTTATGAGAGATGATATTTGTACCATACCTGTCAGTGAGGTTTTTGAGGTTAATGACGGATGCCCTATATGCAGAATGAGAGATACTATTGAAAAGAGAATTATTGAATATATTTTAGGTGACGCAATGATGGAGCCTGACGTCAGAATTGAAACTAATCGTGTTGGCTTTTGCGAAAATCATTATAATGCAATGCTTTCAACCCGCGGCAGACTTCAGCTTGCGTTAATGCTACAATCCCATATTGATGAGATTAATAATAATGTTTTTAAGAAAAGCTTATTTACATCAGCAGGTAAACGAGGCGATAAAGCGGCGAAAATTTCTGAAACCTGTTTTATTTGCGATAAAATTGAATACGGAATTTCTCGAATGATTGATACAATATACCGTTGTTATGAGAACGAAAGGGATTTCCGCGAGCTTTTTAATTCACAGAGTATGTTTTGTTTACCGCATTATGAAAGGCTTATTAACGGGATTGACAAGCGTAATTTAAAGCGTTACGGAAGTGAGTTTGCAAATAATCTTACACGAATAACAGGAGAATACTCCAAAAAGCTATATTCCTCTATTTCTGAATATTGCGCACTTTATGATTACAGAGCAAAAAAGGAAGATGCATCACCCGAATGTAAGGATTCTGTTGAAAGAACAGTAGCATTTCTTAACGGTAGGTATTATTAATTTACATAATCTGACATTTGTTTAATATGTTGATAACTTTTTCTGCGTATTTAAAGGGTTTATTAACATTTTCCACCGAGTTATCCACTTTTTTATGTTAACCTGAATATTCATTTCCTTTTTTGTCCAAACTCTAAATGACTAATTAAAGAGGGGATAAATGATGGTAAAGGGAGTTAGCAAAACGATTATTGAGGTTAATAATACGGGTAGCAAGCTATTTGAAAAAATTGTATTTTATGTTACACCTGAGTACGGTAATCTTAGCGCTAAGCAGCTAAAAAGAGCTGCAAGTGAATTTTCATTTAATTTTGATACAAACACACCTAAAAACACCTTACGAAAACGATATAAAAGAAAAAGAATAATTCGTTTTGTCTGTGCTTTGGGTGCCGTTTTCTTGGTTATAGGTGTATTATTACTGATATTATTGTAAATAAATTATTAAAAATGCAGGAAGTTAGCATTACTTCTTGCATTTTCTATTTCTTTCGACTATAATAAAAAATAATATGTATAAATAAGGTGAGTTAATGAACGAGATTTTTAAAAACGGTCTTTCTTTGTTTTTAAGATTGATTATTATTAATGTTATGTGCTTTTTCTTGGCTATTTCTTTTAATGTTTTAGCCTCGGCGGCATTTACAGAGAATATTGGCTATACCGCGTATGGTACATCAAGCGAAAACACTGAGCAGGTTGAGCTTTACACTCATTATAATAGCGATGGTGAAGATTTAAAGCTCAAGGAATACGAGGAGCAGGGTTATACAATCACTAAGTCTAATATTCGCTCTACAATATCAGGAAAAGGAAATACTGTATTTCTTGTTGTTACACAGCTTTTCTGTACTATACTTATTGCCTCCTTTATTTATCCGAATTTCTGGAGTATGGGTACTAAGGACAGTAATCTTGTTCACTTTAAGCACAAAAAAGAAGATAAGCTGAAAGGTCTTAAATGCGGATTAATTGCAGTAGCTCCTGCATTACTTTTTATTATATTTATTTTAATAACCAAAAACACAATTTGCGCAAAGCTTCCTGTTGTACTTTACAAATTCCTTAATTCGAGCTATTACAGTGTAATTGAAGTTGTTGTTGGTAAGTCAGCTACCTTTGGTGAGCTTTCTGTTTTGAGAATGATACCTCTTTTCCTTATTCAGCTCTTTGTTCCGCTTGTTTCGCTTACTGCATATCTTTTAGGCTATAAAAATATATCAATAGGCGAAAAATTTATATATAAAAAAAGTAAAAAGAAATAAAAGGTGTTTTTAAATGGCAGGTTTTTTCGGTTTATTTAATTATGAAAAAGAAGGTCCGGGTATTTCCAAAAATGCTCCTAAGAAAAAGACCTTTATAGTATTTTTTGAAACTTTTTTTCGTAATTTTTGGAAGTTTATAACTATTAATGTTTTGTATTCATTAATGTCTTTACCGCTTATAACAAACGGCTTGGCAACAACGGGTATTACCAATGTTACCCGTAATATCGCGAGAGATAAGCACTCATTTGGCAGTAGCGATTATTTTGAAACTATAAAGAAAAACTGGAAACAGGGCTTAGTCGCAGGTATAATTAACACTTTAATTTACATAGTTTTAATTTTTGATTTATGGTTTTTTTATAATCTGGAAAACAGCACTTTTTCCACCGTTTGCATTGGCATAAGTCTTTCATTTCTATTTATTTTCACCGTAATGAATTATTATGTGTGGACATTAATGATTACCTTTAAATTTTCTATTAAGCAGATTTATAAAAATAGCTTTAAATTTGTTTTTATAAATCTTAAAAACAATTTAATTTGTTTTGTAGCTCTTTTTTTAGTTCACGCAATTTATGTCGGTATCGTATTCCTCTTACAGAAATTCTGGCTTTTTGTTATAACAATTGAGTTTATAATTTATATTATCACATATCCTTGCTTTAAATATCTATTGGTTCAGTTCTGTGTATTTCCGTCGATTAAAAAATTCATAATTGACCCCTATTATGAGCAGCATCCTGACGAGGATATTGATAAGCGCCGTGACCTTGGTATTGAGGTTGACGAGCTTAAACCTCAAAATTCAGATGATGAAAACGCTGATATTGAGCCTGAAAATGTATTCGATGATAATATTATAAATACTTCTGACATATAAATTTAATAAGTTGGGTCGCCCCACTAAAATATTGTTTTAGTGAGACGACCCTTTATTTTTACCCATAGGGGAGATTTATATGTGTTGCAGAATTCAAGATTTAAAGAGCAAACAGGTGGTTTGTGTTAAAAACGGATGTGTTTTAGGATTTATTTCTGATGTAGAACTTAATACAAACGACGGAAAAATTGAGTCTATTGTTATTTTTGGCAGACCGCGTTTGTTTGGTATTTTAGGCAGGGAAGAGGACATTGTTATACCTTGGCGGGAGATAACCGTAATTGGTAATGAAACCGTTCTTGTGAGCACAGAGCCCGATGCAGTTATGAGATTAATAAAACGAGGCAGATTTTCTTTTTAAAATTTACCCATATCTTTAAGTAGTTTGAGCTTTAAGATTGCAGTTTGTGTTTTGGCATCCTTGATTTCACCGTTAAGAATCATTTCTATAGCTTTTTTGAAGGGTATTTTTTCAACCGATAAAAACTCATCATCATCAGGTTTTTGTTCGCCGTATGTTAAGCCTTTAGCGGCATAAAGCCATATAATTTCACCGCAATATCCGGGTGTTGGATAAAGCTCACCTAAAAAAAGCATATGGTCGGCAGTGGCTCCTGTTTCTTCTCTTAACTCGCGGATTCCGCAGGCAAGAGGCTCTTCTGTTGCGCTGTCGCGCTTTCCGGCAGGAATTTCAAGTACCGTTTCAAAGTATGGATACCTGAACTGACGAACCATAAGTATCTCGTCATTTTCGGTTATTGCCGCAACGCAAACACCGCCGTTATGCTCGACAACCTCTCTTGTAGCAGTATCGCCGTTGGGAAGAAGAGCGGTATCTCGCCTAAGATTTATAACCTTTCCTTTGAAAATGTACTCGAAATCAAGTTGTTTTTCTTCTAAATTCATTTTTTTCACCTTTACTTAATATATTAATATTATGATAATTAAAATTGGGTGGGGAATATGACAAAAATTATTGATGCAGTTGAATATGATTATTTTGAAAGAAAAAAATGTTACAATAAGCTCTGTAAGGAGTATCCGTTTATTAAGGAAACACTTATCGGAAAAAGCTGTATGGGAAAAGAAATTAAAGCTTTCAAGCTCGGAGCCTCTAAGGATTATAGCCTGATTGCCGCTGCATTTCACGGTAGCGAAAGAATTACATCAAATATATTATTGATGTTTATGGAAGAGCTTTGTCACGCTTTAAAACACGACGGTGTAATTGCCGGCTTTAAAGCTCGCAGAGCGCTTAATGGCAGAGGAGTAATTTTTGTACCCTGCGTTAATCCTGACGGATGCGATATATCGCTTTTGGGCGCAAAAGCTTGCGGAGATAAAGCTAACGAAATTGCAAGAATGTGTTGTAATAATTTTTCAAAATGGAACGCAAATTTCCGCGGGGTAGACATCAACCACAATTTTAACGCGGATTGGGAAAATCTTAGAAAAAGAGAGCTTGTAGAGGGGATATACTGTCCGTCACATTCACGCTTTGGAGGATATAATCCCGAAAGTGAACCCGAAACCGTTGCATTAACAGAGCTATGCAGAAAATCTCGTATAAGACAGGTTACAGCGCTTCATTCACAGGGCGAGGTAATATATTGGAGCTTTGGCGATAAAAAACCGCCAAAATCGAAAAAAATGGCTGAAATATTGGCGACCTCGTCAGGCTATGCCCTCGATGTGCCGACCGCAATCGCTACAGGCGGCGGCTTTAAGGACTGGTTTATAAACGAATTTTTCCGTCCCGGATTTACGGTTGAATTAGGACTCGGCAAAAATCCCTTACCAATAGAAAATGCGAATGATATTTATAAACGAGTAAGAGAAATGCTGATGCTATGTACCATTATGTAGTATTATAACATTTTTTAGCTAAACCTTCAAGCACGATATAATACATTCTAAAAATATATTTACAATGTTCTATGACAGTTTTAGTAGATAAAGACGGTAAACCAATTGTTATATCTATTGAGTAATAATAGTTTATTAATAAAAAATGTATTGGATGTATTTCAATACATTTTTATTTTTATATAAATTACTGAATTGCAATAAATAATTATTGAAAAACAATAATTTAATTATTGACAAACGATAAATATTGTGTTAATATATGCTTGTAAAATTTTTACAGAGGAGATAAAAATATGTGGAACAGTAAAAAATCGGTTAATTTTTCAATAACGGTATGCTTTATTTTAGCATTTGTTCTTTTAGCGCTTATATTTTTCGGTCCAACAATATTTGAGCTTTATATGACAAAATTCCGAGGATTCCTGCCTGACGGAGAAGCCTTAAGTATGCTAAAAAAGGTATTTTTGTATACATTTTATCCTTGCTCAGTTTTTTCCGCAATAATTTTATATTCTCTTATTGGTTTATTGCTTAGTATTAAGAAAGAAGAAGTTTTTATTTCATCAAATGTAAAACGCCTGAAAACGGTTTCGTGGTGTTGCTTTGTAATATGTTTTATAACCTCAGTTTCGGGTGTTTTTTATATGCCCTTTATGTTTGTTTCTCTTGCAGGCGGATTTGTAGGTGTAATGCTCAGAGTGCTTAAAAATGTTATGCAAGGCGCTGTTGAGCTTCGTGAAGAAAACGACCTTACTATTTGAGAGGTATTGAAAATGATTGAAATTAATCTTGATATAATTCTTGCAATGCGTAGAATGACATCGGCAGAGCTTGCTGAGAAAATCGGCATTACGCAGGCTAATCTTTCTGTTTTAAAGACGGGAAAAGCAAAGGCTGTTAGATTTTCAACCCTTGAAAGCATTTGTAAAGTTCTTGAGTGTCAACCTGGTGACATTATAAAATATGTTGATGAGGAGAATACAAAATGAGTGAAAATATTAATAACAATTCTGTTGAAAGCACCAACGAGATTTTTGAAGAAGTAAATTTAGAAAATTACGAAAATAATCCATATTTTATGCCTAAAAGAAAATTTGATTTATCAGGAAGAGATTTAATTTTCGCTTTTCTTTTACTGCCTTGCTCACTAATTTTCACTTTTTTAGGTCTATGGGGTGGATTCAGAGGCGGTTTTACAGTATCATCTTTAGCTATATTCGTTGTTACAAGCTTATATGTTTATGAAAGAAAGGCCAAAATTAAACCGTTTTTTACATTTTGCGGTTTAATGTCGGTTGTGTTATCATTTGTTTTTGGAATAACCTCAAACGGCTCAGTAAGATGGTGGAGTTTCGTATTAATCGTACTTTTATCGGCAATGTGGTTTTACTCTCTTGTTAGTGATAAAAAAGAGAACAAGCTTAGCTTATTAGGCTCTGTCTTTTATCCCGTTTTTGATGGTGCTCTTGGTAATCTCCCTGCAACACTTACAGCAATTTTTACAGGTAAAGAAAAGGGTAGAGCTGTGTTAGGTAAGACTTTAATCGGTGTTGCCTTAGCAATTCCTGTTCTAATTGTTGTAGTACCGTTACTTATCTCGTCTGACGAAGCATTCAGCGGAATGGCTTTAAAGCTTTTTGAGGATTTAGGCTCAGGTATTTTAAAAGTAATTGTTGCAGTAGTTATTGCTCCGTTTTTAATTTCTTATTCCTTTTCGCTTAGCAAGCACGAAACAAAGCTAAAAGAAAAATCTGAATTTAAGGGAATTGAAAATGCAGTAACAATCTCTTTTTTGTCAGTAATTTCTCTTTGCTATCTTTTATATCTGTTTTCACAGTTGGCATATTTTTTCAGCGCATTCAGCGGTTTTTTACCCGAAAACTATAAATTTACCGTTTCAGAATATGCCCGTCGCGGATTTTTTGAAATGTGCATTATTGCAGCAATAAATTATTTAATTATATTTATTTGTATGTCGGTTTCGAAAAAGGAAAACGGAAAAATTTGTATTGCTCTTAGAATTCTTTGCACATTTATCGGTTTTTTCACCTTAATTATAATCTCTACTGCGCTTTCCAAAATGATACTGTATATTTCCTCGTTTGGTATGACAGAGCTGAGAATTACAACAAGCTCCTTTATGCTATTTCTCAGCATTACATTCATTGCGTTGATTTCAAGAATTTATATACCGAAAATTCCTGTTTTAAAGGTATCGTTAATAACTGCAAGTATAGTACTTTCGGTTTTAGGTATTGTAAATGTAAACAATGTTATTGCAAATTATAATTATAACGCATATATGTCAAAATCCTTAAAAACAATTGATGTAAAAACCATTTACGAGCTAAATGAGGAGGGAATACCTTATCTTATAAAATTAACCGAGGATAAGGATTTTTCCGTATCTTTAGATGCTGAGAAATATTTAAAAAAAGCTATACACTTAGATAATTATTATGATTTTGATTATGAAAACGGTATAGTTGTAAAATACGAAAAGAATTACTCGCCGATAAGCCAATTCAGTATTGCAAGACATCGCGCTTTTAAAGAATTGGATGAATTTATCAGCAAAAAACCCGATATTTTAAGTGAAGAAAGGGAAGAGGGCGAAGTTTATTCCTTTGAATATTATTAGGCCAAATTTTCGAAAATTCATAGTTTATTAATAATTTACCGGTATAATTCATATTGGTGATGTATATGAAAAATAATGAAAGAAAATATAGCTCAGGTGTTTTAATAAAAAGATTTATGCCGTACTATAAAAGGTATATACCAACCCTTTTATTTGACCTGTTTTGCGCCTCGCTTACTACAGTTTGTGAAATTATTTTACCTCTCATAATGCGTGAAATAACCAATGCAGGTATAAACGGTTTTGCTACTCTTACAATCAGATTTGTGCTAAGGGTTGGAATCCTGTATTTTATTCTTAGAATTATCGATTCTGCCGCATATTATTATATGTCATATATCGGTCATGTAATGGGTGTTAAGATTGAAACAGATATGCGGCGAGCGGCATATTCGCATTTGCATAAGCTATCTGATACATATTTTAACAACACTAAAGTCGGTCAAATAATGGGACGCATTACAAGTGATTTATTTGATGTTACCGAATTCTCACACCACTGTCCCGAAGAATTTTTTGTTGCAGGAATAAAGGGTATTATTTCGTTTATTATACTTGTAAACATTAATGTAACTCTCACAATTATAATTTTTATTATAATTCCTATAATGGTTTTTATTTGCACTATTCTTAATAGAAAAATGAAAAAAACCTTTAGAAAACAGCGTGTTTTAATTGGTGAATTAAATGCACGAATTGAAGATTCTCTTTTAGGACAAAAGGTTGTTAAAGCCTTTGCAAACGAAAAGGTTGAAGAAGCAAAGTTTGAAAAGGATAATTCGGAATTTTATAATGTTAAAAAGCAGTCTTATAAATATATGGGCGCATTTGCAACAACAACAAGATTATTCGACGGTATTATGTATGCAACAGTTGTAATCGCAGGCAGTATATTTATGATAAAGGGTTATATAACCGCAGGCGACCTTGTTGCATATCTGCTTTATGTTACCACATTTATTGCAACGGTAAGACGAATAATTGAATTTTCAGAACAGTTTCAGCGTGGGCTTACGGGTATAGAACGCTTTCTTCAGATAATGGATGCTGATATTGAAATTTTTGACAGTCCAAATGCTGTTAATTTAATAGAGCCTAAGGGAAATATTGAATTTAAAAATGTATCCTTTGAGTATCCCGACGACCATAACAAAGTGTTCAAAAATCTAAATTTTAAGGTTAATAACGGCGAAAAAATTGCGTTTGTTGGTCCTTCAGGCGGTGGCAAAACCACACTTTGCAATCTGATTCCCCGTTTTTACGATGTTACTGACGGCGAGATAACTCTTGACGGACGCAATATAAAGGATTACACACTAAAATCCCTTAGAAATAATATTGGTATAGTTCAACAGGATGTTTATTTGTTTTCGGGTACGGTTTTTGAAAATATTTCATACGGAAAGCCTGATGCAACACTTGAAGAGGTTATAGAAGCCGCTAAAAAGGCAGGGGCAGATGAATTTATAAATGAACTCAAGGAAGGATACTATACATATGTTGGCGAACGCGGCGTTAAGCTTTCAGGCGGACAAAAGCAACGAATTAGCATAGCGCGGGTATTTTTAAAAAATCCTCCAATAATAATTCTTGATGAGGCAACAAGCGCGCTTGATAACGAAAGCGAATTTGCGGTTGCTAAAAGTCTTTCAAAGCTTTCAGAGGGCAGAACGACAATTACTATTGCCCACAGATTGTCAACAATAAGAAGGTCGGACAGAATACTTGTATTAACTAACGAAGGCATTATAGAAGAGGGAACACATAAAGAGTTGATTGAGCAAAAAGGAATATATTATAAATTTTATCAGATGGCTAATGAATTAAGCTAAATAAAACCGAGGTTCACAGTTTAATGTGGACCTCGGTTTTTTGGTTATTAACTAATTAAATGTTATTTCGCATCCGATAGATTGCTGAACAGCTGTCAGTCCCTCAGAAACAATCGCCTTTGTTCTTTCGTAGGATTTTGTTGCTTTAGCCGCGGCAGAAGAATCAAGCTTATATTTTACGCTTCCTGCGTCTGCGGTTTCAAGAGGATATATTGTATATTGATATCCGCTTCCGCCTCTGTACTTGTTCACCCAAGTAGGTATAATGTCAACTTCATAAAGAGTCACTTCATCACCCAATTTTCTAAGGGTGTAACTGAAGAAAAGACCGTCCTCGGTATGACCTGAGGGGCAGCTATCCATTAACTCCTGACGCTGATTCGAAATTGCGTTACCTGTTGAATAAAGACATACAGTGGTATTCTGACCGTCCCCTGAATGTATAAGCTGAACAGGCTGAATTACATGGGGATGACTTCCGATTATCATATCTACACCAAAGTCAGAAAGCTTTTGGGCAATAGTTTTTTGCCAGGTATTAGGGCTTGTCTGATATTCATTACCCCAATGCATATAAAAAACAATGTATTCGACTCCGCGTTCTTTCATTTGTGAAATCACTGTCTGCGCATCGGCGTAGAATTCATCAATTCTATTGTATGAAAATGTAGATATAAGGTTGTTTGCCTCTTGAGCAATTATGTTTCCATTTAAATACTTTCTTCCTGATGCTTGTCCAGCTGTTTCATAGGTATAGTTCGCCATACCTATTTTAATATCATTTACAGTTTTTACAGTATAAATGGTATCGGTTTCGTTTTCTCGTGTACCAATAAACTCAATTCCTTTGTTTTTGAGCACTTGAGCCGTTCTTTTTAAACCAAATAACCCTGTATCATAGCTATGATTATTTGAGGTCAGCAAAAAATTAAGTCCTGATGATTTAATAACATCTGCAAGACTGTCAGGTGTATTAAAGGCTGGATAACCGCTGAATTTGCCTGATTCAGTGCCACCGAATGTGATTTCAAGATTAGCAACCGAAAGGTCTGCTTGCTTGAAATAAGCTGACGCTTCTTTGAAAAAGGCGCTAAAATCATATTCGCCTGTGCTATTTACATATGCACCGTCAAGCTGAGTGCTATGTACCATAATATCGCCTGTACTGAGCACCGTTGCAAAGCTTTCCTTTGGCTTTTCATCAGATGACACCTGTGAGCTTTCTTGTGAAGCTGTAGGTGTATTTTTATCAGGTTTATCGGGTTTTGATATAATTGAGTATGCAACAAAACATATTAGAGCAATTATGAGGGCTAACATAACACAACAACAAGAAAGAAAAATATTGCGTCGAATAATTGCTTTTTGGCGTTTAGTTTTTGTTTTAGACATTGTTTTCTCCTTATATAAAAAATCTTTTTAAAATAATTAGTTTAATTTATTAAATGTTTTTTTAATGGTTAGATTTATTTTGCTTTTATTCGAGAACAAAAGTGAAATGACTAAAATTTCAACTAATGTCATAACCAAAACAAAGGGGAGACGGGAAATAAAAACAGGCCAAAAAGCACCAATACCTCCACGATAAAGAATTGATGTCCATATAGTGTTGAGAATTAGAGAACAAAATATTTTATATGTTATAACGCCTGCGCCTATACGAATAACTGTGGCTTTCTTTAAGAATATACCTAAGCATAAGCCTATAAGAAGATTTGTAATGGTATAACCAACAAAATACGGACCGAAGGGTTTAATAATAGCTCCCAAAAAATCACCCAATCCTGCAACAACCATAGCGTATGGCGTACCTAAATAGCACGCGGCAAAGGCAATCATAATAAAACCGAGACTTACGGTATTATTCCAGACAGAATAGGCGAGAAATCTTTCTAAGATAATATTCATTGCTACAAGAATCGCGGTAAGAATAATTTTAAAGATTTTTGTTTTTGTAAAAATTGTTTTTTTCATAAATAAAACCTCCTATTACCCGTTTTCCGAATAATAGGAGGCAAAACCAACATTATACGGCAGCGGGATGCGATAACTAAACCGCGGGAACAAATCCTTCGTCCAAACGGCAACTCCCCGTCCGTTAGGCACTTAACGCTCAGTTATCTACTCTGCAAAATTATAGCTATATTATAATACAAAAAATTAAAAAGTCAACAAAAATTTAAACCGTTTTGTCAGAAAGAATATCATTAACAACCTCGCTTGCAATAATGAGTCCCGCGCTTGCGGGAACAAATATACTGCTTGCGGGAATAGGTTTTCCTGTTTTACTATCGGAAATGCATGATTTTATTGGTTCTTCCTTTGAATAAACAACTTTTAGCTTTTTAATACTTCTTTTCTTAAGCTCATAACGCATAACTCTTGCCAATGGACAAACGCTTGTTTTAAATATATCTGAAACTTCAAGTAAACAGGGTTTTGTTTTATTTCCTGTACCCATTGAGCTTATAATTGGAACATTAAACTTTTGAGCATTTACTACAAGTTCAATTTTGGCTGTAACAGTATCAATAGCATCAACGATATAATCGTAAGCACTAAAATTAATTAAATTGGAATTTTCGGGCATAAAAAATATATTATGCTTTGTAATTTTTAAATCGGGATTTATATCAAGAAGCCTTTTTTCTGCAGCATCTGTCTTTTCTTTATCTATTGTTGAGACTGTGGCAAAAACCTGACGGTTTAGGTTTGTAACATCAACTGTGTCACAATCAAAAATATCCAAAGCACCTACACCTGTTCGGGCAAGAGCTTCAGCAACATATCCGCCCACACCGCCAAGTCCAAAAATAGCTATTCTTGAATTTTTAAGTTTTTTCAAACCTTTTTCACCATAAAGCATTTCTGTTCTTAAAAATTGGTTATTCATAAAAATCTCCAAATTATTTTTTTATATTTTATTACTATATTTTCAAAATGTCAAGTAACTTAAGCATTATCATTGACTTCATTTTTTTGTTTTGATATAATTAAAAAGCAACTTTTCCTTATTCGGTTTTTAAAAGAGGTGATTTCTTGAATATTTATGCTAATTCGGAAAAGCTTGGTGAGTTAAAGCTTAAGGCTAACCGTCTCCCACTTGAACCCGGTGTTTATATTATGAAAAATAAGCAGGGTGAAATTATTTATATTGGTAAAGCTAAGGCTCTAAAAAACCGAGTGACTCAGTATTTCGGTTCGGGAAATCAGCACACAGAAAAGGTTAAGAGAATGGTTTCAAATGTTGAGGACTTTGAATTCATTGTGTGTGACAGTGAATTTGAAGCTTTAATCCTTGAAAACTCTCTAATTAAGCAAAACCAACCTAAATATAATATTTTGCTTAAAGATGACAAGGGTTATTTTTATGTTAAAATAACAAATGATAAATGGAAAAAGATTGAAACTTCAAAAATTGTTGATAAAACTGGGGAGTTTATAGGTCCGTATAATTCAGGGTTTATAGTTAAGGAAACGGTTGAACAGGCGAGAAAAATATTCAAGCTTCCAGATTGCAACCGTAATTTTGATACGGTAAGCCGTCCTTGTCTTAATTACCATATAGGATTATGCTACGCGCCCTGTAACGGAAAAACAAGCTTAGATGAGCATCTTGAAACAATAAATTCAGCTGTACAATTTATAAAAAAAGGCGATACAGAGGAATTTTCTATTGAGGTATTAACCGAAAAAATGCTTGAAGCCTCAGAAAATTTACAGTTTGAAGCCGCCGCCAAGCTTCGCGATAGAATTAATGCAATAAAGAAATTTAAAGAAAAACAAAAGGTTGTCAGTACAACCTATAAGGCTCAGGATGTTTTTGCGACTGCCTTAATAGGGGAGATGGCTTGTGTTGCTGTTCTTATATTCAGAAATAACCGTCTTATTGATAAGCAGCATTATTCTGTTGACGGCTTTTCAGATAAGGATTCCGTTTATTCAGAGTTTTTACAGCAATATTATATTGATAAAACCGATATTCCTTCAAGAATTCTTATTGATACAGAAACACTTGATTTTTCTACTGTAACAGAATGGTTATCCAAAAAATGCGACCGTAGGGTAAATTTTATTAATCCCAAGCAGGGAGAACAACTGAAACTATTACAGATGGCATTGAATAATGCGGCAGAGAATCTATCTGAAAAAACTGAAAGAACGGGTAGGGAAATGTCAGCTTTGAACGAGCTTGCATCACTTTTAGGTTTAAGTGAACCGCCGAGATATATTGAAGCCTATGATATTTCAAATACTGCCGGAAGCGATAATGTTGCGGGAATGATTGTTTTTAAAGACGGAAGACCGTTTAAATCGGCTTATAGACGCTTTAAAATAAAGGGCTTTGTAGGTCAGGATGATTATCGCTCTATGGAGGAAATCCTTGACCGACGCTTAACCGAGTACAAAAAAGGCGAAGATGAAGCATTTTCCACACTTCCTGACCTTATTTTACTTGATGGAGCTAAAGGTCAGATAAATGCCGTTTTACCTTTATTTAAAAAACACAATATTGATATTCCGATATTTGGTATGGTTAAGGATTCTAAGCATAGAACACGCGCCATTGCCACAACAGGAGGTGATATTGCAATAAAATCAAACCGTAAAGCTTTTACGCTTGTAACAATGATACAGAATGAGGTTCATAGGTTTGCTATCAGCTATCATAAATCATTACATTCTAAAAACACACTTAAAAGTGAGCTTTTAGAAATTGACGGTATAGGTAAATCAAAAGCCGAGGCTTTACTAAAGCATTTTGGAAGTATTAAAAAGATTAAGAATGCAAGTGTTAAAGAATTGTCTGAGGTTAAAGGAATTAATCAGAGCTTAGCATTAACAATATTTAACTATTTTAACAAATTATGAATTTTTTATTGACAAAAAATATATACTGTGATAATATACAATATATAGATAGAGGCGCGATGTGTCAATAGTAGCGGTTGTGTAAACGAACAGGTTTTCCGTGAAAGGGGCTGTCGCCGAAATAAAGGTTGTACTGTTCTGTAGCCTTTGTTGGACTGTTGCAAAATATGTTTCAGTCTGTCACATATGTGGAGCGCTATCATTATTGGATATAACCGTAGTGCTTATGATTTGCATTACGGTTTTATTTTTTAAAAAATGGAGGTTTAAAAATGCAGGCAAAAAAATTAATCCCTAAAATTATTATAGTTCTGTTTGCAGTGGTTTTTGCAATTCTATGCGCTGTAA
>JAZSHV010000063.1:0-16666 GCA_045533475.1 Acutalibacteraceae bacterium | reverse complement strand
CGGCGGCAGAGAAAGCGGCGGCAGAGAAAGCGGCGGCAGAGAAAGCGGCGGCAGAGAAAGCGGCGGCAGAGAAAGCGGCGGCAGAGAAAGCGGCGGCAGAGAAAGCGGCGGCAGAGAAAGTTGACGCAAATATTTGGGAACTGTCCGACCGTGAGCGTGAGATTGTAAAATCTCTTGGAAAGTGAGGACTTGTAAATGGATATCAAAGCAGAAATTGAAAGAGTAAAAACCGCTATTGAAAAGACAAACAGTCCACACTTGAAAAGGGACTATGAGAAATATTTGCAGAAGTTGTATAAAAGGCTGAAAAGGGGTGAGTAAATGCCCGATAAGAGACCGCCCAACGCCGAAGCGACACAATTCCGAAGCGGTGAAGAAGCGGTGGAAAATGGGCGAAAAGGTGGAATAGCAAGCGGACAGGCAAGGCGAGAAAAAAAGACCATACAGAAGATACTTGCGGATTTGCTTGATAGTGAGATAAAGGACAGCCCACAGTTTGCAAAATTAGCGTCAAAAATGGGCGTAGAAAGCGACAAATCGGTTAAGGATATATTTACATATATCTGCGTGCTAAACTCCGTTAAAAGCGGAAATTTGGGCGATTTGGAACGGTTGAGCAAGTTGTTGGGTGAGGATAAACAAAACGAAAACGCAGATGTATTGGCAAAACTTGACAAGGTGATTGGCGAGGTGGATAAACTTGCTGAATAGTTTAACGGATAAACAAAAGGAATTTTGGAATAATTGCGACCACCGATGGAATGTCAAGTGTGGAGCGACAAGAAGTGGGAAAACCTTCCTTGATTATTACCTCATACCCAAACGAATTAGAGCTGTAAGCGGTAAAGATGGATTGTATGTCATTCTTGGCAACACAAAAAGCACCTTGCAAAGAAACATAATTGAGCCGTTGCAGAACATTTGGGGTGTTGACCTTGTAAGTGATATAAAGGCAGACAACACCGCTATAATGTTTGGCGAAAAGGTGCATTGCATCGGTGCGGACAAAATCAACCAAGTAAACCGCCTGCGAGGTTCTTCAATCAAGTATTGCTATGGCGATGAGGTTGTAACTTGGCACGAAGATGTGTTCAATATGCTGAAATCTCGACTTGATAAAAGTTATTCAAGATTTGACGGTACCTGCAACCCCGAAAGTCCTCGGCATTGGTTCAAGGAATTTCTTGATAGCGATGCAGATATTTTCTATCAGCAATACACCTTGTATGATAACCCATTCAACCCTCCCGAATTTGTAAAGGCTCTTGAAATAGAGTATGGCGGTACAGTTTATTTTGACCGCTATGTTTTGGGATTGTGGAAAAGGGCAGAGGGCGTTGTATTCCCTGGCTTTGCAGACAAACCGAAGAAATACCTTGTCAAGAAAGAGGATTTGCCAAAGCGTTTCAAATGGTGTATGGTTGGTTACGATTTGGGCGGTAACAAGTCGCATTATGGCTTGGTGGCATCTGCTCTTGGCGATGATAATGTGCTTTATGTGTTAAAGGCTGATGAGATTATGCCACAGGATATGAAGCCACAAGATGTAGAGGAAAAGGCGAAAAAGTTTATTGAGTATATAGAAAGCACCTACAATGTAAGGGTGCAAAATTGCTATATTGACGATGCGTATTACACGATTATAAACGGCTTGAACTCTTGGCGGTACATCTTTGACAATGCGGCGGCGGTTAAGTCCGCTATGCCTTTAATTGATAGACCGATAAAGTTAAATAAATTGATGCACACAGGCAGATTTAAGATACTTGACGGACAATGTAAGCCGTTGGTTGAACAGTTACAAGATGCCGTGTATGACGAAAATATAGAGGGCGTTATTTGCGATGATGGAAGTCAATGTATAGATATGATTGACGGATTTTTCTATTCAATAGCAGACGAATATGCGTACTTAACCGATTAAATATAGGAGCGTGATATTTTGGGATTTTGGAGTAATTTTTGGGGATTTGTCAAAAAGAAGATAGACCAATATGACGAGGAAAAGAAACTTGTTGTAAAGGTGCAGGATTGGGAAGATGTGCGAGAGTATAACCCACTTGCGATTGCTAACACAAAACTGACCTCGCTTGTCTGCGATGAAGCAACGGTGGAATTGCAGACGGACAGTACACTTGTAGAGCCGTTGATACCTCTTGCAGAAAACCTTGAGGCAAAGCGATATGAGATTTGTGCTATGATGAACGGCAAGGGCGGGTGTTTTGTTACAATGGCAACAGGTGAAGATGATGAGCCGTATCACAGAATTATCGCTCCTGCTGATGTTTCCGTTTACAGAGTTGTAGCCGATAAGATGTATGAGGTCGCTATGGTTATTGACAAGAAGATTGTCAAGCATAGGGAATACAGGCTTATAAGACACCATATCCTTGATGAAAACGGCACTTTGTATGTTTACTACTACACAACCGACAAAAGCGGTAACGAGGAATATTTGGCAGAATGGGAGCATTACAAGAATGATAATGTAATGTATATGAACGCCTTTAATATTGGCGTTGCGTATTTCCGTTCACCGCAGGATAGCCGAGGTCTTTCTCAATGGGGCGTTCCGCTTAACTTTGGGTGCGAGGAAGTGGAAAATCAAATCAAGGTTGCACGAAATAATCTTGATGAAGAAATGCATCTGATGAAGTCGAAACTTTTTGCAGACGAAACTGTGGCAAGAAAAATCGGCACAAAAGAAGGTGAGCGTTTTGATCTGCCCGAAGGCATTTACACCATACGCAAAAAGGCAGGAGTTGACGGAACGCTGATTGACAGTTTCGCTCCGTCCACTCGATACAACGATTACAAGCAAAAACTCATTGATGCCAAAGCCGATTGGGAAGATATGGTGGGCTTGGATAGGGGCTTTTTGACAGAAGCGGAACACACGGCAGGAGCAACGGCTACGGAAATCCGAACCGCCAACACAAAAACAAGGTCTTTCGTCAAGAAAATTCAATCTGCTATGTTTGAGGGCATAAAGGCAACACTTGAAGCAGATGCGGTGTTCTTGAATATTCCGCTTGACCTTTATACAGTTATGGTGGATTGGTTCGATACCTATGAGGACTATGACAAACAGTATGAGCGTATTGTTTCAGCCGTTGACCGTGGAGTGCTTGAAAAAGAGGACGAACTCCGTTGGCTTTACCCGAATATGACCGATGAGGAAATTGCCGACAAACTTGCAAGAATATCCGCACAGGCACAGACCAACACCGACCAAGCATTAGAGAGGATTTTGGCAGGGCAATAACCGAATATTATATCCCGATACCGAGAACAGAAATGTTTTCGGTATTTTTTTGTGAAAAATTAAAAAAAGTTTTGAAAAAGGGGTTGACAAATGCGTGAATATGGTGTATAATGTGTATAAAGAAAGAAAGCGAGGTATTTGTTATGACATTTGCAAGGTTTGAAGAATTGGTAAAGGAAAAGCACCCGAACGCAAAACTTTTTAGGCACGGAGAGTTTGCAGGAAACAAAATCAATGTTACTGTTTGCTTTAATTATGTTGAAGGTTCTGATTTCAACAAAGTATATCACTATAATGGCACATATTGTGAGGTGCTTAATCGTCTTGGCGTAAAGGCAATTTACAAGCACGATTATAATTCTCTTGTTTCCGCTCTTGAAAACGCCAAAAAGAGAAATGGCACGGAAAACATCTTTTTCGGTGGTATTATTGATTGTTCAAGGGAAATTGATGAATACACAAATCGCTTGAATGATGTTGATGCAAATTATATTATAGTATAAAGCGAGGTGATACAATGGAATGGGTAAATTTCAAAGTCAAAGAGGGAGAGCGTGAGAAGTTGAAGAACGATGCACACGCTCACAGAATGAACATCAGCGAGTATTTGAGATGGCTGATAGACAAGCAGAGGAAGGAAGATGGGAAGAATGGCTGAAATTATAGCACATAAATATGTCAAGACAAGAAAACCACATAATTGTTTTGGCTGTGCAAGGGAATTTCCAAAGGGTAGTATTTTGAACAGAGAAGCAATTGCAGACGGTGGAACTGTTTTTATTGCTTATATGTGTCCCGATTGTGAAGATTATTTACATAGCAAAGATTATGAGGGCGATGAATTTTGTTATGGAGATTTGCGAGAAGCGATTGATATGAGAAAGGAAGATGAGGGGAAATGAGTTTGAAAACAGAGTATGGTTACAATGAAGATGATTTTGTGCAGAGTGGAGAAAATATGCAAGAATTGACCGTTACAATTACACTTTGCGAATATAGAAATCTTATAAAAGACATTACATACCAAGATAACACAATAGAAAAGTTAGAAGAAGAAAACAAGAAATTAAAAGAACAAAACAATGCTTATCAAGGATATATTATTGCAAATCATCCCGAATTTATAGAGAAATTAGGCGATTTTGCAAATGCGTTGATAAACACACCAAAAGCAGACCACCCAACCGAGAAAGGCGGTGGTGAGGAATGACGATAGATGAAGCAATAGAAACATTGCGTTACGAAATAGACGAAGAATGCCATTGCAATTATATCGCTGACGAAATTCGACTTTTAATTGAAACCGTTGAAAATCTGCGTTTTCAGTTACAAGAATTAAAATTGAAAGGCGGTGAGGGGTGATGGCTGAATTGTTACCTTGTCCGTTTTGTGGTGGAAAAATGATTGTTTCTCCATTTATTTATAAGGTTTTAGAGTTGCCGAAACCGATAAAATTATTTGGAAGATGGTCGCTAATCAAACAAAGATATAGAGAATTGCCGATAAATTACACGGTTGATTGTGATGATTTTTGCGATGGTTGGTGCAATTCGAAAATATTCATAGTTGAAGAAACGGAAGAAAAAGCAATCAATGCTTGGAACACACGCACACCAAAAGAAAGAGGTGGGGAGAAGTGAAATATAAAAATAGCGTTGCGATTGTAAGAACGAGAAAAGGTCATACCGTTGGTTTCAAAATGATTGCGACATATAGATATGCCAAACTCAATAAAAATCAATTTGTATATGATAAAGATTATATGTGCAAAGAATTTGAAATCGTTGAAACAGTTGGTGGTCAAGTCATATTCCAAACAACAGATAAATTTGAATTTTCGAAGGCAAATATCACAAATAGAATTGTCTTTGATAATGTTACAGATATTGAAATCTTGACACATCACGATATATAAGGCGGTGATTAAGTGGAGAACATAGAGAATAGATTTGAGTTGCGATATTATCAAACAGTTTGCCAAATTCAAGATGATTGCATAAAGGAGAAAATCACAAAAGAAGAATGCGAACAGAAACTTGAAATTGAACGACTAAAATATATTTCTTATTTGCAGATGCTAAACAGACAGATGATTGCACAAATGGAACACGAAGAAAGAATGAGAAAAGCATTGTCCGAAGTTGATAAAGAAGCCTTAAAATATTATGACAAAAGAGGATAACGAGAATGGATAATATAATTTTTGCGACAAGTCAAAAAGTAATAGGAGATACTTTGTTTGTTGCATATTCTAACGGAAAAATAAAGACTTTTGATGCGGTAAAATTAGGCTGTGAATGGTTTAATATGAGTAATGACGGATTTTATTCCACTTATGGCTTTAATTTTAACCCTCATAAATGGGGATTGTATGACCGTTGCAGAAAGTTGGTGTATGGCAATGGCTGATATTTCAAAGTTAGAACAACAGGCGAATTTGATGATGCAGAATGTGTCAGGGTGGGAGCAAAATGTTCTCACCCGAATAGGTAAAAGAATAAAAAAATACGGCAAACTTTCTTTGGCTGATGTCAAGTCAATCAATAATATAGCGGTAGTCAAACAAGATATGGATGCCATCATAAAAGAACTTGCAAAGGTTACAGGCTACAATATATCACAGATTGAGCAGATGTATGGCGAACTGCTTGAAGAACAACACCTCGCAAATCAGCCGTTGTATGATTACAGGGGCAAAAAGTTTGTGCCGTTTGCAGAGAATAGGGAACTACAAGCCATAGCAAGAGCATACGCAAAGACCACAGGAGAAACGATGATAAACCTTGCAAAGACAAAGGCATTGTGCATTATGGGTGCAGACGGTAAGCCTATCGGGTTACAAAGATATTACACCGATGTTCTTGACAAGGCGGTTATGCAGGTAACAACAGGAGCAACGGACTTTCACACGGCTATGCGTGATAGCATTATTGAGTTAGGAGGTAGCGGTGTTCGTGTTGATTATGGCGGTGGAGTTACAAGGCGGCTTGATACAGTTGTAAGGCAAAATCTGTTATGGGGAGCAAAGCAGGCATCAACCGAATACAACACTATGATTGGTGAGGAATTGGGTTGCGATGGGATAGAGGTGGATTTCCATTCAAATCCGAGACCGAGCCACGAATTTATGCAAGGAAAACAATACATTCTTGGCAAGGCTAAAACCATAAATGGAGTGCATTTTGAAAGTGCCGATGAAGCATTGGAGCGATTGCAAGATTATGGATGTCTGCACTATAAAACGCCTATAATTTGCGGCATCTCCGAGCCTCGATATTCACCCGAAGAATTAAAGAGGTTGAATGAGCAGAACGCAAGGCGATATACCATTGATGGCAAGGAATATTCGGGGTATGAAGTTACGCAGATGCAAAGGCGGTTAGAAAGCTCTGTAAGGAACGAAAAAACCACAAGGGAGTTAGCAAGGGCAAGCGGTGATAAAGCCCTTGTAAAGCGTTGTAATGAGCGTATAAAGGCGTTACAGAGCAAGTATGCAGAAATATCCGAAATAACTAAAATTCCTGAAGATAAAAAGCGGATGAGCATACCGAGAAAACCAAAAACATAAAGATTTTCCCTTGCGAAAGCAGGGGAATTTTCTTTTATTTGTAAATAATATTCTGCTATTTACAATGCTATTTACAAGTTATTTACAAGCAAAAACCCGAAAAAGCCTTATATATCAAGGGTTTTCGGCATAAATAACAATTTGCGAAAGTTATTTATATCGGCTCGCTTGAGTGGATTTTTTGAAAATTTTTTTGAGAAATTTGCGAAAAGGGGTTGACAAGTGTATAACTTTGTGATATAATATATACAGAGGTTGAGGGAAACAACCGAAAGAAAGACGAGGTAATTAAAATGAATATGAACAGAATTAGGGTTAAAAATGTGGCAAAAACAAGAGGTTTTATTTATGCGGTTGGTTTTGTTATTCAAACATATATAATCAACGGCACAAAAGAAAACAATATTTTTAATGCTTTTATTTGAGGTGATAATATGGCGAGAGGATATATGAAACCTCCTAAAAAGTATATGGGAATAAGAAAATATAATGGAAAGTGTGAGGGTTGCGGTCAGCCAAAACCCTCAAGCGAGGTCTTTTCTTATGTTGATGGAGATAATTATGCAATAAGTTATTATTCTCCGTATCTTTGTAAGGAATGTTATGAAAAGAGGTATAACAAAAAGTGAAAACAATATTGATGAGTATTCAAGCGGAACACAACAGCAATATAGAAAAAGGATTGAAGAAATCGGAGTTAAGAACAAGAGCGCCAAAAATTGACACGCCGTTCAAGGTTTTAACATATGAAAGCGGTTTGAATGGCAGACATAAAGTAGTTAACGAGTGGATATGTAAAGATATAACTACTTGGTTTATGTATATGGGATTGCCTGCACACCTATCAAAAGTCGCTTGCGTTTCAAATGAATATATTTGGGAGTATTGCAATAGAGGTCATAAAAATATTGATGAAATGCGCATAACCGACCTTGTAATATATGATACACCAAAAGATTTGATAGAACTTTATTGTGAAAAAACAATAAATTGTTTTACAACAGAATACAATATTGAAGGAATTGTTCATTATCCAAAAAAGAAAAAAGTTTTAGAACGAATAAATAAGCCCCCTAAAAATTGGTGTTATGTATGCAACGAGGACAAATAATATGGAAAATGAAAGGTTGTATATTTTTTTAAGAGAACTTTCTGAATTAACAGTAAAATATCAAATTGAAATAAGAGGTTGTGGCTGTTGCGGCTCTCCGTATATTATAGATTTTGAAGGTAAATATGATGGAGAATATCTTTATTTTGATGAAAAAAATAAACAATATATATTGGAAAATATAAAGGAGAAAAAATGAAGCAAGAAACAAGACAAACGGCATTTCGTCAAACAAAGGAAGAATTTGAGGAATTAAAGCGAGATGCCCACGCACACAATATGAATGTGAGCGAATATATCCGCTACCTCGTAGCAAAGGAAAGGAAGGAGAGGGAGAAATGAAAAGTTATGAGCAAATTTTTGACGAAAATGGCAAGTATAGACTTGATGAAAATTACACCGAGATATTGAAACTTGACAAGATGCTGACTGATGCGAATATTCCGCATACTCTTGATAGGTTTCTTGATGGTTGGCAGGTTATTTATCCAAGCGAAGAAAAAAGAATTGCAGATGCCATTCAGCATTATGGCAGTTATGGTAGTTCGAAAAACCTACTTGAAATTATGGGGTTGGTTAAACCCGAAGAAACAAGCGATAGTGTTTTAGGGCATTTAACCGCTGATGATGTATTCAATCGAATGAGCGAGCATTATCACCGCACACCCCAAAATGATGAGGTGAGGGAATGAAAGAGTATCGAGAATATTATGATAGCATTTTAAGAGATAAAGAGTATAAACTTATAGAAACCAAAGAAAGACAAGAGCAAGAATTATGTCTTGAAATACAACATTTTCATAGCGATAAAAATAAGGGAGCAACAGCGAATGTATTTTTCTTTATCGTAAATGGTGTAATTGTTGCAGTTGCAGATAATTGGACTGAAAATATAGAAATATTTGGCGAGGAATGGTAAGCAATTAACCACCCCTTGGCAACAACTAAATAATATGCGAGGTAAGAAAAATGAGTGTAAAGAATTGTAGTACTTGCAGAAATTGGGAAGCGTGTAAAGGTTCAATGCAAGTTGGTGTTGATTGTTATAAGCCGACAAAAGAAGAAATTATACGCCAAGAATTAACGAAAAGCCCGAAAGTAAAGGCGGAGTTCTCAAAAATGATAGATTTGATAATCCCTTGTGTTGCAAATGTGGCAAAAGCGGTTATTGACGAATTGCCGAATATTATTTCAAAAATGGAAGATTAGCCGCCTATTGACAAAACCAATTTAATATGATATGGGGTGAGAAGATGAAATTTGTTCAAATGACCGACAGAATGCTAATAGAATTTTGCAAAAAAAGTATATGCCAACACCAAGATTGCTTTTTTGCGGGATGCAGGGAAAAACAAAATTGTATGTTCTTCGAACTTTTGAAAAGATTTGAGAATATGGTTGAAAAGGAAGAAAAATGAAAAACTACATAGTGTCGGTAAAAATAAAGTTGAATAATTGTGAAGTCGGTATTGCGAAAGTATTTGTTAGGGAAAGTGAAAAAGAATTCGCATCTTCTGTCGCGTTAAGTTTTTTCAGAGATAAATATGAGTGTGAAGTGATAGGAATTGGAGAATTTAATACCCCTTGACAACAACTAAATAATATGCTATAATGTAAGAGTAGAATTGTAGTGTTCTACTCTTATTCGTTTAATACCGCTTTGTTAGCGGAATATAAATAAACGGTGCAAAGGTAGGACTGGCTACCATAAAAGGACAGCACGAAAGGGAGAAACGATATGAAAGAAATTTTAACACAGTTGTTTGGCGATGCAGTTACCGATGATGCAATGAAACAGTTTAATGCTGAACTTGGCAAAAAGTTTGTTGCAAAGGCTGATTTTAATGCAAAGGTAGAGGAAGTTAAAACCTTAAAGGGTGAAAAGAAAACCCTTGAAGATGAGGTTACAAGACTTAACGAAAACGCAAACGGCAACGAAGATGTTAAAAAAGAACTTGAAGCATTAAAAGCAAAGATTGATGCAGATGCAAAACAAGCGGAAGCCGAAAGAATTTCAAGAGAAAAAGCAGAAAGTGATGAGCGACTTTTTAATGAAGCGGTAGGCGAAAAGAAATTTAGCCACGATGCAGTAAAAAACCATTACTTCAATCTTTTTAGGCAAGACCTCGCCAAAGAGGAAAACAAGGGCAAATCCGCAGTTGATATTCTGCACAATTTAACCAAAGACGATGCCACCGCATTTACAGGCGTTACAGCCGTTAAGTTGCAGGGTGGCAGACCGACAGGAACAAGTGGCAAAACAAGAGATGAAATTATGGCTATCAAAGATGGTGCTACAAGGCGTGCTGAAATGGTAGCAAATGCTCATTTATTCCCTGAAATGAATAATAAATAAAAAGGAGTATTGAATTATGGCAGCAGAAACTAATACAATTATGCAGGCTGATCTTGCGAGAGTAAGAACAGTTGATTTTAATTATCAGTTTACAGGCAATCTTAACAAGCTTATCGAAGCTCTTGGCGTTACAAGAAAGATTGCAGTACAGGAAGGTGCTACACTTAAAGCACTCAAAGTTGTTGGCACACTTGAAGATGGTGCAGTTGCAGAGGGCGAACTTATTCCGCTTTCTCATTATGAAACACAGGAAGTACCTGTTGGCGAAGTTGCTCTTAATAAATGGCGTAAGGGCACAACCGCAGAGGCTATACTTAAAGGCGGTTACGACCAGGCTGTTGGTGCTACAACTGACAAAATGGTTAAGGATATTCAGAAAGGCATTAGAGGCTCTTTCTTCACATTCCTTGCAAACGGTACAGGAGAAGCAACAGGCGAAACACTCCAGCCTGCTCTTGCTAACGCTTGGGGCAAGTTGCAGACCCTTTGGGAAGATGATGCAGTAGAAGCTGTTTATTTCCTTAATCCTCTTGATGTTTCAGCTTATCTTGGCACAGCAGAGGTTGGTCTTGCAACAGTATTCGGTATGAATTATATTGAGAACTTCCTCGGTCTTGGCACAGTGTTTATGAACAGTAATGTTCCACAGGGTACATTCTATGCAACAGCAAAAGAAAATATCGTTATGTACTATGTAAATGTTGGTGGTGGCAATATTGCTGATGCGTTCGGTCTTACAACAGACGAAACAGGTTATATTGGTATCAATGAATATCCTGATAAGGACACAGCAAGAGTTATTGACCTTGTGATGTCAGGTGTAACATTCTTCCCTGAAAGAATTGACGGTATCGTAGTCGGTACAATCGGGGCAGATGCAGGCGGCGACGATGCTGAAGGCGGAGAGGATGCTGGTGCATAATGTACCGAGTAATTAAGTATTTTACCGATTTGCAGGACAACAATCACGAATATAATGTGGGGGATATTTACCCCCACAATAAAAAGAAAGTATCAGCAAGTCGGATAAAAGAACTTTCCACGGATAAAAACAGACGAGGTGTTCCGCTTATTGAAAAAGTGGAAGAGCCGAAAGAATAACGAAAGGCGGTTGAATTATGCAATATCTAACCTATGAAGAATACACAGAAATAGGCGGTACGCTTGATTTGACCGCCTTTGACCGCAATATCGACCGCGCGTGTGCGATGATTGATATTAGAACTCAATCGAGGCTTGAAGCGTTTGAGAGCATCCCGCAAATCGTGAAAATAGTGTGCGCCGATTTAGTGGAATATATAGCGACAAACACGGTTGAAAAACCTTTTGTTACAAGCAAAAGCCAATCAGCGGGCGGTGTGAGCGAAAGCGAAAGTTATGCAGTAAAGACGGCTGACGATTTTGAAAACGACCTTGGCAGGATTTTTGAGCCGTTGGGAGTTGTGAAAACTAAAAACGGCATCAGCATCTTGTATAGGGGGGCGATGTGTTGACAGATTTGTGGAAACAAAAAGTCACGATTTACAATGACATTCCGAAGAATGCAGTAGAAGAAAGACACTTTGACCGATTTGTAATTGAGAGGTGCAACATTCAAGGCGGTATCGTTAGCAAGGCTGACGGAACGATTGAGAACATAGTCAATGCGGTTACGGTTATATCGAAAGATGTTGACCGATACAGGACACCGCTTGAATATGCCAAACTACCCGTGGATATTCGAGAAGAATATTACACGGTGCAAGTGGGTGATTTCATCGTATTGTCGGAGGTTGACGATGTTGTTACAACGAGCCGAGAATTTGCGGAGTTGCAAGAAAAGTACAAAGACAACGGCATTGTGGTTCGTTCAGTATCGGCAAACATTCACGGAATGTCGGTTGATAATGTTACCATAACGAATGTGGGGTGATTGAATGAGTAAAATAACAGATTTGTTTGATTATTTCTTGAATTGCCCTCAACTTCACGATTTGTTAGCAATATCGGGCAAAGCATCAAAGGGTAAAGAAATATTCTTCCCTCGTGGTTCTTCTCCCATATATGCGACGCAAAATGAAAATATTGATGTACTTGGAAATTATAACAGCACATTTTCACCTTTTCCGTCTTTGTATGAAGATTGGCAAATGAACCTTTACAGACACGCTGACCCAAACGATGAAACGCAAGACGAAACAAACACCAACATAGAAGATTATGAAGATGTCGAAGAAATTTGTAATTGGATTTTGCGAAACAACGCAAATAGAGTTTTGCCCGAATACAATGGTGAAAAGGTTGTTGCAATAGTACCAACAGGCACAAATCCTATTGTTTGGGATGTGGATGAGTCAAAACAAATGATTACTTATGTAATAACAATAAGGGTTTATTTTGTAAATCCCAACCCAAGAATTGAGGTAGAATATGAATGTGAGGATTGACCTTAACGAGCCGAAGATTTTGGCAAAGGTGCAGAATGACCGTTTTGGACTTCTTGTTAGCCAATCTTGGAAGCGACTAATCGACCCGTACACCCCTCGTGATACAGACACGATGCAAGACACGGCTAAATTATATCCGTTTAAGATACATTACATTCAGCCGTATTCTTCAAGGGTTTATTATGGTAGGGATTTTAATTTCCAACACAAAAACCCATATTCCACTTATGAGTGGGATAAAGCGGCGGCGAATGCGGGACAACTTGACAAATTAACACGCACATTAAACAACGATTTACAAAGCGGACAATATTAACGAAAGGAAATTAACATAAATGGCAGAATTTAACAGCTATGCGGCTCCTAAGGTGGAGACCAAGAGATTTAAGATATATGCCGATGTATCGGAGAGCGGTCTTGCTCCCGAATGGGAACTCCAAGGCAGAGGCGTTGAGTCTTGGACGGTTGAGGAAAACCAAGACGTAGAAAAGACCACTGATGTTCTCGGATATGTAGATATGGAGAGAGGAACGGCACAACCTACACAGAGCGGTGTTGCAATCAAGCTCCGCAAGGGTAGCAAGTTTGCAGAGATGCTCTTCAATGCTTGGTTTAAGAGAGACACTTCCAAACTTGATGCGGTAAAGATGCTTCAAAAGTTTGAGTTTGCGGATGGCGCAGATGAGAACACTTGCCTTGCAAGACTTGAAGAGGATGTTATGATTGCGATTAACAACTTCACGGGCGAGGCGGGAGGCTATCTCGGTTTTGAGGTGGACATTCACTACGCAAACAAGACCACCACAGGCACAATGCCAAAGACGGACGGAGAACCGATTACATTTACCCCCGATAGTGCAGAGTAAAACATAAAACAATAATACCGCCTTGCCCTATATGGTAGGGCGGTATATTACTAATTGTTTAGAAATTATTACTAATAAAGATATTTAAGAGGAATAACGAGGTAAAATATTATGAAGTTAAGCACAGGTAAAGTCGCATTCCCTATTGAGTTTGATAATGGCGATAAGGCAGTTATTTATTTTAACCCGAATGATAGAGGTATTCAAGAGAGAATACAGGGATTTGAAAAGTCTATTGAAAAGCGTATCAAGGAAATTGACCTTGAAAAATACAAGAGTAGATTTGAGGGAAATGTTCCCGAAATTGACCTTGAAAACCCCGAAAAGTTGCTTGAAATGTCACCCGAAGAATTGAAGAATTTGCAGGGCAGACTTGATGCGGTAAATGAGATTGAAGCGGAATATAACAAGGCGGTCAAAGACGAACTCGATGTAGTGTTTGGCGGTAAGATTTCTGATGTAGCTTTCCGTTATTGTCAGCCGTTTGACACTGTTATTGTAAAGGATGAAAATGGCAACGAAAAGCGCGAAATGTATATTATGCACTTTATCCATTGGCTTATGGTAGAATTGAAAAAATATGGCGCAGAAAACAAGTCAGCTATGGATAAGCACCTCGCAAAGTATAGCAAATGATGTGGGATTTACCGATTGCCGTTGAGATAAACGGCAAAAGTCACCCGATAAGAAACAAGTGCGATTATAGGGTGGTTCTTGATGTTATTTGTGCGTTAAACGATAACGAACTCACAGACGAAGAAAAAATCAAGTGTGCATTGTTTATATTCTATGAGGATATTTCAGCCATAGACGATTTTGATACATCTATAAAAGAAATGTTCCGTATAATCAACGGTGGCGAGGAACAAGAGGAAAGCCAAGAGCAAAAGCCACAGTTGATGGATTGGGAACACGATTTTCCTGTTTTAGTTGCACCAATAAATAGAGTGCTTGGCTTTGAAATCCGTTCTGTTGATTATCTACATTGGATGTCTCTATTGTCGGCATATATGGAAATAGGTGAGTGTACCTTTTCGACCATTGTTTCAATTCGCTCCAAAAGAGCAAAGGGAAAGAAACTCGACAAATGGGAAGAAGAATATATAAGAGAACACAGAAAAATGGTAGAATTACCGAGAAAATTTACACAAGAGGAGCAGGAATTTTTAGACTCCGATTGGTAGAAAGGAGCGTGATTGAATGGCGATAGCGAATGCAGATGGTAGCATTATATTGACCACAAAAGTTGACGATAGTGGCATAAAAAAATGGTTTGAAAGTGTAAAAAGCGGAACAAATCAAGCAACCGAAGCGACAAAAAAATATGAAAGACAAGCCAAACAAAGCGGTGAAAAGGTAAAACTTTCTTTTGATGATATTGGTAAAAGCATACAAAAAGTAGCTTCATATTTAGGAATTGCTTTTGGAATAAAAGCTTTTGTTCAATTTAGCAATGCTTCCGCAAATATGGCTACACAAACCGAGGCAAGCGTTCAGCGATTGGTTGATATATACGGCTCGGCAAGTGATAGCGTGGGCGATTTCATAGACGCAAATGCTCGTGCATTGGGTATGTCAAAAGCGGCGGCGGCTTCTTTCTCGTCTGTTTATGGCAACCTTTTCAGTGTATGGGCTGACCAAGCGACGAATGCCGAATTGACAAATAGATACCTCAATATGACCGCCGTAGTTGCAAGCAAAACGGGGCGAACTGTTGAGGATGTGCAAGAGCGTGTTAGGTCGGGTTTGCTTGGAAATACCGAAGCGATTGAGGACTTGGGAATTTTCGTAAATGTAAAAACCATTGAAATGACCGATGCCTTTCAACGAATGGCAAATGGCAAATCGTGGGAACAATTGGATGCTTACACTCAACAGCAAATTCGTTCAATGGCTATTCTCGAACAGGCAACAGCAAAGTATGGTGATGAGGTCGCTGATACTTCCGCAACGATAAGAAACAGATTTAATGCGGCATATCAAGATTTCCAAAATTCGTGGGGCAATATTGTAAACACGGTTTTGCTTCCTGTTTTGGAAACGCTTACGCAGATTTTTGATATTGCCACAAAGGGATTAAATGCTCTTTCGGGTAGAAGCGGACAAATACTTGAAAATATAGAGCTTCAAGAAGAAAACACCAACAAGACCGCAGATAATATAGAAAAACAGGTAGATGCTGAAAAAGACCTTAACAAAGAGATGAAAAAAACTCTTGCAGGGTTTGACGATATTCAAATTCTTTCCGCAAACACGGCAGATAATACAAGCGGTGGCGGTGGAGATTTGGGCGATTTAGGTTTGGGAGGTGCCCCTCTCGATGGCTCGGCTTATGTTGAAGAAATAAGCAAAACCCTTACAGCGATAATGGCGGTGGTTGCGGTGTCTATGATAGCAATAGGCTTGATACTTCTATTTACTGGCAATATTGCGTGGGGAATTGGAACAATTATATTTGGAGTTGCGCTTGAAGGCGTTACTATGGCGGCGGCTTCACAAACCGACTTTGGGCAAGATGTAATTCAAGCAATACTAACAATACAAGCTGTAGCAAGTGGTGCTTTATTGGCAATAGGAATAATATTGTGCTTTTTACTTGGACCGTCGCCCGTTACAATAGGGTTGATTGTGGCAGGAAGTTTGCTTTTGATAGAAAGCGTTGGAATGTTGATTGGATTAAACCCAAATGACATAGCCACTTGGTTAAGTATAATAGCGGGAATTGCGGGCGGTGCAATGTTGGCGCTCGGTGTTATTCTTTGTATGGTTGGTTCTATTCCCGTTGGAGTTGGATTGATAATTGCGGGAGTAGTATCTCTTGGATTTGCAGTTGCATTGAATTTTGATGCAATAGTTGAAGCAATACAAGGACCGCTCGGAGTTATAATGGCAATAGTCGGCGCGGCGTTGCTTGTCATAGGAATTATTCTCGTTTGTACGGGCGTAGGAATACCGCTTGGAATTGCACTTATAGCGGCAGGGGCGGCTTCTCTTGTTACAGTTGTTGCTTTGAATTGGGATGCAATTGTCGATTGGGTAAAAGGTGCTTGGGAAGCGGTAAAGGACTTTTGGAA
>JAZSHV010000016.1:0-7747 GCA_045533475.1 Acutalibacteraceae bacterium | reverse complement strand
TGTGAATACCTTGCCTCCCTCTGACGAGGGAGGTGGATTTTTGCAAGGCAAAAAGACGGAGGGAGAGAGTAAAAAAGCAATGAATTAAAGGCTTTTCTCTCCCTCAGTCACCTTCGGTGACAGCTCCCTCGTCAGAGGGAGCCAAGGTTTGGGCTATCAATCAACTCACCGTCAAAAGGAAAATCTGTTTTTTTACAGCCCCATTGTTGTATAACAAAAACCACACGCTTAGCGTATGGTTCCAAAGAGTCTTTTACCGATGAGCAATCCCGCCGAGCGGTGGCTCCACTTGTCAGGGGTAATTCCCCACAAATGTGGGGAGATGTCACGAAGTGACAAAAGGGACCGCCGACGTCAGCGGTTGGCGAAACCGAAAGTTTTGGACTGAGGGGTAGTCAGTAATGCATTTCTTTCTCTTCCTGAGTCTTTTTGCCTTACGGCAAAAATCTACCGTCTCGGCTTCTGTCTCGGTCAGTGCTTCTGCATCGTAGAGGTGTCTGCTGGACACCCGCACTTTTATCAGATAGAGCCGATAGTTATAATTGTATATCAAATTAATTTTTAAAATAGTGCGGATAGCGTAGGTTTTAGTGAGTTTTAACTTGTTTTTCCTGTGGTAGATTATCGTATTTTTTTATTTTGATTAAGTAGTAAATGATGGCTAAAACAAGAGAAAGATAAACAGATGCGTTTGGTCTGCGCAAAACACCTGCAGTATTATATGCATGAACAAGGCAGAGAATAAGAGCAATTCCGTAGCCTACGGCATCCAAGGTAAAGAACTTCTTAAAGTTTTTTAAAAGGGCCTTTGCAATTAGAAAAACAAAATATAAAAGGAAAAGTAAATATGCAACAAGACCAACGGCTCCATAGAGATAATAAATACCGTGAAAATCGTTTTCAACATCATAAATTATTTGGCGGTCTACATATTCATTCGGATTTTCTTCCGAAAATACTCTCTCATTAAAAGTGAATCGGTCCAGCTCAATGCCGAAAAGAATAGCGCTTTTAGGCGAAGAATCCATCAGCATTTGGGCAAACATAAGCTTTTTGGGACGTAGCGCGGAGAACACGCGTGTATCGGTGGTATAATTAAACATTTTCATTGTTTCCCGTGCACCAAATTGCTTAACAAAATCGCCTACATATATCTCGTAAATTGGGGTGAGTTCTTCAACTAATATTTCTTTTCTCTCTTCATCGTTTAGACCATCATCGGTATCGTCCTTAAGATGCTCAACTAGTTCGGTATCTATTTGCGAATTGATTTGACTCTGACGCTCATCCTGAGAAGAATTATACTTGTTAAGATGAGAGATAGTTGGAGAAATAGGTAAAAGTACAGCAAAAACAAGGGATAACACAAGCATAAAAGCACCATATCGCCAATCCTTACGGCGGAGAACAATTATCATAACACCAAGTCCAAAGGTGAATGCCATTAAGCCGAGATATGCAAGTCTTGTAGAGAAGAAAAACATAGAAAGACAACATATAATGGCTGTTAAAGCTATTAATATCGGTCGGCGCTTATTGCTATTAAGTACCCATAAAAAAAGAATGGGGGACAGAACACAAAGATTAGAGCTTTGTGAGTTTGTGTTATTAAACCAACCTAAAATACCTGTACCATCAATATAAGTATGAGGGTCAGTTCCGGTAATAGTGCTTATTATTATTACCATAAACATAAACAAAAGGGCGATTGATGCGCCGATTTGCATAGCATCGTAAGTTTTGGTATTTGCTTTTAAAAAGGTAATGAATGCAAATACCAAAAGCGGCATTTGAATTATTCTTATATAATTGGAAAAATCACTTACAATGTTTTGTATTCCCACCTGATAGCATGTAAAGATATGACCGGCATAAACGACGGCTATAATTGCAGCGGTAATAATATAAGTATGCTTTTTATCCGATATGATAAATGCTGTCAGCAATGTAATACCCAAAACTCCCATTCTCATCAAAAGAGTGGGTGTGTTGGACATTGAAAAATGCTCCATCCAAAATGATATAACATCCATAACAGGCTGAATAATTAAAATTACAGCGGCAAAAATATGGGATATACTTTTTAAACGATGGGTTAAACTCATGTAAGATTACCTCTTTAATATGTAAATAAAAATAATGGTTGTTGCGCAATGCTGAGCATCAACCATTATTATAACGCAGAATCATAAATAAATCAATAGAAAAAGGATAAAACAAGCGCTTTTATAGAAAAAATAATAATTATTTTGTAAAATAAAAACGAGAAATTATACAAGCACAAAGAAGAAAACTGCAATAAATTGAAAAGCTGAGCCGAGCACTACAAAAATATGAAATACCAAATGCATATAACGAACAGTTTTTTTGCCTGCGATACTGTATAATACGGCACCGACGGTATATGCAATACCGCCTGCAAGCAACCACAAAAAGCCTTGCATGCCAATCGCCTCAAAAGCTGCCTTGCCGGTAAAGATTATGCACCAACCTTGCGCTAAGTAACAGATTATAGAGAAAACATTATATTTTTTAAGGTCTATGGCGTTAAGTGTGATACCCAAAGCCGAAACACCCCAAACAATACCAAAAACAGTCCAGCCTAAAGCGGTGTTATGCTCTCGCAAAGAGGTAAGCACAATTGGAGTATAGGTGCCCGAAATCAGAATAAACACCGCACAGTGGTCAATTATTTGCATAACCTTTTTGGCGGTCGGATGAGTAAGGCCGTGATAAACGCTTGACATTGTGTAAAGTATTATCATAGAAAACCCGTAAATAAATGCGCCGACAATTTGGTACGCATCGTGATTGAGAAACGCCTTTATGATACAAAGCGCACAGATAACTACACCCATTCCGCCACCCGCAATGTGTGACACCATATTAAAAATTTCTTCGCCGCGGGTATAATCGGGAAGCATACGGTCAATTAATTTTGTTCGTTTCATTTTTAAAATTTTTAAGTAGAAAATCGCGCTGTTTTTTAGGTTAAAATCGTGACTTTCAACAAAAAGATTTTTTGTCAAAAAAGGTCGAATTGCTTTACATAATTTCTTTGTTTATGGACAACCAATGGGTGAGTTATCCAACTTATCAACACGGTTTTCCACCGAAAAAACCGTGTAAAACCCGATATTTCAAGGGACAAGCCCCAAAAAAGTGGATAACTCTGTGGAAAAAGTGGATAATTTTAAAGGTTGTCCAAGTTTACATAATTACATTTTTTCGACCTTGTCAAGATAAAAACGGTTACAGATTTGTCACGATTTTCCAAGTCTTCTCCTTTAGATTTTTTGTAATAATTTATCCATAATGTCGGGACCGTGTTCGACGAATTTTTTTGTTGAAGCTGCAAAAATTTCAGTAAAGCAATCAACACCGTCAAGGTTGGCTGAGCTATCATACAAAAGATACGGTACAGGCTCTGAGGAATGAGTCATAGTGCAAAGGGGTGTTGGGTGGTCGGGCATAATGAGGATTCGGTAATCCTCTCCGCAGCTCTCAAGATATTCGAGTAAAAGCTTTAAGGAACGGCTGTCGATATATTCAATTGCCTTAACCTTGTTATGAGCCTCGCCGCGGTGACCGCATTCGTCGGGCGCCTCAAAGTGCAGATAAACAAGCTCGGTGCCGTTTTTAAATGCTTCTATACCGGCATTTGTTTTTGCTTCAAAATCAGTATCAAGATAACCTGTCACACCCGCAACCTCAGGTGTTTCCATTCCTGCGCAGATACCGATACCCTTTAAAAGGTCCACCGCGCTTACAACGCAACCGCAAACACCGTTTTTCTCCTTAAAGTTTTGAAGTGCAGGCTTTTTGCCCTCGCCCCATAGCCAAATAGAGTTGGCAGGGCGCAATCCCTTTTTAATGCGTTCAACATTAACAGGATGGTCTTTTAATATATTGTAGCTGTTTTTCATAAGGTCAATAAGCGGCTTGGCATTTTGGTTGTCGCTGAGGTATTTGCCAACAACCTTTCCGCTTATATCGTGCGGAGGAGTCATATTGCCAAGCTCTACCGTTCCATTATCCACCACAAGGCAATGACGGTAACTAACACCACCGTAGAATTTATATATTTCATTACCCAATTCCTTGTCTATGGTAGCGATGATTTGGTGAGCCTCCTCTGTGGAGATGTCTCCCGCGCAATAATCGACCATCGTTTTGTCCTCATAATTTTCCTCGTCGGAAAGGGTGACAATATTGCAACGGAGTGCCACATCAGTACCTTTAAGGTCCACACCGATAGATGCCGCCTCTAACGGAGAACGACCTGTGTAGCAAACCGTCGGGTCATAACCCATTACCGAAAGATTTGCAACATCGCTTCCGGGTTTCAGACCTGCCGCTACAGTTCGGCACATACCCACCTCGGCAGTTTTAGCCAGCTTATCCATATAAGGTTTATTGGCGCATTCCATTGGGGTTTTGTTACCGAGTGATTCAAAAGGTTTATCAGCCATACCGTCACAAAGTAAAACAAGATATTTCATTTATAACACCTTCAAAAAGCTTATTTTTTTCAATTATAACAATTTAACCTCAAATTGTAAAGTGAACAAACGAAAAAATACTTTAAATTTTCTCTATTTTGAGGTATTATGATAGTAGAGTTTAAAATATATAAGGTAGAGTTTGATTATGTTTGGTGATAAAAGGTCAGAAATACTGGCTCCTGTGGGAAATATTGAAATGCTTTATGCAGCAGTAAGAAGCGGCGCAGATGCGGTATACCTTGGCGCAAAGGAGTTTTCGGCTCGCAGAAATGCAGAAAATTTCAGCATAGACTCGCTTAAAGATGCGGTGAGCTATTGCCATATACGGGGCGTGAGGGTATATCTCACACTTAATATTATGATTAAGGAGGGGGAGCTTTCGGAGTCTTTTGCCTTGGCGAGGGATGCCTATAATGCAGGGGTTGACGGAATAATTATTTCGGATATTGGTCTTGCAAGGGCGCTAAAGCGTGAACTTCCCGAAATCAAGCTTCACGGCTCTACTCAAATGTCGGTTCATTCTCCCTCGGCGTTACCGCTTTTAAAGGAAATGGGATTTTGTCGAATAGTGGTTGCAAGAGAAATGAGCCGCGAGGAGCTAAAGATTTTTTGCAAAGAGGCAAAAAGGCTTAATATAGAGGTAGAGGTATTTGTTCACGGAGCGCTTTGTATGTGCCTTTCGGGACAATGTCTGCTTTCGGCTTTTTTAGGTTCGCGTAGCGGAAACCGCGGTCTTTGCGCGGGTCCATGCCGACTTCCCTTTGCAGTAGAGGGCGGAAACGGCTACGATTTAAGCCTTAAGGATTTATCACTTCTTGACTATATAAGGGAGCTTAAAGAAATGGGTGTAAGCTCCTTTAAAATTGAGGGCAGAATGAAACGACCTGAGTATGTTGCCGCCGCAGTTGCCGCCTGCCGTCAGGCTTTGTATAACGGAGAGGTTGACAAGGAGCTTAGCGACACCCTCAAGGGTGTATTCTCCCGTTCGGGTTTTACGGCGGGGTATTATGAAAACTGTCTCGGAAAGGATATGTTCGGAATCCGCACTAAAGAGGATGTGCTTTCGGCTGACAGCGCATTTCCCCGTCTTCACGAAATTTATAGGGGAGAGCGCAAAAGCGTGCAGATAGGTCTTAAGGCAGAAATATCGCATAATAAGCCTATAAGTCTTACCCTTTCGGATAATGACGGAAACAGCGTTACGGTTGGGGGCAATGTTCCTCAGATAGCTCAAAACAAGCCAATAAGCTACGAGAATGCACTCAAAAATCTTTCTAAATTTGGCAATACACCCTATGAAAACATAGGCGGTGGACTTAAGCTTGACGACGGTTTGTTTGTCTCTGCCGGTGAGCTTAACGAGCTTCGTCGCAGAGCGGTTGAGGCGTTAGACCATGAAAGAGGAAAAATTAAGAACAAGCAATCAAATGCAGAGTATGTACCTATTTCAGAAAGCAGTAAGTCTTTAGGTGAAAAAAAGCTATATGCAAGGTTTGAAAACCGAGAACAGATACCGCAGAATTTATCAGGAATATCCGCAATTGTCATACCTTTAGAGGCAGAGCCAAATGGAATTACAGAATACGGAGTGCCTGTTATTGTTGATATTCCAAGAGGGATTTTGAGCGAAGCCGTAATTCAAAAAAGGCTTGGTCTTTTTAAGGCAGAGGGGTGCAATAAGGCACTTTGCGGAAATCTTGCGACAGTGATCATTGCACAGTCTTGCGGTTTTGAGGTTTTTGCCGATACAGGCTTTAATATTGCAAATTCAGAAACAGTTTCTCAGCTTGTTGATTTTGGGGTAAAGGGAGCGGTGCTTTCGTCTGAAACTGAGCTTTACGCACTGTCGCAGATAAAGTCACAAGTTCCTACAGGCTTAGTTGCTTACGGAAATATTCCGCTTATGATTTTCAAAAACTGTCCCCTTAAAAACGGAATCTTCTGTTCGGAGTGTGATAAAAACGGAGTTATAACCGACCGTCTCGGAACAAAATTCCCCATAAGGTGCAGAATGGGTTACAGCGAGCTTTTGAACTCGGTTCCCATTTGGCTTGCAGACAGAACCGATGAGCTTTCGGCAGATTTTTTTATTCTGTATTTTACAAAGGAATCAAAAGAACAGGCAGAACAGGTGATAAAAGCTTACCAAAAGCAGAGCGCGCCTGACGGCAAGCACACCCGCGGGTTATATTACAGAGGGGTATTATAAATGAAGAAAACGATATATTTGCTCTGTATTTCTGCATTTTTTACATCCTTTTTGGCGGTGCTATCACAAATTTATCTGCTTTTGCCCTTAAATGTTCCGCTGACACTTCAAATTTTTGGGGTTGCCCTTTCGGGATATATGTTAGGCGCAAAATGGTCGGTAGCATCAATGGGAGTCTATATATTGTTGGGGGCTATGGGTGTGCCGATATTTTCGGGCTTTAAGGGCGGTTTTCAGGTGTTAACGGGACCTACAGGCGGATTTATTTTCGGGTTTTTGGCAATTTCATTAGCTTGCGGAATTGCTGTAAAAATCAAAAAAAGAACCGTCAGGATTCTTTTAGGCGCAGTCGGAGTGGCAATATGTCATATATGGGGCATAGTTCAGTTTTATATAGTGTCGGGCATCGGCTTTTTTGAGGCGGTGTGCTCGGCAAGTCTGCCATTTATAGTAAAGGACTGCTTGCTTGTAGCCGTGGCTTACAGAATATCAAAGGGTGTTGAAAAAAGGATTAAAATTTAAGTTGACAATATTTATAGGCTCTTTGTCAATAGTTGGGGTAAAGAGTTAAAATGAAAAATCCGCCGATTTTCATCAGCGGATTTTCAATTTTGGTGCGAGTGACGGGACGCACCTTGCCTACGGCAATTTGCCCTGCTTGACGACCATTGCTTCGCAACCCTCTTAGGCTTCAAGCCCTGTCACTTATACATAAAAAGAGATCCAAATCCAACCAAAAGGATGAATTTGGATTTTGGTGCACCTGAGCATTCTATAATCGAACCGTTTACCTCTTTAAGAGTGACGGTTTTGCTTGCTTCCTTATAATTAAATGTTATGACCAATTTGTCGTCGTAGAGATATACGGCATTTACAAAAATGTCAATCAGTCTTTGTTTGTGTTCCTTCGTTTCCAAGCTCATGCTCTGAATATGCTTGAGCCATAATACTAAGCCCTCTTTCGTAATGGTAGGCTTCTTCATTTCTTCCTTGATGAGCTTTAATTTAATCTCATCTCTCGTCTGCTCCAACT
>JAZSHV010000052.1:0-5215 GCA_045533475.1 Acutalibacteraceae bacterium | reverse complement strand
TATTAAGGGATTGCAGCAGCGCATTTCTTCCAAGAAGAATTATTTTGCCATTGCAGCAACTTCAGCAGCAAAATCATCTACACGCTTCTCAATACCCTCGCCCTTTTCGAAACGAACATATGAAGCAATCTTGATATCTGCGCCAAGCTCCTTAGCAGTATTAGCAACATACTTACCAACAGTAAGGTCACCGTCAATAACATACTGCTGCTCAACAAGGCAGTTTTCCTTATAGTATTTACCGATTTTGCCCTCAACAATCTTGCCGAGAACAGCCTCAGGCTTATTAGCCATCTTGGGGTCTTCCTTCATCTGAGCGATGAGGATATCCTTCTCCTTAGCGAGAACCTCCGCAGGAACAGAAGCCTCGTCAAGATAAGCAGGGTTCATAGCGGCAATCTGCATTGCAATATTCTTACCCATTGCAACAAGACCTTCGTTATCAGCATCAAGAGTGGTATCAAAATTAACCATAACACCAATCTTACCGCCTGCATGAACATAGGTTACAACCTTACCCTCGTATCTCTCGAAACGACGAATCTTAATATTCTCGCGGATTGCAAGGAAGAGCTCCTGAACCTTCTCTTCAACGGTCTGACCGTCCTTCTCGCACTTGAGAAGAGCGTCAACATCAGCAGGATTCTGCTCAGCGATGATAACTGCAACCTCGTTAGCGAGAGCCTTAAAGCCGTCACCGTTAGCAACGAAGTCAGTCTCACTGTTAAGCTCAACCACAACGCCGACACCGTTGTTTGTGTAGGCACATACTGTACCCTCAGCAGCTATACGGCTTGACTTCTTAGCCTGAGAAGCAAGACCCTTCTCTCTAAGATAATCAGCAGCTGCATCCATATCACCGTTTGTTTCGGTAAGAGCCTTTTTACAGTCCATCATACCGCAACCGGTTTTTTCTCTCAAAGCCTGTACATCTTTAGCAGTAAAAGCCATTTGTATTTCCTCCGATATTATTAAATTGAATTATTCTGCGTCTTCAGCAGCTTCTTCAGCCTCATCAGCCTCATCGTTAGCAGCGGTGCCCATTTCGGTACCCTGTCTGCCCTCGATAACTGCGGCAGCCATTGTCTCTGCGATAAGCTTTACAGCGCGGATAGCGTCATCGTTACCGGGGATAACTGCATCAATCTCATCAGGATCGCAGTTGGTATCAACAATAGCGATAATCGGAATACCGAGCTTCTTAGCCTCAGCAACAGCAATTCTTTCCTTGCGGGGGTCAACGATAAAGAGAGCTGCGGGAGTCTTCTTCATCTCCTGAATACCGCCGAGGAACTTCTCGAGCTTTTCAATCTCAAGGTTGAGCTTGATTACTTCCTTCTTGGGGAGAAGCTCGAAGGTACCGTCGTCACGCATAGCGCGGAGCTGGTTAAGACGGGCAATTCTTGTGCGGATAGTTGTAAAGTTTGTGAGCATACCGCCGAGCCAACGAGCGTTGACATAGGGCATACCGCAATGCTCTGCTTCTTCCTTAACGGAATCCTGAGCCTGCTTCTTTGTACCAACGAAAAGAATATCTCCACCGTCAGCAGCGATGTCGCGAACGAACATATAAGCCTCGTTCAGCTTCTTAACTGTCTTCTGAAGGTCGATAATGTAAATTCCGTTACGTTCTGTGAAAATGTACTCAGCCATTTTCGGGTTCCAGCGTCTTGTCTGATGTCCGAAATGAACACCTGCTTCAAGAAGCTGTTTCATAGTTACTACTGCCATTTGTTTTTCCTCCTGAGGTTTTTCCTCCATCCCGCACTGTGTCTGCGGAAATCGTCCGGTAGTAAAAGACGACACCTGACCGAGCAAAGCGGAATGTGTGTTATTTTTTGCTAATTTTCCATTAGCTGAAAGATTATACCACAAACCAAACCTTTTTTCAAGTATTTTTTAAAATATTTTAATTTTTTACGGTACTTGATAATTTTTTGCATATATGATAATATAGATATGAACAAATTACATTAAAAAAGGGAGTTTTTGCCGTGCGATTGCAGGAATCAGGCGAAATGTATCTTGAAACTATATATGTACTGTCACAAAAAACGGGAAATGTGCGTTCACTTGATGTTGCGGAGCATATGGGATTCTCAAAGCCGAGTGTTTCCCGCGCAGTAGGCTTGCTTAAGCAAGGTGAATATATTACCGTTGATAAGGACGGTTTTTTGAGCCTTACTGAGATTGGTCTTGAGTTGGCGCAAAGAATTTACGAACGTCACACCATTTTAACGGGCTATCTTGTTTCAATAGGGGTTGACCGCGAGACTGCCTCGAACGACGCCTGCAAAATGGAGCACGTTATAAGCGATACCACATTTGAAGCTATAAAAAAACAGGTGAATAAGTGATATACTAAAAGCCTCCCTTGTAAAGGGAGGTGGTAAAACGAAGTTTTGACGGAGGGATTGTTTTTTAAATAATAAGTAATAGTGAATAGGTAAGAAGTAACATCCCCCTGTCATTTTTTACAAAATGACAGCCCCCTTTACAAGGGGGCCTTAAATTTTTATTTGAAGTATCTATTGAGCAGTCCCTCAAATGCCTTTCCGTGTCGAGCTTCATCACGAAAAATGCTCAAAAACCCAGCATTTAAGCCACTTTTTGAAAATTACACACCTTGACGCACACTAAAAGGTGGTGTATAATGTGTAAAAAAATGATATGAGGAAAACCTAAAAAACCGCATTTTACTGCAGGAAGCAGCGAAAAAATTCTCCCCCTCCGGAATTGTTGCATTTTCCTCATATCCATTATACCGAAAACCCACTTTTATGTCAAGGAGTTAGAACGATGAGCAAAAAGTACACAGGTGTTACACCCCTAAACAAAGGCAAGACCGCTTGGCAGTATCGAATCAAAATCACACTACCCAACGGCGACAAGGTTGATACAACTGGTCGCCGTGATGCAAAAGGAAAACCGTTTCTAACTGCCGAGTCAGCCTATACGGCAAAACTGGAACACGAAAACCGCCTTAGAAACAATTTAGAAGATAAACACACCCACACCTCTAAAACATCGTTAAAAGCGATTTACGAGCATTATATGGCATCTGGTGAGGCATTGAACAAAGCACCAGCCACCCTTGCCAAACAAAACAGTATGTGGAAAAACCACATATCAAAAAAGTTTGGCGACAAGGAACTGAAAAACATCACCCTTGCAGATTTACAAAACTACCTGCACGAACTGTATAGCATCGGTGATGAATACAACGATTTTAAGGGCGGTTATGAATATGCCTATGTAGAGGGATTTTTGCGGTTCTTCTATCTGCTATTTGGTTATGCCTACCGCCTTGATAAAATCGAATATGAGCGATATATCAAAATGTTTGTGGATAGAGGCACACGCTTAACGATGCCCGAAATGACACAGGCAGATTTTGAGGAATCCGAAGGACCTATTGAAACATACACCGATTACCAGATATACCAAATGGAAGAACTGTTCAAAAGCGAAGATGGAAACCTGCTGACCGCTTTCTATTTAGGTCTGTATTGCGGTTTGCGAATCAGCGAGGTTTTTGCGGTTCGTTGGCGGTCTATTGACTGGGTAAACAGTACCATCACCATCAACCGCCAAATGCACTATGAGGGCGGTATGCTTAAACTCTGCCCTGTAAAGACACTCACGAGTGTTCGCACGGTTTATATGCCAAAGGTAATGCACAACTACCTTTATGACCTTTACACCGCCCAGAGCGAACAGAAAAAGACAATGGGCAGAGCATATCGCAACACCGAGAGAGTATTCGACACGATGCTCAAACAGGAAATCACCGAGGGTGATTTTATCAACCGCAAGAGCAACGGCGAAATACTGACCGTAAATTCTATGAAATACTGGTCTAAAAAAATCAAAACCGAACTGGGTATTGAGTTTAAGTTCCACAAACTCCGCCACACCTATGCATCGAATTGTGCAGCCAACAATATGAACTTGCAAATGCTGATGGAAATGATGGGACACAAGAAACTGGAAACCACCAAAAAGTATTACATCAGCACCAACAATCCAGACCTAATAAAGAGAACGGTTGAACTGCTCGACACCATTTACCAACCCAGAGAAATCACACTCCCAGACGGTACCACGATGGCAACAATGCCAACGAGCGACCGCCAGAGAACAAAGCGAATCAATCAGCTCAAGCACACACCCTCAAAGAAATAACAACAAAAAATGCTATGGGGAAAATTCCTCATAGCATTTTTATCTGTTCGAGTAAATTGAAATTTGGGTACTTGATTCTTAAAATTCATATTTTGTTTTATGTGCTTGTATTAAAGATATATCATCAAAATAATTGATTTTCATAGCACGCTTGACCTCATCTAGTGTTTCTATTGCAAGAGTTCGAGCATTTTCACTACCCGCTTTTAAAATATCATACACAGCGGAAATATCTTTTTCATACTCTTTTCTTTTTACTCTTATAGGTTCTAATTCGCTTTGGATAATATTATTTAAAAACTTTTTGATTTTCACATCACCGAGTCCGCCCCTTGTGTAATGCTCTTTTAATTCCTCTAAATTGTTGTATTCGGGTAAAAACTGCTCAAAATGTTTGTCTTGGCAAAAAGCATCCAAATAAGTAAATACAGTATTCCCCTCAATATGACCTGGGTCAGAAACTTGTATATGGAGAGGGTCAGTAAACATACTCATAATTTTTTTTCGTATTTCTTCGGGAGTATCTGCTAAATATATACAATTACCAAGCGATTTGCTCATTTTTGCCTTTCCATCAGTTCCAGGCAATCTCATACATACACTATTTTCAGGTAATAATGCTTCGGGTTCAATTAAGGTTTCACTGTAAATAGAGTTAAATTTTCTAACAATTTCTCGTGTTTGTTCAATCATAGGTAATTGGTCTTCACCAACAGGCACTGTTGTTGCCTTAAATGCCGTAATGTCTGCCGCCTGACTTATTGGATAGCAAAAGAAACCAGCGGGGATATTTGATTCGAAATTTCTTAACTGAATTTCTGCTTTTACGGTGGGGTTGCGATGCAACCTTGCCACACTAACTAAATTCATATAATAAAAGGTAAATTCTGTCAATTCAGGTATTTGGGACTGAATAAATAGTGTAGATACATTAGGGTCAAGACCTACCGACAAATAATCTAATGCTACCTCAATAATATTTTGACGTACCTTTTCAGGATTATCAAAATTATCTGTCAATGCTTGGGCA
>JAZSHV010000015.1:0-5207 GCA_045533475.1 Acutalibacteraceae bacterium | reverse complement strand
AATTCTATGTATACCGTCCTCAATTATAATCGGCATTTCCTCTTCAAGTAGCTCTTTAACAGCTTCAACAGGTACAATTTTGTCACCGCAACACTTTTTCAGGTCATCTCCGCAGGTCAGGTCAACAATGTATTTATAATCTTCAACCTTTAGCTTATCCTCATTTACAATATCGATTGCATCAAAGGTATTATAATTCATCATTGACTCACGCTCTGAGCCCATAACCGCCCACGGCTCACAGAAAAGCTTTCTGATTCCGTTACGGACAGTTTGCATTTTTTTCATAAGCTCAGGGAATTTAAGAATAGAATTACCTACATACACATCAAAATCCTCACGGACTCTGTCAAGAGCGGGAAGGTTTTTAGGAAGTGCAATAGCAACAGGGGTAAGCATTTTACCTATTTCAGGATACTTTTCCACAAAACGCATAAACTCAAGCTTTACCTCACCGTATGGTGAAACAACGAAATCCTTCCAATCGTAGAAGATATTTCCTAAGCTCCATTCCTCGGCAATGAATTCTGCACCTGCCATATAGGAGTAAAGCTGCATACGCCTTTGCATTGAGCGTGAAAATCCGCCATTGCAATCGGTAGCCTCAAAAGGAAAATTTTCTTTTTTAATATTCCATTCTGACTGCTTATCGACATAATAGAAGCAGGCAGAATATGTGGGGTATGGTTGCCAAGGCTCAATATAAGCGCCAAAGCTTAAATTACAAGCCTTTGCCATTCCTCTTGCATAAGCAATCTGAACGCGGGTATCGGTTGTTTGAGCGCCTATTTCGGGCATAAAACGCTTTACACCACTATCAATTTCAAGCTGTAATGCCTGATGTCCGCTATCGCAGGTTAAAAGCTCACCATTGGTATACTACATTCTACTGTTGAGTAGCTTTTTGGCGTGTTCGATATATTCATAAACATCCTTAGGCTTACCGTTTTCTTCCATTTCATCAGCATTAAAGGCTTCTAAGAAAATATAATGATACGGAAATCTTTCCAAAATAGCAGCCTCAATTTTTTCTTTTGTCCACTCGGTACAGCCTGCTCTTTCAAGCTTTTCAATATCAGAAGCATAATTGCTCATCCATTCGTGCAATTGAAAACCCCAAAAGTTTTCGCATAACATTTCGCGGTATTCATTTACCAAATCCATATCATAGTCGTAATTTTCAAGGTATGTACCGCCTTGAAGTCTATCAATACAGATAGGGCACTTCATTTCCTTTAAAATATTGTAAAGCTTTCCGCCTTTTCTTGCCGCATTGTTAAATTTATCTTTTTCCTCAAGTTCACCGCTTTGAGGTAAGCGGATTCCCGAATATTTATTAATAAATCCCGCCTTAACCTGCGCGTCCCAGGTTTCTTCGTTGTATGCATGTAAATATCTAAACATTTTTTACCTGTATTCTTTGCGTTTTAGTATTTATATAGTAGCAAGTTTTTTTGCTTTTACAAGGCCTCTTACATCAAATTCGCCATCATCGTTTAAATCTAACGAGCTGTTGATGCTTGAATTTAATAATTCTTTTCTAATGTAGGTCAATACTGAAACGTCGATTTCCATAGTACAGTTGTCATCACAGAAATATGTAGCTGCGGTAATTGCCATACCCTTGCTGCCTGTAGCTCCGTTTGAAACTTTAAGTGTAGCAGGCACTAATTCTGCATTAGCATACGCATTTTTATTATATCCGCCTACAAAGTAATCGTCAATAGTGAATTCCAAAACAGTAGTGCTATCTTAAAATATTTTACTGTTTTTGTTTACTTGACAATTTTTTTATGTTATACTAATATATATAAATTTGTTCTGGAGGAATTTTAAACTATGAATATTGCAGTTGCTCAATCAGGAGGACCTACTTGCGCTATAAATGCGTCGCTTTTAGGTGTTTTCAGACACGCAGTTAAATATGATGAGATTGAGACGGTTTACGGTTGTGTAAACGGTATTGAAGGACTTATATATGATAACCTTGTAAATCTTAATAATCTTATCATATGCGATGACGATGTAGAGCTTATCCGTCAGACTCCGTCAACGGTTCTCGGCTCTTGCCGTTACAAGCTTCCTGCTTTTTCAGATGATATATCGGTCTATGAAACTATTCTTAAAACCCTTACTTCACACAATATCGGAGTTTTCTTCTATATCGGCGGAAACGATTCTATGGATACTGTTATGAAGCTTGATAACTATTTTAAGGATAACGGAATTGATATTAAGGTAATTGGAATCCCGAAAACAATTGATAACGACCTTCCTGTAACTGACCATACTCCGGGCTTTGGCTCGGCGGCAAAATATGTTGCTACAACTATTCAGGAGATTATTCGCGACAGTAGTGTTTACTCAATATCTTCTGTTACAATAGTTGAAATTATGGGTAGAGATACCGGTTGGCTTACAGCTTCCTCCGCTGCACTTAGGGTTAACGGAGAAGTAGCGCCGCATCTTATATATTTACCCGAAAAACCATTCTCGGTAAAGCAGTTTTTAGAGGATGTTAAAGCGGCAAAGGAAAAGCATTATGCAGTTATCGTTGCGGTATCGGAAGGCATTTCCGTCGACCCGCAAGAAATCGGTGAGGAATTCCAGTCAGGTGTTGTTGATAATTTTGGACATAAATATCTTTCAGGTGTGGGTAAAGCGCTTGAAAAGCTTGTTGCAAGGGAGCTCAAGTGTAAGGTGAGGTCGATAGAGCTTAATGTTATGCAGAGATGTTCTTCACACCTAAGCTCCAAGCGTGACATAACCGAGGCCGAAAGAATCGGCGGAGCTGCTGTTAAGGCTGCTCTTGACGGCATTTCAGGTGTTATGATGACATTTTACAGGGTTGCAAATCAGCCTTATAATACAAGGATTGATTATGTCGATGTAAGAGAGGTTGCAAACAGGGTTAAATACTTCCCGAATGAGTGGATTGCCGAAAACGGACACGATGTTACACAGGAGGCAATCGATTATTGTCTGCCGCTTATATTAGGCGAGCAGAATATCCGAATTAAAAACGGTATTCCTCAGCATTTCATCCTTCCTTGTGCATTTCCGCGAGAAACGGCAGCGAGAAATAAATAAGAGAAAGGCTCGAAGTGATATAGTATAATAGAGATTACCTGTAGCTGTGAAAAGAAGATTCATAAAGCTCCAACTATTATATCGTTATAAAATATGTAAGGACAGGCTCCTGCGACTGTCCGTTAAGACTTCTAAAGAACACTGTGCATACTGGGTTTTGCATCCTCAAGCATTTGATGTATGAGTGTCTTCACCTTAGAAAAACGCTCATAGAAATATTTGCTTTCAGTCGCCGAGGAGTAAACCTTAAGCTCCTCTATCGCTAACTCAATTTCATCAATTGCGGAATGATTGGTAAATATTGAAAGGGTATTTTCTTTTTCCGACCAGTATCTCATTAGTTTTTCCGATTGTTCAGCAGCATCTGCATCTGTTTCAAATGCATTTTTGCAATCAGTTAAAAGACTGTCTGCATTTTTACAAACATTCTTTATATAACCATGGCCCGAAAAGAAACAAACAACTATAAAAACAAACAAAACTGCCGCCGCTATAAGTCGCTTCATTTTCTTACCTCTTTTTTTACAATATTCGTCTTCTTGTTTCTGTCCATCATCATAAGCAATATTGATTCTTTACTCAGCTTTTGTTTTTTAAGTTGCTTTTGTAGGTCAGAAACACTCAAGCCTAATGCTTTCAGCGATTCGGGAAGTATCTTTCCGTCACTGATGACAGGGAGCGAAAGCTCCTCTTGCGGTTTTGAAATGTTTAAATCCTCAACTGTTGCAGGCTGAGATACGCTGTTTAACAAAACACTCAAATTTCCGTCTACCTCAAGCACGGCAAATGCAACGGTGGATATATCAAATACATTCTGACCTCTTAAGAGCTCAATTAAATCAAGAGCAGTCATTCTGACATTTTTCATTGCTTCGTAATCTACAACGCCATTTTTTATTATCACAACCGATTTTCCACTCATAAGCTTGCGAAAACGAACACTCTTCATCGCAATTACCGATATTACAATTTCAAGTATTACAAGAGTAAATATTGCCAACACACCGTATAATATTGGTTGTGAAGTATCCTGTAGGGGTATTGCGGCTATTTCAGAAAGCAAAAGCGTCACTACAAGCTCGTTCGGCTGCATATCCCCTATTTGCCGTTTGCCCATAAGCCTTATTCCAAGTGTAACAAAAACATAGAGTATAAGCGCACGCAATATTGTTGTTATCAAAATAAATCACCGTTTATATTATTTGCCGCCGTATTCCAATTATTTACTGATTGACAAATATTTTTTAAAGTGCTAAAATTTTCATATAAAATTTAGAGGTGCGGATATGTTCGGTTTTAAGAAGAAAAGAAAAATAGATAAGCAGGATGAATTACTCAGTAAAATGGATGGCAGAGAAATTAAATATGTAACCCGCCGCGTTAGAGATGAGGACGGCAATGTTAAAGAGCTTATAATGGGTAAAGCCGGCAGAGTTGCTGTAATCAACGGCGAAATACGGGTTATGTGTGGGGCGGTTGATGTTTTTAAATGTATGGCTGAAAATGCTTCATATTATATGTTACTTAGCGGTGACGGAATGACCATTTCAGGTGTCAACTCAATTGACAATACACAAATGGATATTATTGTATATTACACCTACTACAGAAAATAAGATTTTAAAAATACTTTTTTAAAAAACGCAAAAGTTTATATTGACATTTTGAATACTGTATGTTAAAATAATTTAGTCGTGTACGGAGAGGTATCGAAGTGGTCATAACGAGGCGGTCTTGAAAACCGTTTGGGGGCAACCCCACATGGGTTCGAATCCCATCCTCTCCGCCATTTTTTAAAAAGCGGTCGAATTTTTTAGGCGCTCCAAGCCGATAAAAAATTCGGGTAACCGCAAGAGGGCACGAAGCCGAGGAACCTCTAAACTTTGTAAAGAAAATTTAATATTATACACTTAAAACGTATATCAATATGGAGTAGTACTCAAGTTGGTGACGAGGCGCCCCTGCTAAGGGCGTAGGTCGGCTAAACCCCGGCGCGAGAGTTCAAGTCTCTCCTACTCCGCCAAAAAATCGACAAGTTTTGACTTGTCGATTTTTTATTTTTGTGAAAGCAATCGTATATTATAATATCTTTAACTGTATAATGTTTCGCGATAATA
>JAZSHV010000028.1:0-74006 GCA_045533475.1 Acutalibacteraceae bacterium | reverse complement strand
TGCGGCGGCATAAATGTAAATTGCCGATTTCTCCTGTGAATTATAAATCAAACGGCAGGGAAGGGCAAAAAGCATTGAAACAACCTCTCCGTCTACTTTTAAAAAACGGCAATCTGAAAAGCAGTGCTCAAAAAGATGCTTTTCAAACACCGCGTCGTTATCGTGAAATGCGTCACGGTAAATTTCTAAACATTTAAGCTTGTTTTCCATTTTTATCCCAATCTGCAAGTGTATTTTTTGATGAGTCTTTCGGGGTGATAGGAAAGCTTCGCTTTTCTAAGTCCCTCAAGTCCTAAGTCGTCCTCGCGGTTAATGTATTTATATTCCGAAAGCTCGTTTCTCGCGAATTCACGGTTTATTACTGTGTATGCAGTAGCGTATTCGCTAAGAGCCTTTTCAATGTGGATATCAAATACATTTTTATTTATCTCAGAACCTAATGTGAATGCTATCGGGCGGTCATCTACATATATTGCTCCGCCTTTGGTTTTTAGCACATCAAAATTATCAAGAATAATATTAACGCCGGTTTTTTCACATTGCATATAACTGTCAAGCCGATGAATATTCTCTTTATACCAAAGTTCAGCGCAAGCCCTTATTTCTTCTATATTATCCTTTGTTATTTGTTTATAGCACCAATTGTTTTTTTTCGAAAAAGCACTTATATGGTTGCGCTTTGAGTGGTATTTTTTGCCTGAAAGGTTGGCAAGATTTTCTCTTGAATATATATAATCAAAGGAATTGCGGTGTTCTGTGAGGATTAGCCTTTCACCGTAAAGCTCCTTTAAAAGATTAAGCCGTTCGCCCTCTTGTACCCAAAAATCGGGAAATTTGTCACCGCAGTATTCCTTTATTAAGAACATTCCTTTTTCAAAATCATCACTGAAAGGAAGACGGAAGCACTGATTTTCTCCGCTTCCCGATTTGATTATAAGCTGACCTTCGGCAATGGCAAGCATATTGTTATATCTGCATTGCCAAACAAGCATATTAACAAAAGCATTTTCGCAGGAAGCTTCATTTGAAGCTTTTATAAATGAATTATACTTTTCAAGGTCATTTAACTCGACTTTTTTAAACTGTAGCATACGGTCTCCAAAAAATGGCTGTCTTTTTAAAGAGACAGCCTATTTTTACTGTTTAATTGTTTGTTTCGGTATTAGCTGAGCTATTTAATTGTGACGAGGTATTTGAAGCGGTGTCAGAGGCAGTCTCCAATGATGCAGATGAGCTACTGCTTGATGAGCTTTCCACAGGCTCGGTACCCGGTTTTCCTAAAAGCTCGCCCGTGTGAGAGGTACAGGTTTGCGGAAGATTGTTCTTTTTGTACCAACCAACTGCCTTTGAGGGACAGGAGGAGGTTGCAAGTAAGCCTGTTGAGGTGCAGTAATATTTGTCTACAGCATAATCGCTAACCGCAAATTCCTTAGCTTTAAGTCCTGAATGAATCTTAGACATTACATTGCCCCACATTTTAAGAGCAATACCGCTATGCTTGCTTGGAATGGCTTCAAGAATCTCAAAACCGCACCAACAGGAAGCAATATAGTAAGGTGTACCGCCTACAAACCATAGGTCGTTTTGGTCATTAGATGTACCTGTTTTAGCATAAATCTTCATTTTCGGAATATAGGATGCCGCGGCAGTACCCGTACCGTTGCTTCCGTAAACAACCGTTTGAAGAAGCTTGTTCATAATTGTTGCAGTATCCTCACTAATTGCCATCTGAGGCTGTGTGTTGCGCTTAAGAATTATCTCGCCCTTTTGGTTCGTTACCTTTGTATAGAATGATGGCTCGTAATAAAGTCCACCGTTGCCGAACACAGAAAATGCCGCCGCAGACTCAAGTGTGGTGAGACCGCCGTTTGTACCGCCCATTCCGAGAGGTGAGAGGTTTACATCCTCTGCATTAAGGGTTGTAACACCTAATTTTTTAGTAAGGAAGTCGAATGAAGACTGAGGTGTCATTTTATTTACAAGGTATACGGGAATAGTATTTACCGAACGCTCCAAAGCATACTGTACGGTAATATTTCCCCAATATGATTTATACCAATTTACGGGAGTCCAGCCTTTATAGTTGGTTTTTGCATCGTTTACAATACTTGAATAGGTGATGATGTCCTGTTCAATTGCAGGGGCATACGCCGCAATGGGCTTCATAGTAGAACCGGGCTGACGGACAGCGTCTGTAGCGCAGTTGAAGCCGCGGTTTGTAGTTTTCTCACCTATACCGCCTACAATAGCCTTTACATTACCCTCATAGTCCAAAACGGTTATACCGCCGGTCATCTTTTTGTCATTCTTGCCTGCAATAGCATAGGTTTTTGTATCAAGAAATACTTCCTCGGCAGCCGACTGCATATCAAGGTCAACAGTAGCATAAATTTTATAACCGCTATTGTAGAAAAGCTTGTTAGCGTGGGCAGGGTCGTAGCCGTATTGCTCGGCGAGGTCCTCTGAAACCTGAGAAATCAGAGCATCAACAAAATAAGAATTTATGTTATTTTGATTAAGCACTCTGCTATCTGCGGTAATTTTAAGCTCTTCCTTCATAGCCGCGTCATATTCTTCCTTAGTAATGTACTTTTGGTCGTACATTTCCCAAAGAACGGTTTCTCTGCGCTCCTTATTTTCCTCAGGATTATCGTCAGGCGCGTAATAGGTGGGACTCTTGGTTATAGCGGCAAGCGATGCGCATTCTGCAATAGAAAGGTCCTTAACGCTTTTACCGAAATAATAGTTTGCCGCAACCTCAACACCGTAGGTTCCGTGTCCCATAGGAATTGTATTAAGGTAACATTCAAGAATGGTATCCTTTGAGTATTTGCCCTCTAAATACCGAGCGCGCATTATTTCGCGAACCTTACGGCTTGCCTTTTGAGAACGGTCGTCTGTAAGGTTTTTAACCAACTGCTGAGTTATGGTAGAACCACCCTGACGGGAGGAGTAAATTGGTACAAACTCGTTAATAAATGCACCTAAGGTACGCTTCCAGTCAACACCCTCGTGTTCTGCAAAGCGCTTGTCCTCAATTGCGATAAACGCCTTTGCAAGTATCTGGGGAATTCCGTCATAATCATCGGATAATTTTACATTGTCAGGATTTGAGTAGTCAACCCAGATACGGTTGAATTCACCGTGCAGACGGCGGTATTCCTTATATTCGCCTTTTCCGTTGTCAACATATATTGTGGTAGTGAAGTTAAGAGAATCCTCAAGATTTTCTTCCATAGTACCGTCAACCATAGTAAAGGCATAAAACAGGAAAGAGCCTGCAACAATGCTTACGGTTATAACACCGATAAGAAACAGCGTAAGAATCGCCTTTAATATGCGTTGCTTACCCCTTTTTTTATTAACACTCTTTTTCTTTTTAACCGTTTCTTCCTCTTGGGTGTGAGAGGAAAAGCTGTTAAGGTCAAAGCTTGTCTCACCCTTTTCGGTAACACTGTTAGAAGAAAGGTCATAGCTGAATAATTCGTTGCTATCTGCATTGTTACGGCTATTACTGCTGATGTCTATATCCTCGAAATTATTTTCACCGTAATTTTTATTATCCATTGAAAAAACACCTCCATGCAAATGCATACACAATTATTTTACCACATTAATCCATAAAAATCAACTTTTTACTTTGCTTTAGGCTAAAAAAATAATAATAGTATAACATATAGAAAAAGTTTGCATTAATATGTTGACATAATATGACTAAATAAGCTATAATGTTGAGATATGCAAGGAGTATTGGAGAGATGATTATGATTGAACAGAGTATAAGAAAGCTTGTCTGCTATGGTCTTGAGTGCGGACTGTTCACAAAACGAGATGAAATATATGTAACAAACAGAATTCTTGAAATTCTCGGTCTTGACGGGATTGATTGCTATGAGGATTTTGATGATGTTGATTTGGAGCAAGCCTTAGCTGAGATTCTTGACTATGCTACGGAGCAGGGAATTATAGAGGACAGTATTACATACCGTGATTTGTTTGATACCCGTATTATGGCGGCTATGATGCCGAGACCGAGTGAGGTTACGGCAGAGTTTAAGCGTCTCTACAAGGAGAACCCCAAAGCGGCTACAGATTACTTTTACAAGCTTAGCTGTGACAGTGATTATATTCGTCGCTATCGCATCAAAAAAGATGTTAAGTGGGTTACTAACACCGAATACGGCGACCTTGATATAACCATAAATCTTTCCAAGCCCGAAAAGGACCCTAAGGCTATTGCCGCGGCTAAAAATGCCACTCAGGTGAGCTATCCTAAATGTATGCTTTGCCGTGAGTGTGAGGGCTATGCGGGCAGGGTAGATTTCCCTGCAAGGCAGAACCACAGGGTAATTCCCGTAACTATTAATAACAGTGATTGGTGTTTCCAATATTCACCCTATGTATATTATAATGAGCATTGTATCGTTTTTAGTGCAGAGCATAGCCCGATGTCTATTAATCACGAAACCTTTAAAAAGCTTCTTGATTTTGTAAAGTTCTTTCCGCATTATTTTGTGGGTTCAAATGCCGATTTACCGATTGTTGGCGGTTCTATTCTCTCTCACGACCATTTTCAGGGCGGAAACTACACCTTTGCAATGGCAAAAGCGCCTATTGAGAAGAAGCTTACATTTAAAGGCTTTGAGGATGTAGATGCAGGAATTGTAAAGTGGCCGATGTCTGTAATAAGGCTCAGGAGCAAGGATACCGAGAGACTTAATGCTCTTTCTTGCCGTATTTTGGATGCTTGGCGCGGGTATACTGATAAAGAGGCATTTGTTTTTGCTGAAACAGACGGCGAGCCTCACAATACTATAACTCCGATTGCAAGAAAATCGGGTGATATGTTTGAGCTTGACCTTGTGCTGAGAAATAATATTACTACCGAAGAGCATCCTTTGGGTGTGTATCATCCTCACGCAGAGCTTCACCATATCAAAAAAGAGAATATCGGTCTAATAGAGGTTATGGGGCTTGCGGTTTTGCCTGCGAGACTTAAGACCGAAATGGCAGAGTTATATAATGCTATTCTTAGCGGAAGTAATATCCGTGAGAATGAGGTGCTTGCTAAGCACGCAGATTGGGCGGAGGATGTTATTTCTCGTTATAATGATATAAATCGTGACAACATAGAAGAAATATTCCAAAAGGAAATTGGTATTGTATTTTCTAAGGTTTTGGAGCACGCAGGTGTTTACAAGCGTACACCTGAGGGTATTACCGCCTTTTTACGATTTACGGAGAGTGTTTAGTTTAATATGTTTATCAATGTTTTGACACAGGTTATAATCTTATTTATTTTAATATTATTAGGCGCAATTCTCACTAAAACACGGCTACTCACCGAAAGCGGTGTGAAAAGTATGACCGATTTGGTGCTTTATATTGTGACACCCTGTGTTATAATTAAATCGTTTATAAGAGAGTTTGACGCTACAGTCCTCAAAAAACTGCTGATTAGCTTTTTGATTGCTTTTATCGCTCATATAGGTTTTATTGTTTTTAGCCATATTGTTTTAAAGGATAAGCAGAAATCAAGAGCAACGGTCTTAAGATTCGGCGCAGTATTCTCTAATTGCGGATATATGTCTATTCCGCTTCAGCAGGCATTATTGGGTGATGAGGGTGTGTTTTATGCCTCCTCCTATATTGCTATATTTAATCTTTTTGTTTGGAGCTATGGAATCATTTCTATGAGTGGAGATAAAAAATATCTTACTCTAAATAAGATTTTATTAAGTCCCGGCATTTTAGGTCTTGCAATAGGCTTGGTGTTTTTCCTTTTCTCAATTCCCGTTTCAAAGGTGGTATATGACCCTATAAGCTATCTTGCGGGACTTAATACGCCGCTACCGATGATAATAATCGGTTATCACCTTATGCAGAGTAATGTTATTGCAGGACTAAAGGATATTAAAGGACTTTTTGCAATTGCATTAAAGCTTCTTGTTTTTCCGCTTGTAGGCTTGGGTGTTTTGTATTTGTGCGGAGTAAGAGGGGTAATGCTGGTTTCGTCTGTTATTTCATTCAGCGCACCTACCGCCGCAATAACTACAATGTTTTCATCAAAATTTGAAAGGGATATACCGCTATCGGTTAATATGGTATCGTTAAGTACACTGCTTTCGCTTGTTACAATGCCACTTGTTATAACACTTGCTCAGTATGTCGCATAAATTGCATCACCTCGGACAGAATAAGTCTTGAGGTGATTTTTAATGCAACTAACACAAAAGGAAACGAGTCTTTTAAAGGATTTGAAGAGTCAGGAAAAGCTATGCGTTGAAAAGTATACCAAGTATGCTTCGCAAGCTCTTGACCCTCAGCTTAAGGAGCTGTTTACATCTATTGCAAACGCGGAGCAACAGCATCTTAATACCGTATCGCAAATTGAATCGGGTAATACTCCGAATACTGCTCAGTCAGGACCGAGCCAAGGTATAAAAAGTACTTTTACTGAAACCTATGGTATGGGCGATACTCCCGATAAACAGGCTGACTGTTATTTATGCACAGACCTTTTGTCGGACGAAAAGCATGTTTCAGGAATTTATAATACAAGTATTTTTGAGTTCAGAGATACCGCCGCAAGAGATGCGCTTAACCACATTCAAAAGGAAGAGCAACAACACGGCAAGGCAATTTACGATTATATGTCTATGAATAATATGCAGGCATAGAAAAGGGATTGTAAAAGGCTGATTTGGTAATTAAATTCAAGATTGTGGGTCTAAATGGACAGCAGTATCTAATGCCTCCCTTGCCTAAAGGGAGGGGGACCAATCGTAAAATTGGTGGAGGGATTTTGTACAGTAGATATGAATCTAAATAGCTTATTCAACAGGATTCTTCTAAACTGTATATATCCCCCAGTCAAATGCTTAGCGTTCGCCAGCCCCCTTTAGGCAAGGGGGCCATTGGATTGTGCTTTCAATTTACTAACTGCTAAACTATAATTTGTTTTTATAACCTAATTATTGTTGACTTATAATCTAAAAAGCTATAAAATATGCTTGAGGTGATAGTATGCCGACAGTTGATAATCCCCAACATATTTTTGAGCCTACGCCGCTTCAATGCGGACAAGCGGTTCTTTCAATGCTAACAGGTAAATCGGTGGCGGAAATTATTGAGGTTACAGGAACCGATAGAGAAACCACCTTAAAACAAATGTTTTCTGCGTTAGAATTTTACGGTATAGAATATAAAAAAGAAAGGGTAGCCGTTTTAAAAAAAGAACAGCTGCCCGAAATATGTATATTGAGTCTTGAAACGCCAAAATGCTGGCATTGGTCTCTTTATTTTAAGGGGAAATTTTTAGACCCTGAATACGGTGTTCTACTGGATTTTCCACCCTCAAACAGGAGATACTACTGGGAAATAACCGAATGATTTATTTCCTAACCTTTACAGTAAATTCTTTACTGCAACGGGGACACACCGTTGTATGCACACCCTGTCTTCTTGGCAAACGAAGTATTGCCTTGCAGGCAGGGCATTTTTTGTATATATGAAGTGTATCAGCTTTTCTTTGGCAGTAAAAATCCTTTTTTCGTTTGAAAAGCGTAAGCTTATCCTTAAACCATCGGTTTTCTCTTCGGCGTGCCTCAAGATTGCGTGACAGAAATCTATATAATGCGTAAAAAACAATCGCGTATACTACCATTTGCAAAGCAAAAGAACGGAAAAACAGGTTTATAAATGAAATCACCATTGCTATAGCAAACAGTCCGTAAAATAAACTGTCAAACCCGTATCTGCCACTCATAAACTGCATAAGTCTATATCTGAAATTCATTATTAATCACCAAGCTTATTATACTACATTTTAGTGCTTAGTTGTTAATAAAGGATAAATAATTTTAAAATAAAAATCATAGCTTTTTGTATTTGGCAACAAAGAATTCAATCTCGGTTGTAAGTTTAGAAATACCTGATAGCTTTTCTTGGTCAGCTTTTGAGGTTTTATAGTAATATGGAGTCATTTTAAAGAGGGATTCTATATCATCTCTGTTTTCGAGGGTTATGCTATAACGAATTTCTTTTGATGAAGTAATCATAAAGCCTTGTCTTTCTCTTTGAGGTGCAGGATTTTTATAGGGCTTTTCGTATATAGCGGATTTGAGTCCGAAAAGATGATTTTCCATAGGTACGGCAGTTATGTAGCTACCGTTTGGTTTAAGAATTCTTAAGAATTCTTCTAAAGAATCTGGAGCAAATATATTTATTATTGTATCAACCGAACTGTTTTTTAACGAAATATCGGATATGCTTGCTACTGCGAATTCTACATCTTTACATCTTTTTGCCGCATATTTTAATGCGTCCTTTGAAATGTCAATTCCGCAAACTGTGTTATCGGTTGCAATGGCTTGAGTATAATATCCTTCGCCACAACCCGAATCAAGAATAATATTTCCTTTTCCTGCTAATTCGGTTATTGCCGATTTTAAAGGGAAATAATATCCCTTATCAAGAAAGCTTTTGCGCGCGGCTACCATAAGACGGTCATCACCGTGACGCTTGCCCTTGCTATTATCCATAAGTAGGTTTACATAACCCTCTTTTGAAATGTCAAAGCCATGCCCTTTAAGGCATTTAAACGCGTTTGACACACGGAAAAGCTTTTGCCTGCAAACGGGGCAAATAAATAGAGATTCTTCTAAAATCATATCAGTTTTCCTTTATTATATATATTTAATTCGTTAACTTCAACACCTTCATTATCAACTCCACAATATTGAAGTACGGTTTTAAGACGGTGCTTATTGAGTCTTAAGGGCTCTTGCTCTTAGGAACTCTTGTGTTCGGTCATCATTTTTTACATTATATAGATTATTATAGCACAGTAGCGCCTATAAAAGCAATAAAACTTATTTGTATTTTTTAAGGTGTTAAGAATTAAAAACATAATGTTGAAAAATACCATATGATATGGTAAACTGTTAATAAAAGGGGAAAAGATATGAATTTTCTTGAATTATTAATGGCAGCGCTTGGTATTTCTTTTCACGGCTTTATTGTTGCGGTGTGCAAAGGTCTTGCGGCTGATAAGCTTACAGCAAAAAACATTGTTACGGTAGGTTTATGGGCAGGCGGAGCGCATATTTTTATGCCTCTTCTCGGATTTTTTTCGGGTGCGGGATTTCATAGGCTTATTGACTTAACAGGGCATTGGTTTTCTTTTCTTGTGCTTTTAGCGGTTGGTGTGTATATTATTCTTGAACACCACGATGTTTGGGATATACCGAATTACACATTTTCTGTAAGGGTGCTTTTGCCTCTCGCCTTGGCTGACAGCGTGGATATTATACCTGTTGGCTTTGAATTTCACGATAAGGGAGTTAATGTTTTTTACGCCTCGGTAATTATAGGTGTCTCGGCGTTTTTAATGGGATCCTTGGGTGTGATTTTCGGAAGAAAATTTGCTAAGATGACAAAACATAAATCTAAGCTAATAGGCGGCGTTATACTTATCTTTATCGGATGTACGGTTTTGCTGAAAGAATTTATAGCTTAGCGTAAGTTTTTGGTTTTATTGGAGAAAAAGAAATTTTATCCTTTTTAATAAATAAAATTCTTGACAAAACGGCTTGTCAGCGATATAATACTCTTTGTGACGATAGAGGTGGAAGTATGATTATTGATTTAAAAAAGATTTTCGTCAATGAGGGTTCTTCTTTGCCTCTTGAGTATGCTTTGGATTTAAGTTCTGTTGAATATCAGGGTTCGTTTCCGCTCAAAGAACCTGTAACCATTCACGGCACCGTTTCCAATAAAGCAAGTCTTGTAGGTTTAAAGGCTTCTGTTTGCTTTGAATTTGAAGCCGGGTGTGACCGTTGCGGTATTCCCGTCAAGCGTAAGCACACTGTTGCCGTAGAGAAATCTCTTGCCCCGGCTATTGAGGGCGAGGATAGCGAGACAATACTGTTAGTACCTGATATGAAGCTTGATATTGATGAGCTTTTGTATTCTGAGGTTATAGTTAATCTTCCTATGAAGCATTTATGCAAGGAGGATTGCAAGGGTATCTGCTCGAAATGCGGTAAGGACCTGAATGACGGTAAATGTGACTGTCCGGAAAGGGAAATAGACCCTCGGTTGGCTGCACTTGCCGAGCTACTAAATAATGAATCATCAACTTAAGGAGGTGCCTAAAAATGGCAGTACCGAAGAGAAAAACTTCTAAAGCAAGACGTGATAAGAGAAGAAACAATGTATGGAAGCTTACTGCTCCCACATTGGTAAAGTGCTCATGTGGCGAATATAAGCGCCCCCACAGACTTTGCCCTGCTTGCGGTCAGTATAACGGCCGTGAGGTTGTAAAGGTTGGCGAATAATTCTGTTATCAACTGAGGAGGAGCAATCCTCCTCTTGTTTTTTGTTTTGAATTTTGTATTTTGTTTTAAGGGGTGTCAAAAATGTCTGTTATAGTAAAATCGGTTTTAAAGGGCAGTCCCGCGCATAAGGCGGGAATAAAAGCAGGGGATAAGCTTGTTAGTATTAACGGTAATCCCATAATGGATGTGCTTGACTACCGCTTTTATCAGAATAACACAAAGCTCATTGTTGAGTATATAAATTCATTAGGAAAGATTAAATCTAAAAAGGTGAAAAAAGACGAATATGATGAGCTCGGTCTTGAGTTTCAGACATATCTTATGGACGAAAAGCGCTCTTGCAGAAATAAATGCATTTTCTGCTTTATAGACCAGCTTCCAAAAGGTCTTCGTGATACTCTTTATTTTAAGGATGATGATTCCCGTCTTTCTTTTCTGTTCGGTAATTATATTACCCTTACTAACATTACCGAGCACGAGGTTGAGCGTATAATTAAAATGCATATAAGCCCTGTTAATATATCGGTGCATACTACTAATCCTGAATTAAGGGTAAAAATGATGAACAACCGTTTTGCAGGCGAGGCGTTACAAATAATAAAACGGTTTAATGATGCGGGTATAAAGCTTAACTGTCAGCTTGTGCTTGTGCCTGAGTGGAATGACGGCGACGAGCTTGTACGAAGCCTTTCAGACCTTACCGTTATGGAAAATATAGATTGTATTGCGGCAGTTCCTGTAGGACTTACAGGACATCGAGAGGGGCTTGCTGATATTAAGCCTTTCTGCAAGGAAACGGCAGAGAAAACGATTGACATTATAGAGGAATTCGCTGAGAAATGCTATAAAAACGGCGGGAAACGGAGAATTTATGCGGCAGACGAGTTTTATATACTTGCAGAAAGACCGCTACCCGAGGCCTACTACTATGAGGAATTCCTACAGCTTGAAAACGGTGTGGGACTTGTTCCGTTACTTAAGAGTGAATTTGCGTCTGCTTTGGAAGAATGTGATTATAAACTAAAAGAAAAGAGAATAATTACATTAGTTACAGGCGAAGCGGCTTATCCTTTTATTAAGGAAATGGTTGACAAGGCAGTAAAAAAGTGGGATAATCTTGAATGTAATGTTGTAGCAATAAAGAATAATTTCTTTGGCGGAGAAATCACCGTTGCAGGTCTTGTAACAGCTACTGATATTATTGACCAGCTTGGCGGTAAGGGTTTGGGACAAGAGCTTCTCATACCGTCTGTAATGCTCAGAGACGGGGGAGATATGTTCCTTGATAGCATTACTCTTGATGAGCTGTGCGAAAAACTCGAAGTAAAGGTTACACCCGTTAATAATGACGGTTATGATTTGCTCATAAATATTCTTGGGATTAATGAATAATGTGTTTTAATTGAATAATGGAAAAGGAGTGAAAAGTATGCCAAAGCCGATAGTTGCTGTTGTGGGAAGGCCTAATGTTGGAAAATCCACACTTTTCAATAAAATAATCGGTAAAAGACTTTCAATAGTGGACGATACACCCGGTGTTACACGCGACCGTATTTACGGTGATGCTGAGTGGCTTGGAAGAAAGCTTATGCTTGTAGATACCGGCGGTATTGAGCCTAAAACCGACGATATAATACTTAGCAGTATGCGCGCACAGGCTCAGCTTGCCATTGATACCGCTTCTGTTATAATTTTTGTTACAGATATAAAAAGCGGTGTAACGGCGGCTGACAGTGATGTTGCCGCAATGCTCAGAAAGAGCGGTAAGCCTATTGTACTGTGTGTTAATAAGTGTGATGCAATCGGTGAAATGCCCTCGGAATATTATGAGTTTTATAATCTCGGCATAGGTGACCCGATTGCGGTTTCATCTGTACACGGTCACGGAACAGGCGACCTGCTTGATGCGGTTATTGAGCATATTCCCGAAGAGGATTTCTGTGACAGCGAGGAAGAAATAATAAATGTTGCGGTTATAGGTAAGCCTAATGCGGGTAAATCGTCTCTTATTAATCAAATATCAGGTGAGGAGCGTTCTATTGTTTCAAATATTGCAGGAACCACGCGTGATGCTATTGACACACGAATAGAGCGCGGCGGGATTAAATATAATTTTATTGATACCGCAGGACTCAGAAGAAAGTCCAAGGTAGAGGATAAGATTGAAAAATACAGCGTGCTTCGAGCTAAAATGGCGATTGAAAGAGCCGATGTATGCGTTATTATGATTGACGCTACCGACGGTTTTACCGAACAGGACTCAAAGGTTGCAGGCTTAGCGCTTGAGGATGGTAAGGCTTGTATTATTGCGGTGAATAAGTGGGACGCTGTTGAAAAAGACGGCAAAACAATGGACGAATTCCGCAAAAAGCTGAATATAGATTTCTCGTTTATGCCTTATGCGCCGATAATCTTTATATCTGCTAAAACAGGTCAGCGTGTAGACCGCCTTTTCGAGCTTATAAAATATGTAAACGAGCAGAATACTATGCGTATTTCTACAGGTATGCTTAATGATATTCTTGCAGATGCTACCGCCCGCGTTCAGCCGCCTACAGATAAGGGTAAGAGGCTGAAAATATATTATATGACACAGGCTTCTACTAAGCCGCCTACATTCGTTTGCTTCTGTAATAAGGCAGAGCTGTTTCATTTTTCATATCAGAGATACCTTGAAAATCAAATTCGTTCAACCTTTGGACTTGAGGGCACACCTGTGCGCTTCGTAATTCGCGAAAGGGGAGATAAGTAATGTTTATTACTGCTATTATAACCGTTATTGCCGCATACCTTATAGGAAGTATAAATTTTGCCGTTATTTTTGCAAAGGCATTTCTTAAAAAGGATGTAAGAGAAATAGGAAGCGGTAACGCAGGAACTACTAATGTTATGCGTACTGCGGGCTTTCTTCCCGGAGCGCTCACCTTTGTTTGCGATGCCTTAAAGGGGTTTGTTGCGGTATTTATGGGCAAGCTTGTGTTTGACTATATTATAACAACTACAGGCGCAGAATGGGCATATCCTATTTACGGCGCATATATTTGCGGTTTGGCTTGTATGTTAGGTCATGTATTCCCGATATTTTTTCAGTTTAAGGGCGGAAAAGGCGTGGCAACAAGCGTAGGTATTTACGCAATATGCTCTCCTATTGCTATAATTTCGGGACTGGTTGTTTTTGCGGTAAGCACAATAACCACTAAAATTGTATCATTAAGCTCACTGCTTGCTACGGTAGTTGTGCTTACGCTTTCGGTTGTTTTTCACGACAGCTTAGCGCCCTTGCTGCCTCAGGTGATTATAAGCTTTGCAATGGGCGGAATAGTTATCGCTAAGCATAGCTCTAATATAAAGCGTCTTTTAAATGGCACAGAAAACCGTATTGGAAGCAAAAATAAAAAATAAATTTAAAATAGTAAAAAAAATACTTGATTTTTGTCATAAAGTGTGATATTATAATTTTTGCTTATTGCGGTGAGGAGTTAAAACTCTGTCCGCGTATTTGAAAAGGAGGTGCAGACCATGGCTAAATGTGATATCTGCAGTAAAGAAATTGCTTTCGGTATTAAGGTTTCCCACTCTCACAGAAGAACAAACAGAACCTGGAAGCCCAATGTTAAGAAGGTAAAGGCAATCGTAAACGGTTCGCCCCGCCGTATCAATGTTTGCACCCGTTGCTTGCGTTCGGGTAAGGTTACCAGAGCTATCTAATAATTTCTTACAAATAACCCTGAGCTTATATGCTCAGGGGCTTTTTGTATCTATAGGCACTTGGGTTAAAATCGTCTGTGGCAATCTTTTTGTTCGGGGCAGTACAAAGCGTACGGCACCGCTCACTGCAAAGCGCACCACAAACGATTTTAACCTCAAGACAAGATAAATAAGGTCTGTGGTACTCTTTTCGTTTGGGGCGGTAAAAAGATTACATATTTAGGAGAAAAAATGATTAAAGCGGTACTTTTTGATTTGGACGGTACATTGGTTAATTCCTTACGCGACCTTGCGACAAGCTCGAATTATGCGCTTTCCTGCTTTGGGTATCCCGTACATCCTGAAGAAAGCTATAAAATTTTTGTTGGCGACGGTATGATAAAGCTTATGGAACGCATACTTCCTACAGATAACCGAGACGGTGAAACAGTACAAAAATTATTCGAATGCTTTTGGAAGCATTATGGGGAGCATTATACCGATTTTACCGTTCCGTATGACGGAATAAACGAGCTTATATCAAGTCTAAAGGAAACAGGACTTAAAACAGCAGTTATTTCTAACAAGGCTGAAAAAATGGCAGTTGCGGTGGTTGACAAGCTTTTCGGTGATACCTTTGATTTGGTTTACGGTAAGCGTGACGGTTTTCCGACTAAGCCTAACCCTGCACTCACCTTAAAGCTTATTGATGAGCTTGGATTTAAACCCTGTGAATGTGTGCTCATTGGGGATTCGGGTATGGATGTTGCTACGGCAGTTAATGTCGGCTGTAAGGGTGTTGGCGTTTTATGGGGATTCAGAAACCGTGAAGAGCTTTTGGCTAACGGCGCATCCTACATAGCAGAAAAACCTCAGGATATAATAGGAATTTTAAAGGAAATAGAAAATGAAATCTAAATATACCGTTACTAAGCTTGCCTGTTATATAGGATATATCGTACAGGCGGTTGTAAATAACTTTTTACCGATACTTTTTATTGCGTTACAGGATGTTTACGGACTCGGCTACGAAAGGCTCGCGCGACTTGTTGTGGTGAATTTTGTAACCCAGATGATAGTTGATTTTATAACTCCGAAAATCGTGGGTGCAATAGGCTACCGTAAAACGGCAATACTTTGTCAGGGCTCGGCGGCTTTGGGACTCGCTCTTTTAGGTGTGCTCCCTCGGTTTATGGGCAATACATACCTCGCGATTGTGGTTTCTATAATTGTTTATGCCTTTGGAAGCGGACTTATGGAAGTGATTATGAGTCCTATGATAGAAATGCTTCCAACTGAGAATAAATCGGGGAATATGTCCTTATTACATTCCTTTTACTGTTGGGGACAGGCGTTTACTATTATCGTAACTACCTTGCTTGTGGCTGTTTTTGGGTATTACGGTTGGGCAAATATACCTCTCGTATGGGCGGTGCTGCCTTTTCTCAATATGTTTTCTTTCTTTATGGTGCCTATTGTAGAGCCTGAAAAGGGGGCTAAAAAGCTTCCGTTTAGTAAGCTTATTCGCATTAGCAGATTCAGGATTTATATGATTATGATGATTTGTGCGGGTGCTTGTGAAATTGCAATGGCAGAATGGGCATCTATGTTTGCTCAGCAAGCATTGGGTGTTTCTAAGGTTATAGGCGACCTTGCAGGACCTTGCGCGTTTGCAATTTTTATGGGAGCGGGACGAATCTGGTATGCCGCAGTTTCTCACAAGATTTCCTTTAATAAGACGCTTATTATATTAAGTGCTTGTTGTTTTGTTTGTTATGCGGTTGTTGCAGTTTGTAATATACCTATGGTATCACTGATTTTTTGTGCTATATGCGGTTTTACGGTAAGCATTTCTTGGCCTGGGGTTTACTCAGCCGGAGCAAAGGATTTCCCCGAGGGTGGTTCTGTTATGTATAGCACGCTTGCAATGTGCGGAGATACAGGCTGTTGCTTAGGTCCTTGGGTGCTTGGTATAGTTGCAGATTCCTTAGGACTTCACATAGGCTTTGGTGTGGCATCTGTTTTTCCGATTGTAATGATAATAGCAACTGTACTGCTTATAAAAAATAAAGATTGCAATTGATGTGTACAAGTATTATAATAATTATAGAGGAAAAATTAAGAGGTGAAGATTTTGAAAAGAGAAGACTATTTAAGCTGGGACGAATATTTTATGGGTATTGCTTGTCTTTCTGCAATGAGAAGTAAGGACCCTTCAACACAGGTGGGTGCCTGTATAGTTAATTCCGATAATCGAATTCTTTCAATGGGCTATAACGGTATGCCCCGTTGCTGTAGTGATGACGAATATCCTTGGGATAGGGATGCAGAACCGCTTAATTCAAAGTATCTGTATGTTTGTCACGCTGAATTAAATGCAATACTTAACTGCGCTACGGGCGGTGTTAGGGGATGTACGGTTTATACCACACTTTTCCCTTGTAACGAGTGCGCAAAGGCTATTATACAGTCTGGCATAGCTGAGGTTGTTTATATGGCTGATAAGTATGCCGATTCGGACAGCGTGTTAGCTTCAAAGCGTATGTTTGATACCGCAGGTGTAAAGTATCGTCTTTACAATATGAGCGGAAAAAAGGCAGAAATTGAACTTTAATTCTTATATAAATAGCTCCTGACTGCAAAGTGCTAAGCAGTCGGGAGCATTTTTATATATCAAGCATAGCTTGTGAATTCTTAAATTCATCACACATCGTGTTTACATTAAATACAAATCTGCCTTGCTTCTGTGCGTACAAAAGGGTGTTGCGTGTGCCTCCCTTTTTACCGTCATACCAAGTCAGAACACAGTCGGTATTTTTTACCATATATTCGTTGCGTTTTTGATAACAACCTGAAAAGTAATCTTCGGAAAGTAGGATTTTTTCATCACATTGAGAAAGTATAGTATCGTAACGCTCACGCCAAGAATCATAAAAACCTGCGCTTTGCTCTTTAAAGGGAATAACGCAAACAAGCCTAAGCTCCGAGGGATATAATTTTTTGAGTAACAGTACAGTCTCTGCGGCGATAATATCAAATCCCATTGCCATACCCGAATAAAAGGTACGGCAGCCCTCGTTTAAAAGGGTAACAATACCGTCAATAAGCAGATTTTCAAACTCCTTGTAAGACGGGTCTTTTTTATTCATACTAAAGGGAAGCTTTGAGGGGCGGTAGCCTGTAAAACAGCATTTCGCAATTGAGTTGGTTTCAGTAAAGCTTGTTATATCCATAAAATATCACCAAAAAAGTATTAATATTTATATTATAACGAACATTCGTTCTTTTGTCAAGTGGTGTTTTTGGTGCTGGGTATAGATTTTAAAAAGAGTAATATATATTTAAACATTGAATAAAATATATATAGGTGACAAGAAATTCCAAACAGTACAACTTGCAATATGCGGTATGAAAGCTTTAATATACAATCAGAAACCACAATATATAGTATTAAAAACAGATTTTAGAGCGTTTCTTTAAATTGCTGACTTGGTTTTTTGTAGGACTGCACAACCTAAATGTCAAAAAATGGCAAAAAAAGCAGTGTAAAAAAGGTTACAAACTTGTAACTTTTTAAATTTGTTGGTGTTTTTTCGTCAAAAGTAACAAAAATGGTGCTTTTGGTTGGTTTGACAATAAGCTCTTGTTTGGTTATAATGTCAAACGACTTGGAAAGACAAACATTGTCAAACAAAGGAGTTATTGGATGATAGAGAAAATAAAGTATGGTCTGTCAAGGATATTTTCCTGCAAGCAGATGCGCGTAAGTTGTCTGGCGGTTATGACCGCAGTTACCGTCGCGGTAGTTACTTTACTAAGCTATTCCACCTATACCGTAAATATTTTCGACGGTGAAAAAACATACACGGTACGCACATTACACAATAATGTAGCTAAAGCTCTTTCGGGCGTGGAATTCAAATCCGCAAGCTACAGTATTGAGGATACCTCGGTAAGAGGTAGGACAACTTCAATTAAAATAGCATATACCTATCCGATTTACATTACCTGTGGAGATAAAACCGTAACGGTTGATTTCTCAGGCGGTACGGTAGCTGAGGCTCTCGCTTTGGCAGGATACAGTGTTGATAATCACGATTTCGTTGAGCCTTCGGCTGATACGGTAATTGAAGATACGGTATATATTGATTACGCTGATGTTTCTTATGTTGAGGGAAGCTATACTGAGTCTATTCCTTACTCTACAGAGACGGTTTATTCCGCTGAAAGAGCTAAGGGCTCGGTGGTGACCGCTCAGGCGGGTAAAAACGGCGTAAAGCTTGTTAAGTATACCGAAAAGCTTGTAAACGGCGTGTCGGTTGAAAAAACAGTTACCGAATCATCGGTTGTAACAGAGGCGGTTAATGCCAAAAAGATTGTGGGAACCAAGGTTGTTAGCAATGCTGTGAAGACAAGCGCAGATGTGAATTCTATATCGGTGCTTTCGCCTTCAAAGGCTATTGAGCTTGACGCTAAGGGTAATCCCATTAAGTTTAAATCTAAAATGACAGTAAGAGCTACGGCTTACACCTATACAGGCAACAACTGTTCAACAGGTGTTGCGCCTAAGCCCGGATATATTGCCGTTAACCCTAAGGTAATACCTTACGGAACAAAAATGTATATCAAGTCACCTGACGGCAGTGTTATTTACGGCTATGCTGTAGCGGCAGATACCGGCGGATTCATTAAAAAGCATCCTACAGGAGTTGATTTGTTCTTAACCTCTGAAAGCGCTTGTAAATCCTTTGGTGTCCGCAATATGGAAATATATATCCTTGAATAAGATTAAGACCTGAGCCTCGGCTCAGGTCTTTTCATATGCTTTAAATCTGTTAAGAAGCACTACAAAAGCTGTTGGTCGTTAATTATAAGCTTAAAGCAAAGTCCTAATTTTTCAGCAGCCTTTCGGCAGAGCAGCATTCTGCCCATAAATATTTCAAAATACTCCATTATACTGCCGTATTTTGTGTCTATGGTGAGTCGTAGCTTTATCTGAGTTTTGCTTTCGTTTATTTTAAGGCTTGAGCTTTTAACCGAATAATTAACCCTGTCGTGAATATCAAAGGTACTTTTATCACGGTTTCTTACTCTGCTTCGGCGAACATCCGATTTGTCGGCAAGGATAAGTGCGGCCGAAAGATTATCAACCGGTACGCCTGTGCCTTCATCGTGGTTTCCTATTGCAGAAACAATTTTCGCAATGTCCTCGGCATCCATATTAAGATTATCAAGTATACGGAAAGCCATTACGGCACCGCTTTGAGAGTGGTCGATGCGGTTTACAAGGTTGCCTATGTCGTGCAAATAAGCCGCTATTTTTGCAAGCTCTATTTCCTTTTCGGGAATGCCTAATGTACTTAAAATGTACTCAGATACCCGTGCCACCTTGGTGACATGGGCAAAGCTATGCTCAGTATAGCCTAATGCGGCGAGAGAGCGGTCTGCACCCTCAATATAGGCATTAATTGACGGGTTCTTTTTTAATTCTTCAAATGTAAGCATTATTTACTCCTTTTTAAAAATTAATTATCTTGACTAATTGTTCATGAGGTGATAAAATTTTTTTATCAAACTTTTGGGGTGTTAAAAATGAAATATGAAAAAATTCATCTTAAGGAAATATATTCTTTTTTAGGAGAGAACGGCGCTGACCCTGTTCTTGAGGTATATCTTCCTTTTAATATGACCGAAATGAACAGACAGAATAATAAAAGACCCTGTATGCTTGTGATTCCGGGTGGCGGATACGGTATGTGCAGTCAGCGTGAGGCTGAGCCTATTGCACTTCAGTTTTTAAATCAGGGTTTTAATGCGTTTGTTCTTACCTATTCGGTGGCGCCTCACCGTTTCCCTACACAGCTTCGTGAGGTAGCTTCGGTTATGGAGCTTATATATGCTCATACAGACGACTGGAACTGTGATACCGAAAAGGTTGCTATTATCGGCTTCTCTGCGGGAGGACATCTTTCTGCGTATTACTCCACCTGTTTTGACTGTGCAGAGGTTCGTGAGGTTTTCCCTGAGAGTAAGTCGGTAAACGCATCTGTGTTGTGCTATCCCGTAATTACGGCTGATACCGCGCATTCACACGCAGGAAGTTTCCATAATCTTTTAGGCCACGCTCCCAATGAGGCAGAAACCGAGAAATTCTCCTGTGACAGACAGGTGTCTGAAAAAACACCGCCTGCATTCTTGTGGCACACCGCAGAGGATAATGCAGTCCCTGTAATGAACAGCTACTTGTATGCATCGGCTTTGGCAAAGTATGGAATTCCTACCGAAATGCATATTTATCCTTTTGGCTGTCACGGTCTTTCTACCTGTGACAAGCAAACCTGTGATGATGAAAACCAAGTGCTTACACATAATCACGCTTGGCTTTCAAGCCTTGAAAAGTGGCTTAAGCTTATCTTTAAGCTGTAATGAAAGTGAACCTGAATGTCATCCCGACGAGGGGTGGCATTTTATTTTATTTCAATTATAACCTCATTTGGCAGGCAGATAATGCTTTCACCTTTCTTTGAAATGTGTTTATGCTTTACACAAATCTGGTTTTTACAGGTTGAATAGTCCATTTTTACTTTACCGTCCTTTATTTCAACGGTGTTGGCGGATAGCTTTATCTGCTTGTTTGCAGAAAGTCTACCCTCATAAACAATGCTGTTGTTCTGAGAGACGGTAACGTTTTTTCCGCTACTTCCTGTAAGGGCGATACACAGAAAAACGGTGAGTGCCATAGCTATTGTGAAAAAAATTATTATAAAATCCCATTTTTTCATAGCGGACACCCCCTTTTTTCAATAAAAACAGTATAACACATCTTTACAAAAAAGGGAAGAGGATGTATACTGTTATTATGAAAAAGTTTACATCTGTTTATCTTCTTTTTCTGCTTTTAACCCTTTGCGGTTGCAAGGGTGAGAGTAGCAATACCCGTTTTTTAATGGACACTGTAGTGAGCCTTACCGCAGATTGCGATGAGGAAACGCTTGACGGTGCTTTTTCGTTGTGCGAAAAATTTGATAATCAGCTTAGCCGTACGAATGAAGATAGCGATGTCTACCATATTAATTCTTCTGAAGGCTTTACTGAGGCAAGTGTTGAAACAATAGAAATAATAAACCGCGCGTTATATTATTCTGAGCTTTCAGACGGTAAGTTTGATATTACGGTTTGCTCTGTGAGTGAGCTGTGGAATTTCAACAATCAGGTTATCCCCGAAAAAAAGGAGATTGCCGAGGCTTTAAAAAATGTCGATTACGAAAGCATAGAAATAGAGGGAAGCCGTATAAATGTGAACGGCAAAAAAATAGACCTTGGCGGTATAGCAAAGGGTTATATTGCCGATAAAGTGACCGATTACCTTAAGAAAAACGGCGCTGTGAACGGAATAGTAAATCTTGGCGGAAATGTTGTGGTTTTCGGAAAGGAATATAGGGTTGGTATTAAACGCCCTTTCTATGATGACACTATTGCGGTTCTAAGGCTTCAGGATAAATCGGCGGTTACATCGGGAATATATCAGCGATATATAGAGCAAAACGGCAAGCTTTATCACCATATTATAGACCCCGATACAGGCTACGGTGTGGAAAATAGTCTCACATCGGTTACTGTGGTGGGCGAAAGCTCGTTTGACTGCGATGCGCTTTCTACCGTTTGTATGCTACTCGGCAAGGAAAAGGGTTTAGAGCTTATTAATTCTATTTCCGATACAGAAGCGGTTTTTATAGAAAAAAATGAAGAAATAACCCTTTCAAGTGGTCTTGAAATGCAAAAAAATGAGATTTATTTTAAATAAAAGTTTATTTATTTACAATTTTATGTTATGATTAATAGGATTAAATATTATGAGGTTTGATTATGGGTTTATTAAAAGCTATTTTTGGAGATTACAGTAAAAAAGAAATAAAAAGAATTACACATCTGCAAACAAAGGTGCTCGAGCTTGAAAACGAGTATGCCGCTCTTTCAGATGATGAGCTGAGAGCTAAAACCGACGAGTTTAAGGACCGTTTGGCTATGGGTGAAACCTTAGACGATATTCTGCCTGAGGCCTTTGCCGCTTGCAGAGAGGCAGGCTGGCGAGTGCTTGGTATGAAGCATTTTCCTGTGCAGATTATAGGCGGTATTATTCTTCACCAGGCCAGAATTGCCGAAATGAAAACAGGTGAGGGAAAAACCCTTGTTGCAACACTCCCTGCATATCTTAACGCACTTTCGGGCAAGGGTGTTCATATCGTTACGGTAAACGATTACCTTGCCAAGCGTGACTCTGAGTGGATGGGTAAGCTTTACCGCTTTATGGGACTTACTGTTGGACTTATCATTCACGGAATGGACCACGATGCTAAAAAAACTGCATACGAAGCAGATATTACCTACTGCACCAATAATGAGTTAGGCTTTGATTATCTGCGCGATAATATGGTAATCTATAAGGAGCAAAAGGTTCAGCGCGAGCACAATTTTGCTATTGTGGACGAGGTGGACTCAATCCTTATAGATGAGGCAAGAACCCCGCTTATCATTTCAGGTCAGGGTAATAAATCAACCGAGCTATATACTCAGGCAAATAGCTTTGCGCGCTCCCTTAAAATGGTTAAGGTTAAGGAAATGGACGACAAGGCAAGCGATGAGGTTACTAATTATGACGGTGATTATGTTGTAGACGAAAAGGCGCGTACTGCAACCCTTACGCCTGAGGGTGTTAAAAAGGCTGAGGGCTGGTTTAATATTGAAAATCTTAATGATACCGAAAACATTGCTATTGCCCACCACGTTAATCAGGCAATCCGAGCCTACGGTATTATGAAGCGCGATGTTGACTATGTTGTAAAAGACGGTGAGGTAATAATTGTTGACGAATTTACAGGCCGTCTTATGTACGGACGCCGTTACAACGAAGGACTTCATCAGGCTATAGAAGCTAAAGAGGGTGTAAAGGTTGCAAGAGAATCTAAAACCCTTGCTACTATTACATTCCAGAACTTCTTCCGTCTTTATAATAAGCTTTCGGGTATGACGGGTACTGCTATGACCGAGGAAACTGAGTTTCAGCAGATTTATAACCTTGATGTTATAGAAATTCCCACAAATAAGCCGTTAGCGCGTATTGACGAAAATGATGTTGTTTATAAAACCGAGCTTGCAAAGTTTAATGCGGTAATAGATAAAATCGTTGAGTGCAATAAAAAAGGTCAGCCTGTGCTTGTTGGTACGGTTACAATTGAAAAATCCGAAATTCTTTCGGCTATGCTTAAAAGACGCGGTGTTAAGCATAATGTGCTTAATGCAAAGCACCACGAAAAGGAAGCTGAGATAGTAGCTCAGGCAGGTAAACTCGGCGCAGTTACCATTGCTACAAATATGGCAGGCCGTGGTACTGATATTATGCTTGGCGGTAACGCTGAATATTTAGCAAAGGCAGCACTCCGTCACGACGGACTTAGCGAGGATATGATAGTTGAGGCTACAGGCTTTGCTGAGACGGATGATAGTGAGATTATTGCTGCAAGAGATAAGTTTAAGGAGTATTACGATAAATTCAAGGCTGAAATTGCCCCTGAGTCTGAGGCGGTTCGTAATGCAGGAGGTCTTGCGATTATCGGTACAGAGCGTCACGAATCAAGAAGAATTGATAATCAGCTAAGAGGCCGTGCAGGACGACAGGGCGACCCCGGTAATACACAGTTCTTTGTATCGCTTGAGGATGACCTTATGCGTCTATTTGGCGGTGAGCGTATCTCAAATATGATGGAAACGCTGAAGGTTGACGAAAATGTTCCGCTTGAGAGCGGTATGCTCTCTCATACAATTGAAAATGCGCAGAAGAAGAAGGAGGGTATGAATTTTGCCATCCGTAAGAATGTGCTTCAGTATGATGATGTAATGAATAAACAGCGTGAGCTGATATACGGTCAGCGTAACAAGGTGCTTAACGGTGAGGATATTAAGGACACCGTTATGAAGATGGTTGACGAAACCATTGATGCTTACTGCGGTATTTACCTTGCTGATGACGCAGTTCACGATAATTGGGATTTAGCAGGTCTTAGAGAGTATTTTGCAGGCTGGATAAGCAGTCACGAGGACTTCTATTTCACACCTGAGGAGCTTGGAGAGACCTCGCGCGAGGAAATTGCCGAATCGCTTAAGGAAAAGGCTCATACTGCTTATGCAGAACGCGAGGCAGAGTACGGAAGCGAAACTATGCGCGAAATGGAGCGCGTAATGCTTCTCAGAAGCGTAGATACCAATTGGATGGACCATATTGACGCTATGGACCAGCTCCGTCAGGGAATAGGCTTAAGAGCTTACGGTCAGCACGACCCTGTTGTAGAATACCGTAACGATAGCTACGATATGTTTGAGGCTATGACCAACACAATTCGCGAGCAGACCGCAAAGCTTGTTATGACCGTTCGTATTAAGCGTGAAGAGGATGTTAAGCGCGAAAAAGTTGCAGAGGAGACCTCAGCAGGCGATAAGCCATTGACCGTAAGGGGAAGCGGTGCCGTAAGTAAAAATGCCCTCTGCCCTTGCGGAAGCGGTAAAAAATATAAGCGTTGCTGTGGAAAGGATGAGGAATAATGAATAAAAATATGAAAAAGCTTATTGCAATAGGTGTAATTGCGCTTGCTGCAATTATTGTGCTCGCTTCAACCTTTACGGTTGTAGGCGCAGGTAATACAGGTGTTATTGTAACCTTGGGAGCGGTGTCTGATAAGGTGTTGTCTGAGGGACTTCATTTAAGAATTCCATTTGTTCAACAGGTTGTTCAAATAAATAACCGTACTCAAAAGATTGAGACCGACGGTTCTGCTTCCTCTAAGGATTTGCAGGTTATAACCTATCTTGTAGCTGTGAACTACCGCGTTGCGCACGAATCCTCCGCATCACTCTTTAAAAACATTGGAACAGGCTATGAGAATGTAATCATTACTCCTGCTATTCAGGAGAGTATTAAGGCGGTTACCGCACGCTATACGGCAGAGGAGCTTATAACCCGCCGTCAGGAGGTAAGTACCGAAATTAAGGACGCCTTGAGTGAAAAAATAGGGGAGTACGGTATTGCTGTTGAGATTTTCAACATTATAAACTTTGATTTTTCAGAGGAATTCAATGCCGCAGTTGAGGCTAAGCAGACTGCTCAGCAAAATGCCCTTAAGGCTGAACAGGACTTGGCAAGAATAGAAATTGAGGCAAAGCAAAAGGTTACTCAGGCAGAAGCTGAGTCGGAAAGCATTAAGCTTATTCAACAGGCATTAACCGCGTCACCCGATTATGTTGAGTACATAAAGTGGAACAAGTGGGACGGTAAGCTTCCGACCGTTATGGGCGACGGCGATTACATAATGGATATTGACAGTATCACCTCGGCTAATCAGTAATATGGATAAAATATTATTACATTGTTGCTGTGCGCCTTGCTCGGTGTCTTGTGTAGAACCGCTTAGGAATGAGGGTATAGAGCCTGTTGGGTTTTGGTATAATCCTAATATTCACCCCTTTAAGGAGTATGAGGCAAGACGGGATTGCTTTGTTTCATATTCTCAGAAAATAGGTATGGAGTATATTGTTGACGAGCACTATGGATTGATAGATTTCGTTAAAAATGTAGCTGATGATATTAACGGAAGATGCACCTATTGTTATGAGCATCGGTTGGAGGAAACCGCCCGTTTTGCCGCAGAAAACGGTTTTAAAGCATTTTCCACCACTCTTTTAGCAAGTATTTATCAGCAACACGAGCTTACTGCCGCTGCCGGAGAGAGATATGCTAAGGAATATGGAGTAGAATTTCTTTACAGAGATTTTCGACCGAATTTTAGAGAAGGCAATCAAAAGGCGCGCGAAAAGGGACTTTATATGCAAAAGTATTGCGGTTGCATTTTTTCGGAAGAGGACCGCTATATTAAGCAGATAAAAAAGGCAGAAGAATTATATAATAAATAAAAAATCAAAATAAAACCGACCTGTTGTACCGTTATATGGCGCAATAGGTCGGTTTTGTATTTAACTATCTTATGATTTAAAAAAATTATTCCTTATTTTGCTTTTTTATCTCAGCTAAAATATCGGTAAGCAGTTCTTCGGTGGTAGGAGCTTTAACCTCAGGCTCGGCAGCTACCTCCTCAGTCTTTTTCTTTAAAAGCTTGGCTTCGGTAATCTCCCTTGTTTTATTGAATACCTTTATCATAACAAAAATCATAAATGCAACGAGAACAAAATCAATAACGGTTGCAAGAAGTGTTCCAAAACCCACAACAACAGCCTCCTTGGTGATTTCGCCTGCGGCATCCTTAACAGCGGGAATCATTTCCCAATTTAAATTTGTAAGGTCGATTTCACCGATTACACCGCCCAAAAAAGGCATAAAAACATCGTTTACAAGGCTTGTGGTAATTTTTCCGAAAGATGTAGCTATAATAACACCTATAGCCATATCTAACACATTACCGCGCATAATGAATTCTCTAAATTCAGTTAAAAAGCTTTTCTTATCCTTTTTCATTTAAATTCCTCCAATTTTAAAATTTAACAATTATAATTTAACATATTAATAAAGCTTCTGTCAATCCCTAATTTGAAGATTTCTCCGCCTATGAAAAATCATTTAAATCAATATAGCCGGATTAAAATCCGGCTATAGCTTAGTTTTCACTGTATATAACTGTAAGGTCAGGGTGAAGCTGTAAGATTGAAGCGGGAACCAGAGGGGTTATAGGACCGAAAAATGCCTTTTCAAGAATTCCCTTCTTATTTGCGCCGTTAGCGATAAGAAGTACTTTTTTAGCATTCATAATAGAAGCCATACCCATTGTTACAGCCTTGCGCGGAACATCTGCCTCGCTTTCAAAGAAACGAGAATTTGCCTTGATTGTAGATTCATCAAGCTCAACAACGTGAGTACCCTTAATGAAGTATTCGTCAGGCTCATTGAAGCCGATGTGACCGTCTATGCCGATACCCAAAAGCTGTAAATCAATACCGCCAAGCTCATTAATATGAGCATCGTAAGCCTCGCCCTCAGCATCTAAATCCTCAGCGCAACCGTTGGGAACAAATGTGTTTTCAGGCTTAATGTTAATATGATTAAAAAGATTGTTGTTCATAAAATAACGGTAGCTTTGGTCGTTGTCACCGTCAAGACCAACATATTCGTCAAGATTAACAGTGGTAACAGCGGAAAAATCTACATCACCGTTTTTGCACATATCAATAAGCTGCTTATAAGCGCCTACAGGGGTTGGGCCAGTTGCAAGACCTAACACACAGTCAGGCTTGCTTATAACCTGAGCAGAAATAATATTTGCTGCCTAACGGCTCATTTTTTCGTAGCTTTCAACTGTAATAAATCTCATTTTTAAAACCTCTTTTATATTAAATTCCTTCATATAAGCCATCAGCTACCATTTTGCCGATAGCGCTTACAACCTGTTCCTTATCCTCTTTATAGGTCACACCGTACCACTTGTCCTCAGCAACGAGCATTTTAACATTCTTCTTACCGCTTTCAATAAGCTCAGAAACAACGCTTGGAAGATAATATTCAGACTTAGGTACATTTATTTTTTCGTCGAGGAATGCTTTAAAGCCGTTATCTATATAGCTGAAAATGTCAGGATTAAAGCCCCAAAGATTCATAGAAACCAAGGTATCAGGAGCAAGCTCGGTCCAAGTTTCACCGTCATCCTCCGTAAACTTACAGTCTGAAATCTTGGTGCGCTCTGTTACAGATTTTAATATTCCGTTCTCGGTCTCACAAACACCGCGGGAAACATATCCGTTCTCTGTCAGTGTGTTAGCAAGACGGAAGCCTACCATACAGTAATCCTCAGTATCGCTTTTTAGGAATTTTGCAATTTCTATAAATGCGTTTCTGCCGTAATAGTCGTCAGCGTTAACAACAGCAAAAGGCTCCTTAACAGCATCGCGGCAACAGAGAATTGCGTGCGCGGTGCCCCAAGGCTTCGTACGGTCGGCAGGACAGGTATAACCCTCAGGTAAAAGATTTGTTTCCTGAAAAACATAATCAACCTTTACTTTTTTGGCAATTCTTTTGCCTACCATTTCCTTGAAATCAGCCTCAATTTCGTGTTTGATAACGAAAACAACCTTTGTAAAGCCTGCTCTGACTGCATCAAAAACAGAAAAATCAAGTATAACCTCGCCGTTAGGACCAATTGGCTCCATTTGCTTAAGACCGCCGAAACGGCTTCCCATTCCTGCTGCCATTACTACTAATGTAATATCCTTTGACATTTTAATTACCCCTTACAGTATTCTTTAACTATTGCCTTCATTTCGTCCCACTTAGCTTCCATATCGGCAACTAACTTAAGCTGTGTGCGGCAACGGTCGAGATTATGGTCGGAATATGCGGTTTTAAAGTATGTATCACCCTCAAGATAGTCGGTAAGGAAGCGCATACCGCACTCTATAGTCATCATCTTAGCGCCTTCGGGCAGAAGCATAACCTCAGCATCGGGAAGCTCGCCGCCTGTTCCCTCAAGGAAGCCTTTAGTATATATACGGAACATTTCTATATCCATACTAACCTTTGAAAGGTCCTTTTCGTCCTCTGTAGCGGTGCTTGCGCCGAAACGGATAGCATCACCAAAGTCGGTTACAGAGAAGCCCGGCATTATAGTGTCAAGGTCAATAACGCAAAGAGCCTCGTGTGTTTTTTCATCAAGCATAACATTATTTGACTTTGTATCGTTATGGCTTACTCTTAAGGGGAGCTTGCCCTCTTTATAGCTATCAAGCAACACGCTGTAGAATTCCTTGCGAGCTTTTATAAACTCTATTTCTTCCTTAACACCCGAAGCTCTGCCGCATTTATCTTCTTCAACTGCCTTAAGGAAATTCTCATAACGCTTAGGTGTGTTATGGAAATCAGGGATTGTTTCATAAAGAGTTTCAGCAGGGAAATCGGTGAGATAACGCTGGAATTTACCAAAGGCTACAGCACATTGATAGAAATCCTCAGGCTCAACAGGAGGCTCAAGACATACCGAATCGGTAACATAGTCATACAAACGCCAGCAACGACCGTCCTTATCCTTATAATAGGTGGAATCGTTTAAGGTGCGGGCAAGGGTAAGAACCTCACGCGGGTTTGCAACTATCTTTCGTAGGTATTCGGTAACCTTTTCAATATTTTCCATAACCTGTTCAGGCTTTTTGAAAACATTATTGTTTACCGATTGTAAAACATATTTGTGCTGAATACCGTTTTCGCCGTCACAAACCACAAGAAATGTGTCATTAATGTGTCCGTTACCGTATGGGATACAGCCGCGGGGATTGCCGCAAAGGTCAAAATTCTTAATTGCATTAGTTATTTGTTCCAAGTTAGCTTTCCTCATTTCCAGAACCGCCCTTTCAAAAAAATAAAATTCTTTGATATTATTTTAAACTTTTCCCTTGACCGGTTCTATAAAAAACAGTATTATTATTAGTATAATGTGATAAATTATCAAATCGTACCAATTGCGGGGGATGAAATTTTATGAGAGAGATAATTGATGTTAATTCTATTCTGAGGGATTTTTATACTGTTTCGGGTGCAAGAATATCAATCCACGATACAGAATTCAATGAGATTTATTCTTATCCGCACGAGTCAACGCCGTTTTGCAAATGCATACAGCAAAATGCTGTAATTATGAAGGATTGCAGAAAAAACGATTTTGATGCATTTGAAAGGGTAAAAGCCACAGAGCAGGTTTATGTATATAAATGCGGACGCGGTCTTTACGAGGCGGTTGCACCGTTATATCATTACGGAACACTTTCGGGTTATTTAATGATGGGACAGGTTTGCGACAGTAACCCAATATCAACAGAGTATGTGTTGAAAAAGGCAAATGATATATTAGGAGACAGGGCAAAGGCAGAACAAATTTCAAAAAGTGTAAAAACCATTGACCGCAGGCTTATCGATTCATACATCAGCATAATGGTTGTGCTTGCAGAATACCTTACAGGCACAAATAAGCTTTTTGCATATAACGATAAGCTCCCTCAGATGATAAAAGAATATATAAACAAAAATTATTCTTCTAAAATCACTCTTTCTATTCTATCACAAAAGTTCAGATGTTGCAATGCTACTTTAACAAAATGTTTCAAAAAAGAGTATAATTTGTCAATTATGACATATTTATGCACAGTCAGACTGCGTTCGGCAGAGAGTATGATAATAAAAACAGGAAAATCCTTTAAGGAAATTTCGGCAGATTGCGGATTTTATGACCAGAATTATTTTTCAAAGACCTTTACAAAGCAATACGGAATGTCGCCGTCGGAATATAGAGCTACATATAAAAAGTAATATTACATATTTAATTTAGCTCTTTAACCCTTTTTTCGTGCCAACGCGGTTGAAAGATATTTACATTAGCACCCATTTTTGTTACAGGCAAATTTTAACAATTCCGGTGCCGTAAAAAACGGGGAAAAGCTCTTTTAGGGAATTAAGCTCCAAATTATTACCTCGTTGGTAAAAAAAAGTGCAAGTAATTCTTGTGGATAAATGACAACATAAAATTAGAAAAATTGCAATAGGAGTGATTTGAAAATGATGAAAATTGGCGTTTGTGTAGGTTTTGATAATATAGCTTCAATGCCCGAAAAGCTTGATAACCTTGTTGAGCAAGGCTTTGATAACTGTCAGATTATTTCATGGAATCCTGATGTGTGGACTGCTCAAAACAGCGAGACGCTTAATAAACTTCTGGCTGAAAAGGGAGTTACCGTTTCTGCGTTTTGGTGCGGTTGGGAAGGACCTTCTGTTTGGAATTTTACCGAGGGCCCTAAAACTTTAGGTCTTGTGCCTGCCGAATATAGGGAAATGCGCATTAAAAACCTTTGCGACGGCGCCGATTTTGCTAAATCTATAGGTGTAAAAAATGTGGTAACACATATGGGCTTTATTCCTGAAAATCCGAATAACCCTGTTTTGTCAGAGCTTTGCGAAGCTGTGAAAACGGTTGCAGGGCACTTGGCAAAGAACGGACAGAATCTTTTGTTTGAGACAGGTCAGGAAACGCCTGTTGCAATGCTTAGATGCTTTGAAATGGTTGGAATGGATAATTTGGGTGTTAATCTTGATACAGCAAATCTTATTCTTTACGGAAAGGCAAATCCTGTTGATGCGCTTGATGTTTTTGGAAAGTATGTGCTTAATCTTCACGCAAAGGACGGCAGGTATCCCACTAACGGAACAGAGCTTGGCGTTGAAACAAGAATAGGTGACGGTAAGGTAGATTTCAAGGGTGTGCTTTCAGGTCTTCATAAGCTCGGCTATGACGGTTATGTAACCATTGAACGCGAAATATCAGGCGAACAGCAAATTGCTGATATAAAGCACGCAAAGGAATATTTACAGAATATAATAGATAGCTTATAAGGGGGAAAAATTATGCTTAAGGTTGGCTTAGTCGGTGTTGGCGGTATAAGCGGAGCTCACATTCCTGCGTGGGGCAGAATGGAGGATGTAGAGCTTGTGGCACTTTGTGATATTCGTCCTGAAAGAATGGAACAGTATGACAATAAGCGTAGATATACCGATTTTGATGAAATGCTTGATAATGAGAAATTAGATATTCTTGATATATGTCTTCCTACATATCTTCACGCAGATTTTGCGGTTAAGGCTATGGAAAATGGCATTAATGTTGTGTCAGAGAAGCCTATTTCTTTAAAAGAAGAGGATGTTAAGCGCGTTTATGACTGCGCTGAGAAAAATAATGTTAAATTTATGGTTGCTCAGGTGCTCCGTTTCTGGCCTGAATACAGGTTTGTTAAGGAGCTTATGGATAACGAAAAGTACGGTAAGCTTTTGTCAGGCTCTATGTACCGCATAGGTATGCGTCCTAAGTGGAGCTGGGATGGCTGGATGGCAGATGAAAACCGTAGCGGACTCGTTCCTTTTGACCTGCACATTCACGACCTTGACTTTATGATTTATGCATTCGGTATTCCGAAGAATGTTCAGACTCACCGCTCAAAGCGTTCTGAACAGGATTATTTCAATGCGGTTTATGATTTTGGCGATTTCTTTGTTTCTGCTGAATCTGCGTGGTATGATGCACCTTATCCGTTTACAGCTGAATACCGTTTTCAGTTTGAAAAGGCTGTATTTGCATACGAACAAGGCGGTTTGAAGATATACGAGGTTGAAGGAGAAAAGGTTATAGACCTTAGCAGTGAGGCTGAGGGCGATACGGGAGATATTAATCTTCCTAAGAGCGATGCGTATTTTGAAGAGCTTCGCTATTTTGCAGATTGCGTAATAAACGGAAACGATGCTGATATAATTAAGCCTATAGAGCTTGAAGAGGTTATCAGAATTTTAAAGAACATTAAATAATGTAAAAAGAGCGCGGAAGAAGTGAAATAAAGCTTCTTCCGCGTTCTTTAATTTGTATGTTTTTGATATTAGAATTAACAATTTGTAGGGACAGGCGTCCTCGACTGTCCGTTTAATGACATATCAAACCGCTGTTTACTGCACATTTTTTTACTACCGACAGAAACCAGCAGTAAAGCGCCTCTCCAAGCTCCTGATAAACAGGATCACCGTCGTGCGAGCAGAGCATAGCAAAGGTTTGACCGATTCTGCGGTCAATTTCGTTTCCTCTGCGAAAAGCAAGATAATAGAAAGAAAATGCACCCGTATCACCTGAAATACGGTATAGGTCGGGATTTTCCGACTTTAATGTATCAATAAAGCTTTTCTGGGCGATTCCGCTAAGTGTGTCATCAGGGCTTAACTGCTCAAATCCTACTGTCGCGGTAAAGGAAAGAAGCATTCTGCGTTGAATAAGCATTTCGTGGTCAGTGCTTGCTGAAGCGGCGGCGTTGGCATCCTCAATGAATTTAAGCGCAACAGTCTTGCCCCAATTTTTAGCCGCCTTAACAGTAGCCTTGTCAGGACCGTTTCCCGTAGTTGCTTTTTCAATGTTTTTCTTTATGTCCTTTGAGGGCTTGTCACCCGCAATTTTAATATCGTTGTCAGAATACAATCGAATCACCCTTTTGGATTTAGATTTCTTTTGCTTTATAATGTTTTAAAGCCTGCGCCAATTGGTCGGGACAGGAGGTACCTTTAAAACCGCATCTTATACCTTCAAGTCTTGAAATGACATCATCTATATTCATACCCAAAACCAATGCGCTGATACCCTTGGTGTTTCCGTTGCATCCGCCCTCAAAACGGACGCTTTCTATGGTATCATTTTCAATTTCGAGAGAAATGGCTCTTGAACATACTCCATTAGTTTTATATGTGAATTTCATTTGAAATATTCCTTTCAATAGCTAAATATTACTTATCCTTAAATCTGTTACTGCGTACAGGATGACGCAGCTTGCGTAACGCCTTTGCCTCAATCTGACGGATACGCTCACGGGTTACATTAAACTCCATACCAACCTCCTCGAGGGTATGGCATCTGCCGTCCTTTAAGCCAAAACGCAGTCTTATAACCGCTTCTTCTCTTGCGGTCAGGGTTTTGAGTACACCGTCAATATCCTCGTTTGTAATGGTTTTAAGAGCGGCGTCATCGGGAGCTAATGCATCCTCGTCGCGGATAAAGTCCATAAGTCGGGAATCCTCCTCGGGACCTATCGGAGTTTCCATAGAAACAGGCTCTTGAGCTACACGCATAATTTCTCTTACCCTTTCAACAGGCAGGTCCATCTTTTCGGCAATAAGCTCTTCACCCGGCTCGTAGCCGTTTTCGTGTAAAAGCTGACTTTGAACCTTTTTAAGGCGGTTTATGGTTTCAACCATATGAACAGGTATACGGATTGTTCTTGCTTGGTCGGCAATTGCGCGGGTAATAGCCTGACGAATCCACCAAGTGGCATAGGTTGAGAACTTAAAGCCCTTGGTATAGTCAAACTTATCAACCGCCTTTATAAGACCTACATTACCCTCTTGAATGAGGTCAAGAAAATACATTCCGCGCCCAACATATTTCTTTGCTATACTTACAACCAAGCGGAGATTGGCTTCGGTAAGTCTTTGCTTTGCCGCCTGATTACCTTCTGTTATTTTAACAGCAAGCTCAATTTCCTCGTCAGAGGTTAAAAGCGGAACTCGACCTATTTCGCGAAGGTATACTTTAACAGGGTCATCGAGTGAAATGTTATCAAAGGAAAGGTCATCCTCGCTGAGCTTGTCCACATCCATTTCCTCAAGCTTTAATTCATCGTCAGTAGGCTCGTCGTCAAAATCAAGGTCAAGTGTAGGAGGCTCAGAGAAAAGCTCTTCGAGCTCTTCGGGAGCGTTTTCTATATCATCAAGTGTGAGTTCTCTTTCCTCCTGCTCAATAGGGGAAAGCTCCTCAGTTATAGGTTTAGTCTTTTTTGCTTTTTCCTTTGTATTGTTACTCATTTAATTTAATTTCCTTTCGATTTTTTATTAATCATATTTTTTAATGCATCAGCCCAATCATCGATTGAAGCCTCGCCATTACTCTGTGAATTTAAGATTATATCTTCTTCTAATATTACCTTAATACAATCCTTTAATACGGTTTTTGCGTTATTTCCTGCTTTATCGCTATTTTGCAAAGCCACAAGATAGCCTAATTCAGCAGACAACAGCTTTTCAGAGAAAACCGAAATATCAAGCGCTCTGCCTGAGCTTACCGTTTCGAGAATGGTTTCATAAATTCGCTTATTCAGCGGAGTTATCATTTTATGCGGAGGCAGGTCTTGCTTGGCAAGCTCGCAAAAATCAGGATGCTGAAGTAAAACGGCTATCATCGTTTCTTCGGCAGCCGTACCCTTTAAAGAGCGTCTGCGGTCGGGATTAATATCATTTTTTGTGATTTTCGGTCTTAAAATATCATTTATTTCCTGACGCTGACGGGTTCTGTTTTTTTGCTTTCTAAGCTCCTCAACCTTAGTGGTAAGGGCAGTTCTTGAAACACCGTATTTTTCACAAAGCCGACCGATATAAATATCTCTAATCATCACATCTTCCTGAGAGGCAATGATTTCTGCGGCGCTTGAAAGATACTTAAGCTTTCCGTCATCCGAATAAATGTCAATATCCTTTGCGGCGAGGAGAAGCTTATACTCAATATCGCTTACCGCACCCTCAAGCAATGCCCTGAAACGGTCTGCACCGTTTTTCTTGATATACTCATCAGGGTCCTTGCCGTCAGGAATGACCACAATTCTAACAGAGAGTCCTGTATTTTCAAGCATTTGAGAGGCTTTTTTGGCTGCTTTTTGACCTGCTTCGTCTGAGTCAAGCATCAAAACTACCTCTTTTGTATAGCGTGCAAGCAGGTTTACCTGTTCGGGTGTGAAAGCAGTACCCATAGGCGCTACTACATTTTGAAATCCCGCTTGATGCAGAGAAATAACATCCATATTTCCCTCTACAAGTACAATTCGTTCAGCACAATGATTTTTTGCGTAATTTATTCCATAAAGATTATCGCTCTTTTTATAAACGGGAGTATCTGAAGTATTTACATATTTTCCTCCCGATTTATCGTCACCCGGCATTGCGCGTCCTGTAAACGCCACAACATTTCCCCTTATATTTATAACAGGGAACATAACTCTTTTGCGAAAACGGTCATAGTAGCTTCCGCGGTCGCTTTTTCCGATTACATTTGCCGAAAGCATTTCCTCTAAGCTGTAGCCCTTGGATTTGAGATGGTTAATAAGGCTATCCCAGCTGTCAGGCGAGGCGCCTAAGCCAAATCTTTTAATAGTCGATAGGGAAAGACCTCTGCCTAAAAGATAACTAAGCGCCCACTTGCCCTGCTCTGACATTAAATAGCTGTGAAAAAACCTTGCGGTATCACGGTTAATGTCATAGATACGGTTTTTTAGGCGTTGGAACGAATCGTCATAACCGTCCTCAGGGAGATTCACACCCGAACGCTCAGCTAAAAGCTTTACAGATTCTATATAATCAAGGTTTTCTATAAGCCCTGTAAAGGTGAAAACATCACCGCCTACACCGCATCCAAAGCAATAAAAGGAGGCGGATTCGGGATAAACCGTAAACGAGGGGGTTTTTTCACTGTGGAAAGGACAAAGACCTTTAAGATTTTTACCTGCCCGTTTTAAATTGACATATTGAGATATTGTAGTTTCAATATTGTTGCGGTATTTAATTTCATTTATAACATCCTCAGGTATTGCCATAAAACCACCTCGCTTTTTTAATAATTATAAGTCGAGTAATGTCCGCTTTTTAGGACTTATATACTCCAAGCCTTAGGAATAAATATATTTGAGTAAGCCGAGGTTGCATAATGGTCGGTCATACCGGCAATATAATCTGCAACGGCACGCTCAGCACCCTCATTATTGCAAATATCAATATATTCAGCAGGCATCTTCGATGTATTCTTAATAAAGTAATTAAAGAGTCCCTCAACTATACCCGAAACCTTGGTTTCTTCAAATTTTGCAACAGGGTTTTTATACACCGCTTCAAAAAGAAAATCGTGTAAAAGATTATAGTATTTTTCGGTGGTGCTATCCATCATTATTTCAGAATTACTGTTTTTTACAACCGAATCGACAAGTGTATTTATACGCTGGCTTTTGCTTTTGCCGAGATTTTCTACAATGTCACTCGGTAAATCGTCAGGTGAAATTACACCCGCGCGCACAGCATCCTCAATATCGTGATTAATGTAAGCAATACGGTCAGCCATACGAACAATTCTGCCCTCAAGAGTATCACTCCATTCACCGCAGGTATGCCGTTCAATGCCGTTAAGCACCTCAAATGTAAGATTCAGACCTCTTCCATTCTTTTCGAGCCTTTCGCAAACCCTTACACTTTGCTCATAATGTAAAAAATCAAAGGTAGTAAGGTCGTTAATTGCCCTTTCGCCTGCGTGACCGAACGGAGTATGACCTAAATCGTGTCCTAAAGCAATAGCCTCGGTAAGGTCTTCGTTAAGTCTGAGCGCACGGGAAATTGTGCGTGCAATCTGCGAAACCTCAAGTGTATGAGTAAGACGGGTTCTGTAATGGTCTGATTCGGGGGAGAGGAAAACCTGCGTTTTATGCTTAAGTCTTCTAAATGCTCTGCTGTGAATTATTCTGTCGCGGTCGCGTTGAAAAGCGGTGCGAATATCACACTCAGGCTCAGAAATTTTCCTTCCCTCACTTTCAGACGCTAACTTAGCATATTGTGACAATATTAATCTTTCGTTAGCTTCGGTTATCTCGCGTACACACATATACTTCACCCCTCATATTTGTTATTAGACAAAAATCGAAAAAATCCTTTTTATTTTATACATTTTTTTCGATTTCCACAGGAAAAATTCTTTTTTCAAGCTCTTCTGCCTTAACCCTTGCAGAAAAATATTCCGAAAGCCTTTGCAAAAAAGCGTCAGTATCGGTATCCTTAAAAATATATGTAAGTGTGACATTGTGGGTAAATTCGCTGTTTTCCACTGTTCCGCCTGATTTCCCAATTAGTGATAAAAGCTTTGCGTGGTCGGTATATTCGCACTCGGTTTTAAGCACTGTGCAAGGAATCATTTCGGCAATTTTGGCTGAATTTACAGCATCCTTTGCCGATTTTGAATATGCGCGCACAAGACCGCCTGTGCCTAAAAGTATACCGCCGAAATATCTTGTCACAACAACGGCAATATCCGTAACACCGCTACCGTTTATAACATCAAGCATAGGCTTACCCGCGGTGCCGTGAGGTTCACCGTCATCCGAAAAACGGCAAAACTTGCCACCCTCAACACTGTATGCAAAGCAGTTATGGCGGGCATCCCAGTATTTTGAACGCATTTCTTCTATAAATGCCGATGCTTCCTCCTCTGTTTCACAGTGGCGAAGATTTGCTATGAATCTTGAACGCTTTTCGGTGTATTCTGCGGTAGAATCTCCAATAGCAGTTAGATATTTTTCCATTATGTCACCTCAAATAAAAATCGCAGCCGCCAACAGGCGACTGCGGATAAAGGTTATTCGTTAATATTGAAACGCTTCTTAAATCTGTCAACACGACCGCCGGTGTCTACCAGCTTTTGCTTACCAGTAAAAAACGGATGACATTTAGAACAAATATCCAAACGGATATCCTTCTTTGTAGAGCGTGTCTCGAATTCCGCACCGCACGCGCACTTAACGGTTACCTTTTCATACTGCGGATGAATACCTTCCTTCATTATTGTCACCCCTTTTCTAATTCATAACATATGAATGATACCACACTTAACTCTAAAATGCAAGCATTTTTTATCGAAAAATAAAATTTTTTATATTTTCATATATCTCTACAGTCTTAAATTTCATTATATAACGCTCACTGTGGGTTGCAATATCGGCAGAGCTCTCCAAAACACTATCTGTAAGTGATGCATTTGAGGCGGCAGGCAGGCATATTTCGGGAAAAATAACGCACCACCAATTTTGCCCCTCACTCTTACCTAAATCTATTATGAGAGATTTATATACACCTGCAGGCAGGGTAAAGGATTCGTATTCGCGTGTTTCAAAATAACTGTCACCTATACGGGCAGAGGCGGTATAGTCAAAGCCCTTTTCTTTAATAATATCGTTTGCAATTTTTTCTACATCTGCCAAAGAACTTTTGGCATTTATAAGGGCAGTATCATAGCAGTCAGCACCGCCAAGAAGCTCCTCGCTTCTACTCAGTATACCGTCTCTTATTTCGAGCTTTAGCTCTTGGTCTATAGCGCTGTTTGAGTTTGCGATAATATGTAACCGCAAAATATTACCGCGCAAATCCTCACAGGCTGTATCAAAGCCTGCGACAGAAAGAAATACAGCAGTCAGAAGACCGAACATTATTGACAGAGATAAAGCTTTTTGGGATATGTTTATTTTTTTCAAGATAATTTCTCCTTTTTTGTTACTGTGGAGAATATTACCCTAAAAAAAAGCTTTTATTCAATAATTATTCCTCTATCCCGAGGCTTTGCAAGAAAACAGTTGTATTTTTCGGATTTAAGTTCTCTGTAAGCCTTTTTTGCCGCCTTTTTATCCTTAAAGAATGCAAACCAAGTGGGACCGCTTCCCGAAAGCGAAACTCCATCTGCCTTAATTGAGAGCAGCCGCGCTTTTGTTGGACTGTCCTTCCAGACATCTGCAAAAGAGTTTACAAAAAGCATTGAAAGTGTAGCGGTATTGTTACTTTTAAGTGCATCAATCGCTTTTTCGGTATCCGGTAAGCTATGACAAATACTGTCCAATTGGCGATACATTTCACTTGTTGACGGTTTGCTTTCTGCTTTTACTAACACAAAGTATCCGTTTTTCAGAGGAGAGAGAGGTGTAAGTATTTCGCCTATACCCTCAGCTCGCTGAGCACCGCCTTTTATAAAGAACGGTAAATCAGCACCCAAGGAAAGTGATATTTCCTCTAATTTTTTGTTAGAAAGATTGGCGTTATAAAGCTTGTTAAGCAACATAAGCACAGCCGCACCGTCAGCACTGCCGCCACCCATTCCTGAGGAAGTGGGAATACAGTTTTTAATTTTTATTAATGCACCGCCTGTAATGCCTGTTTCTTCAAAGAAAAGCCGAGCAGCTTTTAATGCCATATTATTTTCGGGGTCGATTTCCTTATTGCTATATTTAACGGTTAACTGTTTTGAGGGGGATACCGTAATTTTATCACTCAAAGAAATTGACTGCATTATTGTGTCAATAAAATGGTAGCCATCATCGCGTGTGCCATTTATGCCGAGAGTAAGATTTATTTTTGCGTTTGCAGTAGCAAGGATCTGCTTTCGGTTGAGAATAACCACAGATAAAAGCACAAGTACAATTCCAAAAACACCGAAAACGGTTATAGCCTCACTATAAATAATAACGCCCACAAGTGTTGCAACTACAGGCTCAATTGTGGCGATAATGGGTGCGACAGAGGGGTCAACGCCCGAAAGACCTGTTGTATAAAAAATATAGGGTAAAACAGTGTTGAAAACCGCCATAAGGAATAATACAATGAGAGATAAAGGCTCTGAAATTAAAGCTTTAACTGTAGTAAGAGGATTGCTTAACGGAAGACAGCCTATTGAAGCAAACAAAAATATGTAAAAGGTTATGGTTAGGGTTTGATAGCCTTTCTTAAGCAAAAGCTTGCCAAAAATGGTGTAAAGAGCGTAACCAAAGCCTGTAAGCAGACCGAAAAACAATGTTTTTGAGCTGATTCTGTGAGAAGAATCGAAAAGTCCCGAAACAAAGCAACAACCGAAAAAAGCAATAATACAGGCAATAAGCTTATTAAATGTCATCCTTTCCTTGAATAGGAAAATGGACAAAATAACAACGAAAAACGGAGCGGTATACAGTAGCACCGCCGCAACCGAAAGCGAGGTGAGAGACATTGTAGTGTAGTATGAATAATTAAAAAGAACAATACTGAAAATACCTGCTGAAATAAATAACCAAATGTCTCTTAATTGGATTTTCAAAAGCTTTAAATCCTTAAAAAAAATTATAACGCCTAAAATTAAAGCAGAGAAAAAGGTTCGTCCCGATACTGTTTGTATTTGAGTAAACGAGCTGCCGTTAAGGGTTCGCACAAAAATTCCAGCTATTCCCCAAAGGCAGGCCGCTAAGATAACCATAATAAAATGTTTGTTAATTTTAAACTTCATTTTTTCACCATTTATTCCCACACTCCGTGGGTAAGCTTATTAATTATTTGATTAGACTTTTCTTTTTTCAATATAAAATAAAAAAGCATAGCGCCGCCGGAATTTAGAATAACATCATCAATATCACAGGCGCCTGTAAGGAATACAAACTGCAAAAGTTCAATTGAGAGAGACACCGCAAGAACAGCAAGTAAAACCTTTAAAACACCGCTGTGCTTTTTGAAAAAAAGTCTCATAAAAAAGGGAATAGGCATAAGCGCTGCAAAGTTACCGAAGATATTTACAACAGTTGCCGTAAGGGTAAGGCGGTCATTAAGATAACCTCTCAGAAAAAGCTTTACAGTATAAAAAGGAATAATATTTGTGTCTTCCTTAAGATAGGTAGCAAGTGCTTCTTTGTCCCAGTCAAGAATATTGAAGATATTACGCCCAAAGGTATCGTCGATAAGAGTGAGGTCGGTAAGCACGAAAAGATAGAGTAAAAAAAGCAAAAAGAAGTAGGTTTTCATAATTTCTTTAGCCTTTTGATTACCGTTATATTTTAATGCATATAAATATGAAGCAACAAAACCACTTATAACTGCAGTAATGCCCAGAGCAAATTTTACCTCTTGTGAAGCATAAATAAATTCAAAAGCAATAGCGCAAAGCACGCCAAGAGCCAATATACAGACAAAATAAAGCACCGATGCTATGACAGTACACCGATTCTTCATTTAAATATCACCTTTAAAAAATTATAATACAATTTTAACTGTACAAGGATAGTATGTCAAGAAATAATTGTCATATTTTAAAAATTCTCCCGTTCTTGACAAAAACCACAGTGTAATATAAAATACAAAAGGTGATAATGTGGAAATAATATTTGAAGATAAAAGTATAATTGTTTGCCTCAAAGCGGTAGGTATACTTTCTCAAGGTGACAGCTCAGGTAAAGAAAGTATGATTTCTCTTCTTGAGGAGCATACGGGCGGTACAGTATATCCTCTTCACAGGCTTGATATAGGGGTGGGCGGCATTATGGCTTATGCAAAAACCAAATCAGCCGCTGCAAGGCTTAGTCAGGACATAGCAGAGCGCCGATTCAAAAAGGAATATATAGCTCTTATTCACGGTTGCCCCAATCCGAGAGAGGGTGAAATGCAGGATTTACTTTTTAAGGATAGTAAAAAGAATAAGTCCTATGTTGTAAAACGACTGCGTAAGGGGGTTAAAGAGGCATCACTTGAATACAAGGTGATAAACACTTCTGAGACCGACAACAACTGCTACTCTGTGGTGGAGATTTTGCTCCATACTGGGCGTACACATCAGATACGGGTGCAGTTTTCGTCACGCGGTATGCCGCTTGCAGGAGATAAAAAATACGGAGCATCGGATAATTTTGAGAATATTGGACTTTGGTCTTATAGGCTAAGTTTTACACATCCTACAACAAAAGAAATGCTTTCATTCGAAATGAAGCCTCAAAATTTTATAGCAGAATTTTTATAAAATATGAGGGACTGTAAAAAACATAAAATAAATGCGATTAATAAAAATTGTGCGGAAGAAGTTTGATGTCAAGCCTCTTCCGCATTTCGATTTTTTTTGTAATATGATTTGATATGTAAATTCCAATTTGTGGGTATAAATGGACAGCAGTATTTAATGCCTCCCTTGCCTAAAGGGAGGGGGACCAATCGTAAGATTGGTGGAGGGATTTTGTACAGTAAATATGAATCTAAATAGCTTATTCAACAGTATTCTTCTAAACTGTATATATCCCCCAGTCAAACGCTTCGCGTTCGCCAGCCCCCTTTAGGCAAGTGGGCCATTGGATTGTGCTTTCAATTTACTAACTGCTAAACTATAATTTGTTTCATCAAACCTTTATTTATCGTTCTTCGATAGCGGTAATTTTATCAATTCTTCTTTGGTGGCGGTCGCCCTCAAATTCGGTGTCGACAAATAAATTTGCAAGCTCAAGCGCTGTGCCAACGCCAATAACTCTGCCACCGAGACAAAGAACATTGGAATTATTGTGAAGTCGTGTGTATTTAGCAGAGAAATGCTCACTGCAAGCAGCCGCACGAATTCCCTTTACCTTATTTGCGGCAATTGACATTCCAATACCTGTTCCGCATACAAGAATTGCTCTTTCACTTTCACCTGAAACAACGCTTTCACAAACCTTCAGCGCAACGTCAGGATAATCAACCGATACCTGCTCATATATTCCGAAGTCTTTGACCTCAAATCCACGCTCCTCAAGATGCTTTGCGATAGCGTTCTTATGCTCCAAACCGCCGTGGTCACAGCCTATTGCAATTTTCATTTTTCATTTTTCATTCTCCTTTTTTTGCTTTAATTCTCTTTCTGCCTGAGGCAGTCTTAAATAAACCGGAAGCAGTTCTTCTGCTGACAGTGTATTTCCTGAAACAAAGTGAGGCATAGCGACAAATCCTACGCCTATAGCGTTTTGGTATCTTCGCTGTATATCAGACTTCTTTATTGAGCTAAGCTCCTTAACATATGGATAAAAAACCTCTGTACCGTCACCCGTTATTATAATCTTAGAGCTTGTATTCTGCGAAAGCTCTGAAATTTCCTTGGCAAGCTCAGGGCAGAGTAGAGCTCTGTCGTCGCAAAGGCGGGTTATTTCGCCGTTTTTGATTTCAAAAAGCGCATTATAAACCTGATTACAGCGCGCATCCATAACAGCGCATACAATACAATCAGTATCTCGAAAGCTTTCTGCCATACTAAGAAGTGTGGAAACTCCGACACAGGGGACACTTTTTGGCGCGGCTAAGCCTTTTATGGCGCTTATACCTATTCTTACACCTGTAAATGAACCGGGGCCTGCGCTTATAGCAAATCCCTCAATTTCAGATAACGACATACTTGCGGCATTCAAAAGATTTTCTACCATTGGCAATAAAGTTTGTGAATGTGTAAGCTTTACATTGACAAATGAGCTTGCAAGTATTTTTTGGTCATCCATTATTGCTACAGAGCAGGGTTGCGCCGAGCATTCAATACTTAAAATTTTCATACATTTTCTTCCTTATTAAAAACGGTGATTTTTCGCTCATTTTCACCGAGTTTTTCTATTTCAACATATATTGTATTTTGAGGCAGAGCATTTTCAATATTTTCGCTCCATTCTGCAACGATAACTCCGCCCTCGTCCATATATTCAAAAAAGCCTGAGGAATAAAGCTCGTCCCAACTACTTATGCGGTACATATCGTAGTGGTAAACAGGAAGCCTGCCGCCCAAATATTCATTGATAAGCGCAAAGGTAGGGGAGGTGACATCGCCCTTAAAGCCAAGACCAAAGGCGAGACCTCTTGTGAAACAGGTTTTTCCTGCACCGAGCTCGCCTCGGAAGGCAATAACCTCACCGCCTTTTAATGAGGCGGCAAGCTTTGCGGCGAATTCCTCTGTTTTTTCGGGATTTTCCGATATAAATACTTCCATAACAAACCGTCCGTAAAAAATATATACCTATTCTAACACATTTTTTCAAAATATGAAAGAGTTACTTGCATATTTTTTAAAAATAAAATATAATAAGATAGAAATTGTATGGTTGGAGGTGACGGAATGAGACATCTGCTTGGCAGATTGGCTGACTTTATTCGTGAATCGGATAAAATTTTGCTTTTTCTTGTCTTTTTTGCTGCGTCGTTTGGTTGTGTAGCAGTATTTTCCGCAACATATTATATGGAGAATATCCGTCCTGCGCTTGTTCAGACGGCTTCAATGCTTGCAGGAGTGGTTGCAGCCTTAATGATTTCCGCATTTGATTATGACAAGCTGTTTAAATATTGGTATCTTGCGGCGGCTTTGGGTGTAATTCCTGTAATACTAACCTTTTTTATTGGCTTCGCGCCTGAGGGTACAGACGATAAGGCTTGGCTTGATTTAGGATTTACCACCTTTCAGCCCTCAGAGCTTTTAAAAATTTGCTTTGTATTCACTTTTGCTTTGCACCTAAGAAAGGTAAAACCGAATATTAATAAGCTTAAATACTTTATTCCACTTTGTTTACACGGCTTTTTCCCTGTGGGGTTAATATTTTTACAGGGTGACTGGGGAAGCGCGTTGATTTTTGCCGTAATAACAATATTTATGATGTGGGCAGGCGGAGTATCCTGGAAGTATTTCGCTTTAGGACTGACCGCAGTGCTTGCGGCATCCCCCTTTGTATACTTCTTTGTTCTGACCGATGCGCACCGGGACAGATTAATGTCTATGTTTACTGCCGAAAAGGATATTCAGGGTATAGACTTCCAGCAATGGCGCGGTAGCGTTGCCCTTGCCAACGGCGGACTGACAGGTCAGGGCTTTTTGCAGGGAGACCTTACACAGGCGGGAGCTGTGCCTGAGGGACATAACGATTTTATTTTTGTAAGCATTGGCGAGGAATTCGGATTTTTGGGTTGCATTGCTGTAATTATCCTTATTGCAGGAATTTGCCTGAGGTGTATGCGTATTGCAAGGATTTGTCCTAACGATGCGGGTAAATACATCTGTGTAGGCATCTTTTCTATGATTTTTGCCCAGTCGGTAATAAATCTTGGAATGTGTACCTCGATTCTCCCCGTAATCGGTGTTACTTTGCCGTTTTTTAGCGCAGGCGGAACATCACTTATGTGTCTTTTCTTTGGAATAGGCTTGGTGCTTAGCGTATATCTGCACCGAAATTCAAGAACTATTTATTTGCACGATTAAGGAGCTTGAATTATGATGATTTAAATATAGTTATGATAATCGGTCAGATAGTGGGCGCAATGGCAATTGTCTTCGGCTTCCTTTCTTTCCAAATGAACAGCGCTAAAAAAATTCTTACAATGCAATTGGTGGTAACAGTTCTATTCAGTATACATTATCTGCTTATAGGTGCACTTTCGGGATTTGCTTTGAATTTGGTTGGAATTGTTCGTAATATTGTATATTACAATTTAAATTCTAAAAACAAATCAAGCAAGGTGATACCCATATTTTTTGCAGCCGTAATGGCAATAGCTGGCTTCATATCGTGGCAAGGCTTCTTTTCGCTGTTTATGATTGCGGGCTTAGTAATAAATTCGGTTTGTATGAGCTTTTCGAATTCTAAAAATATTAAACGCAGTATACTTGTATCATCACCAATGGTAATAGTATATAATGTCGCTTTTTTCTCTATTGGCGGAATTATATATGAAAGCGTGGTTATAGCTTCGTCTATAGTAGGTCTTGTAAAAGAAAAAAATTAAGCATAATTTAAAGGGCTGTCCCGCGGGACAGCCCTTTTTGTGATTTAGTCTATTTCAACTATAACACTCTGATTATTTCTGCTTGCAGCGGCACGCATAACTACGCGGATAGCGTTGGCAATTCTGCCTTGCTTGCCGATAACACGGCCCATATCCTTTTCCGCAACATGCAGATGGTAAACGGTAACACCCTCAGCATTGGGCTCGTCAACCGTTACAGTGACCTCCTCGGGACTCTCAACAAGTCCGGAGGCCAATGAAATAAGAAGCTCTTTCATTAGTAATAAACCTCAACTGAATAGAAATTAAAGTACACCGTTTTTCTTAAGTAATGCCTTTACGGTGTCTGTAGGCTGAGCTCCGTTAGCAATCCATTTCTTAGCCTTTTCGTTGTCAATGTTAACTGCTGCCGGATCCTTAGTGGGATCATAGGTACCGATTTCTTCGATAAAACGACCGTCACGGGGATAACGGGAATCAGCTACAACAACACGGTAGAAAGGAGCACGCTTTGCGCCCATACGGCGAAGTCTGATTTTTACTGCCACTGAAATACACCTCCGTTACTAAAATTTATATATTAAGACTGTAGCTTGCAAATACAAACAAAAGCCTTAAAAGCAATTAAAATTTGAATCCGCCCTGACCTGTAGGGAGATTCATTCCGCGCATAAATTTGCGCTTACCGCCCTTAGAATTCATCTGCTTAAACATCTTTTTCATTTGTTCATACTGATTGAGCAAGCGGTTTACATCCTCAACCTTAACACCTGCGCCTGCCGCAATTCTTCTCTTACGGGATGCATTTATAATGTCAGGCTTGGATTTCTCTTTTTTGGTCATAGATTTGATGATTGCCTCAACTCTGAGCATCTGGCGGTCATCTATTTCAACATCCCGTAACTGTTTTTCCATTCCGGGAAGCATTGAAAGCACGTTTTTTAACGGTCCCATTTTCTTTATCTGCTGGAACTGGTCCAAAAGGTCATTCATATCGAACTTATTTTCCTGAAGTCTTCTTGCGGCTTCCTCTGCCTTTTTCTCGTCAAGCTCGGTTTCAACCTTTTCTATAAGGGAGAGTACATCGCCCATTCCGAGAATTCGTGAAGCCATTCTATCAGGATGGAATTCCTCAAGCTCATTAAGCTTTTCACCCACACCGGCAAACATAATCGGCTTACCTGTAACAGCCTTTACTGAAAGCGCTGCGCCGCCACGAGTGTCACCGTCAAGCTTGGTAAGGATTATACCGTCAATTTCAAGAATTTCGTTAAACGCTTTTGCGATATTAACTGCATCCTGACCTACCATTGAGTCAATTACAAGCAGAATATTATTAACCTCAACCGCTTGGGTAATACGCTTAAGTTCATCCATAAGCTCGGTGTCTATATGAAGTCTACCTGCGGTATCGAGAATAAGATAATCGTGCCCGTAATCCCTTGCGTACGCCACAGCCTTGCGGGCAATCACCTCAGGCTTTTCGGTGCCCATCTCAAAAACGGGTGTATCTACCGCGTTACCAACCACCTTTAACTGCTCAATTGCCGCAGGACGGTAAATATCACAAGCGGCGAGCATAGGTCTGTGTCCCTGAGATTTCAAAAGCCTTGCAAGCTTTGCAGAGTGTGTGGTTTTACCCGAACCCTGAAGACCGCACATCATAATAACGGTCGGTATTTTATTAGAGGTTTTGAGTCTTGCCTGTTCGCTTCCCATAAGAGCGGTGAGCTCTTCTTTTACGATTTTAATAACCATTTGGGGAGCGGTAAGACTTTCCATTACATTTTCACCGATGCATTTTTCGGTTACTGTATTTGTAAAATCCTTGGCAACCTTGTAGTTAACATCCGCTTCGAGTAAAGCAAGACGAACCTCTCGCATAGCGGTTTTGACATCGGCTTCATTCAGCTTTCCTTTAGAGCGAAGGCGTTTAAATACGCCGGAAAGCTTATCGGATAAATTATCAAACGCCATTTCATCAACTCCTAAAGTATATCAATTATATCGAGAAGCTCCTCGGTTTTAGAGACATCACCGTCTCGCACCGCTTCGGCTAATTCCTTTAAAGACGAAAACCGCTCACAGTAGTGACAGCGTTCCTCGAAGGCGATAAGCTGAGCCTCTGCTCTTTTAATAAGGTCGCTCACACCCTGACGGGTAATCCCCTCATTCTCGGCGATTTCTCCTAAGGATAAATCGTCATTATAATAATGCTCAGTGATAAGCCGTTGCTTCTCACTCAAAAAGAAGCCGTAAACATCAAGCAAAGCTGAAATATGCAGGTTTTTCACTTCAAGCACCTCACCGAGGTAAGAGTATAACACAAAACATCTCCACTGTCAAGCTTTTTTCTTGACACCTTGTATTTTTATTTTTAGATAACAAATATTTAATAACAGATAAAATATTTATGTTGCACGCAGGGTAGATTCTTGTTATAATTAATATAGTAGTTTAAAGTGAATTTTTACATTGTTAGTGGGTGGGTATCTAAGTATGAAAAAATCAGAGAATACAGTTTTGTTAACAGGTATCATATTACAAACGGTTTATATACTTTGGTCTTTGCTCAGGTTTATTTTTGATATTATAAGTTACCTAAAACTTAATGATGAAAATAATATAAAGTATTTTTTGTTGGGCAACTTGCTCCCTTGCATAATAATACTCATCATATCGGTATTTCCCATACTACAGCTTATAAGAAATCTCAAAGGGAAAAGCGTAAAGCTGTTTGCGATTTTTACAATTATAATAAACGGAGTAATGTTGATTTGGCTATTGTTTGGCTTGCTTACGCCAGCTATTCCGCAATATCTTATATACAGTGAATTAGGGCTTATAAATACATATTTTACGCTTTTCACAAGCTTTATTTCAAGCGGCGGAGCGCTTTTGACTGTAAGCAGTGTGTTTGTAATTATAGGCAGTGTGCTTTCTTTGGTGAAAAAAGATACAGCTGAAAGGAACGATAATAATGTCGTATTATGAAAATAAATGCCCTAATTGCGGGGGAATGGTTGTTGGCGGTGATACATATTGCAGAACCTGTAAGAGTCCTTTAGAAGCGCCGGTACCTATTGAGGTGGCTATGCTTGAAGGCAGGCGGGTTTCTGATTGGCATATGTTTATTGATAAAAATTCCTCGCGTTATGTTGATATATTCTCACAAAATGAAGGTAAAAAGCTCTTTTGGCATATGAACTGGGCGGCACTCTTTTTCGGCTTATACTGGCTGCTTTACCGAAAAATGTATAAATTTGCCGCAATATTTCTTGCGGTGGCTACGCTGATTTCTATATTAATCGTTACGGTTACTTCTGTTGCGTTTAAATCTCAGTTTTATGAGGCTTACAAAATCATTGAGCCGTACAGTCAATATATGGATACACAGGAAAACGGACTTTATGTGGCATATTCTGACGGTACGATGGATATTAATGAGGTATTTGAAGCGAAAAGTCGGTATGATAAGGAAATAAATTCTTTAATCTACAAATTCGCGTTTTGGGTTTTGGCTCCTGTGATTGTATTCAGAGTGATATTTGGATTGCTTGCCGATTGTATATACAAAGCCCATATTATTAAACGGATAGATTACAATGAGGACGGTGTATCGGTTCTTTCGGTGATAGTCGGAGGGGTGCTGTATATAGTTTTCGAAAACATTATCTCGGCGCCTGTAATCACATTTATAGTTACAAAGCTTTTAGGAAATGTACTTTAAAAGGTAAAAATAGGCTGTCTTGCAGAGGTTTTTACAAGCCTTTAGCAAGACAGCCGTTATTATTTTTTGCATTTATTAAGTAATAAATTTGCGGGCGTTCGGGGACGCACGCCCCTACAATATATAATTTTATTGGTCGTTTAATTCGTCTATAAAATACGCATTGGTGTTTGCGTGCTTTCCCTTAGTATCGGTAACGGTGGCACGCACATAAATGGCGGTTTCGGGTATTTTAAAGCTTGCGTAATCTACAAGCCTTCCGTTTTCTGCAATAACCGATTTCGTGTGTCGTGTACCACAGTTGAAAACAATTCTCTCAGCAGGGGAGCATTTAATGTGAATTTCGCCGTCCTCATACCAAAGCTCTTTGATTTCTGGACCCTGTGATGCATAGAAATGTCCTGCCTCAAGCGCTTTTGTAATGGTACGGTACTCAAGCTTATCCGCTTTTATTACAGTAAATGCGCCAAAGGCATCGTAATAAGGTGAATTCGGGTCTCCGTAGTTATGATTATCGTCAGCGCCAATACAGTAAATACGCTTGCCTGCGCGAAGCATATCATCATATATTGTAGGAACATAATCCTCAAAGCCTGCGTTAGAAGCGCTGTAATTGCAGATTTCCATTGCATTCATATAGTTATAGTTGGTGTAATCGTTATAGTTTTCAAGTGACCAAGAGGGGTGATTGTATGTAACAAAAAATCCGTGGTCTCTGCCTTTTTTCATCATATCTGTAATACACTCAGGGGTGTATTCTCTTACATAATCAGGCTCGTCTTCATAAAAATCAACCTTGTCTCTGTAGTTTACCGCATTATGAAAAAGGTATTCACTCCTATGCCAGCAAACCTGCTTAAGATTGTCAGGCTCCAAGGCAATAAGACACATATGACAGCATTTAGCCTGATTAAAATCAGGTCCGTTTGACCAATCGGTAACCTCCATCTCGTAGCCGTTTAAGGGAAGAAAGCCTTCTTCTGCAAGCTCGGGATGGGGAAGCATAATATCGTGGTCGGTAAAGGCTATAATAGAGTAACCTTTTTCCATATATTGCCGTTTTACTTCCTCAGGAGGAAGCTTTGCATCTGATAAATTGGTGTGGCAGTGCAGATTCGCTTTGTAGAAATTTCCGTCTTTCGGGAGTAGATATTTTTTCATAAATAATCACCCTATTAATTTATCATATTTACTATTAATATAACATTTCAAAATTTTTTGTCAAGCGATATTTACAAATAAGCATTTTTTCTCTTTATTCAGGTTAAAAGGATATAAGGAGAATGTAAAATGCTTTACTGTAAAAAATGCGGATACCGCTTTGAAACGCCTGTTACTGTGTACGAAAAACACGGATTAAGCAGTCCGCCGTACGAAAAAAATCTTGCCTGTCCGTCCTGCGGGGGAAAGGAATTTTCCGAAGGTGTAATTACCCATTGCCGTTGCTGTGGGGTAAAGCTTGGAAAATCAGGGGAGGAATATTGCTCCCAAAGGTGCAGAGAACGGGGGGGAAAGCTTTGGGAAAGGGAACAAAAACGCAAAAATCTTGAAGCTCAAAATCCTATAAATGTAATTGTAAGAGAGCTTATGCAGTATAATCGCAAAAAGGGAACAGATTACAGCTATGGTCAGTATGTTGCATTAAAAGCTATGGAGGGTAAAAAGGCAAAATGCAAAAAGAAAAGAAAAAATACCTGAACTCCTACCTTTTGCAGAATACTGTAATTAAAAGACTTACCGAAATGTGTGATTCGTACCCCGAACAAAAGGAAAAATATCATAAGGAAATAAAAATTGCTAAGCAAAAAAGAATAGAAATAGAAAATAAAATCTCAGCTGTGGATGACACACTCTTAAGAGAACTGCTATTTCAAAAATATGTTTTCGGCAAAACCTTGGAGGAAATATCGCTTGTTCTTAATTACAGTAAGCGTCATATTGAAAGGCTACATATAAAGGCTATTGATAAATTTAAAATGTGACTTTCTTTTTTGTATGACTTATGGTATAATGCAAAAAGCTTAACAGAAAGGATTGTAAAGGAATGAAAGACAGAATTATTCTTCATTGCGATTTGAATAATTTTTTTGCGTCTGTATCTCTTCTTTATAATCCTACCCTTAAGGGTATGCCTGTTGCGGTTTGCGGAGACAAGGAAAACCGCCACGGAATAGTTCTTGCAAAGAATGAAATTGCAAAAAGCTTTGGCGTTAAAACTGCGGAAGCTATTTTTGAGGCAAAGGCTAAGTGTCCTGAGCTTGTTATTCTGCCTTCGCTTAATGAGAAATACCGCGAGTTTTCTCAAAAGGCGCGCGCAATATACGAGCGCTACACCGATATGATTGAGCCCTTTGGAATAGACGAATGCTGGCTTGATGTTACGGGCAGTACTATGCTTTTCGGAAACGGCGAGCAGATTGCTGACAGAATAAGGCAGGATATAAAAAACGAGCTTGGAATAACCGTTTCGGTGGGGGTTAGCTTTAATAAAATTTTTGCTAAATTGGGATCGGATATGAAGAAGCCTGATGCGGTGACGGTTATAAGCAGAGAAAATTTCAGACAAAAGGTTTGGAAGCTTCCTGTCTCAGATTTGCTTTTTGTGGGCAAAAGAACCTGTGAAAAGCTAAAATCGAGCGGTATAAATACCATTGGTGATATTACATTGTGTGACGATGCCACCCTTTCAAGACTGCTTGGAAAACAAGGCTCGGAGCTTAAAAAATATGCTCTCGGTGAAGAAAATTCGCCTGTGGTCACACCTACAGAGGATGACCGACCGAAGAGTATTGGCAGGTCGACCACCACCTCTAAGGATTTTACCTCTAACGATGAGGTGTGGCGTGTGTTTTTGGATTTTGCAGAGCAGATATGCGACCTTCTCCGTCAAAAAGGACTTTTTGCAGGCGGTATTCAGGTGCATATCAGAACGGCTTCTCTTTCTGTAAAGGAGTTTAGCCATACCTTTTCAGATACCACATCAAGCGCACTTATTCTTGCCAAAAGAGGATATGAGCTTTTTTGCCGTAATTATGTATTTGGCGAGCCTTTGCGTTCGGTGGGGCTTCGCGCTATCAACATTAGAGCTGAGGAAACCGCAGTTCAGCAGGATTTGTTCGGTGAGGATGAAAAACAGGCTGAGCTCGAACGGGTGGAAAGCTCTATTTATGAGCTGAGAAAAAAATTCGGAAAAGAAAGCATTAAACGCGGAACAACGGTGGAAATCCAAAACCGCGGAGAATAAATTATACGGAGTATTACAATGAATAATAAAAATGATGATTACGATATTATAAGTATGAGCAGGGATATTTACTCGGATTCGGGCAGAGATATTTCTTCGCGGTCTTATACCGATATTTCCTCGCGCTCGCCTGAGTATGTAAAAAAGGCATATATGGAGCAAATGCCGTCACCTAAAAAACAGGAGCCTGTACGCCCTAAAAAGAAAAGAAAAAAGAAGAACCGTCTGCTTAAAACAGTTGCGGTATTGCTTGCGCTGTTTGTAGTTTTTTGCGGTGGATTTTATGCTTACGGGTATAGTCTTATAGATAAAATAAAGCGCACTCCGCTTGATGAAAATGACCTTGGTATCAGCACATCAAACTATGGCGAGGTTAAGAATATTGCCCTTTTGGGGCTTGATACCAGAGAGGACAATAAAACTGGTAGGTCGGATGCTAATGTTATTCTTACGGTAGATAAAAAACATAAAAAGTTAAAGCTTACATCCATTGCGAGGGACACGAGGGTTTCTATAGACGGTCACTCAAAGGACAAGCTTACCCACGCGTATGCTTACGGCAAATCTCAGCTTGCGGTAAAGACGCTCAATCAGAATTTCGGTTTGGAAATAACCGATTATGTTACAATGAATTTCTTTGAGCTTGCAAGAATTATAGATTATATCGGCGGTGTTACGATAGATGTAGACGAAGCAGAATTCAACGAGCTTAATTCCTATGTAATACCCACAACCGATTTCGGCGATATAACCTGCGATTATCTCAAAAGCTCAGGTGTTCAGCTTTTAACGGGTGCTCAGGCGGTATGCTATGCGCGAATCCGCCATACTGACGGTGATATAGAAAGAGGAAACCGTCAGAAAGAGGTGCTTATGGCAATGTTTCAGGCGGTTAAGGGAATGAATCCGTTAAAGCTTCCAAAGCTTGCAGGCTTGGTGGTTGAAGAATGCGAAACCTCACTTTCAACCAATGATATAATTTCTCTCGGACTATGGGCAGTGCTTAGCAGTCCTGAGTTTGAACAGCTTAGCATACCTAACGATAATATACCGTCGCAGGGTAAAATTATAGGTGGCGCGTGGTGCTATGTATACGATATTGACAAGGCAAAAAATGAAATAAAGGATTTCATTTTCGAGCAAAATTATTATTCCCCGCAAGAAAAAGCAAAGAGAGAACAAGATTCATACTAAAATCAGGCTCCTTTAAAACAAAGGAGCCTTTTATACTACAATTATAAAATCAAATACATTGATAAGCAATTTTTTCTTTGTAAATTATAACATATATTTTAAAATATTATTCGTTTATGCTTGAAATTATGCATATTTTATTGTATAATATGAATACTTATATACTCATATTGAGAAGAGGTTGCGGTATGACAAGAAAAATGGCAAGAGAAGAGGCTTTTATTCTTATATTTGAAAAGGCTTTTAACGATAGTTCGGTTGATGAAATACTTGAATTAGCTAAGGATGTTCGTGAGCTTGAGCCCGATGAATACATAGTTCGTGTGTTTAAGGGCGTTTTTGAAAATGTAGACGAGATAGACGGTGTTATTTCAAAAAATGCGGTTGGTTGGCGTATTGAGAGAATTTCTAAAACAGCGCTTTCTGTTTTAAGACTTGCATTGTTTGAAATTATGTTTTGTGAAGATATTCCGTCATCGGTTTCTATTAATGAAGCGGTGGAACTATGCAAAAAATATGCAACCAAGGATGATGCCTCCTTTGTAAACGGTATATTAGCGACCGTTGTAAAAGAACTTTAATATGCAAAGTGCGGCATTGTCGGTAAGACAGCTCAACCTTTATGTCCGTTCATTGCTTGAGGGAGATATCAGGCTTAATGATGTGACAGTGACAGGTGAGCTTTCTAATTTTAAAAATCATTATTCGAGCGGACATCTGTACTTTACCCTTAAGGATAAGGATGCGGCTATCCGCTGTGTAATGTTCAGGGCATATGCATCTAAAATCAGATTTGTTCCTGAGGACGGTATGCAGGTGATTTTAAGGGGTAAGGTTTCGGTTTACGAGAAGGACGGTCAGTATCAGCTTTATGCGGAGGAGATGCTTGCCGCAGGCTTAGGCGACCTTGCTTTGCAGTTTGAGAAAACCAAAGCAAAGCTTGAGGCTGAGGGACTTTTTGATGCTGAATCTAAAAGAAAGCTACCGCAATATCCGTCTAATATCGGTGTTGTTACATCGGATACGGGAGCGGCGGTTCAGGATATTATAAACATTATTTCCCGAAGATGGTCTGTAGCTAAAATTATAATGTGTCCTGTTGCGGTTCAGGGTGAGCTTGCGGTTGCTTCTATGCTTGATGCACTTGACAGGCTTTATAAAACAGGTGTTCCCGACGTTATTATTATAGGCAGAGGCGGCGGTTCGGCAGAGGACCTTGCCGCATTCAACGACGAGGCGCTTGCAAGGAAAATATATGAGTCACCTGTGCCCATAATATCGGCGGTGGGGCACGAAACCGATTTCTCAATATCAGATTTTGTAGCTGACCTCAGGGCACCAACACCCTCTGCCGCCGCGGAGCTTGCAGTTCCCGATGTGGTAGAGCTTAGTAATAGGCTTAATCGTTACGAAACCGTAATGAGTAATTTGCTTAATGCAAAATATAAGTTAGCTGAAATGAGGCTTACAAAATGCATTTCGGCTATGTGTATAAAAAATCCCGTAGGTTGGGTTATAGACAGCAGAACCCAGCAGACCGACCGTTTATATGACCGATTGAGGGATTTACTTGAGATAAAAATAAGAGAGTCAGAGCTTAAATTCACTAAAACAGTTTCGGCATTAGAAGCTTTAAGCCCTTTAAAAACACTAACACGCGGATTTGTCGCAGTAAGTAAGGATGGCGTCGCCATAGATAGTGTGTCAGATACAGCAGAGGGCGATTTACTTGATTTAAGGTTTGCTGACGGTGTCGCATTATGCGAGGTAAAACAATTAAGCAAATATAAAGACTAAAGGGCAAAAAATAATGGCTAATTTTAAAAGATTCGGTGTTATGAAGGATAATTCAAGAAATGCCGTTATGAAGCCTGAGGCTATGAAACAGTTACATCTAATATTGTATAAGAGGTGTTGAATTATGGCGACAAATAAACCTGATTTTGAAAAATCCTTATTTTCGCTTGAAAAAATTGTTGAGGAGCTTGAAAAGGGCGAGTGTACCTTGGACGAGGCTATTAAGCTTTTTGAGCAGGGTATGACCGACATAAAGGCTTGCCGAAAAGCACTCGATACGGCAGAGAAGAAAATTATTTCGCTTACCGAGGCAGAAAAATTGGAGGAGCAGTAATTGATTAAGGCAAAATTAGCAGAGTACAATATTTTGATTGAAAACAGAATTAATCAGCTTTTACCTGAGGGTAATCTGCCTTACAAAAAGGTTGTTGATGCTTCAAGATACAGTCTATTGTTAGGCGGAAAGCGTATCCGTCCTGCATTGGTGATTGAATTCTGTTTGATTTCGGGGGGAAGTACAGAATCTGCAATTGATTTGGCGGTTGCGCTCGAAATGATTCATACCTATTCTCTGATTCACGATGATTTGCCCTGTATGGATAATGACGATATGCGCAGAGGCAAGCCGTCCTGCCATATTGCGTTTGGCGAGGATATTGCTCTGCTTGCAGGGGATACTTTATTAACAAAGGCCTTTTCTGTTATAGTCGACTGTGATTTGAGCGCAGAGCAGAGAATAAAGGCGGTAGGTCTTTTGGCTGACTATGCAGGTGTAAACGGTATGATAGGCGGTCAGGTGCTTGATTTGAGCTTTGAAAGCAGCAGTCCTGATGCAGAACAGCTTACAGAAATGTATAGCCTTAAAACGGCGGCGCTTCTTATCTGCGCGGCATCGCTCGGTTTTGTTTCGGCAGATAAATATACAGAGGAAAATCTTAAATTCGCAAAGGAATACGGTTATAATTTGGGACTCGCTTTTCAGATAATAGATGATATTCTTGACTGTACTGCCGATGAGGCATTACTCGGTAAGCCTGTGGGAAGCGACGAGAAGAACGAAAAAACCACCTTTGTTTCGCTTTACGGCATTGAAAAGGCACGCATAATTGCAAAGGATATGACCGAAAAAGCGCTACAGGTTCTCGACAGAATAGATGGGGATACCGAGGTTTTAAAGAATCTTACGGAATATCTTTTAAAAAGAAACTATTAAAGGAAGTAATGCTTTGAAATATTCTGTTTTAAGCAGTATTAAATCTCCGAATGATGTAAAAAAGCTTAATAAAAGCGAACTCAATGTGCTTTGCGAGGAAATGCGTGACTGTATTATAGATACGGTTTCCAAAAACGGCGGTCATCTTGCTTCAAATCTTGGCGCAGTAGAGCTTACAATTGCGCTTCACCGCGCATTCTCCTCTCCTGAGGACGCAATACTTTTTGATGTAGGGCACCAATGTTATCCGCATAAGCTGATAACGGGACGCTTTGACAGGTTTCATACTCTTAGAACTGAGGGTGGTTTGTCAGGCTTTATGCGTCCCGATGAGAGCGAGCACGACCCGTTCGTTACGGGACACAGCAGTAATTCAATCTCGGCGGCATACGGTATTTACAAGGCAAAGCAATTGAGCGGTGAAAGCGGTACTGCGGTTGCCGTAATAGGTGACGGAGCAATGACAGGCGGTATGGCATACGAGGCGCTAAATAATGCAGGTCAGGGCAAAAGCAATTTTATTGTAGTGCTTAACGATAATAAAATGTCTATTTCTAAAAATGTAGGCGCCATAGCTAAAAGCCTTACAAATATGCGAAACAAGCCGAAGTATCATAGCTTTAAAAATAATCTCAGCCGATTTTTGCTTGGTATTCCGTTTATAGGTGACGGACTTAACAACCTTGTTTATAAAATGAAAGAGGCTCTTAAAAGCATAATTTATAAAAACAATTTTTTCGGTATTTTGGGCTTTAACTATTTAGGACCTGTAGACGGTCACGACATTGAGGCTATGGAATCGCTTTTTAAGATTGCCAAAAGCTATACAAGACCTTCACTTGTTCATATAATTACTACTAAAGGAAAGGGCTATGCCTTTGCTGAGGAAAGTCCGCATAATTATCACGGTGTTTCGCCGTTTGATATTGATAGTGGTATAAAAAACGGTGAAAAGCTTAATTTTTCTAAGGTTTCAGGAAATTCTTTGTGCGCCCTTGCCGAAAAGGATTCTAAAATTTGCGCAATTACCGCTGCAATGACCGAGGGCACAGGTCTTTCAGAGTTTGCTAAAAAATATAAAAATCGTTTTTTCGATGTTGGTATTGCAGAGCAACACGCCGTAACTTTTGCGGCAGGACTTGCAAAGGGTGGAATGAAGCCTTATTTTCTGGTTTATTCATCATTTTTACAGCGCGGATTTGACCAGATTATACACGATGTGGCAATAGGTGGTTTTCCGATTCGTATTCTTGTAGACAGAGCAGGAATTGTGGGTGAGGACGGTGAAAGCCATCAGGGTATTTTTGATGTATCGTATCTTACATTAATTCCTAATATCGAGGTTTATTCGCCGTCAAGCTATAACGAGCTCGAATTTCTTATTGAGCAGTCGGTATCGTGGGATAAGCCCTGTGCGATACGCTATCCGAGAGGGTGCGAAAAGGAGTGTATTGCGGTTGATTATACAGAAGACTATTCGGTTATAGAGGGAAGCCATAAGAAATGTATAGTGACATATGGCAGACTGTTTTCTGAAGCCTGTGAGGCTAAAAAGAAATCAGAGGATATAAGCATTATAAAGCTAAATAAAATATATCCTTTAAGCGATGAACTCATTAATACACTGTTAAAATATGAAAAAATAGAGGTTTTTGAGGAAACAGAGCTTAGCGGCGGCATAGGCGAGCATATTGCTGGCAGACTTTTAGAGCAAGGCTTTAAGGGCGGTTTTAATATTAATGCCGTTAAAAATAAGTTTGTGCCTACGGCAGGGGTTGCCGATGCTATAAGGAATAACGGTCTTGACAGTGAGGCTATGATTAAAAAATTAAGGAATTAAAATGAGTGATAAAAATGGCTGAAAAGCTAAGACTTGATGTTGCGCTTGTTGAACGCGGATTTTGTGAAAGCCGTGAAAAGGCAAAGGCGCTTATAATGGCAGGTATTGTTTTTGTTAATAATCAAAAATCCGATAAGGCAGGAAACAATATTAAGCCTGACGATGTAATAGAGGTAAGGGGCGAAACCCTTAAATATGTAAGCCGAGGCGGTCTAAAGCTTGAAAAGGCTATGAGCTCTTTCGGGCTAAGGCTTGACGGGTTTGTGTGCGCTGATATTGGCGCTTCCACAGGCGGTTTTACCGATTGTATGCTTCAAAACGGGGCGCAAAAGGTTTATGCTATAGATGTGGGCTACGGTCAGCTTGCGTGGAAGCTTCGTACTGATGACAGGGTTGTTAATCTTGAAAGAACAAATTTCAGGTATGTAACAAGGGAGCAGATTCCCGAAGAGCTTGATTTTGCCTCGGTAGATGTTTCTTTTATATCGCTTTCTCACATTTTACCTGTTATGCGAACCCTTTTAAAATCGGGGGGACGCGCGGTTTGCCTTATAAAGCCTCAGTTTGAAGCGGGCAAGGAAAATGTCGGCAAAAAGGGTGTGGTAAGAGAAAGGTCTGTGCATATTGCGGTTGTAGAAAAAATATGCGCGCTTGTGATTGAATCGGGATATTCCTTGTTGGGTTTGGATTTTTCACCCGTTAAAGGTCCTGAGGGGAATATTGAATATTTATGTTATATAGAAAAGAGTGAAAAGCCTGAGGTTTTAACTGAAGCTACCGCTGAATCGGTGGTATTTAGATCATATGAGGCACTTAATTAAATTCTAAGTTAGGAGGTTTCAGTAATGGTTGTTGCGGTTATACCAAATCTTGATAAACGCGGCTCGGCAGAGGTTGTTGAAAAGCTTGGCGCAATATTAAAGGCAGAGCATATAGAGGCTTTCTTGCCTGACAGTATTTGCGGTACAGATTTTAAGCACGCCCCTGAGGAGGAGCTTTACCGTATTGCCGATATTATAATTACAATCGGCGGTGACGGTACGATTATGCGTTATGCTAAGCGTGCCGCGCTTGACAATAAGCCTGTTCTCGGTATAAATGCCGGCAGAATGGGTTATCTTGCGAACATAGAACAAAACGAGCTTTCCTTGATAAGTAAGCTTAAAAAGAAAGAATATTTTATTGAAAAAAGAATGATGTTGGGCGTTTCTGTAATAGAAAACGGTAAAATATTAGGCGAATACACAGCCCTTAACGATGCAGTTATCACAAGCGGATTTATTTCGCGTATAATTGATGTTTCGGTAAATGTGGGCGGGGATTATATAAATTATAGGGCAGACGGTCTTATAGTTTCAACACCTACAGGCTCAACTGCTTATTCTATGTCAGCAGGCGGACCGATAATAGATCCATTAACCCAAAGCTTTTGTATTACCCCTATATGCTCCCACTCGCTTTCGGCAAAGCCTATTATTTTGGGAGCGGATAATCTTATCTCTCTTAAGGCTTATTCTAAAAAGAGAACCGATATATTCCTTACTCTTGACGGCAGAAAAGCAACGGCTGTAAAGCCGTTTACTGAGATTCAGATAAGAAAATCCTCACAAGAGGTACAGCTTATAAGACTTAACGACAGGTCGTTCTATAAAACACTTTCCTATAAATTTAAAGACGGCAGGAGTATGTGAAATGAAGACAAGAAGACAGGAAAAAATTCTTGAACTGATAAGAAAAAATATATGTCTTACTCAAGAGGATTTGCAAAACGGTCTTTTAGAAGCCGGCTTTAATGTTACGCAGTCTACAGTTTCAAGGGATATAAGAGAGCTTAAGCTTGTAAAGGGCAGAGATGAAAACGGTAATTACCGTTATCTTTCTAACAATACAGCTCATAAGAGCAATGACGGAAGAAACAAGGAGCTTTTATTAAATGCAGTAAAGAGGGTTGACTATTCCCTTAATAATGTTGTTGTAAAATGCGGAACAGGTATGGCTTCAAGCGCCTGTGTTGCAATTGATGAAATGTTTGGCGATATGATGTTAGGCTCGCTTGCAGGCGATGATACTGTAATTATTGTAACTGTTTCAGAGGAACAGTCAAGGCTTCTGACCGACAGTATAAATAAACTGATTTAGGCGGTATTTTGTATGCTTAAGTTTTTACATATTGAAAATATTGCCGTAATTGAGCGGTCTGATATTGAATTGTCCGATGGCTTTAATGTGCTTACGGGTGAAACGGGCGCCGGTAAATCAATAGTTATTGATGCTATTAACGCCGTTTCGGGTGAGAGAACCTCTAAGGAGCTTATCAGAGCGGGCTGTGATTCGGCAGAGGTTTCGGCTCTTTTCGGGGAACTGAACAAGAAAAATCTCCAAGCACTTAAATCGGCGGATATTGAGCCTGACGAGGACGGTAATATTCTTATAACAAGAAAGTTAAGTCTTACAGGCAAGGGCATTATAAAGGTAAATAATAAGCCTGTTACGGCGGGTGTTCTTAGAGAAATTACCGCAGATTTAATAAATATTCACGGTCAGCACGATAATCAGGCGCTTATGAATCCTGAACGGCACTGTGATTTTATTGATGCGGTTGCCGATAATGAGAGGCTTTTGGAAAGCTATTACGCTGAATTTAAAAAGCTGAACAGTATAAGACGAAGTCTTCAAGAGCTTGAAACCGATGAGGACGAAAAGCAAAGAAGAATAGAGCTTTTAAAATATCAGATTGACGAGCTCTATAAGGCACAGATACGGGTAGGAGAGCTTAAGGAATTAAAGGAAAAGCTTAGCATTGCTGAAAATTATGAAAATACAATAAAAAATTTAAGGCTTGTAAACGGCTGTCTTAACGGCGACGATGAGGTAAACGGCGCTATAACACTTGTAAGCGATGCTGTAAAAAAGCTTAGTCTTTTAAAGGGCGAGGATTTTGAAAAGAATTCGTCAGCCCTAAATGAAGCACTTTCGTTGCTATACGATGTTTCATCTGAGGTTAATTCCTTTCTTGATAATAACGAGTTTTTGGCAATTAATGCTGATAGCATTAATCTTCGGCTTGACACCTTGCATAAGCTTATGTTAAAATACGGCAATAGTGAAGAAAAAATGCTCGAATATCTTGAAAAGGCTACGCAAGAGCTTTCGGATATTACATTTTCCGAAAAAAAGGTGGAGGAACTATCAAACGAGCTTGAGCTTTCTAAGACAAGGCTTATTGAGCTTGGCAAAAAGGTTACAGACTCCCGTGTTAAAGCGGCAAAGGGATTTGAAAAGCAGGTTTGCGATACATTGCAGTATCTCAATATGCCGTCAGTAAGGTTTGTAGCTTCAATTACGCAGGGAAGATATACAAAACGCGGATGTGATACGGTTGAGTTTATGATTTCGGCAAATGCGGGCGAGGAGCTAAAGCCTCTTTGCAAGGTCGCATCAGGCGGTGAGCTTTCGAGAATAATGCTCAGTATAAAGTCAGCGCTTCTTGATAAGGATGATGTCGGCACTATGATTTTCGACGAAATAGATACAGGCATAAGCGGATATGCCGCCGATAAGGTTGGTATTCAGCTTAAAAAGGTATCGAAAAACCGTCAGGTTATATGTGTAACCCACTTGGCGCAGCTTGCCGCAAGGGCGGATAATCATTTGCTGATTGAAAAAAGCACCGAAAAGGGACGCACCTTTACTAAGGTTTATTCACTTTCTTACGAACAGAAAATAGGCGAAATTGCCCGTATTATGTCGGGTACAGAGCTTACTGAAAATTTATATAATTCCGCAAAGGAACTATTAGATAGGAGTTTTTAAAATGAAGATTTATGATGAATTAGTAGCAAGAGGTCTTATCGCTCAGGTTACGGACGAGGATGAAATCCGCGACCTTATAAACGAGGGTAAGGCAACCTTTTATATCGGCTTTGACCCCACGGCGGACAGTCTCCATGTAGGTCACTTTATGGCGCTTTGTCTTATGAAGCGCTTGCAAATGGCAGGCAATAAGCCTATTGCGCTTATTGGCGGAGGCACAGGACATATCGGTGACCCGTCGGGCAGAACCGATATGCGTTCTATGATGACAAGCGAGCAGATTCAGCATAACTGTGACTGCTTTAAGAAACAAATGAGCCGTTTTATTGAGTTTGGCGAGGGTAAGGCTCAGATGGTGAATAACGCCGATTGGCTTTTAAAGCTTAACTATATCGACCTTTTGAGAGATGTCGGTGCTTGCTTCTCTGTAAACAATATGCTCAGAGCTGAGTGCTATAAGCAGAGAATGGAAAAGGGACTTTCATTCTTAGAGTTTAACTATATGATTATGCAAAGCTATGACTTCTATCATCTTTTCAAGGAATACGGCTGTAATATGCAGTTTGGCGGTGATGACCAGTGGAGTAATATGCTCGGCGGTACTGAGCTTATCCGTAAAAAGCTCGGTAAGGATGCTTATGCAATGACAATTACACTTCTTCTTAATTCTGAGGGTAAGAAGATGGGTAAAACTGTCGGCGGTGCAGTATGGCTCGACCCCGAAAAGACCTCTCCTTATGATTTTTACCAGTATTGGCGTAATGTTGGCGATAAGGATGTTCTTAAGTGTATCCGTATGCTTACCTTCTTGCCGTTAGAGGAAATTGACAAGATGGACGAGTGGGAGGGCAGTCAGCTTAATACTGCTAAGGAGATTTTAGCCTACGAGCTTACAAAGCTTGTTCACGGTGAGGAAGAGGCCCAGAAGGCTCAGATTACCGCAAGAGCTGTATTCTCAGGCGCAGGCTCACACGAAAATATGCCAACTACTACTTTAACCGCTGATGATTTGGTTTACGGTAAAATCGGCGTGCTTGATATGATGGTAAAGGCAGGTCTTACTGTTTCAAAGGGTGAGGGAAGAAGACTTGTTCAGCAAGGCGGTGTAAGCATTAACGATGCTAAAATCACCGACCCCGCGTATGCACTGTCAGAAGAGGATTTTGCAAACGAAATTATTCTTAAAAAGGGTAAGAAGATTTACAACAAGTTTGTGCTTGAATAGTAGGTGGTTTAAGTGATTAAGCTATTTAAAGGGCTCACCTTGCTATATATAGCGGCTGTTGTCGGCGGAGCTGTTGCAATAGGTCTTCTTTGTGAATTTTTGCGGCTTGATTCGGGTTATATCTTTGCATTTGGTTTTGTATGGATTTTATTTATAGGAATAGTTTTCATAAAAAATGCAAATGCGCGTTACCGCAAAATAATGGAATATATGAATAACTGTCAGTGCAGAAGATTCATAGAAGAAACCCTTAAGCTTTCTAAAAGCAAAAGGCAGGTCAATGAAATTGTAAGCCTTAATCTTTCTTCGGCTTATATCAATATAGGTGATTTTGATAAGGCTATGGAAACCCTTAAAACGGTACCAATAACCTTTTCAAAGCGCCCTGCCCAAATGGTTAATGAATTCATTTATTTTAATAATCTTTTTGCGGCTTATTGCTCGGATGGGGATATTGAAAAGGCTGAAGCGGCGCTTAAAAGTATGAAAATATACATTGATGCCGCTGAGCTCACAGAGCCCCACCGTTCTATGTGTATTAAGCCTTATATTGATAAGCAGTATAAGCTGAATATCGAAAAAGGGAATTTTGACGGCGCTCTGGAGCATTTTACAAATATGTATAACACAGAAAATACTCTTATAGGTAAGGTAAATTACAGCTATAATTTGGGACTTGTTTATGAACATAACGGCGATACCGAAAAGGCTAAGGAGTATTTTGAATTCGCTGCCGAAAAGGGCGGAGATACAGCAGTAGTGGGCAAGGCAAAGGAAAAGCTTTCAAAGATATAGATGTTGGACGGATTTATTCCGTCCAAACTTTATTTAATTCTATTATTTTAAGAAAAATGGGAAATATTATAAAAGGTGATTTTTGTGGTACTGCTTTTAATAGTTCTTATTGTTTTAGTTCTGGCACTCATTGGGGTTATTACTTATTTCTTTTTGCTTGCCTTTGTAAAGCAAAATATGGGTGATTTGGATGATGTTGAATCGCCTGTAAACAAACCGCTTGAAAAGTATAAGGATGTTATAAGAAAGGGTATTGAGTATAATCTTTCAGCACCGCATAAGCTTGTTCATACAGTAAGCTTTGACGGTCTTAAATTATCGGCGAGATATTACGATAACGGTTTTGACAGAACGGTGATTTTGTTTCACGGCTACCGTTCTTCGGCAGTAAGAGATTTTTCCTGTGCGGTAAAAATGTATAAAAATTTCGGATTTAATGTTCTGCTTTGCGACCAGAGGAGTCACGGAAATAGCGAGGGTAGGCTTATAACCTTTGGTATAAAGGAAAGCCGAGACGTTCTTTCTTGGATTTCAATTACTACAGAGAAGCTCTCGGCTAAGGAAATATTGCTTGGCGGTATGTCTATGGGGGCTACAACGGTGCTTCTTTCCTGTAGATTCGGTCTGCCCGAATGTGTAAAGGGAATAGTTGCCGACTGCGGTTTTACATCACCTGCCGATATTATTAACAAGGTTGCGCGTGAGTCCTTCAAAATCAATGCCGAAAAAATACTACCGCTCTTAAATCTTATGTGCCGTATCTTTGGAAAATTTTCCATATACGAGACTAATACGCTGAAAGCATTAGACGGTTCTAATGTACCTGTAATTCTTATCCACGGGGATAATGACAATTTTGTTCCTTGTGAGATGTCAGAACGGGCTTATGGCCATATAAAGGAGCGGTGCAGGCTGGTTAAGGTTGCAAAGGCAGGTCACGGATTAAGCTATCTTGTTGATAAAGAAATTGTAGAGACAGAACTTGGAAAATTTATTGAGAAAAGTTTTGGTTATTAGAAATCAACTGTTGACATTTAGTGCTTTAAATAATAAAATATAAATTGGAGAGGGAGTGACTTTATGAAAAAATCAGCAAAGATATTAATTGTCTATGTTATTGTTTTACTGAGTGCTGTGCTTTGCGCTTGCAGTCCTATTGATGAGGATTACGGAGTAACCTCTAATCAGGAAAACGGCGGAGAAGCTATGGCTGCTCCAAAGACTGAAAATACAACTATTATGTCGTCGGATAGAGTTATGTCTAAATTCTTTGATATCAGTCTGTTTGATGAGGAAAATTATTCAGATATTTATCTTGGCAAACGCTTTAAAATTAATGCTGAGTTTATAGATAATGAATTTGAGGTGCCGATTAAACTTAAAAAATTTCGCGAAAAGGGCTGGGATTTAGCTGAGGGTAATAACTATGATGAGAAATCTCTCGTATTCGCGTATGAAACCATTGACGCGGTATTTGTCAATGAAAACGGAGTTAAAATTGAAGCAGAGTTTTATAATTCCTCACGCTCCTCGGTCACTCTTGAGGAATGTTATATAGTTAAGTTTAAAATAAATAATGATTTCTATAAGGACAGTAATAACTATAATAAATTTAATGTAAACGGCGTTACAAATTCAATGGCGATTACTGATGTTATTAATACACTCGGTACACCGTCTCATTTTTATGAGGTTTCGGAAACCTGTTATTATCTTGATTATTTTATCACTAAGAAAGACAGAAGAAACGGCATTACGGTGTATATTAACCCTGTGGATGATTTAATTCTTTCAATAGAATTTTCATATTATAAATAAGATATTAAGGGCTGTCCTTTAAGGACAGCCAATCTGTTTAAAGGAGAAAAATTATGAACAAACCTCATTTTTTACCCGCGGACATTCTTTTACCCAAAAAGGATTTTGAAAGCTGGGCGGTAATCGCTTGCGACCAGTATACCTCCGAGCCCGAATATTGGGAGGGTGTGAAAAAATCAGCAGGGGATAAACCGTCAGCACTTAATATTATCTTGCCTGAGGTTTATCTCGAAAAGGATAACTCTGCAAGAATAGCTTCAATAAATAAGACGATGCAGAATTATATTGAAAACGATGTGTTTGAAAGCTTAGAAAACACTATGGTTTACATAGAGCGTACTTTGGCTGACGGAAAGGTGAGAAAAGGTCTTGTCGGACTTATCGACCTTGAGGATTACAGCTATGAGAAGAATACGGACTGTCTTATAAGAGCTACCGAGGAAACGGTTATTCAGCGTATTCCGCCGAGAGTGGAAATCAGAAAGGATGCTTTGCTTGAGCTTCCCCATGTTATGCTTCTTATAAATGACATCGAAAAAACCGTTGTTGAGCCTAATGCAGACAAAGTAGATGATTATGAAAAGCTTTACGATTTTACACTTATGCAGAATGCGGGCAGTATAAAGGGTTATGCGGTGTCCTGTGAGCAGGTTGAAAAAATTCAGCAGGCATTGGCTTCTCTTAAAGAAAAAAGTGATGACGGTTTGCTTTTCGCAGTGGGTGACGGTAACCATTCGCTTGCAACCGCAAAGGAGTGCTATAACAGTTGTAACGGCTCGCGCTATGCTCTTGTTGAGGTTGTGAATATACACGATTCGTCGCTTGAGTTTGAGCCTATTTACAGGGTGCTTTTCGGTGTAGAACCCGAAAAGGTGCTTAATGATATTGTGGAAGCCTTTGGCGGTGAGTATTTCGGTGAGGATGCGCAGAAATTTACCTGTATTTATAAGGAAACTGAGATAGAAATCTCTTTAAAGCCTACAGGAAAGCTTTGTGTTGCAACGCTTCAGACATTCCTTGATAAATACATAAAGGAGCATTCCGAAATAGAGATTGATTATATCCACGGCGAAAGCTCTGTTAAGGAGCTTTGCAAAAAGGATAATGCTTTAGGCTTTATTTTCAGCGGTATGTCAAAATCAGGACTTTTTGATGCAGTTTCGGCAGACGGCTCACTCCCAAGAAAGACCTTTTCTATGGGACACGCTGACGATAAGAGATTCTATATTGAAGCAAGAAAAATAAAGTAGTAAGCTTACTCTTAAAAGCGGTTTGAGGGGGATTTAATGGAAATTGTTATTATAGGCGGCGGCGCGGCAGGACTTATGGCGGCATATAGCGCGGCAGAGGCGGATTCTTCTGCAAAAATTACAGTTGTGGAAAAAAACAGCAAGGTTGCGCGTAAGGTTATGATAACAGGTAAGGGCAGATGTAATGTGACAAATGCCTGTGATGTCGATACACTTATTCGCAATATTCCGAGAAATCCCCGCTTTTTGTATTCTGCTTTTTCGAGCTTTGACACAAGCGATACGATGAGTTTTTTTGAAAAAAACGGTGTACCGCTTAAAGTGGAAAGAGGTAACAGAGTTTTTCCTGTTTCGGATAAGGCGGTCGATATTGTCGATGCGCTTTTTAGTGCGGTGAGGTCAAAGGGTGTTAAAATTCTCAATGATACTGTTTCTGAAATTCTTGTTGTAGACGGCGCTGTAAGGGGTGTTCGTACTGAGAATAGCGGAACGGTTTTTGCCGATAGGGTGCTTATAGCAACCGGAGGTGTTTCTTATCCTGTAACCGGCTCTACGGGGGACGGTCACAGAATGGCAAGCGAATTAGGGCATACCGTCACCGATCTTTCACCGTCGCTTGTACCGCTTGAATGTCACGAGGGATTCTGTACGCACCTTTCGGGACTAAGCCTTAAAAATGTAACGCTCAGTATTTTTGAAGAGGGTAAGAAGAAACCTGTTTTTTCTGATATGGGTGAGATGCTGTTTACCCATTTTGGTATTTCGGGCCCCCTTGTTTTAAGCGGTTCTGCATATATTAAAAATCCAAAGGAAAAAAGCTATAAAGCGTTTATAGATTTAAAGCCGGCACTAACTCTTGAACAGCTTGACAGTAGAATTTTAAGGGACTTTTCCGAGCAACAGAATAAGGATTTTTCAAATTCACTCGATATGCTTTTGCCAAAGAGCCTTATACCCGTTGCGGTTTCTCTTTCGGGGATACCTGCACATATTAAGGTTAATAGCATTGACCGCGAAAGCAGAAAGCGTTTGTGTGAGCTTTTGAAGACATTTCCGCTTAATATTATCGGTTTTAGACCAATCGAGGAAGCAATTATAACTCGCGGCGGCGTATCGGTTAAAGAAATTAACCCTGCCACTATGGAATCAAAGCTAATAAGCGGTCTTTTCTTTGCAGGGGAGCTAATTGATGTTGATGCATTTACAGGCGGATTTAATCTGCAAATTGCCTTTTCAACAGGCTTTGCTGCGGGTAAAAATATGATTTATTAGAACGAAATAAGGAGTATATTTATGATTTCAGTTGCAATTGACGGTCCTGCGGGCGCAGGGAAAAGCACGCTTTCGAGAAAGGCGGCAAAACAGCTTGGATTTATCTATGTTGATACAGGAGCACTTTATAGGGCGGTAGGTCTTAAGTTCATCCGCGCCGGCTTTGACACCTCACTCGAATGTGATATAGATAAGGTTTTAGCTGATACAGAGGTGGATATTCGTTTCGTAAACGGCGAGCAGAGGGTTTTTCTTGACGGTGAGGATATTTCGGATGCTATCAGAACACCCGATGCTTCAATGATGGCTTCTGCGGTTTCTGCTAAGCCCTCGGTAAGAAGCTTTTTGCTTGAAATGCAAAGAAAGCTCGCAAGAGAAAACGATGTGCTGATGGACGGCAGAGATATTGGTACTGTAGTGCTTCCTGATGCTACGGTTAAAATTTATTTAACTGCCGATGTTAAGGAGCGCGCAAGGCGTCGTTACGAGGAGCTTTGCGAGAAAGGTCAGAAGGTCACCTTTGATGAGGTTTACGAGGATATGGTGAGGCGTGACTATAATGATATGAATCGCGAAATCGCACCGCTTAAGCAGGCTAATGATGCAGTTGTGGCAGATACTACAGGCTTTGAGTTTGAGCAGTCGCTTGAGCTTATCCTTAAAATTGTTGCAGAGGGGATAAATAAGTGAAAATAACCCTCGCTGAAACCGCAGGCTTTTGCTTTGGAGTAAACCGCGCGGTAAATATGGTATATGAGCTTTTGGATAACGGCGAAAGGGTATGCACCTTAGGTCCGATTATTCACAACCCTCAGCTTGTAAGCGAGCTTTCGGATAGGGGAGTTAAAATTGTTGAGTCTCCTGAGGAGGTAAACGAGGGCGAAACACTTGTTATCCGTTCGCACGGTGTGTCCAAAGCGGTGCTTGACAGGGCGAAAGAATTAAAGCTTAATATTGCAGACGCTACCTGTCCGTTTGTTGCTAAGATTCACAAAATCGTAAGCGAGAAAAGCCGTGAGGGATATGTGACAGTTATTGCAGGCGACCGCAATCACCAAGAGGTTAAGGGCATAATGGGCAACTGCTTTGGTGAGTGTTTTGTGGTTGCTGATACCGTTGAGCTTGATGCTTTGCTCCAAAAAAATGAAAATTTTACCTCAAAATCCCTGATTTTGGTCTCTCAAACCACATTTAATGCAGAAATTTGGACCAAAATGCAAAAAAAATTAAAAAAAGTATGTACAAATGCAGAAATATTTGATACAATATGTAATGCTACCTCAAAAAGACAAAGTGAGGCGGACAAGCTCTCCAGCGAGAATGATATTATTATTGTTGTCGGGGGTAAGCATAGCTCTAATACGGCTAAGCTTTTTGATGTTTGTAAGCAGAACTGTCAGAGAACCTATTTTGTTGAAACGGCGGATGAGCTTTCCAAGGTTGATATAAAGGACGGTTCGATTGGGGTTGTTGCGGGTGCATCGACACCTGCAGGTATAATAAAGGAGGTTATTAAAACCATGTCGGAAATTTTACAACCGGTTGAAGAACAGATGGAGGTAAAAGAATCTGTTCAAAAAAGCTTCGAAGAAATGACAGACGAGGAAGCATTCGAAGCTTCACTCAGCAGCTTAACATCAGACCAGAAGGTTCGCGGTACAGTTATTGCTGTTAATCCCACTGAAATTACAGTGGACATCGGCAGAGGAGTTACAGGATATATCACTGCTGCCGAATACTCATCTGATCCTGACGCTAAGCTGATGGATGAAGTTAAGGTCAATGATGAACTGGACCTTATTATTATGAAAATCAGTGACCAGGAAGGAACCGCAATGCTTTCAAAGCGTCGTTTCGATGCTATTGCCGGTTGGGACAATATAGTTGCTGCCAAGGATTCAGGTGAGATTCTTACAGGTTATGTTAAGGAAATCATTAAGGGCGGCGTTGTTGTTTATACAAACAATGTACGAGTATTTATTCCTGCTTCTCAGGCAACTGCTTCAAGAAATGATTCTCTCGATGACCTTAAGGGTAAAGAGGTTTCTTTCCGTATTATCGAAATCGGCAGAGGCCGTAGAGCAGTTGGCTCTATCCGTAGCGTTCTCCGCGAACAGAAAAAGGCTGCTGAGGATAAGCTTTGGGCAGAAATCGCTGTTGGCGACCGTTTTACAGGTACAGTTAAGTCTCTTACAAGCTACGGCGCATTCGTAGATATTGGCGGTGTTGATGGAATGGTTCACATTTCTGAGCTTTCTTGGCAGAGAATCAAGAATCCTTCTGAGGTAGTTCTTGTTGGAGATACTGTTGAGGTTTACGTTAAGGCTATTGATGCTGAGAAGAGAAAGATTTCTCTTGGCTACAAGAAGGAAGAGGAGAATCCTTGGGTTATCTTCCAGAATAGCTATAATATTGACGATGTTGTTAAGGTAACAATTGTTAGTATGACTACATACGGCGCATTTGCCCGTATCATCCCCGGTATTGACGGTCTTATTCACATCTCTCAGATTGCTAATAAGCACATTGCTAAGCCGCAGGATGAGCTTACAGTAGGTCAAGAGGTTGAGGCAAAGATTACTGCTATTGACCTTGATAAGAAGCGTGTAAGCCTTTCTATCCGCGCTCTCTTAGAGCCTGAGGTTAAGGAAGAGACTGCCGAAGAAGCTGTTGCTGACGAGGTTGTTTACGAGGCAACTGAGGAGAATGCTCCCGCTGTTGAAGAAGCAGCTGAGACTGTTGAAGCGCCAGCAGAGGAAGCAATAATCGAGGCTGCTGCTGAGGTTACAGAGGCAGAAGTTGAGGTTGCTGTAGAGGCTACAGAGGAATAATTTTAATTATTCGAACAAATAATATTAAATAAAAAAATCGGTGAGGAGTTATCCTTACCGATTTTTTTTAACCGCCGTTAAAGGCGGTAGGAATGGCACCGCTTGGGGGAATCGAACCCTCAACTAACCCTTAGGAGGGGCTTATTATATCCATTTAACTAAAGCGGCATAAAACTGATTTTTTAGCATTACAACAGTCTCCGTGAGTTTAAGACCAATACATTTTACTACATTTCAGGGTTAAAGTCAATAATAACTTGCGTGCAGGGTTAACTAAAATTAAATAAAACGGATAAATCGTATTTAGGTGGGTTTTTTGGTTGACAAAAAAGTGTTTTTTAGCTATAATAATAGAAATATAATTTTAATGAAAAGGGAGTATAAAAATGGCATATTATTTTAAAGAAATGTCTCATACCTTCAACGAATACTTGTTGGTGCCAGGTTATTCTTCTTCAGAGTGTGTTCCGGCAAATGTTAGCCTTAAGACACCTCTTGTAAAGTTTAAAAAGGGCGAAGAACCTGCAATATCTATGAACATACCTATGACCTCTGCTATTATGCAGTCGGTTTCGGGCGACCGTTTGGCAGTTGCTTTGGCGCGTGAGGGTGGAGTTTCTTTTATATATGGCTCCCAATCTATTGAGGATGAGGCGGCTATGGTTGCTAAGGCAAAGTCATATAAGGCAGGCTTTGTTGTCAGTGACTCTAATGTTACGCCTGACAGTACCCTTGCTGACATTCTTGAGCTTAAAGCTAAAAACGGTTATTCAACAGTTGCAGTTACATTGGACGGTAGTTCAAACGGTAAGCTTTTAGGCATTGTTACAGGTCGCGATTACCGCGTAAGCCGTATGTCTACTGATACTAAGGTTAGCGAATTTATGACTCCTTTTGAGGATTTAGTTGTTGGTGACGAAAACACAACCCTCAAAAAGGCAAATGATATTATTTGGGATAATAAACTGAATTCTCTGCCTATTATTGATAAGAATCAGAATCTTAAATATTTTGTTTTTCGTAAGGATTATGATGCCCATAAGGAAAATCCCAACGAGCTTCTTGATAAGGACAAGCGATATATCGTTGGTGCAGGTATTAATACCCGCGACTATGAGCAAAGAGTTCCTGCTCTTATTGAGGCGGGCGCCGATGTTCTTTGTATTGATTCTTCGGAGGGCTTTAGCGAGTGGCAGTCAAGAACAATTGCTTTTATTCGTGAGAAGTATGGTGATTCTGTTAAGGTGGGCGCAGGAAATGTTGTTGACCGCGAGGGCTTCCTTTTCTTGGCTGAGGCAGGAGCTGACTTTATAAAGGTTGGTATCGGCGGCGGTTCAATTTGTATTACCCGCGAAACAAAGGGTATAGGCCGCGGTCAGGCAACTGCTCTTATTGAGGTTTGCGAGGCGAGAAACGAATATTTCGAAAAGACAGGTGTTTATATTCCTGTTTGCTCGGACGGCGGTATTGTACACGACCATCACATTACATTGGCGCTTGCTATGGGCGCAGATTTTATGATGCTTGGCCGTTATTTTGCCCGTTTTGATGAAAGCCCGACAAATAAGATTGCGATAAACGGTAACTATTATAAAGAGTATTGGGGTGAGGGCTCTAACAGAGCTCGTAACTGGCAACGCTACGACCTCGGCGGTGATAAAAAGCTTTCTTTTGAAGAGGGTGTAGATTCTTATGTGCCATATGCCGGCTCACTTAAGGATAATGTAAATCTTTCACTCAGTAAGGTTAAATCCACAATGTGTAACTGCGGTGCGCTTACAATTGCTGAGCTTCAGCAAAAAGCAAAGCTTACCCTTGTTTCTTCTACAAGTATTATCGAGGGCGGAGCTCACGATGTTATTCAGAAAGAAACTACAACTACAGCCAAGCTTTAATTTGGTATTAAAAAGGGGCTGTAAAAAAACAGATTTTCCTTTTGACGGTGAGTTGATTGATAGCCCAAACCTTGGCTCCCTCTGACGAGGGAGCTGTCACCGAAGGTGACTGAGGGAGAGAAAAGCCTTTAATTCATTGCTTTTTTACTCTCT
>JAZSHV010000034.1:0-98582 GCA_045533475.1 Acutalibacteraceae bacterium | reverse complement strand
AAGGCATTTAAAATTTCAACGCTAATGCTTCCTGTATCAAATCCGAAAGCTTTTTCAAAGGAAACGATATAAGAAATTCCCCTATCCTCGTTATCATTCTTATAATAGAATCTATAACTACCGTTATCAATAGAGGAACTTGTTTTTCCCTCTCTGAAATCATAGTATGCCTCTTCGTCGGTGCTCTCCGAAAGGGCTTTTTTAAGGTCTTCTACTTTATAACCGATAGAATATTCACATTCAGGAATTTGACCTAATTTTACAAAATATTCAATATCAATAACATCCTTATCCTTTTTACCTTCCTTATTACAAGCCACTAAGGAAAAAACAAAAACAAGGCTTAAAACAAAGCATAAAATTCTTTTCATTTTAAATTCTCCTAAATTACTTCCTTATTGTTATTTTTGCGAAGTAGGTTATGTCTTAAATCCCATAACTTTTCAGATAAATCAACATAGTAGCTATGCGGATTTTCAAAACGAGTAACCTCATCCCAAAGTGAATCAACTTGTTTTTTGCGATTTTCGGAAATTTCTTTAACCGTTGGATTATCGTAAATTTGCTTTCCATTTTCAAAAATTTTAACCTGTAATTTGCAAGCAACAAAATTTGAAACCACCTTGCGCTTCCAAGTATGAACAGGGTCAAAAATCTCGTATGGCTCTGAACTATCGATTTTTTCATCGCCCAAGGTAACAACATCGGCAATAGCCTTGCCTGTATCACGATCATATAATCTCCATGGAATTTTAACACCTGGCAAGGTTACCTTGGCTGTGTTTTCACTAATTTTAATTTTAGGAATAATTTGACCATTTTCTTCAACTGCCGAAAGCTTGTAAACGCCGCCAAATACTGCTTCGCTTGAAGCAGTAATCAGGCGTTCGCCAACACCAAAGCTATCAACCTTAGCACCTTGGAAAATCATATCACGAATCAAATATTCATCAAGCGAGTTTGATACACAAATTTTACAATCGCTATATCCTGCATCATCAAGCATTTTACGGGCTTTTTTAGAAATATAAGTAATATCACCACTATCAATTCTAATGCCCATAGGACGTTTTCCAAGTGGCTTTAAAACCTCATCAAAAACTTTTATAGCATTTGGAATACCGGATTTTAAAACATTATAGGTATCAACCAACAAAAGACAACTATCTGGATACTTTTCGGCATAGGTTTTAAAAGCCGTATATTCATCTTTAAATAATTGCACCCAACTATGTGCCATAGTGCCTGAGGCTTTAACTCCGAAATCTTTTGCGGTTAACAAACAAGAGGTGCCAACGCAACCGCCAATTATTGCGGCTCTTGCACCATAATATGCGGCACCGTATCCGTGAGCACGGCGAGCACCAAATTCCATAACTGCCCTACCGTTTGCAGCACGAACAATACGATTAGCTTTCGTAGCGATAAGTGATTGGTGGTTAATAGTAAGCAAAAGCATAGTTTCAAGCATTAATGCTTGCATTGCAGGTCCTTTTACTGTAATAATAGGCTCTTGCGGAAAAATTACTGTTCCCTCTGGAATTGCCCAAACATCACAACTAAACTTAAAGTTTTTTAAATAATCAATAAAATCATCACGAAATAGATTTAAACCTCTTAAATATTCGATATCGTCATCATTAAATTTGAGATTGTTCATATATTCGATAAGCTGTTCAAGACCTGCCATAATAGCATAGCCACCATTATCAGGAACTCTGCGGAAAAACATATCAAAATATGTTACAGTGTCACGCATTTCACTATCAAAAATACCATTGGACATTGTGAGCTCATACATATCCATTATCATTGTGAGATTTAGTTTATTATTTTGCATAAATAGAACCTTCTTTACATCTTTTCGGGAGCCTTAATTTTCATTAAGGTTAAAACATTTTTTATAACCATCGCACAAGCATTGCAAAGGGTTAATCTTGCTTGCATTAATGATTCGTCTTCACCTTTAACACGGCAAGCTGCATAAAATTTATGGAACTTTGTTGCAAGCTCGGTTGCGTAATGGGTAATTTTTGCGGGGTCATATGTTTTTGCAGAGGCGACTATTTCATCGGTCAAGGAGGCAATGTGAAGAATCAATTCCTTTTCTTCCTCTTTATTCAAAAGACCAAGCTCGTCCTCAGTGCAGTTGCGCAAAACAATTCCCTCAGCTTGCAAGTTTTTTAAAATACTACAAATTCTTGCATGCGCATATTGAACATAATAAACAGGGTTACTGTTTGATTCGTTAACCGCTAAATCGAGGTCAAAATCAAAATGAGTATTCGGTTCACGTAGGTTAAAGAAGAATCTCGCAGCATCAATAGGAACTTCATCTAAAAGGGTTACAAGGGTTATTGCTTTACCCGAACGCTTAGAGGCCTTAATAACCTCACCGTCACGAACGAGTCTTACCATTTGCATTAACACAACATCTAAACGTTCGGCATCAACTCCCAAAGCAGTTAATGCGGCCTTTAATCTCGGAACATATCCGTGATGGTCGGCGCCTAGAATATCAATCGCTTTATCAAATTTTCTTGTAACTAATTTATTGTAATGATATGCAATATCAGGAACAACATAGGTAGGAACACCGTTTGCGCGCACAAGCACAAAATCCTTGTCGCAACCAAATTCGGTAGCCTTAAACCAAAGAGCATCATCCTCGGTATAGGTATATCCGCTCTCCTTTAAAAGCTCAATAATACGGTTTGTCTCACCGTTATTATGGAGTGTGCTTTCCTTAAACCAAGTATCATATGTGATACGGTATTTGCCCAAGTCGGTTTCAAGTCCCTTAATATTTTTAGGTAACGCGAACTCAACCAAAGCCTTTCTGCGTTCTTCTTCGCTCTTTTCAACAAAGCTATCACCGTTTATCTCAGCAAAAGCCTTTGCGTGAGCAATTATATCCTCACCGTGGTAGGAATCCTCAGGCATTTCGATACCGTCCTTATAAAGCTGTAGGTATCTTAAATCAAGCGAAAGACCGAATTTATTTATCTGATTGCCCGCATCGTTAATGTAGAATTCACGCTCGGTGTAGTAGCCTGCCGCCGAAAGCACAGCCGCAAGACAGTCACCCAAAGCGCCGCCTCGTGCATTACCGATATGCATAGGACCTGTGGGGTTAGCCGAAACAAATTCAACCAAAACCCTTTTGCCCTCGCCATAGTCACTCTTACCATAGTTTATACCTTTATTTTCAATATCAGTTATAATGTCGGCATAGTATACATCAGTAAGCATAAAATTGATAAAACCGGGACCTGCAATCTCACAGGATTCAATATAGGTATCGGTAAAATCACAGAACTCAATAAGTATTTCTGCTATCTGACGGGGTGCCTTGTGGAAAAGCTTTGCCCATACCATTGCAGCATTAACCGCATAGTCACCGTGGTCGCGGTTTGCAGGGGTTTCTACTGTAAATGCAGTAAGCTCTGCACTTTCAAGCACACCCGTCTCCATAGCCTTATTAGCGGCATCAATAATACTGTTTTTAATTTGTTCCTTTGCTGTTTGCACTAATACTGACATATTTTATACCTCTCTGATTGAAATATTTACTTCATTTTTACTTATTAATCTTAAATCGGAATCTATTGTATATTTAAGGGTTATATCTCCGCCCTTTTCGGTGAGATTATGCTCTATACACTCACCAAAAATTCCTATTACAAGATCCCCGTGAGGGGTACTGTAAAAACAGGTATTTCGATTGCCCTTTTCAATAAGCATCTTACTGTTTATACTTCCCTTTCTCTGCAAAACAAGAGAATCGTCCGACTTCAAGAAAATCTGTGTTAAAACCTTTTCGCCCGAATCAAGCATCTGACTTTCATCATACGAAATATAGAATTCTCCGTCCTTGTAACCGAATCTGCCGTCGGTCATAAGCTCAACTGTATCGGTATTATCATCAATACCCTGAACTCCCTTTATGCTAATAAAAACATCCTTCATCATAAACTGCTTAAGCTCACCTGACTAACCTTTCTGTCATCTATCTCCTCGCCAAGAAGCGACGAGGCTATTCTTTTAAACGAATCGGGCTTATCACTCACATAAAACTCCCTTAATGAGGACTCAACACTGTCGTTAAGAGCATCTCTTTCGCTGAGAAAATCTGCAACTGCCGACGCCGTCGATGTTCCCGCATTAATAAGAGTGACCGCTTCTCCCACAATCTTTCTTATCGCACCCTCTAAAATTGGATAATGCGTACAACCCAAAATAATTGTATCTGCGCCAAAATCTATTATAGGTTGTAAATATCTTCTTACGGTTTCGAGCACAACTGTATCATCCTCGCCGTACCAGCCTTCTTCAACAAGCGGCACAAACATATAACAGCTTTGCGCAAGCACCTCAATATCAGAATCAATATTTTTTATAACCTTTTCGTGCTGACCGCTTTTAACCGTTGCAGCAGTTCCTAAAACACCGATTTTTTTGTTTTTTGTAGCCTTAACTGCCGCCTTTGCGGAATGAGAAACCACCTCAAAGTACGGAACAGGCAGGTTTTCTGCCAAATCAGACGCAACCGACGAAACAGTACCGCAAGCCGCAATTATAAGCTTTACATTTTTGCTTATCAAAAACGCTTCATCCTCAGCGGCATATTTGCGTATTGTCTCGCGGCTTCTTGTGCCGTAAGGAACACGGCCTGTATCTCCAAAATAAACTATATTCTCATTGGGAAGAACACGGCTCAGCTCTTTTACAACAGTAAGTCCGCCAAGTCCTGAATCAAAAACACCAATTGCTCGCCTGTCACCCATGCAAACAACCCCTTAAAAGAAATAATTATTCATTTAATATTACCACATTTTAATAATATTCGCAATACCTAATTTTATTAAATAATATATATTAATTTTATTAAATAATATATATTATTTGTCGGCTTTGTGAATGTATAGAAAAAACGGTCGCTTTTTCAAGCAACCGTTTTAGAAGTTCAAATTTTATCAATAATTTCAGAAATATAATCTACATAAAGCTTTGCGATATACTTTGCTCCCTTTTCAGTGGGATGAACACCGTCTGCAGCAAAGCTTAACGGGGCGTCACCAATAAATGCAGAAGCCAAAAGTCCGTCTGTAGGCAAATAGGAATCAGCATACTTGCGGGCAAGCGCTCTTTCAATTTCAATCTTGCGATAAAGGTCCTCACGGAAGAAAAGCTTATCCTCAATCGGGATAAGAAAGGGCTCCATAATAAGAATTTTAGCATCCGTCTTTTCCTTTATAGCCGAAAGGACTGTACGGTAACGCTCCTCGAAAACCTCGTCAGGAATCCAGCTTTTATCATCTGCGTGGTGCCATACATCGTTAATGCCTATAAGGATAGAAACAATATCAGGCTGAATATCAACAAAATCTGCTTGCAATCTTTCCACTAAATCCTTTGTTTGGTTACCGCCAATGCCAAGATCGATAAACTCGAACTCTATATCAGGATATTTCGAAGCCAACAATTCAGACGCATATTTGGGGTATCCAAAGCCTAAATTATGAATATCCTCTCTGTCTCTGCCGGCATCAGTAATACTGTCTCCCTGAAAAAGCAATTTAATTTTTTTCATTTTTGATTCTCCTTTTTATTTGGAATCATTATTTATTCATCATCCGAATCTGATTCATCAGGCAATTCTTCTACCGCAATGCGTTCAACACGCACACCGTCAGCGCTCAAAACTGTGATACGAAGATTTTCGAAAATGAAGCTCGCATCCTCCTCAGGCTCACCGTCAAGCATAGAAACCACCCAACCGCCTATTGTTGCCGTATCTCCCTCAAGGGATTCTTCGTCCTCAATATCAATATCAAATTCATCAAAGAAATCGTAAACACGCATATCGCCGTCTGCTTCAAAATGAGTATCGTCTATGCAAACAAACTCAGGGTCAAACTCATCATTTTCGTCAAAAATCTCACCCACAAGCTGTTCCATAACATCCTCCATAGTGAGGATTCCCATTGTTCCGCCATACTCATCAAGCACAACAACAAGATGTGTTTTGTTCTCCTTCATCTTTTCAAGAACATCAGGCAAGGACATAGTTTTATGCACCGAGGTTACAGGTAACATAAGCTCCCTTATGTTAACCCGTTCGGCATCAACATACTCTTTATAAAAATGGTTTAAATGCAACACACCGATTATATTATCGGGAGTATCCTCATAAACAGGCAGTCTCGAAAATGAGGTTTCTTTAATCTTTTTGACGTTTATTTCATACGGGTCTCTGATATCAAGAGCTTCCATATCAACTCGCGGTGTAATAATCTCGTACGCCAAAACATCATCAAAATCAAGGGCGTTTTGCAAAAGGTCACATTCGTCCTCGTCAAGCACACCCTCGTCCTCAACAATATCGATAATGTTTTCAAAATCGTCTTCAGATACCGCATCAGAATCGGTCACACCCGATTTCCACAAATGAGAAGCGAGATTTACCACTCCCATTATAAGCCAGGTCACAGGCTTTAAAATAATAGCTAAAGTATAAATCGGGACAGCAACTATTTTGCAGAATTGTTCAGAAAACTGCTTTGCAAGCACCTTGGGAATTATCTCACCAAAGGTAAGTACAAGTGCGGTCATCACAAGGGTTGCAACCCAAACAAACTCCCCTCCAAGCATATCAATAACAATAAGTGTAGCAATAGCAGAAGAAGCAGTATTTGCAAGATTATTGCCTATAAGTATAGCACCAAGAGTATTTTCATAATCATCAACTATTTTTGAGGCTATAGAAAGTGAAAGCGTATCCTTTTTCTGTCTTAAAGACTTTAGCCTTGCAGGATTAACGCTTGCGAAAGCAATCTCGGTAGAGGAGAAAAATGCTGAAACAAGTATTAATAAAGCTATAGCCACATATCTAAATAGGTCAGTCATTGTCAGCACCTCCTACGTCGTCTTCATCGTAGATTTCGCCGACAAGCTCCTCAAGTATATCCTCAACCGTGATAATTCCAACAATTCTACCGCCTTCGCCCTTAACAATCGCAAGATTTCGGCGATGATTGCTAAGCTCGGTCAGCACATCATCAATAGCCGATGAGGCGCTGACATAATATGGGTAGTCCATTACACTTGCAAGTATAATGTTGTGATTGCGTGACTGCGCATAGGCTTTAAGAAATTTTCTTATCTGCAATATCCCCTTAAGATTGCCGTCACGGTCAACCACGGGAATACGGCTATGCACCGTTTTTTTCACAAATTCAAGAATCTGAGGGGTTTTGTAATTTGTACAAATTTTCTGCACATTCTCCCACGGAATCATAACTGTTTCAACCGAGGAATCCGAAAAACGGAGTGCTGATTTTACAAGCTTACCTGTATCCTCGTCAAACCCATCCTCCTCAGAAATATTCTCAACAATATCGTTGAGCTCTTCCTCAGTCATCGTAACTTGATTTTCCGCATACCTCTTAAACGGTCTTGAAACCGCCTTTGAAAGCGATGTAAAGGTTATTGACAAAGGCTTAAGAAGCTTTATCAAAACAATCAACGACGCAGAAACCGCTTCGGCAAAACGCTCGTTACAGGAACGGGCAAAGCACTTTGGCAACATTTCACCGAATATGAAAATTACAATTGTCGTAATCACCGTAGCAAAAGAAACCGATTTGCTTCCCCAAATCTTAGTGGCAATTACTGTTGCAAGGGTAGCGCAACCTATATTCACAATGTTATTGCCTATAAGCAAAACCGAGAGCGCTTCATCGAAATTATCAAGTATGTAAAGCACCCTTTTGGCGCTTTTTATACCCTTATCCGCTCTGCTCATCATATGAATACGGTTGACCGAGGCAAAGGAAATCTCCGTGCCTGAAAAATATGCACTGCCTAAAATCAGCAGTACGAAGAGAATAATACTCCCCGCCGGACTGTCGTCCACAAAACCATCTCCTAAAAGTTAATTTTGAATATAAGTATATTCAAATGTAATATTACACTATTATTCTGTATTTGTCAAATATTATATATATTTTTTTGTAAAATATATATTGACAAAAAGACTCATCTCTTTCTCTTGTAAAATACTGCTTATTGTGGTATAATGTTGTTTTAAAAATACTGAAAGTTGGTTTTAAAATGAAAAAGACGCTTAACACCTTTATTTCTTCCATTCTTGCAGGCTTATGCATTTCATTAGGAGGAAGTATTTTTCTATCCCTTAAAAATGCATTTTCAGGCGGTAATGTTGTCGGAGCATTACTGTTTACAATAGGTCTGTTTGTTATATGCACAAGAGGGTATCATCTTTTTACAGGCAAGGTCTGCTACCTTTTTGACAATAAACCGTCTTACATACTTGAGCTTGCCGTTATTTGGCTTGGTAATCTTATCGGTTGTTGTGTAAGCTCCGCCCTCATCAATATTTCCCGTATTGGTTCTATGTCTGAAACTGCAAAGGATTTGGTGGCAGTTAAAATGAATGATAATCCTCTTAGTCTGTTTATTTTAGGTTTTTTCTGCAACCTATTTATTTTCATTGCCGTAAACGGATTTAGCAATAACCCTCACGAGCTTGGCAAATACCTTTCTCTTTTCCTCGGTGTTTCTATATTCATTCTTTGCGGAACAGAGCACAGTGTTGCCGATATGTTCTATTGGTCGGTTTCGGGTGTTTTTTACTCCTCTCCCTTAAAGAGCATCGGCTGTATTCTTATTATAACCTTAGGAAATGCCGTAGGCGGTGTTACAATTCCCTTACTCGAAAAGCTTAAAGCTTATCTTTCAAAATAATTATGCATACAGATTTTATAAGCAAACAAGAAATCTCAAGGCTTCTAAACAATAAATTTCATATTGTGGTGCTTGACTCGGTAGACTCTACAAACCTTTATCTAAAACAAAAGGCATCATCGCTTTCAGAGGGGGCAACAGTTATAGCGCTTACTCAAACCGCAGGCAGAGGCAGATTTGCAAGGAAATTTTATTCCCCACAGGAAAGCGGTATATATATGAGCATCCTTTTAAAGCCTGAGCTTCACCCGTCTGACGCTGTGTGTATTACTGCCGCCGCGGCGGTTGCAGTGTGCGAGGCAATTGAGCAGTTTACAAACAATATACCAAAAATCAAGTGGGTTAATGATGTCTTTACCGATAAAGGAAAGGTCTGCGGTATACTTTGTGAATCTGCAATTAATACAAAAAGCGGTAAAATTGAATGGTGGGTTGTAGGTATAGGTATTAATGTTTACGAACCGCAAGGCGGTTTTGATGATGAAATCAAGGGCATTGCAGGTTATTTATCTGAGCATACAACAGAGGGATTAAAAAACAGACTGTGCGCATATATTATAGAGCGACTTGCGAGTTTCAGCGGTGAGCTTAAAAACAAAAGCTTTTTAAATAAATACAAAAAGCTTTCTTTTGTTTTGGGAAAAGAAATCTCGGTAGTTAAAGAAAATGAGCTTATCCCTGCAAAAGCAATTGACATTGATGATAATTGCAGGCTTTTAGTGCAATATTCTGATAATAGAACTGAATATCTCAATTCGGGAGAAATAAGTATAAAGCTTTAAATTTGACTATCTATAAAAATTATGTTATAATTAAATAAGAAAAGAGTTGATTTTATGGAACAGCTTAAACATATCATAGCAAAAAATCTTGTTGAGTTAAGAAAGCTTCACGGCTATACTCAGTTCGAGCTTGCCGAAAAACTAAATTATTCTGACAAGTCTATATCCAAATGGGAGCACGCGGAATCTATTCCTGATGTTGTAGTTTTAAAGGAAATAGCCGACCTTTTTGAAGTTACGCTTGATTATTTGGTTACAGAAACACACACTAATACTACAGTTGAACCTACACAGATTGCAAAACGCAAAATACACAACCGCGGTTTTATCACAGGAATTTGTTTAATACTTGTTGTGCTGATTGCTATGATTGCTTTTGTACTTGCAGATATTATTGCAGGTACAAAAACGGAAATTCATTGGCTTTCATTTGTTTATGCTATTCCCGTAACTATGGTTGTCTGGTTAGTTCTTAATTCGGTTTGGTTTAATAAAAGAAGAAATTTTTTGATAATTTCGCTTTTAATGTGGAGCTCACTTATTTCAATTTTCTTATCATTCTTTCCTTTTGGAATCAATATATGGAAAATTCTGATTTTGGGTATTCCCGGACAAGTAATTATTTATATGTGGTCAAAGCTCAGAAAAAAATAATAAGTAAAATTTCAACGGCGGTCATAAACGACCGCCGTTGGCTTTTAAAAAGAGGTAATATTTTAATTTAGAGTTATTTCATTAATTTTATCAAAGCTTTCAATATCGTAAACCGAAAGAATACTGTCATTTATAATATAAAACTCACTGTCGATATAAAGACCTCTGACATTTTCAAAAGTACCGTCAAACCTTGCGGTCGCTTTTGAAACAAATCCGCCGTTTTCGAAAGAGAAAATACGGTACTCGTTTCCGTTATCAGTCCAAACAGGAAAGGCTATAAGATTTTTCTTTACATCAACCAAGGATGCCTTGTGGTCGTAAAGCGCTTCGGAATAATTCTCCTTAAGCACAGCCTTTGCCACTTCCGTTACATCGGCAGGATTTGAAATATCAAACATAGAAAGCTTTATTCCCTTTGTACTGCCTGTTTTTTCGTCGGCATCCTGACCGATTCCCAAAAGCTTGCCGTTTCCGTACGGAAATAGGAAATTTGAAAAACCGGGGATTTTAAGCGCACCTATTATTTTAGGCTTCTCAGGGTCACTAAGGTCCGCACTAAAGAGCGGGTCGACATTTCTAAAGGTTACAAAGTATGCCACATCGCCCATAAATCTTACCGAATAAACCTTCTCATTGGGGGCTAAATCTTCAATTGCACCCACCTGCTTTAAGTCACCGTCAAGCACATAAAGGGAATTTGAGTCAACCACTCTGTAAAAAGAAACATTTCCCTCCTTACCTGTTATCTCCTTTGTGGTTGTGGTTACAAAGCGGAAATAACCGTTATGCTCGTCAATAGAAAACTGATTGAGCAAAGAGCCCTCTATCTTTCCCTGTGCCTTAAGCTCAATTTTTCCACCGTTTATCGAATATCTTGCTATTGCGGTTGTTCCGTCGGTAAACGCATATCCCGCCGTAATAATATTTTTTGTACTGCAATAAACATTTTCCGTACCGCCCAAAAGCGACTGGCTTGAGCAAAGACTTCCGTCCTTAACAGAAAAACCGCAAATAACGGTATATTCGGGATAATCACAGTTTTCGTAAATGTGAATACTGTCAGCCTTAACAGTGTCATCATAATTTTCGCATCCAACATACGGAATATAGGTTTCAGGCTTATCCTTATCAATTTCGCTGACATTAAGGCTATAATGAGTTATAAGGTAAAGCTTATCGCCTATTACCCTTGAATCGTTGTAATTTCCGCTTTGCTGACATTCGTAAAGCTTTTCGGGCTTTTCAGGCTTTGAAACATCATAAATATAGGCTTTTGTGTAAGCCTGATTATTCCTTATGTCTACACCTATTATTACTACCCTGTCACCAACCAAATACATTTCCTTTCTTGGATTAAAGGATGAATCATAGCTTAAAAAAGAGCTTGTGCTGCTTGTAACTGCTTTCGAGCTTGCCACACCGTCAATTAGCTTTGTACTGCTAAGCTGAACAGGATTTTTCCCTGCCTTTATAATTCTGAGGGTTCCGTTTGCGGGTGAAAGACTGTAAATATACTTACCGTCAGTCTTAACAATGTCAGATTCAGCAACACCCTCTACCTGAGTGTTAGTTTCTGAATGTGAGCTTTCCTGTTTTTCAGAAGACGAAGCATTTCCTTTAGATGCAGAAGTATTGGTTGAAGCACCGCCTGTTGCAGTTTCGGGGTTTGCTGAACCGTCAAAATCTGCAGAATACTCATCAACTGTTATTTCTGCCTCAGCATCATCGACTGAATTTTTTACTCCGCCAAGTGCATTTGTAACTTTGTCAAGAAAAGAGGGTTCTTCGGGCATAAATTTATTTACCGCTTTAAAAATATCCGTATAAGAAACCTTTGCAGTATTTGGCTTTATTACATTATCCTTAGCATCGCTTTCTCTGCCGATTCCGACATACACCGCTGTTACAGCAATAGCTATACACGCGGCCACCGAGGTTGCAAGCCTTAAAATTTTGAAGCTGTTCCGTTTTTCCATCTTAGGTTTCTCTCCCTTCTCGCGAATTTGATTTAAAACCTTTTGCTTAATATATCCGTCTGCGCTGATTGAATCTATTTTTTCCTTGTAATCCTTTGTGAACATCACAAATCCTCCGCCTTTATTGTTTTTTTAAGTAAGCCACGCGCCCTATAAAGATGGGTTTTTACAGTGGATGGGTTTGTACCTTCAATTTTTGCGATTTCCTCAACCGAATAACCGCAATAATAGTGGAGATGAATAACCGTACGGTATTTTACGGGTAGCTTCAAAACCTCAGCAAGAACATTATTTTCATTATAACTGTCTGTAACACTTAAATGCTCGTCTAAGGGCTCTGTTTTCTTGAACCACGGCGAGGTTTTGAGACTGTTTGAGCAATTGACGGTAATCCGCAAAAGCATCGCCTTTATATGCTCCTCGCTTTCCATTTTTTCCCAAACCTTCATATACCTCAAGAAAACCTCTTGAAGTATATCGTCGCTGTCACTTCTGTTTTTTGTGCGCACAAAAGCAAGCCGATAAACCGTATCGGCATATTTATAGAATGCCGCCTCAGGAGAGGCAAAGTCAACTTTTTTAACATCTGATATACCGTCCATTTTCATCCCCCTCACCAATAATACCCAAAACAAAAGGAAAAGGTTTCATTTTTATGAAAAATCCCCCGAATCGCAGAAATTTACCGCTTCGGGGGATATATTTTACTCTATAACAGGCTGTGATTTATTTTTATCAGAAATGCACACCCAGGAGTTTCCGGGGTTGACAGAAAGCGGTGAGCCGTCTGTATTTGTAAACTTGAAGCCGCTTGAAGGAGAACCCTTTTTCCATTTAATAGGAGTATATGTACCGTTTACAAAATAGTATCCGTCACCCGACTCAAGGAATACCTGTCTATGATAACCGTCTGAATAGTTGCGTATGGTAGTAGTAAGCACAAATACATTTTTAAAATACAATGACTCGCCTGTTACATAATCCTTACGCTCTGTTCCGTTAAAAAATCTAACATATTTACCTGTTGCGCTGTCATACTTAAATATTGTTTTATATGTACCTGAAAACGGAACTGTAATCGTGGTTGCTGCGTTGCTGAGGGTTACAGGCATATTCTCTGAAGCAAAGCTCTGCCAAGCCTCATTATAGTTATCAACCGTATTAAAGCCTGCATTTTTAATAGCCTTCCAAAGATTATCGCCATAAGCATAAAGGGTATGCTCGCTTGCAAGACCGTTTGATATTCTTGCGCCGCCGTTATTCTTATCAACAACAAAATGAGCAACATCCTTAAGGTGAGGCGCTGCATATGTACCGTCCTGACCGTGATGCACATAGATTGCATTATGCCCCATTGCAAGGTCTATGAACGCATATCTTGCCGAGCGCACAGTTCCAATCTTATCAATATTTTCTGTATCCTTATAAACAGCTACAAGACGGGTAATACCGCCCTCTACCTCTGTTTCGTAAACAATATCGGCTTTACCGACACCTGTCTGAACCCTTTGAGCTACCTCAATATTATTTATTGTAATAGCAAGCGGACGCTTATTTAGCTTATCAGCCGTTAAATTATTTTCACCTGTGAGCGGATTCACCTCATAAATAATCTCAGGTTCAGAAACAATCGGAGTTTCGGGAATTGACGGCTCGTCACCTTGGTCGACACTAAGCCTCGAAGGCTCCTTACGGCAGCCTACAGCAAATACCAAGCACATACACAAACTAAAAAGAACCAATTTTTTAAACATTTTTTTTGCCTCCAAGGTAAACTTAATAAATAATCTGTTTACATTATATTATATTTTACGACACATTTCAACACCAAATATTGTGTTTTTTCATATTTTTTGGGAATTTAATTTCTTAGATTTTAATAAAAAATAAGGACACATTCTATACTTACATACAGAACAATGTCCTTATACCTTTTTTTAATATATTTTATTCGTTCTACCCTAAAGTAATTCCTTTATAAGCTCATTATAAGGCTTACTGCTAAGATATGCGGGCGGAATATCGAATACGGTTTTACACCCTGTTACCCCCTCACAATTAAGCCTATATGCCGCGCGTGCAAATGCAACTATTACCGAAGCGGTAAATTCAGGGTTAGAATCAAGCTTTAAGCTATATTCAACAATATGGGTATTTTCGCTGTTTAGTCCCGTTTTTCCGGTTCTTATAACAAAACCGCCGTGAGGAATACCGCTATGGTCGCGTTGTAATTCTTCTTCACTAATGAAATGAACTATGGTATTATAATCGGCAAAATAATTGGGCATTTCCTTGATTTCTTTTTCAATTCTTTCAAGGTCTGCCCCGTCCTTAGCTACAACAAAGCACTCTCTTATATGCTTTTCGCGTGTTGTAAGCTCAGGACAGCTTCCGCTTCTTACAGCCTCAAGTGCTTCCTCAACAGGAATGGTATACTGCTTAGCGTTTAGTACACCCTCTATACGGCGAATAGCATCCGAGTGTCCCTGACTGATACCCTTACCCCAAAAGGTGTAGTCCTTACCCTCAGGCAAAATTGCCGACGAATAAAGTCGGTTAAGCGAGAACATTCCAGGGTCCCAGCCAACCGAAATCATAGCAACATTATTGCCTTTCTTAGCTGCGGCATCCACATTTGCAAAATGGGTTGGAATTTTTGCGTGTGTATCAAAGCTATCAACCACACAGAACATCTCTGCAAGCGCAGGAGTCTGCACAGGCAGGTCTGTAGCGCTACCTCCGCAAAGTATCATAACATCAATTTTTCCCTTAAACCGTTCAACCTCGTCAGCCGAGCAAACAGGCACATCGGGAGTTGCTATCTTTAGGGTAGACGGGTCTCTGCGGGTAAAAACAGCCTCAAGCGTCATATCGGGATTCTGTCTGATTGCGCTTTCTATACCTTTTCCCAAATTACCGTAGCCGTAAATTCCGATTTTAATTTTCATAAATTTGCCTCCATATGTTAAAACAAAACACTAAAAAACTATTTGAAATTTTAACATATTTTTTCCCATATTGCAACAATTTATAAAAATAAATCTATGTATTACCCAATTTTTAACTGTAATCTTAGCTTATCGCTTATCATAGCAATAAATTCACTGTTAGTAGGCTTGCCTCGGTCATTTTGGATTGTGTAACCGAAGTAGGAATTAAGCACATCAAGGTCTCCCCTGTCCCACGCGACCTCTATTGCGTGGCGAATGGCTCTTTCCACCCTTGAGGCGGTGGTTGAATGATGCTTTGCTACCGTTGGATAAAGTAATTTGGTTACAGAATTCACTATATCGCAATTTTTTATTGAAAGAATTATTGCCTCACGCAAATAGTGATAACCCTTTATATGTGCCGGTACGCCTATTTGATGAATTATTTCGGTAACCATCATTTCAAGCTCAGGGTCGGATATTACATTATTTTTCACAACTAAGGGAGTGCGGTCATTCTTCCAGCCCGAAAGCTGAATTATACGCTGAGCCGCCGTATTAATATCAAACGGCTTAAGGAAATAATAGCTTGCTCCCGCATTTAAGGTTTCCTTTTCTAAATTCTGATTATCGAAATTTGACATTGCCATAACCATAGGCTTGTCCTTAATTTCAGAAGAATCAATTTCGTTCAGCACTCCCAATATATCAAGGTTAGGCATAAATACATCTGCCAAAACTATATCGGGATTCTCCCTTTTTATCTTATCCACCAATTTTTTACCGTCTTTTTCGCACAAAACAGGTACCATTCCGTAAGCCTTAAAAGCTTTTTCACAGTTTTGACCGAATTCTGCCGAATCATCTGCGATGACTATTTTTAATTTTTTATCCATTGTTTCTGCCTCCGTCGCTTTGTTTTTACATATATTACCATATTACTATGTTAAAATCAAGGGTATTGACAAAACTTTTTAAATCTTATAATATTTCGACAAAATTTTTTTGATTTTTTTATTCTTCGTCATAACAAAAAACACGATTATTACCTTTTACTGCAATTTTTTCATTAGTTAAAATATTGTCATTCTGTGCTTCACTCCGCCAAAAAACTTCAAAATCTTTATAATCATAAAAATAACCCTTCGTTTCATATCCTTAAATATAATGAAACGAAAGGTTGTTATTTTATGCCTATTATTTATCTTAGTCCGTCAACTCAGGAATTTAACCCTTACAACGGCGGAGGAAACGAAGAATTTTATATGAATCTTATTGCAGACGCAATGGAGCCGTATCTAACTGCAAGCGGAATACAGTTTGTCCGTAACACCCCCGATATGACCGCCGCAAGCTCCATTGCCGCCTCTAATAGCGGAAACTATGACCTGCATCTCGCACTTCATTCAAATGCTACAGGCAACGGAAACGGAAATGTTAGGGGCGCCGAGGTATATTATTATCCCACAAGTGAAAGAGGCAAGCGTTTTGCTGATATTTTAGCCCAAAATCTCAAAATGATATACCCCTTGCCCGACAGAGTACGAACTGTTCCCACGACAACTCTCGGCGAGGTACGACGGGTAAAGGCTCCCGGTGTTTTAGTGGAATACGCCTATCACGACAATGCAGAGGATGCGCAATGGATTAGAGACAATATTGAAAGAATCGCCGCTGTAACGGTTTTATCTCTAACCGAATATTTTGGAATACCGTTCAATACACCACAGCCCATATTTACTGCTACCGTTGCCACAAGGGGTTCTAACCTCAATATAAGATACAACCCCTCCACCGAGGCTCCAATTGTAGGAAAAATACCAAACGGTGCAGAGGTTGTGGTTTTCGCTCAAATCCCCGACTGGTCGGTTGTAGGCTACAACGGAACAGTCGGATATGTGAGCACACAATATTTACAATACTAATTTATTCTTCATAAGGACGAATTCGGAGCTTTGCACCAAGAGATTCACATATTTTACGGCTCATTTCCTGCTCCTCAGGCGATGTCACAACATCTACAACTGTCATTACCACCTCAGGTACAAACTCCACGCAATCCCTTGTGAATGCCTTCATAGCCTCATATGAGCATATACCGAATTTCGGTCTTACAACCTTGAAATATTCGTCCTCGTTTGTGGCATTAAGGCTTACAGAAACGGTATCAATTAATCCCTTAAGCTTGGGGGCGGTTCGCTCACCGTTTATAAGGTCTGAAAGTCCGTTGGTATTTATCCTGATTTTTATATCGCTTTTACTCTTGATGTATTCAGCCACCTTAAGCAGGTCGTCTAAGCGTTCGGTAGGCTCACCGTAACCGCAAAAAACTATTTCCTCATAATCCGAAAGGCACCAACCGTCAATACTTGCGCAAACCTCCTCAACGGTAGGCTCGCGGTCAAGCCACAAGGGCTCAGAACCGTACACACTGTCTGCATTTTGCCTTAAGCAAAAGGTACACGCGCAAGGACAGCGGTTGGTCATATTTATATATATACCCTTTTTGACAGGATATGTAATGGTCATCATAAAAATTCTCCTTAAAAAAGCTTTTCTTTTATTTTAAGTCGGTCGCAGACAAGCCCTAAAGCAACAAATAGTACACTGCTTAAAACAGATTGTGTAATATATCCCATTATACCCATTAACGGAGTTATAAAGCTACCTGTAATTAGTGCTTCATACAGATAATATCCACCCATACAAAGCAATGAAGCAAACACTAATCCTATTATATTTCTTGCAGTTATTATTTTTTCCTTTTTAGATGTAAAAAACAAAACCGACAAAGCTTTAATTATAACCGTTGCCGGTGCCCATATTGCGTATCCGGTAAGACAGTCAGCTAAACTGGCACCAATGGCTCCAACAAACATACCGTAAGGCACAGGCAAAAGACAGGCAGAAAGATAAATAAATCCGTCACCTATATGTGTATATCCAGTATGGCTCGGTATATGAAGATATGCTGTAAAAACATACACTATTGCGGTAAATATGCCTGTAAGACACATTAATTTAATATTTTCCTTTTTCATACCAAAACACCCTTAGATTTCAGTCAAAAACTCTTCAAAACAAATACCGTCGGTCGAGGGAATTCTGAGTTCTACCGTACGGCGAAGTGCCTTAGCAATAAACGAAGAAGCGTGCTTCACCGACTCTGTAAGCTCCACACCGTTTACAGCGTCTGCCGCGATAATCGACGAGAAAACATCACCTGTTCCCGAACGGCAGGGTCCAACCCTATGCTCCCTTACAATTACAGGCTCTTTGCCTGCTTCAAATATAAAGTTTTCGAGGTCTTCTCCCCGTTCAATTCCTGAAATAATAATTTTTTCAGGTCCCATATCGCTTAGCTTTTTACAAATACAGAAAACCTCGTCATTACCCATTTGAGCTGAATATTCTGTATTTGTTAAAATACAGGCTTCTGTAAGATTAGGGGTAAGAATATCAGCAAACGGCACTAAATCGGACATTTTTTCAGCAAGCAAAGGAGAATAGGTAGAATACAGTCTCCCATTGTCACCCATAACAGGGTCTATAACCGTAATAGTATCTTTAGTTTTAAAATTCTGTAAAAAGCCTTTTACAATTTCAATCTGCTCATACGAGCCTAAAAAGCCTGTAATTATACCGTTAAATGAAAGCTCTAATTTGGACCATTCCTCTATATAGTTTGGCATATGCTCGGTATAATCGGTAAAATGAAAGCTTTTAAAGCCTGTATGGTTTGAAAAAATTGATGTTGGAAGAGGACAGCATTGTATCTTTAAAGCCGAAATTATCGGTAAAGCCACCGCTAATGAACATCTTCCAAAGCCGCAGAAATCGTTAATTACTGCAATTTTTTTCTGATTATTGTGTGACACTTTTCATTATCTCCTTGTAAAAGCATCATATTTAGATTATTTAATAAGTCCAAGTGTTTTATCGTATGCCGCCTTAACTGCATCCATTGCGGCACCTCTGAAATTATTATTTTCTAAGGCGTGAACACCAGCAATAGTAGTGCCACCGGGACTGCACACCTCATCCTTAAGCTGTGCAGGATGCTTGCCTGTATTAAGCATAAGTTCAGCCGCTCCGCTCAAGGTTTGCGCGGCATATTCAATCGCCTTTGCTCTTGGTAATCCACATTCGACACCTGCATCTGCCAAGGCTTCTGCAAAAAGGTATACAAAGGCAGGACCGCAGCCCGATACCGCAGAACCCGCATCGATAAGCTTTTCTTCAAGTCTGTCAAGTCTGCCGGCACACCTTAATCCGTCACAAAACTCGCCAATTTCATCCATAAACACCTCATCTGAGGCGGTATAGAGAATCATTCCCCTACCAACCTGAACAGGAGTATTCGGCATTATTCTTATAACCGGACAAGAAAATCCAAGCATTTCTATAAACCGAGAAATTTTTATACCCGCCGCCATTGTAACAAGCACAAAACGGTCACTTCTGCTCTTTAAAACAGGCGCTATTTCAGCCAAAGCCTCGCCCATTACCTGAGGCTTCACTCCCATAAATATAAATTTTGATGACGCCGCTACTGCAGTGCTTTCAGCATATGCACATCCAAGCTCATTAGCTAAAATTTCAGCCTTTTTAGCTGCCTTATCCGAAATAATAACATTATTTCCGCCAACCGATTTAGAAACTGCACGGGCGAGCGCACCGCCCATATTTCCCGAACCGATAAATCCAAATTTAACAGAAGACATATATATAAACCTCCTACCTTATCTGACCGTTACCCTTGATGATATATTTATAAGTATTAAGCTCTTTTAGTCCCATAGGACCTCTTGCGTGTAGCTTTTGTGTTGATATACCCATTTCACAGCCGAGACCGAATTCTCCGCCGTCTGTAAATCTTGTAGATGCATTAACATAAACCGCCGCAGAATCTATACGGGCAGTAAAATACTCTGCCGCCTCTTGGCTTTCGGTTATTATGCTTTCGCTATGGTGGGTTGAATGACAGGATATATGCTCCACAGCCTCGTAAATACTGTCAACCACCTTAACCGCCATTATATAATCAAGAAATTCTGTATCAAAATCTTCTTCATTTGCAGGTGTTATATTAATTATTGCTGAGGCTTTTTCATCTCCGCGAAGTTCCACCTTATTTTCTCTGTTTTCACTGTTAAACATATCATATAACTCAGGTAAAAATTCCTTTGCTATATCCTTATGAACAATGCACACCTCTGCCGCATTGCAAACCGAAGGTCGGCTTGTTTTGGCATTATTAATTATTTTAAGCGCTTTTTTAATATCAGCCGAGGAATCCACATAAATATGGCAAATTCCAGTTCCTGTTTCAATACAGGGAACCTTTGCATTCTCTGTACAGGCAGAAATAAGCCCCTTTCCGCCGCGTGGAATAAGCAAATCAACTAAACCTACCGCCGTCATAAGCTCGTTAGCGCTTGCTCTCGTAGTATCCTCAACGAGATTTATATAATTTTCATTTACTCTGCATCGGCTTAACCCTTTTTTTAGAGCCTTTACAATAGCGTTTGCGCTTAAATAAGCCTCTTTACCGCTCCTCAGCACGCATACATTACCACCCTTAAAAGCAAGTGCCGCCGCATCAGAGGTAACATTCGGTCGGCTCTCATAAATAATAGCAACCACACCGAACGGTACTGAGGTTTTTTCAATTAAAAGACCGTTATTATGCGTTGTATTTTCAATCACCTTTCCGACAGGGTCAGGCAGATTTGCAACCTCAATTATTCCCTTTGCCATACCCCCAATACGCTCTCTATTAAGCCTTAAACGGTCAATCATTACCTGAGATACCGTTTCTTTTGCTTTTTCAACATCTAAAGCATTAGCGCATAAAATATCATCACAGCTTTCAATTAGTGATTGCGCCATAGCCAACAAGGCTTTGTCCTTGGTTTCTGTGCTAAGAGGTGCGCCTAAAGAAACCTTTTTTGCAATTTTTAATAGCTCTGCTGTTTGTATCATTTCATTTCCTCTCAGCCAAAAATCTTGTGCCAACATCCTTGCCCTCAACAATATCGTATAAGAGCATTGGATTATCACCGTTAGCGATTATCATATCAGTACCCGCCGCATTAGCAATTTTTGCCGCATTAAGCTTTGTTGCCATACCGCCTGTACCAAGAGTACTTCCAACCCCGCCTATCATAGCCTCAATTTCAGGGGTTATTTCCTTTACTGTATGCAGCAATACTGCATCCTTATTCTTATGAGGGTCGGCAGTAAAGAGACCGTCAATATCCGAAAGAATAATAAGCAGGTCTGCCTCAACCGTAGTTGCAACAATAGCGCCCAAGGTATCATTATCACCAATTACAATTTCCTGAGTTGCAATGGTATCATTTTCATTTAAAATCGGTATAACATCAAGCTCCAAAAGGCGACAGATTGTATTCTCAAAATTCGCTCTGCGGTCGGTATGCTCAATATCCTCACCTGTTATGAGTATCTGAGCTACAGTATGATTATATTCCGAAAAGAGCTTATCGTATGTATACATAAGCTCGCACTGACCTACTGCCGCAGCCGCCTGCTTTGTGGGAATATCGGTAGGACGCTCGCTCAAATTAAGCTTTCCAACACCCATTCCAATAGCACCGGAGGACACAAGAATTATCTCGTGTCCTGCATTTTTAAGGTCACTCATCACCTTGCAAAGCTCCTCTACACGACGAATATTTAGTCTTCCTGTTTTATGAGCCAAAGTAGATGTTCCCAATTTAATTACTATTCTCATATTAACCCAATCCTTTTTTAAATAAGGGTTGCCGCCATAACAGCCTTAATTGTATGCATACGGTTTTCTGCCTCGTCAAAAACAATTGACCTCTCGCTTTCGAAAACCTCATCGGTAACTTCCATTTCGTCAATTCCGAATTTTTCGCTTATTTCCTTGCCGACAGTTGTTTTTAAATCGTGAAATGCAGGCAAGCAATGCATAAATACAGCATTTTCTGCGGCATTTTCCATTATTTTTGTGCTCACCTGATATGGTGAAAGCTCATTAATGCGCTCCTCCCAAACCTCGGTAGGCTCACCCATAGACACCCATACATCGGTGTAAATAACATTTGCATTTTTGGTAGCCTCAACAGGGTCCTCGCAAAAGCGGAGTGTAGCCCCTGTCTGTTTAGCAATCTCCTCACACTCAGCTATAAGCTCCTTATCGGGAAAATACTTCTTAGGTGCACAGGCAGTAAAATTCAGTCCCATCTTAGCGCAACCTACCATAAGGGAATTTCCCATATTATATCTCGCGTCACCCATATAAACAAAATTAATGCCCTTAAGATAACCGAAACGCTCCTTTATTGTGAGAAAATCGGCTAAAATCTGTGTCGGGTGGAACTCATTTGTAAGGCCGTTCCAAACAGGAACACCTGCGTATTTAGAAAGCTCTTCAACTATTTCCTGACCAAAGCCGCGATACTCAATACCGTCATAAATTCTTCCCAAAACCCTTGCAGTATCTGCAATACTTTCTTTTTTACCAATCTGAGAGCCTGTAGGGTCAAGATATGTCACTCCCATACCGAGGTCGTATGCGGCAACCTCAAAGCTGCAACGGGTTCTTGTACTTGTTTTTTCAAATATAAGGGCAATATTCTTACCCTCGCAAATTTTATGAGGTATACCTGCTTTTTTCTTATATTTAAATTCTGCCGCCAAGTCTATGAGACAGGCAATCTCCTCAGGTGCATAGTCTAAAAGCTTTAAAAAGCTTCTGCCTTTAAAATCCATATTTATTCTCCTTTTTACAGACAGTCAAAAACGCCTGTCCCTACAAAAATATTGTTTATTTGCAAACGTTTATTAAAACTTCAACCGCTTTTTTAAGTAAATCCCAAGGAATATTGAGAGCAGGAAGAAGTCTAACCTTAGTTTTTGCCTTTATAACAAGAACACCGTTCTTCTGACATTCCGCTATAATCTCCCCTGCATCCTTTTCGGTTTCAATACCGAGCATCAATCCCATACCCGAAACCGACTTAACTCCCTTAGCTCCGCTAAGTCTTTCAATAATATAATCGCTCTTTTTACATACCGAATCCAAAAGCTCAGTATCAATTCTGCTTAGAATATTTAAAGCCCCTGCGCAAGCTACAGGATTGCCGCCAAAGGTAGAACCGTGGTCGCCTGCCTTAAGAACATTTTCGGTTTTCTCGTTCATCATTGTAGCTCCGAGCGGAAGTCCGCCGCCGAGTCCCTTTGCGGTAGAAGCTATATCAGGACAAACACCGTAATTCATATATCCGTAAAGCTTACCGGTTCTTCCGTTACCTGTTTGAACCTCATCAGCTATAGTGAGAATATCATATTTTGCTGATAAATCAAATATTGTATTTACAAATTCATTTGATAGCGGCAACACACCACCCTCACCCTGTACCACTTCAAACATAATAGCCGCAACCTTGTTATTCTCAACTAAAGAAACAAGCTGCTCGCTGTTATTTGCCTCACAGTACAAAAAGCCCTCTGTAAGCGGCAAAAAGTCCTTATGGAATACGTCCTGTCCTGTTGCCGCAAGAGTTGTTATTGTTCTACCGTGAAAGCTATTTTTAAGCGTTATTATTTTATTATACTCCGTACCCTTTTTCTCTGCCGCATATTTACGGGCAACCTTTATTGCGCACTCGTTAGCCTCTGCGCCCGAATTAGAGAAAAACACCTTTTTCATACCTGTTTTCTCACATAGCATTTCTGCCAATTTCACGCAAGGCTCAGAATAATAAAGATTTGATGTATGCTGAAGCTTAGAAAGCTGGGCGGTTACTGCCGATACCCACTCATTATCAGAATAACCGAAGGTATTAACGGCAATTCCTGTTGCCATATCTATATATTCGTTACCCTCGTTATCCTTCACTAAAGAACCGCAGCCCGATTCAAGCTCAAGCGGAAATCGGGCATATGTATTTGCAATATATAAACTGTCCTTTTCTTTAATACTCATTGTTTTTATCCTCTACAACCATTGTTCCTGCGCCCTCATCGGTAAGGGTTTCAATGAGAAGTGAATGAGGAACTCTGCCGTCCATAATAAACACCTTTTTTACTCCGTGACGGATAGCCTCAATACAACACTCAACCTTTGGTATCATACCGCCTGAAATTGTACCGTCCTCAAATAACTTTTTAGCATCATTTAAATCAATAAGCGGAATTAAAGAATCAGGGTTGTCCTTATCCTTAAGAATACCTGCAATATCGGTCATTGATATAAGACACTCAGCCTCTAATGCTCCAGCAATATAAGCCGCCGCGGTATCTGCATTAATATTATAAACATTACCCTCACTGTCACAGCCTACAGTAGACACCACAGGGATATATTTATGAGCCAACAAATCAAGTATCGGCTTCACATTTACATTGGTTATTCTACCCACAAAGCCAAGTCGTTCATCCTTTACCTCTGACTCAATAAGGTGAGCATCAATACCCGAAATACCGATAGCCTTACCGCCCTTTGTTCCAAGCAGATTAACAAGGCTTTTATTAATCTTTCCTGCAAGCACCATTTGAACTATCTCTGCCGTTTCCTTATCGGTAACGCGAAGACCGTCCACAAAAACAGACTCCTTGCCAACCTTTTTCAATGTATCGGTTATCTCAGGACCACCGCCGTGAACAAGCACAACCTTAACGCCGATAAGTCTGAGAAGAATTATATCCTCCATAACCTGTTGCTTTAATTCTTCGTTTATCATAGCGTTTCCGCCGTACTTAATTACAACTATTTTTCCGTTATAATCCTGAATGTAAGGCAAAGACTGTGTTAAAACCTCTGCACGCTGAGCGTTTGTAATATTTAAAGACATAGCTTAAATACCCTTTCAAATTAAGTTCTGTAATCTCCGTTAATTTTTACATAATCATATGTAAGGTCACAACCCCAAGCCATAGACGAAAACTCACCGCTATTGAGGTTTACCTTAATTTCTATTTCGTCCTCAAGTAAAATTTCCTTTGCCTTTTCTTCGGAGAAATCTACTCCCGAGCCGTTTTTGCAAACAGGAATTTCACCCTTTTGAGATTTAAAGGAAACATCTATTTTGTTAACATCAACCTTAGCACCTGAATAGCCTATTGCGCAAAGCACTCTGCCCCAATTGGCATCTGAGCCGAACATAGCAGCCTTAGTGAGTGAGGAGCAAATAACCGATTTTGCAACTGTTTTTGCAATACTGTCACTCTCAGCGCCTATTACCGAACACTCAAGGAGCTTTGTAGCGCCCTCTCCGTCAGCCGCAATTTTACGGCAAAGGTTAACAGTAACGCTATTAAGCGCTTTCATAAACTCGGCAAAATCCTCACCGTCAGTTGTTATTTCTTCGTTCTCTGCCATACCGTTTGCAAGTACCACAACCATATCGTTTGTAGAGGTGTCACCGTCAATACTAATCATATTAAAGGTGCTCTGAATATCGCTTGAGAGCGCTTTTTGGAGCATTTCGGTGCTTATAGCGCAGTCGGTGGTGATAAAAACAAGCATAGTTGCCATATTGGGATGAATCATTCCCGACCCCTTTGCAATACCGCCTATTTTACACTCCTTACCGCCAACTTCAAAGCTTACTGCTATCTCTTTCATTTTGGTATCGGTAGTCATAATACCCTCAGCCGCATCCTGACCGTTTTGCTCGCTTAAGCCTGCAACCAACTGCAGAATACCGTCCCTTATAGGCTCAATGTTAAGTGGCTGACCGATAACACCCGTCGAAGCGACAACAATATCCTCTGCGCTTATAGCAAGTTCCTCGGATAAAAGGTCGCTCATTTGTTCAGCAATCTCAATTCCGTTAGCATTACAGGTGTTGGCGTTTCCGCTATTGCATATTATCGCCTGAGCAAAACCGTCTGAAATATGATTTTTAGTAACTGTAAGCGGTGCCCCCTTTACAAGATTGGTAGTATAAACTGCCGCCGCTTTAGCCCTTTTCTCGCTATATATAAGACTTAAATCCTTTTTTGTTCTATTTTTTCTTATACCGCAATGTATACCGTTAGCCTTAAAACCCTTTGCGGCGCAAACACCGCCTGAAATTATATCCATTTTAACTTTCTCCTCGTATTTTAAAGTTCAAGTCCCTCGGTTTTTTCTGCACCGAGCACTAAATTCATACATTCAACCGCCGCACCCGAAGCTCCTTTACCGAGGTTATCATAGCGGGAAATAAGCAGTATTCTTTCATCGTTACCGCTTACAGAAATCTCCATACTGTCCTTAAAAGAAAGCTTATTCGCCGAAGCAAAACCGTTTTCTGCAAAATCCTCAACATATTTTACAACAGGACCTATGTACTTTTCTTTATAAGCAGACTTTATATCCTCAACCGTAAAGCCGTTTTCAAGCTGAGAAGCAAAAATCGGAACTGTAACCTCCATACCGCTATAAAATGCATCAACAATAGGCATAAATATCGGTGCATTTTCAATACCCGTAATCATTGTCATCTCAGGTAAATGTTTATGAGTTTGAGAAAGTCCGTATTGACGGGCAGCATCAAGAAGCTCGTCACGCTCGGCATCCTCATACTCAGCAATCATTTTCTTACCGCCACCGCTATAGCCTGTAAGTGATGTACAGGTAAGCAATACGTCTTTGCTCAAAATTCCCTTTTCAACAAGCGGATATATTAGTGAAATAAAACCGCTTGCGTGACAACCCGGATTGGCAATTCTCTTTGAGTTTTTGATTTTCTCCTCATATTTCGACGACAATTCGGGGAAGCCATAATCCCAATCGGAATTTGTCCTGTGCGCCGTCGATGTATCAATAACAATAGTGTTATCATTATCTATTAAGGATACCGCCTCAATAGCCGCCGCATCAGGCAGACACAAAAAGGCAACATCTGCTTCATTCAGAGCTTTTTTTCGAGCCTCTATATCCTTACGGTTTTCTTCTGTTAATTTTATTAATTCAATATCGTTTCTGCTTTCAAGTCTCTCGGCAATACGCAAGCCTGTAGTGCCTGCCGAGCCATCTATAAATACCTTTTTCATTTTAGAAACTCCGTTATACATTCTATCTGAGCTTTAACCGATTCAGGTCCTGTTCCGCCAGCGGAAATACGCTTATTTACACAGGTTTCAAGTGATATTTCTTCATAAAGACCTGTATCAAAGGAACCGTCAAACTCCTTGTATTTTTCAATAGGTAAATTTTCAAGTACATATCCGTTTTTAATGCAATATCCTACAATCTCACCTACATTTTTGTAAGCTGTTCTGAATGGCATACCTTTTTTAACAAGGTAATCTGCAAGGTCGGTAGCATTAATAAAGCCCTCGCCTGCCGCTCTGTACATATTGTCCTTATTAACCCTCATTGTAGCAACCATAGGCGCAAAAATTGAAAGACATTTTTTAACTGTGTCAACCGCATCAAATATAGCTTCCTTATCCTCCTGCATATCCTTGTTGTAAGCAAGTGGCAAGCCTTTTAATGTAGTAAGAAGCGCCATTAAGTCACCGTAAACTCTGCCTGTTTTACCCCTTACTAACTCTGCCATATCAGAGTTCTTCTTCTGGGGCATAATGCTTGAGCCTGTAGTATAGCTATCGTCAAGCTCAACAAACTTAAATTCCCAGCTCGACCAGAGTATTATTTCCTCAGAAAAACGGGACAAATGCATCATAGCTATTGCAAAATCCGACATAAGCTCAAGACAGAAATCCCTGTCCGAAACACCGTCAATACTGTTAAGTGAAATACCGCTAAAGCCTAAGCGCTCAGCCTCCCAGCATCTATCGGTATTATAGGTTGTTCCCGCCAAAGCGCAAGAGCCTATAGGACACTGACTCATCATTCTGCTTACCGCATCCTTTATACGGTCAAAATCACGCATAAGCATAAAAGCATAGGTTAAAATGTGATGAGCAAAGGTTATGGGCTGAGCTCTTTGCAAATGAGTATAACCGGGCATAATAGCATCGGTATTTTCCGACGCCTTATCCTTTATAGCCTCAATAAGCTTTTTAATAAGTGCGCCGATTTCTTCACATTCAGCCATTAAATAAAGCCTTATGTCAAGAGCTACTTGGTCGTTACGGCTTCTTGCGGTATGAAGCTTTTTGCCTGAATCGCCTATTCTCTTAGTAAGCTCCGATTCAATAAACATATGAATATCCTCAGCATCCATATTGAACTGAAGCTTTCCGTTTTCTATATCCTCTAAAATACCTCTCAAGCCGCTTATTATTTCAGCCTTTTCCTGTTCGGTTATAATGCCCTTATCACCCAACATTTTCGCGTGGACAATAGAACCTATAATGTCCTGCTTATACATTCTACTGTCAAAATGAATGGAAGAATTAAAATCGTCAGCCTCTTTATTTAAAGCCTTTTCGAATCTTCCTGCCCACATTTTTTCCATTGCTATTACCTACTTAATTTATGATTTTTAAACATCTTTACCGCCCCTATTAAAGAGGCGGTAACTCGATTAAATAATTATTTTATATTGTTCTTTGCCTTCATCTTAGCATAAACCTTTGTGGGAAGACCGTAAAGGTTGATAAAGCCCTGAGAATCCTTCTGGTCGTAAACCTCGTCCTCATCAAAGGTAGCAATTTCGGGGTCGTAAAGTGAATACGGAGAAGTTACACCTGCATTTATCATATTACCCTTATAAAGCTTTAAGGTTACATCGCCTGTAACATACTTCTGGGTTGTTTTAACAAAGGAAAGAATTGCCTCAACAAGCGGTGTAAACCACTGAGCGTTGTAAACGAGCTCAGCAAGCTTCTGGGCAACAAGAGACTTATAGTGAGCAGTTTCCTTATCAAGACAGATGCTCTCAAGCACAGAATGAGCCTTATAAAGAATAGCTCCGCCGGGAGTCTCGTAAACACCGCGGCACTTCATACCTACAAGACGGTTTTCAACTATATCCAAAAGACCGATACCGTTCTCACCGCCGAGCTTATTAAGGGTTTCAACAAGCTCAACAGCACCCATTTTCTTGCCGTCAACCGAGGTAGGAATACCCTGCTCAAAGTGAACAGTAACATAGGTTGGCTTATCGGGTGCCATTTCAGGAGAAACACCCATTTCAAGGAAGCCTTCTTTATTATATTGAGGCTCGTTTTTGGGGTCCTCAAGGTCAAGACCCTCGTGTGATAAGTGCCAGATGTTCTTATCCTTAGAATAATTAGTCTCGCGGTTTATCTTAAGAGGAACATTGTGTGCCTCAGCATACTCAATTTCCTCCTCACGCGACTTAATATCCCACTCTCTCCAAGGAGCGATAATAGGCATATCAGGAGCGAAAGCCTTAATAGCAAGCTCAAAACGAACCTGATCGTTACCCTTACCCGTACAGCCGTGACAGATAGCATCAGCACCCTCAGCAATAGCAATTTCAGCAATTCTCTTAGCAATAGGGGGACGCGCAAATGCAGTACCCAACATATATTCCTCATAAAGTGCGCCTGCCTGAACACAGGGGAAAACATAATCAGTAAGGAACTCCTCTGTAAGGTCCTCGATATAGCACTTTGAAGCGCCTGTCTTTATAGCCTTTTCTTCGAGTCCCTCAAGCTCGCTCGCCTGACCTACATTACCCGAAACCGCAATAATTTCAGGATTATTATAATTTTCCTTAAGCCAAGGAATTATAATAGAAGTGTCAAGACCTCCCGAATATGCAAGAACTACCTTTTTAATGTTATTTTTATTCATTTTTTAGACCTCCGTTTGCATAAATATGCAAAGTTTATTAATATTCAATGCATAAATAATATCATATTCTGAATAAATATGCAAGCAATATTTTATTTTTTACCTCTTGCACATACTGTGCCAAGTTAAGGTTTTAATTTTATGCAGATTTAATATAGAATCCCTAATTATTGAATTTCTCAATTATTGCATCTACTATTCTTTGGCTCGCTTTACCGTCACCGTAAGGATTAGATGCCTTACTCATACGCTCATACTCAGCACTGTCGCTAAGCAGACGCATAGTTTCTTCATAAATAACATCGCTGTCAGTACCGACAAGCTTAAGCGTTCCCGCAGCAATGCCCTCAGGTCTTTCGGTAGTATCGCGAAGCACAAGCACCGGCTTACCGAGTGACGGAGCCTCCTCTTGAATACCGCCGCTATCTGTTAAAATAATGTATGACATATTCTGAAAATTATGAAAATCAAAAACCTCCAACGGTTCAATAAGCCTTACTCTATCGCACTCGCCGAATATCTCGTCTGCCGCCGCTCTAACCAAAGGATTCTTATGAATAGGATATACAACCTTTATATCAGGCACCTCATCAAGCACGCGGCGTATACCTCTGAATATATTACGCATAGGCTCGCCTAAATTTTCTCTGCGGTGAGCGGTCAAAAGAATCATTCTGTTATCCCCTACCCAATCAAGCTCAGGGTGACTGTAGTCCTTTTCAACGGTAGTGCTCATAGCGTCAATTGCGGTGTTGCCCGTAACATAAATCTTATCTGAATCAATATTCTCCTTAAGCAGATTGTCACGGCTTAGCTCTGTAGGCGCAAAGAACATATCGGTCATACAGTCAACCATCTGACGGTTCATTTCCTCAGGATACGGAGAATATTTATTGTATGTGCGAAGACCTGCTTCAACGTGACCTATAGCAACCTGATTATAGAAAGCCGCAAGTGCGCCTGCAAAGGTGGTTGAGGTGTCACCGTGAACAAGAACAATATCAGGCTTTGCAGTTTTTATAACCTCGTCAACACCCGAAAGTGCTCCTGTGGTTATATCTATAAGAGTCTGTCCCTGCTTCATTATATTGAGGTCATAATCCGGCTTAATATTAAATGTTTCCAAAACCTGATCAAGCATTTCTCTATGCTGAGCCGTTACGCAAACTATACTCTCAACACATTCTCTTTTTTCGAGCTCCTTAACCAAAGGAGCCATCTTTATAGCCTCAGGTCTTGTTCCGAATATGCTCATAACTTTAATTTTTTTCATATAAATTAACCTGCCAAACCTTATTTCATTTTCTTTATCTTGAAAAGGAATTTAACATTGTTATCATAAAATCTCTTTATGCGCTTAGGTTCTTTTGCAATCCTGTAAAACCATTCAAGATTATGCTTTATAAAGAATTCGGGTGCGCGCTGTTTAGTACCGCTTAAAACATCAAAGCTACCGCCAACGCCCACAAATATTCCTTTTTCAAACCTTTCAAGATGCTTGTAAATCAGCAATTCCTGTGTCGGCATACCCAGAGCCACAAGAACAATATCAGGCTTCAGCTCTGCAATTCTTTCGAAAACAGCATCCTTATCAGCTACATATCCGTTTTCGCTTCCTGCAACCGATAAATTTGGATATTTCTCTGCAATAACCTTAAGCATTGCATCAATAACCTCTTGCTTTGCACCAAAAAGGAATATCGACTTCTTAAGCTCGTTTCCGTATTCCATAAGCTTTTCGGCTATCTCAACACCGGGAACCCTCTCGGTAATATCAATATCAAGCATTTTAGCACCCTTAACAAGACCTATACCGTCTGCCACAGTAGTAACCTCACTGTCAGTAAGCATACGGTCAACCGTTTCGTTCTGTGTTCCGTGCATAAATGCTTCGGGATTAGCGGTAATTATAAATCTTTTGTTATCATTTTCAAGGTCAATTTTTAGCTGATTATGAAAATCTGACGCACTGCCCTTATAAAGCTTTTCAAAATATTTTTTCATATTATACCTCTATTTTTTATCGGTTTCTTCACCCATACTCTTGCTCTTTTCCTCTGTAAAGCCCTCTGTGCTTTCTTTCATAAACATAACCTTTACAGTCATAAACAAAAGTCTCAAATCCAAAAGGAATGAATAATTCTGTATATACATAAGGTCAAGCTGGAGTTTATCATAGGGTGTTGTATTGTACTTACCGTAAAGCTGAGCATAGCCTGTAAGACCGCCTCTTACCTTAAGTCTTAACGGGAATTCGGGGATTTCCTCAGTATACTTTTCGGTATGTTCAATACGCTCAGGTCTCGGTCCGACAAGGCTCATATCACCCTTTAAAATATCAATAAGCTGAGGAAGCTCGTCCAGTCTTGTAGCACGAAGCACCTTGCCGACAGGAGTGATGCGGGGGTCTCCGTCAGTTGCAGGACGCGATACACCGTCCTTCTCAGCGTCTACAATCATACTTCTGAACTTATGAATCTTAAAGGTTTTATTGTTTATTGTAGAACGCTCCTGACGGAAGAAAACCGGACCGCCGTCATAAAGCTTAATAGCAATCGCTGACATAAGCATAAACGGTGAAGTGATAATAAGCATTATAAGGGATACGATAATATCCATTGTGCGCTTAAGGAAGCGTTGCTCAAAGGTGAGTCCCTGATTACGGTACAAAAGAAGCGGAGTATCGAACAAGTGTATATTCTCTGCTCCTCTAATTAGAATATCCGACACCTTAGAGGTAGTATAGGTTCTTATATTCTTATCAAAACAGATTTTAAGGATCTTATTGCGGATTTCTGAGTGAACATCAAAGATTACCACACCGTCAACCTCGTCCATCATACCCTTAAGACTCTCAAAGCCAACAGATATATTAGCAACCTTTTCTACAGTATATTTATCCTTTCTTGATTTCAGCTTTTGAACCATAAAGTCAGGCTTGTACTCGTCATATATTACAAGGAGCTTTTTTGCAGGAAAAAATTTATTGAACATAAGCTCACTAAGTCCCGTAACCACCATAGCAAAAACCGCATCAAAAAGGCAAATCGCCACAATAGGAATAATCGGTATAAACTTTGCAGAAAGAAGCGCTATAAGCAAATACATCATAGCATTAGTACAGATAATTGCAAGTATTTGCGAAAGCACCATATTGCTTCGTTTGAAGTATCCAAACTTTAAACCGTCAAAATTATAAAGGAATATAGATTCCATCAAAATGTAGTAAGCGCCTATAAGCCAATGTCCCTTCTGAACAAAGGGCAGGATAATCGAATCGTTATATTCCATCATCCAACAAAACATAAAGGCAGCCGCCTGACCGAGAATAAGTAATAAAATAAAACCGTATCTGAATAAGCGTTTATATTGTTCAAGTTGATTTTTCATAAAAATTACTCCAAAAGACATAATTATTCATTTTTGCATACATTTTAATTATATCACATTTTTCAAAAAAGTAAAGGCTTTTTGCCGAATTATGGATATAAAAATTATAAAAGGAAATATCTAAACATTTAAAAAACAGTAATAATAGCTATATTTTAAAAAAGTCTTGATTTTATGGGATATTTGGTATAAAATAACTTTGTTATGTTCACAGAGTTTAATTCTGCTGAAAAAATAAATTAACGGAGGAATTCAAATGTTAGTTTCCGCAAAAGAAATGCTTACTAAGGCTAAAGAAGGTAAGTACGCAGTAGGTCAGTTTAATATCAACAACCTTGAATGGACAAAGGCTATTCTTCAGACTGCCGAAGAGCTTAAGTCTCCTGTAATTCTTGGTGTTTCAGAGGGTGCCGGCAAATATATGTGCGGCTACACCACTATTGTTGGTATGGTAAACGGTATGATAAACGAGCTTGGAATAACAGTTCCTGTTGCTCTTCACCTTGACCACGGCAGCTATGAAGGCGCTATGAAGTGTATTGAGGCAGGCTTTTCATCTGTAATGTTTGACGGTTCACATTATCCGATTGAAGAAAACATTGCAAAAACTAAGGAGTTAGTTGCTATCTGTGAAGAAAAAGGTCTTTCACTTGAGGCTGAGGTTGGCGCTATCGGTGGCGAGGAAGACGGTGTTGTTGGCAGCGGTGAGGTTGCAGACCCCGAAGAATGCAAAATGATTGCTGATTTAGGTGTAACAATGCTTGCAGCAGGTATCGGTAACATTCACGGAAAGTATCCCGAAAACTGGGCAGGCTTAAGCTTTGATACCCTTGATGCTATTCAACAGCTTACAGGTACTATGCCTCTCGTTCTTCACGGCGGTACAGGTATCCCTGCAGAGATGATTCAGAAGGCCATTTCTCTCGGTGTTTCTAAGATAAATGTTAATACTGAGTGTCAGCTTGCATTTGCTGATGCCACAAGAAAGTATATCGAGGCAGGTAAAGACCTTCAGGGTAAGGGCTTTGACCCCAGAAAGCTTCTTGCTGACGGTTGTGCTGCTATCAAGGCTACCGTTAAGGAAAAGATGGAGCTTTTCGGTTCTGTAGGTAAGGCATAAGATTCAAACACAAGCTTAATACTATAAGGTAAGGCTTCCCGTCAAAAAACGGGAAGCCTTTTTAAATGCTTTAAAATTCAATTTGTATATTATTAAATATTAAACAAAAGCTCACCATAGCTTGGATAAGGCCAATAATCAGACGGCATAACACTTTCGGCGCTATCCGAATAATAGCGTATATCGGACATAAGCTTCAATATTGTATTACGGTACAAGGTTGCTTTTTCGAGCATATCAGCAGTTTTTTCAGCCGAAGCCACAGCCATTTTAAGCTCGCCTGTAAGGGTATAAATTTCCTTATTAGCCGCCGAAAGTCTTGCCAACAGCTCCCTCTCAACAGTGGAGTTTATTCCACCGAGGCTATTTTTATTCAGTACAGCCGTGCAAAGCATATCGGTATACGAGGTTATTGCAGGAATTACCTCTCTATTCATCATATCAATAAGGGTAAGCGCCTCAATATGAAGAATTTTAGTATAATTTTCAAGCGCTATATCAACGCGGGACACAATTTCGGTTCGGCTTAAAACTCCATGTCTTTGGAACATCTCAACATTTTTATCACTTGCAAGCAACGGTAAAGCATCTACCGTGCTCACAAGATTAAGAAGTCCTCTGCGCTCGGCTTCCTTTTGCCATTCCTCAGAATAACCGTCGCCGTTGAAAATAATTCTTCTATGCTTTTCAACAACCTCTTTAACTATAGCGTTAATTCCACTCTTTAAATCGTCGGTTCCCTCAAGACGGTCGGCAAAATCGGCAAAAACCTCTGCAACCATAGTATTAAGCATAACATTTGTATCGGATATTGACGATGCCGAACCCAACATTCTGAACTCAAACTTATTACCCGTAAAGGCAAACGGTGAGGTTCGGTTGCGGTCGGTATTATCCTTTCTGATACTTGGAATTATTTCTGCGCCCATATTCATTTTAATGCGTTTTGCCGCATCGTGATGGATTCCTGCCGCGATAGCCTCAAGCAGATTAGTAAGCTCATCACCCAAGAAAATAGAAATAATCGCTGGCGGGGCCTCGTGACCGCCCAAACGGTGGTCGTTACCTGCTGTTGCAACAGAAATTCTTAAAAGCTCCTGATGCTCGTCCACCGCTCTTATAACTGCGGCAAGAGTAAGTAAAAACAGTGGATTTTCCTCAGGATTTTTACCCGGACTTAAGAAGTTTATACCTGTATCGGTAGAAAGCGACCAGTTATTATGCTTACCGCTACCGTTCACCCCATAAAAGGGCTTTTCGTGCAAAAGACAGACAAGCCCGTGACGGAGAGCAGTTTTCTTCATCATCTCCATAGTAAGCTGATTATGGTCGGCGGCAATATTGGTTGTAGTGAAAATCGGAGCAAGCTCATGCTGAGCGGGAGCGGCTTCGTTATGCTCGGTCTTAGCAAGCACGCCAAGCTTCCACAGCTCGCGGTCAAGCTCGCGCATAAATGCGGCTACTCTCGGCTTAAGCACACCAAAATAATGGTCATCCATTTCCTGACCTTTTGGCGGCATAGAACCGATAAGCGTTCTTCCGCAGTAAATAAGGTCAGGACGCTTTTCGTACATAGACTTATCCACAAGGAAATATTCCTGTTCAGGACCGACAGTCACATTAATATGCTTTACATCGTCGTGTCCAAACAGCTTAATTATTCTGAGCGCCTGCTTATTTATTGCATCCATACTGCGAAGTAAAGGAGTTTTCTGGTCAAGCGCATCACCGCAATAGGAGCAGAACGCCGTCGGTATGCAAAGGGTTTCATCTTTGACAAAGGCATATGAGCTTGGGTCCCAAGCGGTATATCCGCGAGCCTCAAAGGTGGCTCTTAGACCTCCCGATGGAAAGGAAGATGCATCAGGCTCACCCTTAATAAGCTCCTTACCTGAAAACTCCATTATGATATGACCGTCATCTGTAGGGCTGATAAAGCTATCGTGCTTTTCTGCCGTTATTCCTGTAAGCGGCTGAAACCAATGGGTAAAATGGGTAGCGCCCTTTTCTATTGCCCATTCCTTCATAGCATTAGCAACAGTATCGGCTATACTGCTGTCAATCGTATTCCCCTCTTTTATGGTGCTTTTTAATGCCCTGTATGTATCCTCAGGCAAGCGCTCCTTCATTACCGAATCGTTAAAAACATTACTGCCGAAAAGCTCATTTATATTTTCCAAAGCAATACCTCCGTATGTTTTCCCAGCATCACAAAATTTAATGTATATTATACATTTATCTTTAAGTCTTGTCAATCAAAAACAAGCTTTTGTTATTTATAAAATACAACCAAAACATCTCTTTTGAAAATATAGCTATTAATCGTAATTTTACCTATTTGCCTTTGAATACTGTCTAAAAATGAATCGGAGTCAGACTTAAATTTTTCTAATACCGCCTCACTGTCAAAAGCAAAATATGAATAGTTTTTACCCTTAAGGCTATCTTCCCTTATAATTTTTGCCGCTTTATTTGAGTAATCATAATCCAATAAAAGACCGTTTTTATGGTAATAGCTATTACCCCTATAGGTACAGCCTTGCTTAAAATAGTTAAAAGGCGTTCCGAGTGATAGCTTACTTCCATCAATTTCAGAATATACAGGCGCAATAATATGGTCGTCTAAAAGCTGATTTTCGGTTATATTGAAATAAAAATACTCCAGTCCCTCTTGCGAATCATTCCAGGTTACATCTGCATATGACATAATACCGTCTATATTAACAATATTCCACATATGCCCCTCTCCGTCAGACTCTCCGCTTATAAGGTCACAGGAAATCCCCGATTTATTACAAAGAAGCTTAAATGCCCTTGAATATCCTTCGCAAAGCGCCCTTTTCAAAACAAGACACCCATACGATGTGCTTGCAAGCTTAGCCTCTGTATCGTATTCCGTATTGGCGCATATATAATTGTTAAAAAAGAGCTCCTTTTCATACTCACTCTCATATGCGTCTGCCTGAGAGGTAAGTGCATTAACCGTTTCCTCAAGCTCCTTACGCATACTATCGCGCTCGTCCTTGCTGACCTTATATTCAACCCTGTTAGTTTCATTCTCGTAATCAAATGCTATTGTAGCATATGTTTTGCCAAACGATTTAACCTCACCCACAAGGTATGTAATGGGCATCCAGAAGATTTCGGCACGGTCATAAAGCAAGGCAGTATATGCTATATGAATATCGGCAGAAAAACCGTCATAGTTTTCTGTAAGCCTTACAAAGCCCTCAGGCATCTGCTCAACAATAGCGTAAAGAAGCTTGTAAAGCTCTTTTTGCTTCTTATTCAGCGTATTATAGCAGACATTGAATTCGGGTGACACTACATCAAATTCCTCAATTGATACCTCTATAACCTCGCCATAAGGAGAAAACAGCTCGATAAATTCCGATTTCAGCTGTTCAAAAACCTCTAAAACACCAAAATCCTCAATAAGCTTGCATCCGCAAAGATTTACCATAAGGCAAACACATAAAAAAAGCGCAACTATTCTTTTTTTCATTCAGTTCACCACTCTGACCGAGCCGAAAAGCTCCTTAATAAACTCCGGCCAATAATAGCACGCCGGCACCGTTAGATTTGTCTCACTATTTTCTATTATATACAGTAGGTCCTCTTTTTTAAAGCCATTTTGAGAAATTTTTTTTACTATTTTTTGTGTTAAATCGCGTCTCAAACCATTTCTTTCGACCGTAGTAGATAAAATTTCAGAAATCTGAACCCCTGTAAAGGTCAGCGTTTCATCATTATAAGTCATTTCCACTCCGCCCGCAATATCCACTATTTCAGAAAGCAAGGAATAATCGCCGAAAATACTGTAATCTACATTATATCCGTACACATTATCCTCTTTAAATTCTTCCTCACCGTCAAAAATTATGCGAAGCTCCATATTCTCAAAATCAAGATAAAAAAAGGTTTTATCACCGCAAATATCAAGCAAAACTCCTGCGTTTTGCGGTACAGAGCTATAATACGGAACCGACTCAATTGCTCCGTTTTCGATAAGCAGCAGCTTTTTTTCAAGATAATAATAGCCTGTCAGCAAAAAAATACCGCAACAAAAGAGGCTTATCGCAACAGTTTTGAAAAAAAGACTTATACTTTTTCTTCGCATAATAATTCATCACCCAAACTATTATGCCCATTTAATTTGAGTGTTAATCTCTGCGTTACCTTTTAATTATTATTACGCGAGCACTTTTCTGCATCTATTGCCAATACAAGCATTAAAGCCATCAAAGCATCCTGCTCATCATAAACATCTATAACATATGTATCGGTCCAATTGAAAAGCTGTTTTGAAATATTGGCAACACAAAGTCCTGTATCACCTAAAATATTGTAATCCCACTCGAAGAAATTACCCTCAACACTCCAACCGTTACAATCAATATTGTACCTCGGTCTGAAGAAAGAAAACTCCTTTGCAATACAGCCTACATACTGCTCCCCGAAATACAATTCGAATTTAGGAAGAAAGGTAAAAAGCTTTTCCTTAACCGTACCTATTTCCATTCCAACAGAATCATATATCTTAAGGCAGTGCCCCCACGAAAGCTTACCCTTAACGGTATAAACCGTCTCACCTGCCTCATTAAAAATATCATAACTGTCAAACCACGAAAATAATCTCTGCTTAAATAATAATCTCATATTAACTCTTCTTTAAAAATAAATGCTCCCGCTAAATTACGGGAGCACTTGATTATGCACTTAAATAATACTTAACAAGAGACTGCAAAAGAGTGTCCCTATCAATACGGCGAATAAGATTGCGGGCATTATTATGAGTTGTGATATAGGTAGGGTCTTCAGACAAAATGTACCCCACTATCTGGTTAATCGGATTATACCCTTTTTCTTTAAGCGCATCATAAACCGAAACAAGAATATTTCTGATTTCCTGCTCTGTTTGGTCGCCTATTGAAAAGGTAATTGTATTGTTATTCATAAATAACACCTCGCTTATTATCTCTAACTATTATTTTATACTGAAACAACCGAAAGTGCAAGTATTATTTTATTAAGTTTAATATTTTTCTTTATTTTCTCAGCTCTGCACCGATATTTTCAAGCTTTTTAATGATTTTTCCGCTTATTTCTTCTATCTCCTTGTCGCTAAGGGTGCAATCTGCCGACCGAAGCGCCACGCTGTAAGCCACGCTCTTTTTACCCTCAGGTATCTGTGCGCCCTGATAAACATCGAAAAGACTAAGCTTTTCAAGTAATCTGCCCGCGCCTGAAGAAATAGCCTTTTCTATATCTCCAACAGGAACATCTGCGTTAACGAGCATAGCAAAATCGCGCTCAACTGCGGGGAATTTCGGCAATGCCTTATAGGTTGTCTTGCGTTTTTCAATTGTGAGGAGAACATCAAGCTTAATTTCGGCAACATATACCCTCTGCTCAATGCCATACTCAGCGGCAACCGATGGATGTACCTCACCGAAAACACCAATATCCTTATTATTAGCCTTAATAAGCGCCTGTCTTCCGGGATGGAGATATGGCTCATTACTTCTAACATACTGTGTATGCGCACCAAATACCTTGCAAACTGCCTCAATAAGTCCCTTAAGAGTGAAGAAATCCTCATCTTCTCCATATATACCAATAGACATCGTAGCAAGCTCATCAGGTTGCTCTGTTACAGGGAGAGACTTCGGAATAAATCTCTTGCTTATTTCAAAGAATCTTCCGTCCTCTATCTTTTTATTAATGTTTGTGGCAAGAACCGTAAGCATACTTGTTGTAAGCTGAGTACGCATTGTAGAATACTCGTCGCCCAAAGGATTGATAATTCTAATCTGATTTCTGCGCTCATCGTCCTCAGCAAGCTTTAGCGTATCAATAACCTTAGAGCTTATAAACGAATAGGTTGCAATTTCATATGCGCCGGCTCCGTTAAGCACCTTTTTGATTTTATCGGTCTTAATGCGTTCAGGCAAAAGCTTACCGCGCATAACAGTACCGCGCATAGGAGTCCCGATAATATGGTCGTAACCGTAAATACGCATTACCTCTTCTGCAAGGTCTGCTCTTCCCTCAATATCATCGCGGATAGACGGTACTCTACAGGTTATTTCCTTACCGTTTATAGTGGTGGGAAGTCCGAGTGAATTAAGGATTGAAACTATTCTCTCATCCTCAACCTCAACACCGATAAGCTCCATTATTTTATCGGTTGTAACGGTTATAATTCTGTCCTCAGGTAAGCTCTCGTTACAGTCAATAGCACCGTCAATAATATCACCTGCATCAAGGTCATATATAAGCTGTAGCGCACGCTCAGAAGCATACTCAACATTCACAATGTCAACACCGCGTTCAAATCTTCCGCTTGCTTCTGTGCGGATACCGAGCGCTCTGCCTGTATGGCGGACATTATCACGACGGAACTTTGCAGCCTCAAGGAATAAATCCTTGGTATCGTCTTCAATCTCGCTTTCCTTACCGCCCATAATACCTGCAAGACAGGATGGCTTTTCACCGTCTGCAATAACAAGCATATCGGGTCTAAGCGCATACTCCTTACCGTCAAGAGTGGTGATGCTCTCACCCTCATTTGCATTGCGGACAATTATCTTCTTATCAGCCAAATCATTATAATTAAAGGCGTGTAAGGGCTGACCTGTTTCAAGCATTACGAAATTTGTAATGTCAACAATATTGTTTATAGGACGCATACCCGAAGCTATAAGTGCTTTTTGCATCCAAACAGGAGATTCCTTTATTCTAAGGTTTTTAACAACCCTTCCCACATATCTCGGACAAAGGTCATAATTCTGAACCTCAATGTCAATATAATCCTTTATATCACCGCCAACGGTTTTATACTCAGGAATAGGCGCATTAAACTTAGTGCCGAGAACAACGCCTATTTCCTTTGCAACACCCAAGAAGCAGTTGCAGTCAGGACGGTTTGCAGTAATCTTGAAATCAATTATATAATCGTCAAGTCCCAAAACCTCACGCATATCGGTTCCCACAGGGTGAGTATCTTTAAGAATAAGAATTCCGTTGACCGATGCTCCCTCATAATCAGCCTCGGTAAGACAAAGCTCCTCGCCTGAGCAGAGCATACCGTGTGACTCGACACCGCGAAGCTTACCGCTTACAATATGCATACCGTTAGGCAGATAGCTGTCATCCAAAGCAGCAGGCACAAGGTCACCAACCTTAATATTCTGAGCACCTGTTACAATCTGCACAAGCTCGCCCTTGCCAATATCCATTTGGCAAATCTGAAGATGGTCGCTGTTTTCGTGAGGTGCAAGCTCTGCAATGCGAGCTACCACAACATTAACAAGATTATCACCCTGCTTTTCAATGCTCTCAACCTCAAATCCTGCCATAACCATACGGTCGCAAAGCTCCTCAACGGGAACATTTATATCAACATAATATTTTAATGCTTTAAGTGAAATTTTCATTGTTTTTTCCTCCTGTTCCCGCTAATTAAAACTGGTCAAGAAAACGCTTGTCGTTTTCGAATAAAAGACGGATATCGCTTATCTTATAGCGTGTGGTTGTCAGACGGTCAAGACCTATACCAAAAGCAAAGCCTGAATATTCCTCAGGGTCAATACCGCAGCTTCTGAGAACATTAGGATGCACCATACCTGCACCCAAAATTTCAATCCAGCCGCTACCCTTACATACTCTACAGCCCTTACCGCCGCATTCAGAACAGGTAACATCCACCTCAACCGACGGCTCTGTGAACGGGAAGAATGAGGGACGGAATTTAACCTTTGTATCACTACCGTAAATTTCGTGTGCAAATTCTTCGAGTACACCCTTAAGGTCGCACATTGTAACGCCCTTATCAACCACAAGTCCCTCAATCTGATGGAAAACAGGTGAATGGGTAGCATCTACCTCGTCAGCACGGAAAACTCTACCCGGACAAATTACGCGGATAGGCGGTTTTCTTGTCTCCATCGTACGAATCTGAGCCGCAGAGGTCTGCGTTCTGAGCAGAAGATTCTCAGCAAGATAGAAAGTATCCTGCATATCTCTTGCAGGGTGGTCGGCAGGAACATTAAGACATTCAAAATTATAGTGGTCGGTTTCAACCTCAGGTCCGTCTACAACATCAAAGCCCATCGACTGGAAAATATTAATCATATCGTCAAGCACGGTATTAAGCGGATGAAGCTTACCTGCCTTAACGGTTTTTGCAGGCATAGTAATGTCAATTGTTTCATCCTTAAGCTGCTTTTCAACCCCCGCCTTTTTAAGCTCTTCCTTTTTGACAGAAATAAGCTCCTCCAACTGCTGCTTTGCTTCATTAACAAGCAGTCCCATAACAGGACGCTCCTCAGGTGAAAGCGAACCCATCTGCTTTAAAATAGCAGTAAGTTCACCCTTCTTACCTAAATATTTAACCCTTAAATTTTCAATTTCGGCTTCAGTATTCGAGGCAAGAACAGCCTCTCTTGCTTCAGCGCTTAAAGCCTGTAGCTTTTCTTTCATTTTGCATTTCCTCCAATAAAAAAATAACTCCGCTCCCACTATGGAAAACCATAACAGGACGAAGTAAAATAATCTCCGCGGTACCACCCGTTTTCAAGCTCAAAGAGCCAACACTCTTGCGACCTATAACGGGCTCACCCGTCAGCACCTAATCCGAAAACCGTTTCAGCGCTGCTGCTCAAAAGGGAACTTCAGCCTAAATTACCTGCATCCGTTTACAGCCCTGACGGACACTCTCTTCAAAGCTCAATTAAGCCTACTTTTCTTTATCACCGCATTTTAACAAGAATATTCTATCACCTTTCCCCCATTTTTGCAAGCATTTTTTTATTTTTTTGCTGTAACCCTTTAAGTCCTACAGAATAAACTGTTGTAAGAAGAAATGACAAAGGTTGTGAAAGGATGAAAAAATATCTTAACGAGCTTATGCCTGAAGAAGCTTGTGTAATAGAAAATGTATCTGCAAAGCCTGATATGCTTAGACGCTTTTGCGATATAGGTCTTATAGAAAACACCCTTGTGAGATGTGTTGGGGCAAGTCCTGCATTAGACCCGAAAGCATATCTTATTAGAGATGCCGTTATAGCAATACGCAGTGAGGATTGCAATAAAATTCTTATAAGGCAGGTGGACTAAATGGGCCTCACCGTAAGCTCAACAGGAGCAGCCCTTACAAACGAGCCCTTTTCTGTAAAGTGCAAGCCTGACGACAAAATAGTTGCAATAGCAGGCAATCCAAATGTGGGAAAAAGTACCCTCTTTAATGCCCTCACAGGAATGAGACAGCACACAGGAAACTGGCCCGGAAAAACGGTTGCCACTGCACAAGGCTATTGTCACACAAAAAAGAACCACTTTCTGCTTGTGGATATACCGGGTACATACTCTCTTTTTACCCATTCACCTGAAGAAGAAATTGCGAGAGATTTTATATGTTCGGGTATTCCAAAGCTTACAGTTGTTGTCTGCGATGCCACCTGTCTTCAAAGAAACCTTGTTTTAGCTCTCCAGATTCTTGAGGTGACAAAAAATGTTATAGTGTGTGTAAATCTGCTTGACGAAGCCGAAAGAAAGGGCATAAAAGCAGACCTTGATGCGTTATCCCTTGAATTAGGAGTCCCTGTTGTAGGAACTGTAGCCAAAAATAAAAAGAGCCTTAAAAAGCTTCTTTCACAAATGGATAAAAGTATAAATCAAACTCCGCAAAATGTTTATAGTATAACCTATCCAAAGCTTATAGAGGATTCTGTCAATGAAACGGAAAATGCGTTACTCCCCTATTTTGACAGTCGTTACAAACGAAGGGCAACCGCGTTAAAGCTCATTTCGGGTTACGATATAACACTACCCGTTGTTCCAACTGCCACTACCGAAGAAATTACAGATACTGTAAAATCCGCAAGGGAAAAGCTTTTCGACAATGGTTTTACAGAAGAAAGCATTGAAAAGACAATCGCTTCTTCTGTAATAATTGCCGCCGAACAGCTTAGTAAAAAGGTTATAAAAAAGGCTTATGAGGGCTACAATTTAACCGACCGCCGTCTTGATAAGCTTTTCACAGGCAAAAAAACAGGTTTTTTGCTTATGATTTTATTTCTGCTATTTATTTTTTGGCTTACGGTTTGGGGAGCAAACTATATTTCTGCTTTTTTGTCAGATTTTTTTAATTTTTCAGAATCCCAACTTAATACATTTTTAATTCAAATAAATACTCCCGACCTTCTACGCCGTATACTAATTGAGGGAATATACCGTGTTCCTGCTTGGATTGTTTCGGTAATGCTTCCGCCTATGGCAATATTTTTCCCGCTTTTTACTCTGCTTGAGGATTCAGGCTATCTGCCGAGAGTAGCATACAATCTTGATAAGCCCTTTAAACGGTGTAACAGCTGCGGAAAGCAAGCGCTTACTATGTGTATGGGGCTCGGTTGTAATGCGGCAGGTGTAATCGGTGGCAGAATCATTGATTCACCGCGTGAGCGTCTGCTTGCAATAATAACAAACAGTCTTGTTCCCTGTAACGGCAGATTTCCCGCTATTATTGCCCTGATTTCAATGTTTTTCATAACCGCCCGCTCACTTATAGGCTCGATAACCTCAGCATTAATCCTTACCACCTTTATCCTCGCTTCGATTGGATTAACCTTGCTTTCTACAAAGCTATTGTCAAAAACTCTGCTCAAAGGGGTTAATTCTTCATATATACTTGAAATGCCACCCTATCGCAAGCCAAAAATAGGCTCGGTAATTATTCGCTCAATATTTGACCGCACAATCTTTGTGTTAGGCAGAGCGCTATCGGTATCTATTCCGGCAGGAATAATAATCTGGATAATGGCGAATGTAACTATCGGAGATACTACTTTGCTTAACGCTTGCGCCGATTTTCTTGACCCGTTTGGGAGCCTTATCGGTCTTGACGGTGTAATTCTTATGGCATTTGTGTTAGGCTTTCCCGCTAATGAAATTGTTCTCCCAATTATTGTTATGGCATATCTTTCAAACGGCAGTCTAAGCGAGCTTTGTTCACTCGGTGAGATAAAAGAAATCCTTGTAGCTAACGGTTGGACTCCCATAACCGCTCTTTGTACAATAACCTTTTCCCTCTTTCATTGGCCCTGCTCAACAACCGTTCTCACAATAAAAAAAGAAACCGAAAGCCTTTTCTGGACTGCGGTTTCTGTAGTATACCCCACCGTTTTAGGTATTACGGTATGCTTTGTTATTAATATGCTATCAAAGCTTATTTTTTAAATAAATCCGCCTTTTCAGGCGGATTTCCTTTGCTTTAAAACAGAAAGGATTAAAAGAGCTATCAAGCCTACCCAAATTGCTATGCTATATAGTGTTACATATCTAAATCCGTAAACAATTGGTGAAACAGCCAACACTAAAGCAATTGCCGATAAAACAGTTATCGCTGATAAAATACCTTTTCTTTCCTTAATGCAAAAAGCAATACAAAGAAGAAGTAACACACAGCTTAAAATCGCCGTAATAAGCGGACCGAATACGGCATATCCAAAAGGCACCATACTGAAAAATGAAAAGGTTCTTCTAAACGGTTCACCCTCAGGATTGGCAAAATTCAGTACTACTCCGTAAGGCAAAATTTCGAGCAGTAGTAAAACCACAGGAATTCCTATAATCAAAACTTTTTCTCGCTTAATAGCAATACCCCATTTCATATATAAATTTACACAAAAATTATACCACAACCGTACCGATTATGCAATAATTTTATATAATTGTGTATTAGAAGAAAAAAGCCTTTAAAATTGCTTGACTTTAGCGCGGTGATGTGGTAAAATTGCAGAAACACTAAGAATTAGTATTATAGTTTTTAATGCAAAAGGAGAAGCTTAAAATGCATAAAAAACCGAATCCCGATTTTGATAAGCTATATAAAGCTGTAATCACGCTAAAAACCCCCGAGGAATGTGAAGTTTTTTTTGATGATATTTGCACCATTCAGGAGCTTGAGGCTTTAGCCCAGAGGTTTGAGGTTGCCTGTCAGCTTGACGAGGGAAAAAGCTATAACGATATTAATAAAACCACCGGTGCCAGCACTGCAACCATATGCAGGGTAAGTAAATGCCTTAATTACGGTGACGGCGGTTACAAAACAGCTATTGAGCGCATTAAGGAGAACTCTTAAATGATATTTGATGAAAATATACTTAAATACGATGAAAAGGCAGTATTTGCTTTAAGGGAGCTTTACAGTAAAGCAGGCTACCGTCAATTCAAGATGAGCAAATTCGAGGAATATGATTTGTATTCCAAAAATAAGGATTTTCTTGTGTCAGACGGTGTTATAACCTTTAACGATACTAACGGAAAACTTTTAGCCTTAAAGCCTGATGTTACTTTATCAATTATAAAGAACTCAAAAGATATTGAAAATTCGGTTGAGCGCTATTATTATAATGAAAATGTTTACCGCATTTCCGAAAGCTCGTATACCTATAAGGAGATTATGCAGACTGGTCTTGAGTGCATAGGCGATATATCCGAAAAGGATGTTAAAGAGGTTTCTTTACTTGCGGCAGCGAGTCTTTCTGTAATTAATGGGAGCTTTGTTCTTCAGCTATCACACATTGGATTTGTCGATGCTCTTTTTGAAGAATACGGAATTGACAAACGCAAGGAAGTTCTTTCGGCTTTAACCGAAAAAAACGGAGACGCTTTAAAGGCTTTATGCAATGATGAACAGTTTAAAGTAATAAAAAAACTTATTAAAAGCTATAAATCCTTTGAAGAGTCCATTTCGGAGCTTGAAGAAATATCAGGTAAAACGTCTTTATTTGCCCTTTCGGAGCTTAAATCAGTGTGCTGTCACCTCAAAGAAAAAGGTTATGCAGATAATATTAAAATTGATTTCTCGATTCTTAGCGCTACAGGATATTATAGTGGAATAGTTTTCAAGGGTTATATAAACGGTATCTCTTCCCGTGTGCTTTCGGGCGGTCAGTACGATAAGCTTATGAAGCGTATGGGCAGAAGCTCTAAGGCATTAGGCTTTGCGGTTTACCTTGATACCCTTGAAAGACTTGAGGATACTGTAAGCAACACCGATGACGGCAGTATGATTAATGTGGCTTTACCAAAGGGCAGACTCGGTGAAAAGGTTTACGCTATGTTTGAGGCGGCAAGCTACGAATGTCCGTCTATAAAGGAAAACAACCGTAAGCTGATTTTCGAAAACAAAGAAAAGGGCGTTAGATATTTTTGGGTTAAGCCGTCGGATGTAGCCATTTATGTAGAACGCGGCGCGGCAGATATAGGTGTAGCAGGCAAGGATATTTTGCTTGAGTACGAGCCCGATGTATACGAGCTTTTAGACCTCAATCTCGGCAAATGCCGTATGGCAGTAGCAGCTAAAAACGATTTTTGCGATGATACATCAAAAACACTTCGTGTTGCTACAAAATTTTCCAATATCGCCCGTAAATTCTATTCTGAAAAGTGCCGCGATATTGATATTATACACCTTAACGGTTCAATAGAAATAGCGCCTATTTTGGGACTTTCGGATGTTATAGTAGATATTGTTGAAACAGGTAAAACCTTACTTGAAAACAATCTTTCTCCGTTTGATACTATTGTTCCTATAAGCGCAAGACTAATATCTAACAAATCAAGCTTTAGCTTTAAAAATGAAAGAATAGAAAAAATCAAAAAAGAACTTAGCAAACAGGTGAAAAAAGACAATGATTAAAATAATGAAATACGGCGAGGTTCGCCCCGAGGAGATATTTGCAAGAGGCAAAACAAGCTTTGATGTGGCTGACATTGTTACCGATATAATTAACAATGTAATTGAAAACAAGGATAAAGCTCTTTTCGAATACTGCGAAAAATTCGATAAGGCAGTTCTTACTTCTTTAGAGGTTACAAACCAAGAAATTGAAGAAGCCTTCAAATCGGTTGAACCGCGATTTATTGAAATTCTCGAAAAAGCGGCTGAAAATATCCGTAGCTTCCATAAAGCTCAGGTTCGCAACAGCTTTATTCTTAACGACTGTGACGGTATTGTTACAGGACAAAAGGTTACACCCATTGAAAAGGTAGGTCTTTATGTTCCCGGCGGTACTGCGGCATACCCCTCAACCGTGCTTATGGACAGTATTCCTGCTAAAATTGCGGGCTGTAAGGAAATTTGCATTACCACTCCCCCCTCGGCTGACGGTAAGGTTAATCCCGTAATACTTGCCGCCGCAAAAATTGCAGAGGTTGACCGCATATTTAAAATCGGCGGTGCACAGGCGGTTGCCGCTTTGGCATACGGAACTGAAACCGTTCCTAAGGTGGACAAGATTGTAGGACCGGGAAATGCCTTTGTTACAGAGGCTAAGCGTCAGGTGTTCGGCAGAGTTTCAATTGATATGATTGCAGGTCCGAGTGAAATTTTAGTAATCGCAGACGGCAAGAGCAACCCCTCTTTTGTTGCGGCTGACCTGCTTTCTCAGGCTGAGCACGACAAAATGGCAAGCGCCGTTTTAGTTACCGACAGTGAGGAATTAGCAAATAAGGTAAGCGACGAAATTGAGCGTCAGCTTTCCCTACTCCCCCGTGAGGAAATTGCAAGAACCTCTATTGACAATAACGGTAAAATAATTATTGCAGAAAATATAAACGATGTAATTGATGTTGCAAACGAAATTGCGCCTGAGCATCTTGAGCTTTGTGTGGACAATCCCTTTGATTACCTCGATAAAATCAAGAACGCAGGCAGTATATTTATGGGAAGATACTGTCCTGAGGCATTGGGTGATTATTTTGCAGGTCCTAACCACACTCTCCCCACATCAGGTACCGCAAGATTTTCAAGTCCCCTTTCGGTTGATGATTTTGTTAAAAAATCACAGTACACATATTACACAAAGGAAGCGCTCCAAAAGGTTTATAGCGATGTTGCTTTCTTTGCCGAAAAAGAGGGACTTTCCGCACACGCAAGAAGTGCTACAGTAAGGTTTGAGGAAATAAAGTAATGAGTGAATTTTTAAATAGTCGTTTTTGCGGTCTTGAGGAGTATGTCCCCGGAGAACAACCGCAGGACAAAAAATATATTAAGCTTAATACAAATGAGTCCCCCTATCCGCCGTCTGACGGTGTGATTGAGGCAATAAACACACAGGAAGTTAAGGATTTGCGTCTTTACTGCGACCCTGACTGCAAGAAGCTCAAATGCGCATTAGCTGAGCTTTACGGTGTGAATCCTGAAAACATCTTTCTTTCAAACGGTTCAGACGATATACTGAACTTTGCCTTTATGGCATTTTCAGAAAAGGGCGCCACCTTTGCAGACATCACCTACGGTTTTTATAGCGTTTTTGCCCAGCTCCACGGAGTTGATGCAACCGTTATTCCGCTAAAGGACGATTTCACCCTTGATACTGATAAATTCAAGAATTGTGGCAAATTAGTGGTTATTGCTAACCCGAATGCACCCACAGGAATTGCGCTTGAGATTTCGGAAATTGAGGAAATAATAGCCTCAAACCCTGATAATATCGTGCTTATAGACGAGGCTTATGTAGATTTCGGCGGTGAAAGCTGTGCTGAGCTTACTAAAAAATATGATAATCTGCTTGTCTGCCAAACCTTTTCAAAATCACGCAGTATGGCAGGCGCAAGACTCGGATTTGCTATTGCAGATAAAAACATAATATCCGACCTTGAGAAAATAAAATATTCCACTAACCCGTATAACATTAACCGTCTCACTCAGGTGGTAGGTACTAAGGCGGTTGAAGAAAATTCATACTATATGGATAACTGCAAAAAAATTATTGCCTCAAAGGAATACACCGTAAAAGAGCTTACCGCATTAGGATTCGATGTTTTACCCTCAAAAACAAATTTTGTTTTTGCCAAAAGCGATAAAGTAGGCGGTGAAGAGCTTTATTTAAAGCTTAAGGAAAACGGTGTGTTAGTCCGTCACTTTACCAATCCAAGAATAAAGGATTTTAACCGTATAACGATTGGAAGCCAAAATGAAATGGAAATATTCATTTCTAAGGTAAAGGAAATAATCAATGAATAAAGCAAGGCCGAAAAAATTACTGATAACTGTTGCTTTAATACTGGTTGTAATATGTATTTTTCTAATTATTTATCCTCAAATAGAGTTTAGAAAAGGTTCAAAGCTTTTTGTTTGTCAATATAGCGAGAATTTCGGTGAGTTTGAAAAAAATCCCTCCTATAATGAATTGTATTTTTACAACGAAAAGCGAGATATTTCAATAAAAAGCTTTAACATTAAGAAATTCTTATTTTTCTATGTTTTGGAGCTCGGATTTGTTGAGGGTGATGCCAGAGAAACACAGTATATCTTAGAAGAAGAATATATTACAAATTGGCTTAAAAACGCAGTTATCACAGATAATCCCGATAATATAGATGTTGCGAAACTTATTGAGGGTAAAACTGCAATTGTTTCAAACAAACGGTATAACAATGATGAAAAACAGTCAATCTTTTATGAATTAGACGGGAAATATGATGAAATGTATATTTTCTATGTAGATGACCTATTAGTTATTCAGGTAGGTTCACCTGATGAAAATCCAAAATATATTGCTTACAAATAAGGAATTTAAGGAGTTTTTAAAATGAGAACAGCCGAAATTATCCGTAAAACCAAAGAAACCGATATAAAGCTTTCATTAAATCTTGACGGAAGCGGAAAAAGCGAAATTAATACAGGTGTGGGTTTTCTTGACCATATGCTAACCCTTTTTGCATCACACGCCCGCTTTGACCTTGATGTTTTATGCACAGGCGATACCTTTGTTGATGCTCACCACACGGTTGAGGACATAGGAATTGCATTGGGTTCTGCCATAAAAGATGCGCTTGGTGATAAGCGCGGAATTTCTCGTTACGGCAGTATGATTCTTCCTATGGACGAAACTCTTATTATGTCTGCCGTTGACATATCGGGCAGAGCTCACCTCGAATACGGACTCGATATTCCCTCTCAGCGTGTAGGTAGTTTTGATACTGAGCTTGCCGAGGAATTTTTTATAAGTCTTGTACGCAATGCGGCTATTACCCTGCACATTAAACAGCTTAGCGGCACAAATTCCCACCATATTATTGAGGGTGCTTTTAAGTCTGTAGCTCGAAGCCTTAAGGCGGCTGTGGCTATTGACCAAGCCACTATTGACGAAATCCCCTCTACCAAAGGAGTACTTTAATGATTGCAATAATTGACTACGGAGTAGGAAATCTCTTCTCGCTTTCTTGCTCGTTTAAGGCTATTAATGCCAATGTTGTTGTGACAGGCGACCCTGATGTGATTAAAAAAGCTGATAAGCTGGTTCTTCCGGGTGTCGGAGCATTTGAGGACGCGGCAAAAAAGCTTAGGGAAACCGAATTGGATATACTTATAAAGGAAGAGGCTAGAAAGGGTAAGCCATTACTCGGAATTTGTCTCGGTATGCAGATGCTTTTTGATAAAAGCTATGAATACGGCTGTCACGAGGGCTTAGGACTTATTTCAGGCGAGGTTGTACCTATGGAGGGCTCAATTCCTTCAGAGCTTAAAATTCCGCACATCGGTTGGAATGCTCTTAAATTCACAAAGCCTTCTCCCCTTTTTAAATACATAAACGAGGGTGACTTTGTTTATTTCGTTCATTCCTTTTATGCAAAGGACTGTGATAACGATTTGATTGCAACAACTGAATATGGCAATCAGCTTACCGCGGCGGTCGGTAAGGACAACATATTCGGTTGTCAGTTTCATCCCGAAAAAAGCGGCAGCGTAGGTCTTAACATTCTTCGCGCCTTTTGTGAAATGGAGATAAATATATGAAGATTTTCCCTGCAATAGATTTATATGACGGTAAAGCGGTGCGACTTTATAAGGGTGATTATGCCCAAATGACAGTCTATAGCGAAAACCCGATTGAAATAGCCCGCGATTTTGAAAGCAAAGGCGCAAAATATATTCATATGGTTGATTTAGAGGGTGCTAAGGACGGTACAACCCCAAATCTTGATATTGTAAAACAGATAGCAAACGAAACCTCGCTTTTTACCGAAATAGGCGGCGGTATTCGCAGTATGGATACCGTAAAAGCATACCTTGAAAACGGTGTTGACCGCGTTATCTTAGGCACTGCCGCAGTTAAGGACGAGGATTTCCTTAAAACAGCGGTAGCTGAATACGGTGAAAGAATTGCCGTTGGTGTTGATATTAAAGACGGTTTTGTTGCTATAAAGGGTTGGCTTGAAACCTCACAGTATACCTGCTTTGAATTCTGCAAAAAAATGCAGAACTTAGGGGTTAAAACTATAATCTGTACCGATATTTCAAAGGACGGTGCAATGCAAGGTACAAACCGTCAGCTTTACAAGGAGCTTTCAAATGAGCTTAATATTGACATTGTGGCTTCAGGCGGTGTTTCAGATATTGAAGATATAAAGGCACTAAGAACGCTTGATATTTACGGCGCTATTATCGGCAAGGCATATTACATAGGCGCTATTGACCTTATAGAAGCATTGGAGGCGGCAAAATGATAACCAAAAGAATAATCCCCTGCCTTGATGTAAGAAACGGACGGGTTGTAAAGGGTGTAAATTTTGAAAACCTTAATGACGTCTCCTCTCCTGTAGCACTCGGTAAGTATTACAGCGACTGCGGTGCAGATGAGCTTGTTTTTTATGATATTACCGCTTCGAGCGACGGAAGAAAGCTTTTTACAGATATTCTCACAGAGGTTGCCCGTAATATTTTTATACCGCTCACCGTTGGCGGAGGAATAAACACTATTGACGATTTTGACCGTGTGCTCAAATGCGGTGCTGACAAGGTAAGTGTGAATTCGGGAGCTATTAAAAATCCTGAGCTTATCACCGAGGCGGCAAAAAAATACGGTAATCAATGCGTGGTTATTTCTGCCGATATTAAACGGGTAAACGGTGAATTCCGAGTTTTTGCAAAGGGCGGCAGAGAAGATACGGGTATGGAAGCCATAAGCTGGATTAAACGCTGTGTTAATAATGGCGCAGGTGAGGTTGTGGTTAATTCCATTGATACCGACGGCGTTAAAAAAGGCTTTGACATTGAAATGCTACGGGCTGTGCGCGAGACTGTAAATGTACCCGTTATTGCTTCGGGCGGAGCCGGCTCAGCAGACGATTTTGTAAAGCTATTTAAGGAAATTCCTGATATAGATGCAGGTCTTGCCGCTTCTATTTTCCATTTTGGAGAGGTTAAAATTTCCGATTTAAAGCAGTTGCTTAAAGATAATGATATTACAGTAAGATTATGAGGTTAACGAAAATGCTTAATATAAATGAACTTAAATTTGACCAAAACGGACTTATTCCTGCAATAGTTGTAGATGCAGACACAAAAAAGGTGCTTACCCTCGCTTATATGAATAAGGAAAGCCTTGAAATTTCTATGGAAAGGGAGCTCGCCTGTTTCTATAGCCGTTCCCGTAAAGAGCTATGGCTTAAGGGGGAAACAAGCGGTAATTATCAGCATATTGTTTCTATTACCGCTGACTGCGACAAGGACGCCCTTACAGTAGTTGTTAAAAAGGACGGTCCTGCCTGTCACGAGGGTACAGATTCCTGTTTTACAAAGCCTTTATTTGAAAGCGAAAACAATTCCGCCTTTTCTATGGACGGACTTTATGCTCTGCTTGAGGGTAGAAAAAAGGAGCTACCTGAGGGCTCTTATACAACCTATCTTTTCCAAAAGGGTATTGATAAAATGCTTAAAAAAATCGGAGAAGAATGTACCGAGGTTATAATTGCTTCTAAGGATAATGACAAAAAGGAAACTGTTTACGAAATTGCCGACCTTGCATATCATATAATGGTAATGATGGTTGAAATGGGAATCTCTGTTGATGATATTAAAAAGGAGCTCGCTTCAAGACACATTATCGACCACAAGGTTAAGCAGGAGAAAATGACAGGTAATGATAACAACTAATTTCCACACCCACTCCACCTTTTGCGACGGAGCAGATACTCCCGAAGAAATGGTGCTCACCGCCATTGAAAAAGGCTTTACCGCCTTAGGCTTTTCAGGGCACAGCTATCTTTACAGAGACAGGTCGTTTGCTATGGATAGCGAAACTGAGCTTTTGTATATAAAAACCGTACTTGAGCTCAAAGAAAAATATAAGGATATAATTCAGATTTTTTGTGGACTTGAACAGGATTACAACTCCGAAAAGCCAACCTTTAATTATGATTATATTATAGGCTCGGTTCACAATGTTTTTAAAAACGGCGAATATCTTTCGGTTGACTCCGGTATAGAAGAGGTCAAGAGCAATATCGCGCTCCATTATAACGGAGATTATGATGCCTTTGCAGAGGAATATTTTTCTGTGGTTTCTGATGTTGTTAATAAAACAGACTGTGACATTATAGGTCACATTGACCTTATTCAGAAGTATAGCGAAAAAATTGGATACGGTCAATCAAAGCGCTTTCTTAATGCCGCAGAAAAGACAGTAAAGGCGCTTGCCCCTTATGGAGTTCCGTTTGAAATTAATACAGGCGCTATCGCAAGAGGCGCGCGCGCTATTCCCTACCCCTCACCCGAAATTCTTAAAATGATAAAAAAATACGGTGGAAGAATAGTCTTTTCAAGCGATTGCCATAATAAAAATTACCTTGACTGTCATTTTGAAGAAAGCCGCCGCCTTGCGTTAGAGTGTGGATTTACAGAGCACGGTATTATTACGGAAAACGGTATGAAATATATTAAAATATAAACACTAAAAAATTATCTTGACAAAATTATTTAATAATGTTATCATTATTAGGAACTAAACCTACGATTAAGAGTAGTAGCTTTGCTTTATTGCATTTTAGAGAGCGGTTGACGGTGGAAATACCGTTGCAAGGGCATCGTGAATGGACTTATGAGGGCGGTCGAAAGCGCTTTGCGTTAGTAGTAACCGACGGGACCCGTACCCGTTATCAGAACGGATTGCATTTATTGTGCAAGTTGAGAGGTCGAATTAGTTTCGGCAATTTGGGTGGTACCGCAGGATTGATGTCTTGTCCCATTAGGGACAGGACTTTTTTTGTGAGGTAATGATAATGTTTTTATTAGTTAAACGATGGCAAATCTCGATGTGAAATTCAAAAACAATTTTAACTATTAAGGAGAATAAAAATGAATTTAAACGGTGTGAATTTTGATACCTACTTTAACAATTATCCCGATAAGGACGGTTATTTCGGTAAATACGGCGGTGTATATATTGATGACAAGCTAAAGGCTGCTATGGCTGAAATAACCGAAGCTTATTTTTCAATCTGTCAGTCAAGAAAATTCATTGCCGAACTTAGAAGAATAAGAAAGGAATTTCAAGGCAGACCAACCCCCGTATCGCATCTTGAAAGACTTTCCGATGCCTTGGGCGGCAAGGTTCAGCTTTACGCCAAACGTGAGGACCTTAACCATTCGGGCGCTCATAAGCTTAACCACTGTATGGGCGAAGCTCTTCTTGCAAAATATATGGGCAAGAAAAAGGTTATTGCAGAAACAGGCGCCGGTCAGCACGGTGTAGCTCTTGCAACCGCTGCCGCATATTTCGGTCTTGAATGTGATATTTATATGGGTAGCGTAGACATTAAAAAACAGGCTCCCAATGTTGCAAGAATGAAGATTCTCGGTGCTAATGTAGTTGAGGTTACTCACGGTCTTGCAACCCTTAAGGAGGCTGTAGACGCCGCCTTTGATGCCTACAGCAAGGAATATAATGACTGGATTTACTGTATTGGCTCGGTTTTGGGTCCTCATCCATTCCCGATGATGGTTCGCGATTTCCAGAGCGTTGTCGGAATTGAAGCAAGAGAGCAATTTATTGATATGACGGGACATCTTCCCACCTCTATTGTTGCCTGTGTTGGCGGAGGCAGTAATGCGGCAGGTCTTTTTGCAGGATTTTTAAATGACCCTGTTGATATTTACGGAATTGAGCCTTTGGGCAGAGGTCCGAAGCTTGGTGACCACGCGGCAAGCCTCAAATACGGTACAGAGGGCATTATGCACGGATTTAACAGCATTATGCTTAAGGACGAAAACGGCGAGCCTGCTCCCGTTTATTCAGTAGCAAGCGGACTTGATTATCCGTCCTCAGGACCTGAGCACGCGTTTCTTCAGGAAATCGGCAGAGTAAAGTATGATGTAATTGATGACGAGGAAACCATCGATGCCTTCTACAAGCTTGCCCGACTTGAGGGTATAATTCCTGCAATTGAAAGCTCACACGCTGTTGCATACGGTATGAAGCTTGCAAAGACAATGGACCACGGTTCTATTCTTATCAACCTCTCAGGCAGAGGCGACAAGGATATGGACTATGTAATTGAAAACTTTGGAATAAGATAATTAGTAAAAAAAATAAAGCCCCTTTTGGGACTTTATCTATAGTCTAAAAACCGACAAGTCAAAGCTTGTCGGTTTTTTGGCCCGCTTGAAGGGATTCGAACCCCCGTTCTTCAGAATCGGAATCTGCTGCGTTATCCATCTGCGCCACAAGCGGAAACATAAATTGAGGTAAAAAGTAATAGTGAATAGTGAAGAAGTGCGGTGTGCCGCAAAGCGGCACGATTTTAAAACCGTTTTCGCAAAGCGAAAACACCGAACTTATTACTTCTTAACTATTACTTATTACTTGAAAAATAATATCAAAATGATTTGATATTATTTTTCATATCCCTTAGGATTACCGCTCTGCCAACGCCAAGTATCCTCACACATTTCATCGATACCGAACTTAGCAGTCCATCCAAGTATATCATTTGCCTTAGATGCATCTGCATAAACCTCGTCAGGGTCACCCGGACGGCGTGGGTCGATAACATAAGGTACATCTATTCCGCTGGACTTAACAAAAGCATCTCTCAACTGTAACACACTTGTGCCGTTACCTGTTCCAAGGTTAAATGCCTCACATCCCTTGTTCGCAAGCGCCCAGTCAATCGCCTTAACGTGACCGTTTGCAAGGTCAACCACATGAATGTAATCTCTTACACCTGTACCGTCAACCGTATTATAATCGTCACCGAAAACGTGGAGCTTCTCAAGTTTACCAACAGCCACCTGACTGATATAAGGCATAAGATTGTTAGGAATACCCTTGGGGTCCTCACCTATAAGACCGCTCTTATGCGCACCAATTGGATTAAAGTAGCGGAGAAGCGCAATAGTCCAATCTTTATCTGCAACATAAAGGTCTCTAAGCATTTCTTCAATGAAATACTTTGTTCTGCCGTAAGGATTAATTGCACCTAAAGGCATACCCTCCTTAAGAGGCATCTCGGTAGCAACACCGTAAACGGTAGCTGAGGAGGAAAAAACAATCTTCTTAACACCGAATTCATTCATAACCTCAAGCAAATAGAGAGTGCTTATAAGGTTGTTGTCATAATACATTATCGGTTCTCTTACCGATTCGCCAACTGCCTTAAGACCTGCAAAATGAATTACTGCTTCAATTTTATTCTCAGCAAATATTTTTCTTAAAGCCTCTTTATCCCTTACATCTTCCTTATAGAATTTCACGGGCTTACCTGTAATTTTTTCTACCCTTTTAAGTGACTCCTCACTACTATTATCAAGGTTATCAATAACAATAACCTCATAGCCAGCGTTCTGCATTTCTATACAGGTATGACTTCCAATATATCCGGCACCGCCGGTAACTAAAATAGACATAATATAACCTCCCATAATACATTGAGACCGACTAAACAGTCAGCCTCAATATTTTATACCATATTTTACTTTTTGTCAAGAATTCAAACCCAAAAATCTATTTTCTTTTAGGCACGCAAGGGTCTTCAACAATTTTCTCGGGCGGAAGCTCTAAAAGCGACGGGTCATTAAGATATTTTTTCATTTTCCTGAACGCCATTGCAAAGTAACTTCCCGAGCAAATTCTCTCATCCATTACAATTCCGAGAGGCATACAACGCTCAAACACAACCTCTCCGCCCTTTCTTTTTGGAACCTCGCGGAGATTACCCATTGTAATAAAGACACTTGTTGTACCGAATTCATAGCAATGGTGGTAAATATGGTTGGTTCTTATTGAAATAAGGTTTGAAATAACCAAGCTGTTATGGAACGGAGACATATCAATTATAAATTTAGGCAACAGACCGTATCTATCTAAAAATTTAAACAATCTAACGCCAACATTTAATAACCCCGGCAGACTTAGCAAAAACTTTATAATCTTTTCTGTACCGTTCTTTTCGGGTGCCTCTCTATTATCATTCACATAGCTTTCAATGGTTTTATGTACATCAAAAATAGTGTCGGTATTTTGAAAATACATTTTTGACATTGTTCCGTGGTCTGCCTGACCTGCTTTAAGCACAACCATTGCAACTGCAAACTCGTTTCTTGCGTATGCCTTTTTATTTACAATAAAACGGTTAAGCTCAGGAAACTCTGCCGCCGTTCTAAGATATGCGGAAACCAATATTGACATATGACTCAGCTGTATTCCCTGCTTACGCTTTTCATTTAAATAATTCTGCATAGGCTCATAAGGAATGTCCAAGGTTATCATATTCATAGCGTCCGTACGCTTATCCATAATATGCGCCGCAACGGTATACATAGGGTCCGTATTCTTCAAACGCTTTCCATCTGCTCTCATAAATTCTCCCCAATCTGCCGAAATAATCGACTTTTATACAATATATAAATATAATACCATATCTGAAGCATTATTACAACTGTTTTTTGAACAAATTATGAACATTTTGTCGTTTTATGTTAAATTTACGAGTTTTAAAATATCCGGAGGTAACCGCAGAAACTATCCGTTTTAACGATAACCCCATTTGCAGAAGCACTTAAACAAAAGCTCGATGTTCCCGTTGTTGTTATATAGAAAAGCTGATGCAGGGCGTCTGCATCAGCCTTTTTTAATGAAACATTGTCTGAACGCCGTCAACAAACTCTCCTACAGCCTTTACAAGCTTTGTTGAGCCTTTGGTGATATTTTTGTGATCCTGAAGCATAACCTTGCCTACCGCCAACGCTGCTGCTCCTGCAATCATTCCTGCTCCTAAGCCCTTTATAAATGACATTGAATTATTCTGCATAAAATAAAACCTCCCTTGTAGGGTTATTATTACCTTTCAGGGGAGATTTATTTTGAATTTTTAATTTTCTTTTTCAAAAAACTGCTCGTACCATACAAGGAAGGTATAAACTGTCCATATCTTACGGCTTACATCTGCCTTACCTGACTTATGTGTATCAAGTAAAGCTATAAGCTTATCGGTATTAAAGAACTGTTCAGACGCTTTGCCCGTAAATCTTTCCTTTACCGTATTATAGTACTGCTCCTCTTTAAGCCATACTCTAATCGGCACAGGAAAACCGAGCTTATCCTTAGTAGCGGTACGCTTTGGTAAGGTCTTTTCTGCAGCTTTTCTTAGCGCCAACTTTGTAGTTACGGTATTAACACGACACTTAAGGGGAATAGTCTGAGCAAACTCCATAACCTTTTTATCAAGGAACGGAACTCTTAATTCGAGAGAATTTGCCATACTTGTTTTGTCAGCCTTAAGCAGAATATCGCCCATAAGCCACATATTTATATCTAAATACTGCATTTTAGTAACAGTATCCTTATCCTTTACCTCGCTATAGAACTTATCGCACAGCACCTTGGGCTCAACTGCAAGTTTAGCTTTTTCACCTTTAAGAAGCTCGTTTCGCTCCTTCGTAGAGAATATGCTTGCATTACCGATAAAACGCTCCTCGATTGTTTTACCTCGTCTTACAAGATAGTTAATACCGTACTTCTGCGGAAGATGTGAACATATTTTTGACACTGCACGGCGAATAAAGAATGGGAGCTTATCGTAAACCGTGAGTGTAATCGGCTCCTGATAAATACGATAGCCGCCGAAAAGCTCATCAGCCCCCTCGCCCGACATTACAACCTTTACATGCTCACTTGCAAGCTTACTTACAAAATAAAGCGCTATAGCCGCAGGGTCTGCAAGAGGCTCGTCCATATGATACTGTATAAGCGGAAATGCAGACCAATATTCCTCAGGTGTAATAACCTTCGAAATATTTTCAACTCCTATGGTCTTGGCAAAATCCTGTGCATAATGAATTTCGTTATAGCGGTCTCCGTCAGGACTTTCGAATCCTACAGTAAAGGTCTTATCCACATTTGCCGCCTCTGCAATATAGCTTGAATCTATACCAGAGGACAAAAATGAACCAACCTCAACATCAGCAATTTTATGCGCCGCAACAGATTCCCTGACAGTTTTATCGGTAAGGTCTGCAAAATATTCAAGTACACCGTCGGTTTCCTTAAAATTAGGCTTCCAGTAACGAACTGTCTTCATCTCACCGTTTTTAAAGGTGAAATAATGCGCGGGCGGAAGCTTGTATACATTCTTGAAAAAGGTTTCTTCGGTAGGTGAATACTGGAATGAGAGATAGTGCGCAAGCGCATCCTCATTAAGCTCCTTTTTAAATTCAGGATGGTCAAGAAATGACTTTATTTCAGAGCCAAAAATAAAGCTCTCACCCATAAAGGTATAGTAAAACGGCTTTATTCCAAACATATCACGAGCGGCAAACAGCGACTTATCACTACGGTTAAAAATTACAAAACCAAACATACCGCGCAGTCGTGAAACGAGTTCCTCGCCCCATTGCTCATAACCGTGAATTAATACCTCACTGTCAGAATTATTGGCAAAAATGTGTCCCGCTTCTATAAGTTCAGCGCGAAGCTCTTTAAAGTTATAAATCTCTCCGTTAAAAACAAGCACCAACGATTTATCCTCGTTAAACATTGGCTGGTCACCCTCGGCAAGGTCTATAATGCTTAACCGTCTAAAGCCCAAGGCAACGTCCTCATCAACATACTTTCCCGACGAATCGGGGCCGCGATGAACAATACGGTTCATCATTTTTTCAAGAACCGTTCCGTCATCCTTTATAAAATTAGTAAAGCCTGTAAATCCGCACATTGCGAGTCACTCCTTTAAAGAAAAAACTATATTATTTTTTTCTTGAACAAAATCTCTGCTACTGTACCTGTAGCCATTCCCGAAATCACAGCCGATATTAATAAAATAGGTAGATAATACCACACGCCCCTGCCAAGCATAAGCACTGCAACTGTAAGCTGTGTAAGATTATGCGTAACCGCGCCTGCTATGCTAAGTCCAACCGTGCTCAGCTTGTTAGTTTTCAAAGCAAGACTTATTACAACAATTGATATTATTCCCCCTGAAAGAGAATAAATCAATATAGACGGCGCTGAAAATAGCAACGCAGATAACAAAATCCTTACTATGTTTACAAAAAAAGCACCCTTAATATCCTTTTTCACAACCAACAAAAGCGCAACCGAATTACTTAATCCTATTTTAATACCCGGTGCAATAAAATCCAAAGGCAATAAGGACTCAATATACCCCAAAACAATACACAAAGCCGTTAAAATACCGTAAAGTGTTATCCGCCTCACCATATTTCACCCTCCAATTTCGGGATATACCACACCGTCTTTAACGGTGAATATAATATTCCCTTGGGTATCGGTGCGGAAAACCTCTGCATTAATAGCTTTAAGTTCACTAACTACTCCATTTGAAGGATGACCGTATATATTATCCTTACCAACTGAAATTACTGCATAGTGAGGTTTGGTCGATTTAATAAATTCCGTTGATGTTGCATCACTACTGCCATGATGTCCCACCTTCAAGACATCGCAATCAAGCATTAACCCTTCTTTTAATAGGTTTTTTTCAGCAGAAGTACCCGCATCTCCTGTGAAAAGAAATTTTTTATCTTCCTTTTCTACAACTGCAACAACCGAACGGTCATTTTCTTCTTTTAGGTGATTAAAGGTTGCGAGCACAGTAGTCTCAAATTCTCCAACAGTGAAATTCATTCCCTGCTCTGCGGTATAAATCTTACCGCCTGATTCCCTCACCTGATTTAAAGCTTTATTCGCCAATTCCAAGCCCTCAATTTCGGGTGAAAGCTGAGGCAATATAAGATTATCCACACTATAGCACTCAAGAATGCGGCTTATTCCTCCGATATGGTCATAATGAAGATGCGATATAAGCAGAACATCTATCTTACTGATTTCAAAGCTATCAAGCGTGTTGCAGACAGAATCAACCGAATCGGAGCTGCCGGTATCTATTAGCATACACCGACCGTTGCTGTAAACAATACTGCAATCTGCCTGTCCCACATCCACAAAGCAAACGAAATCCCTTGATTTATCAAACTCGTTTGTTAGTCTCAGCCATACATCACTAAGCTTACTGCCGTTCAGTACAGTTGCAACAGTTAACAAGGCTATAAGCATTAGCGCACAGATAAAGCCTGCCGCAAGCCTTATTTTACCTATATTGCTCTTACTCACTATTCGTCACCGGCAGCCTCGCGCTCCATAAGCTGGTCCATTGTAATAAGCACCTTTCGCGGCTTAGAGCCCTCATAAGGACCGACTACTCCGCGTTGCTCCATTTCATCAACTATTCGCGCCGCTCTTGCGTAACCCAATTTAAGCTTTCGTTGTAAAAGCGAGGTTGACGCCATACCGTTTTCTACAACTACCTTTATGGCATCCTGAAGCATCGGGTCCTCGTCAGGACCGTCCTCAGCAAGACCGGTTTTCTGCTTTTTCTCAACCGCCGCCTGACGTTCAATCTCAACCATTACATTGTCGTCATAATCTGCTGTACGGTCACCCTTGATATAATCAACAACCGCCTCGACCTCATCATCACTTACAAAACAGCCCTGAATGCGGTTAGGCTTAGCCGCCCCCACAGGATTAAAGAGCATATCGCCTCTGCCTAAAAGTCTTTCCGCTCCGCCGACATCAAGTATTGTACGGCTATCTATCTGACTTGAAACCGCAAAGGCAATTCTTGTTGGAATATTTGCCTTAATAACACCTGTAACGACATCAACAGACGGTCTCTGAGTAGCTATAATAAGATGCATACCTGCCGCTCTTGCCTTAGCCGCAATACGGTTTATAGAATCCTCTACCTCTTTTGGTGCAGTCATCATAAGGTCTGCAAGCTCGTCTATAATGATAACGATATGGGGCATCTTTTCTATTTCAGGGTCTCCAAGATCCTCTACAAAACGGTTATAGCCCTCAATGTTTCTTACATCTCTGTCAGCAAACATTTTATAACGCTTTTCCATTTCGCTTACTGCCCATCCAAGTGCGCCCGAAGCCTTACGGGGGTCGGTAACAACAGGAACCAACAGATGCGGAATACCGTTATAAACACCAAGCTCTACAACCTTAGGGTCAACCATAAGAAGCTTTACTTCCTCAGGTGTAGCCTTATAGAGAATACTCATAATTATACTGTTTATGCAGACCGATTTACCCGAACCTGTAGCACCCGCGATAAGACCGTGAGGCATTTTTGCAATATCGGTGACAACTGCATTGCCTGCAATATCCCGTCCAAGCGCTACCGTAAGCTTACTCTTAGCCGAGGTAAATGCCGGAGATTCGAATATACCTCTCACACCTACAACATCGCTCGACTTATTAGGCACCTCAATACCTACTGCCGCCTTATTTGGAATTGGAGCTTCAATTCTAACCCCCGAGGAAGCAAGATTAAGAGCAATATCGTCTGCCAAATTAGTTATCCTGCTGATTTTAACTCCTGCGCAGGGCTGAAGCTCATATCTCGTAACTGTCGGACCGCGGCTGATATTTACAATCCTTGTTTCAACACCAAAGCTACGCAAGGTCTCTACAAGATGCTCAGCCGTAACCTCAGAGCCTGCCGCGCCTACATTAGTAGCCGTTTCAGACTCTTTAAGCAATGTAAGCGGAGGGAATTTATAGCCGTTATCGGTAGCAGTATCAAGACCGTCCTTCAAGGACTCTGTAAACTTATCGGTTTCTGCCTTAAAATCAATCTTTTCCTGTAGCTTTTCATCCTTAGCCTCTTTAACCGTTGCATCCAAAGCCTCAGATATATGCTTGCGGTCATCTGCACCGTCAGGTGTATCTGCCGTATTTTCGGTAATTTTAGCAGTCCTTTTAACGGACTCCTCTTTTATTGGCTCGTCATAATATGTACTTACCACTTTGCGTTGCTTATCGGTAAGACTTCCGTTATCCTTTTTACGCTTTTCGGGAATATCATCAACCGGAATATCAACATCAAAGCCCTTTATAACCTTAAGCTTTTTATCGCTTTTCGGTTGATTTTCTTCCCTTTCAATTCTTGCCTGATATGCGCTTTCTGCCTGTTCCGATATGGTTTTTACAGGCTTTGATATTGTACTAAACAGCACCATAAGAGTAGTACCTGTAATTATCATAAAGAAAACAAATATAAGCAGTATTATTGTAATAGCCGCGCCGGTCTTACCGAATGCAAGGTAAAGCGGCTGACCAATAAGCGCTCCAATAAAACCGCCGCTTTTAAGCTCGGAGCCTCTTTCAAAGGCATTTGTAAGATGCTCCCAAAAGGTTATATTCGCGTTATGCTTCGAAAAAACATCAACCGCAGCGCCTACAAAAACCACTAAAAGTCCCGATTCTATTATCTTGGCAGTAATTGAACCGTTGATTTTATCCATTGCAAACATAACTGCCACAAAGCCCATTAAAAACGGATAAAAATAGGCAGTGATTCCAAATATTCCGAAAATGGTATTATGCATCCATTTCCAAAGATTCTGCCCTTCTATGAACACAACGCAAAGAAAGAACACAGCCACAGCGAACCACACAACCGCCATTAACTGGCGTCTGCCTGCTACTGAATTCTGCTCAGCCCTTACGCTTCCTGATGTGCTTTTCTTACGGTTGCTACTTCCTTTCTTTTTTGTTGCCATTTCCTATCTCCTTATACTATTTAAGCTCATAATTTATTTTGTTATATCTTCTCGAATTTGTTTTTTAAGTTCCTCTAAAGAAGAAAATCTTTTTTCATCCCGTAAAAATTTTACAGGAGTAATTGTTATTTCTTTCACGTAAATATCAGAAGAAAAATTCTTTATATATGTTTCGCTTATTACATAATCGCTCTTAAATGTTGGTCGGATTCCAATATCGGTTATCCCCTCGTACTGTGTACCGTCCACCGTTACAATTGTTTTATAAACACCAAACCTCAGCCGTACCAATTCTTCCGGATATTTTTGATTAGCGGTAGGAAATCCTATAGTTCTACCCCTGCGGTCACCGTCTATTACTTTAGATGTATACGAAAACGGGCGGTTCAGCAAATGGTTAGCTTGCTCAATTTCACCGTCAGCCAAAAGGCCTCTGATATATGTGGAAGATATTGGAATACCATTATAACTCACTGGCTCGCAACAACGAAATTTTATACCGTTCTTCACACAAAACTCGCTTAAGGTATTAATATCACCTTCACCGTTTTTACCAAATCGGTAATTAAAGCCGCAAGAAATAATGCTCGGATTAAATTTTTTAAAAAGCAAATTTAAAAAATCAGCCGCAGACATTTCTCTTACCTCATTGAAATCAAGTAAGAAAACCTCATCCATACCGAGCTCTGTAAGTTGTTTACACTTATCCTCGCAGGACATAATAAGCTGTTTTTCGCCTGAAATTATAGCCTTTGGCGGAATCCTAAAGGTGACCGCAACCCTACGAAAATCACCCGTTATATTGAGCACCTCTCTATGACCTATATGCACACCGTCAAATGTGCCTAAGGCTATAGCATTTTTCATAGTTCCGCCTCCTATATTAAAGTTCGCCCCGGTCAGCTATTACACATTTTATACCGATTTCTTGCTTTTCAAGATTTGCAAAGCCTACGCCGAGAAGCCTATCCTCAAGCTTTATTCTGAAAAGCTCGCCATCAGAAAATTCCTTAACCTTTAAACGGTCAAATCCTAACTGACCGCCGTTACAAAATCTTACCGCCTGCTTTTGAGAAACCCTAAGCTCCCTTAAATGACTCACCGCAAGCTCCTCATTTAAGATATATTTTCCCACTCCATTAGCTTCAATGTCAGAAAGCTCAACACACTGAGAAATATCGAAACCGCCTGCATATGTCCTTTGAAGTGCTGAGAGTGTAGCACCACAACCGAGATATTCGCCAATATCCCGAGCTAAAGACCTAATATATGTGCCTTTTGAAACATAGGTGTCAATCTCAAATTCGTTTTCACCGTTAAGCGGACTCAAAAGCTTAATATCGTGTATTTCTACTGTACGCGACGGAATCTCAGCCGATTTACCCTCTCTTGCAAGCTTATAAAGCCGTACACCGTCCTTTTTAATCGCACTGTAAATGGGCGGTGTTTGCTCTATAGCGCCCTTAAAATGCTCAAGCGCATCGAAAAGCTGCTCATTAGTAACCGAAACTGCTTTTTCTGAGATAATCTCACCCGTAATATCGTCCGTATCGGTTTTAACACCAAGCTTTATTTTAGCAATATAACGCTTATCGGAATCAAGAACAAGGCTTGAAAGTGCAGTTGCCTTACCTAAAAGAACGAGCAAAACCCCCGTTGCCATAGGGTCGAGTGTTCCCGTATGACCTACCCTTTTCTCGTTTGCAAAGCGTTTAACGCGAGAAACAACCGAAAACGAGGTCATTCCCTCAGGCTTATTTATCAGTAGCAGTCCCTGCATTTTCTTCCTCCAAAGCAGAACTTACTGCCTCAAGCACCTTTTCCTTTACCTGTTCAAGATTTCCGCTTACTGTTGCTCCTGCGGCGGCAGTATGCCCTCCCCCGCCTAATTTTTTGCAAATTTCACTTGCATTAAGTGGCGGATAGGTTCTAAGCGAAACCTTAAATTCTTCTTGACCGTTCTGCTTTATTGTTACGCCTGCCTTAATTCCTGCAATACTGCGAGAAATTACCGCAATACCCTCAAGGTCGGTACCGCTACATCCGGTTTTTGCTTGCATTTCGGCAGTAACAGGCAAGAGGAAGCATTTATCATCAAAATGGAATTCTGCCTGGGATAGCACCATTTTCTCAAGCTCCATAAGATTTTTCGACTTAGTATCAAACATAAGACGGTTAATTTCAGCCGCATCGATATCAAATTCATAGAGCTTTGCCGCAATAATATGGGTTTTAGCGGTAACATTCGAATACTTAAAACAGCCTGTATCGGTAGCAAGACCTGTATAAAGAGCTTTAGCGGTAACATCGTTTATATTTACCTTCATTTTTACAATAAGCTCATATATACACTCTGCTGTAGCAGAAGCCGAGGAATCAAGATACAGATTTTTCGCAAAATGTGTATTCGAAATATGATGGTCTATACACAGGTCTACCTTATCACCAAACTCCTCAGAAAGAGAGCCAAGCAATCGCACATCTGCAACATCAACCGCAATAACCGTACTGTTTTCGCGCTTTATGTGGTCGCTTTTACCTACAAAGTAATCATATTTCTTAGGAATAACATCAGGACATGCAACGCAGGCAACCTTACCAATTTCATTAAGAGCATAATAAAGCGCATATGCCGAGCCTAATGTATCACCGTCAGGCGACGCGTGAGTTAGTATAACATAATTATTATGCTTTTTGAGAAAGGCTGCCGTCTGTCTTAAATTAACAAGCCTGCATCCGTTTTTCATATTACTCTTCATTTACATTTTCCTTTTCAGGAGAGGCTTCGTTTTGACCCTCTCCGAATGATTCAATTATTTTTGAAATATTGGCACTCTGTTCAATAGAATCATCTGCAACAAATCGAAGCTCAGGCACCTTACGAAGCTTAAGACGAGCACCAAGCTCACGCCTTAGATAGCCGGCGGCTCCTTTAAGTGCCTTTACAGAGCTAACCGTAGCCTCAAAGCCCTCAATAGCACTGACATATACCGTAGCATACGAAAGGTCGCCCGAAACATCTACTTTTACGATGCTGAGCAACTTGCTTACGCGAGGGTCCTTCACCTCGCGAAGCAGCTCAGACAGTGTTATTCTTATATCAGAGGTAACCCGACCGATTTTAAATCCTGCCATTAATCTCTGTACTCCTCCATAATGAAGGCTTCAAAAATATCGCCTTCCTTAATATCTGCAAACTTTTCAAGACTGATACCGCACTCATAGCCTTGAGCTACTTCCTTGACATCATCCTTGAAACGGCGCAATGAGTCTATCTTATCTTCATAGATTACAATACCCTCGCGGACAACTCTTATCTGACAGTTTCTTGTAACCTTACCGTTAGTAACATAGCTTCCTGCAACCGTACCTACATTAGAAATCTTATATACATTACGAACCTCAACCGTACCAAGAATATTTTCGCGGAACTTAGGTGCTAACATACCCTTCATAGCGGCTTCAATTTCTTCAATACAGTCGTAAATTACGCGGTACATACGCATATCAACACCGTCGCGCTCTGCTGCCGCCTGAGCCACTGCATCGGGACGAACATTAAAACCAACAATTATCGCATTAGAGGTCTGCGCAAGCATAACATCAGACTCATTAACAGCACCAACACCGCCGTGAATAACACTTACTCTTACCTCATCGTTAGAAAGCTTAACAAGGTTTTCGCGTACAGCCTCAACGCTACCCTGAACGTCAGCCTTAACAATGATGTTAAGCTCTTTAAGCTCACCTTCGCTGAGGTTCTGGAATAGATTATCAAGTGTAACCTTTTGCTTAGCGTTAAATATTTCTTCCTTAATCTTCTGCTTTCTCTGCTCTACAAGCTGACGTGCAAGACGCTCATCCGAAACCGCATCAAATACATCACCTGCATTGGGAGTCTCTGCAAGACCTGTAATCTCAACAGGCACAGACGGACCTGCTACCTTAACCTCTACACCGTTTTCGTTGGTCATTACACGAACTCTGCCAACAGAGGTGCCTGCAACGATTATATCGCCCGAATTAAGGGTTCCGTTCTGTACGAGAAGCGATGCCACAGGACCGCGTCCCTTATCAAGACGGGCTTCTATAACAATACCCTTTGCACGTCTGTCAGGATTAGCCTTAAGCTCCATCATTTCAGCAACAAGCAGAATATTCTCAAGCAGATTATCTATACCCATATGAGTCTTTGCAGATACGGGAACACAGATAATGTCACCGCCCCACTCCTCAGGAACAAGCTCGTGCTCGGTGAGCTGTTGCATAATTCTGTCAGGATTAGCCTCAGGCTTATCCATTTTATTTATAGCAACAATTATCTGTACCTTTGCCGCTTTAGCGTGATTTATAGCCTCAATGGTCTGCGGCATAATACCGTCATCAGCGGCAACCACAAGAACAGCAATATCTGTAGCCATTGCACCGCGCTGACGCATAGAGGTAAACGCAGCGTGACCGGGAGTATCAAGGAATGTAATATCATTACCATTACAGTTTACTCTATAAGCACCAATGTGCTGGGTAATACCGCCTGCCTCTGTATCTGTAACAGCGGTATCTCTGATTGCATCAAGCAATGAAGTCTTACCGTGGTCAACGTGGCCCATTACAACTACAACAGGACTTCTCGGCTTAAGGTTATCTGCGTTATCCTCGGTATCGTCCATAATCTGTTCTTCAATTGTTACAACAACCTGTCTTTCGATTTTTGCGCCCATTTCGGTTACAAGAATTTCGGCTGTATCGTAATCAATAACCTGATTAACCGAAGCCATCATTCCAAGCTTAAGAAGCTCCTTTATAACCTCAGCCGCAGTCTTCTTAAGCGCTGCTGCAAGCTCGCCTACAGTAATTTCATCGCCAACGGTTACGGTGATTGGAGTCTTCTTAATGCGCTCAAGCTGCATACGGCGCATCTTGTCAGCCTCAGTCTCTCTCTTTGCACCCTGAGGACGGCGGTAATCCTGAGACTTTTGCTTAATCTTCTGCTTTCTTGAATAGTTATCCTTCATAGAGTTAGCAGGCGCAATGCTCTCATATTTCTCGTTGTATTTGTCGATATTTACATTTGATGTTCTTGTATCGACATGACGGATTTCAGCAGGACCGCGGTTAGGCGCAGCTCCCGGCTTTTTGTCCTTTTTCTGAGATGTAAAGGGCTTCGGGTCAGAAGGCTTGTGTTCCTTCTTCTCAGCCTCAGGTTTAACCTCAGGCTTAGCCTCGGTCTTCTTCTCAGACTTCTTTTCCGCCTTTTTGGTTTCCTCTTTTTTAGACTCAGTCTTCTTTGTTTCCTTCTTAGCTTCAGGCTTGCTTTCTTCCTTTTTAGCCGTCTTTTTAGGCTCCGCCTTCTTCTCAGCAGGCTTTTCTTCCTTTGCGACAGTCTCTTTAGCCTTCTTTTCAGGTGCCTTCTCGCCGCTTTGCTCAGCAGCGGCAGCCTTTAGCTGCTCAAGAATAGCCATTTGCTCAGCAAGCTTCTTGTTCTTTTCTTCTTCTCTTGCCTTTTTTGCCTTTTCGCGGGATTCTGCACCAGTAGTAAAATACGCATCAAAGCTCTTTACTGAATTCACAGCAGTAATATGGCTGAATACTGCGCCTATCTCCTCCTCATTAAGAGAAGCTCCTGATTTCTTTTCTACACCGATAGCCTCGGTAATGAGTGTAATAAGGTCCTTAGATTTCATATTAAGGTCCTTTGCAAGGTCACTAATTTTATATTTATTGGTCATTAAGCAATTCCTCCTTACTTATCGGATGAGTCTTGGTCATCCTGCTTGTATGCCGCCAAAATTGAGTCGGCAAAGCCACTGTCGTTTACAGAAATAATACCGCATTTACGGCCGACAGCGTCCGACACGGCTTTTATATCAATATCCTTTAGCGTTATATGTGCAATATTGCTTTTTGTTGCAAAAAAGCTTATTTCCTTTGAGCTTTTAGGAGAAATATCGCAAGCAGTTATCACGAGTTTGGCTTTTCTTGCCTTAAGGCTTGTAACCGAAGCCTCAAAGCCAAAGCCTAATTTACCTGCCTTTGCCGCAAATCCTAAAAGAGAAATTATTTTATTCCTCAATGCCTTTAAGCTCCTCCTCTAAACGACGGTATATTTCGCCGTCAACCTTAGTCTCAAAGGCTCTTGAAAACGCATTTGACTTTTCTGCCCTTGCAAGACACTCGGAACTCTTACAAATGTAAGCTCCTCTGCCGTTAAGCTTGCCTGTAGCATCAAGCCTTATATCGCCCTCAGTAGTCTTAACCACCCTTATAAGCTCTTTTTTAGGCTTCATTTCTCTACAGCCCGTACACATACGCATAGGCACCTTTTTTACTGCCATAATCCTACTCCCTACAGGTAATTACTCACCGAAGAAGCCGCTTTCGGGATGAATATCAATCTTCCAACCCGTAAGCTTAGCGGCAAGGCGAACATTCTGTCCCTTATTACCTATAGCCAAGGAGAGCTGTGCCTCAGGAACACTTGCCTTGCAAACCTTGGGGTCCTCACTTTGGATTTCAACCGAAACAACCTTAGCGGGGGACAATGCCTCTGAAATAAACTCTACAGGATTTTCACTATATTTAACAATATCAATCTTTTCGCCTGCAAGCTCTTCAACTATCGTGTTTACACGAGCGCCCTTAGGACCGATACAAGCGCCGACAGCATCAATTTCAGGGTCAGGAGACCAAACTGCAATCTTTGTTCTTGAACCTGCCTGACGGGATACCGACTTAATCTCAATAGTACCGTCAAATATTTCCGGAACCTCAGTTTCAAACAAGCGCTTAACAAGTCCAGGATGCGTACGGGAAAGCATTATCTTAGCGCCTCTCTCGGTTTCCTTAACATCTACAACATAAACCTTTATATGGTCGCCCTCGCGAAGCACCTCATCAGGAACCTGCTCAAGCTTGGGAAGCGTTGCCTCGTTATGACCGATTGTGAGAATAGCGTTTCCGGTCTTGGGGTCAATCTTCTGAACAACAGCAGTTACAAGCTCGCGGTTATAGCTCTGGAACTCAGCAAGAGTCTGTCCTCTTTCAGCCTCACGCACACCCTGACGGAAATTGTTTTTAGAGTTCTGCGCAACCACACGACCGAACTTTCTTGGGTTAAGCTTAATTTCAACAAAGCCCTGTTCAATCGACTTCGGGTCAATTGCCGCCGCGTCCTCGCGAGAAATTTCTGTAAAGCTGTCATAAACCTCATCAACTATAGTTTTGCGGGCAACAACCGAGAAAATCTTGTTCTCAGGGTCTATTGTACAGGAAACTATGTCACTTCCGCCGTAATCCTTACGGGCGGCAACAACAATTGCCTCTGCGAATTTATCGGCAATATACTTCTGAGGAATACCTCTTTCCTCCTCCATAAGTCTCAAAGCCTCAAAAAACTCTGAATTATCGATTCCCTTTTTCACACTCTTTTTACCTTTAGCCATTTTTTTAAATTCCTCCAATACTTAAAGAAAGCAGATTTTCTGCAATTCATAATTTATTATTCAAAATCACAAAGATTTGCTTTTGAAATGTCCTTAAAAGCAAATGTCAGCTGACCGTTTTCGGTATCTATAACCACACCGCCGTCAGCAGAAGCAAGGATACCCGTAAATTCCTTTTTACCGTCTATCGCCTTGTAAAGCTTTACCTTAATTTTTTCGCCCTTAACAGCGGCAAAATGCTCAGGTCGGTTAAGCTCCCTTTCTATCCCCGGTGAGCACACCTCAAGATAATACGCAACATCAATAGGGTCCGCCTCATCAATAATCGGGTCGATTGCGTGAGAAACCTCTGTGCAGTCATCAATAGAAATACCCTCAGGCTTATCTATAAACACCCTCAGATACCAAGATGCGCCCTCCTTTAAAAAGCGGACATCCCAAAGACTCACACCGCATTCCTCTACCGTTTCCTTAATAAGACCGTAGACCTTTTCGGCAGCATTTGCCATTTCTTCATCTCCATTCTTAATTCCAAAACAAAAGTGAGCGGGTTTTCCCCACTCACCTTTCTTTAGCCTATGCATAGATTATACCACTTAATTCCATAAAAATCAAGTATTATTTTAGAAAAATGTTTTTTAAAAAAATTAACTTTTAAATATTAAATATTTCAGGAATCTTTCTAATTGTCCGATTCTTCCTCGCCCTTATAGGAATTAATATAAATCTTCACAGCCGCGTCAGGGCTTACCTTAGAACTATGCTTTGGGTCCTGTTCAAGTACAACACCGGGGTCCTTTTCCTCGTCATACTTTTCGAGAACCTCAATATTTTCATAAATAAAGCCTTGCTTTAAAAGCTCCAACTTAGCGTTAATTTCGTCCATTCCCTTAACATTTGCTATTTTTATTTCTTTCGGTCCGAGACTGATTGTAAGCACAATCTTTGTATCCCTTACAACATCAGTCTTAGCCGCAACCGACTGCGCGCAAACGGTTCCCTTGGGGAAATCAGAATAATTTTTGGTCTGTGCTTGCTCAAATTCAAACATTTCATATGCTTCGTCTTCAAGTATTTCAGCATATTTTTTGCCCTTAAAATCAGGAACAGAATAGAGCTTTGCTGTAACCTCAGCACCGCTGTCCACAGTACCAATAGACTCAACAACAGGCGCGTCAATGCTTATATCAGAAGAAAAATCTTCATCCGCCTTGTTACCGAAAATGTCGTCCTTAAACACTCCGAAAACAAGCACTGTCGCCAAAACAAGGAATACGCCTGCGGTAATAACGGCAGAGAGCACTGCATATTTTGCAGAGCCGCCCTTTTTCTTTTCCTTTGGAGCAGATTTCTCATTAGCTTCATTTTTATTTCTGCGAACAGGCGCCGCATTGGGAATTTCGCCATATACAAGCTCGTTTTTAAAGGTTTCTATATCCTTTGTTCTGTCCTGAGGTAAAACCTGAAGACCGTTTGCCAAGGCTGCCAAAACGTGACGCGGCAGCTCCTCTGCAAACCTTGCGGGAATAGACATTACATCACTCTGAATTCTGTTGGTAGCCTCAGGCGGTACATTGCCGATAAGCACCCTGAAAATTGTGGCGCTAAGTCCGTAAACATCGGTATAATTATCGTCGTGCATACCCTCAAAGCCGTACTGCTCAACCGCTGCATAGCCTGAAAAGAGCTCGGTTTCAAGACCTGAGCCTGTAAGACGCAGTTTTCTGATATTATAGCCTGTGATTCTGAGCTTTCCGTCTCTGCCCACAATAATTGTATTAGCAGAAATAGCTCTGTGCACTATGCCTACATCATTCATACCCTTAATTGTATCAATTAAAGGTAAGAACAATGCCCTTGCCTGCTCCCATTTTAAAATTCCGCCGTTCTTTTCAAGAAATCTTTCAAGCGTAATTCCTGTAACCGCCGCGCTTATTGCGTATACAGTACCGTTCTCCTCAAAAACATCGCTAACCTCAACCAACGAGGGAAGCTCAGAGTTCATTATCACACGGTTGATTTCGGCAAACTCCATAAGTCCTTCATTAAAGGTATACTCGCCGCCCTTGATTATGGAAACGGTTTTATCGGGGTTACGGTGCGCAAAGCCCTCAGGAAAATACTCCTTTATGTTGATGATAGAATCCTTTGCGGTATCCCAGCCTATGTAGGTAATTTCAGCACCGTTAATGCCAAGCACCTTACCCACAAGATAGCGGTCCTTAATAATAAGCTTCGGGGGCAGACAGTCACCGTTAGCGGTTCCCTTCTCGTAGCCGCATATAGGACAAATCTTTTCGCCTCCGTTATCATTCATACAGCCCATACAAAGTCTTTCTGTGTTAAGCATATATAAAATCTCCGTTCTATGAAAAATACATATTTGCTTTTTTATTTTATCACACCCCGTCATTTTTTTCAACCACTATTTATTTTGCCTGTATAAAAGCAAATTTTAAGTAAAAATAAAAGATTTATGTATCTTTTACTTGTTTTTATGCCAATAATGTTATATAATATTATGAATAGTATTTTAATGGAGGCGTTTTGTTTGCTTTTTAATATGCTTCGCGGCGGAACATTTACTTTAACGGAAGTAATTGTTTATATTCTTTCCACACTTGCCGTAATTTTCATTACCCTGCCTATACACGAGTTTGCGCACGGCTTTGCGGCTGTAAAGCTTGGGGACAATACTCCCCGTTGGCAGGGCAGACTCACTATTAATCCCTTTGCGCATATAGATTATATAGGTGCGCTTTGTATTATTTTGTTTGGCTTCGGTTGGGCGCGACCGGTTCAGGTGAATCACAATAATTTCCGTAACCCTAAGCGCGATATGGCTCTTACTGCCCTCGCAGGTCCTTTAGCCAACATATTAATGTCAATTGTGACAATGATTTTTACAAATGCATTTGCTCTGTTTTACTCAAGAAACGGAATAAGTATCCTGCTGTACATTGCATTTTTCTTTCAGTGGATAGCGCAAATTAACATCAGCCTTGCCGTATTCAACTTAATCCCCATTCCTCCGTTGGACGGTTCCCGTTTATTGTCGGCTTTGCTCCCTAATAAGTATTACTACTCGCTTATGAGGTATGAGCGTTATATTTATTTTGGTTTGATTTTCCTTATAATTTTCGGTGTGCTTGATATTCCGCTTGATTTTCTTACAAATTTAGTTATGAACGGCGTAAGCTTTATAGCAGGACTGCCTTTTAGCTTTTTGGGGTGAAAAATGGAAAACATAATTTCTTACAGATTAGAGGGCTTTGAGGGACCGCTCGATTTACTTTTGCAGCTTATTTCCCGAAACAAGCTTAATATTTACGATATACCGCTATCGCTTCTTATAGACCAATATCTCGAACAGATAAAGCTATATGAGCAAGAGGAAATGGAGCTTAGCAGTGAGTTTCTTGAAATGGCTTCGAGACTGCTTTATATTAAAACGGTAAGCCTTTTGCCTAAGCACGATGAAATAGTCGAGCTTAAAAAGGAGCTTGAGGGTGAGCTGCTTGAATATATGGTATGTCAGCAGATTGCCCGCGAGTTGGGTGAAATGCAAGGCGGACTAAACCGCTTTGTAAAAAAGCCTACCGAATACGATTTCGATAAAACCTATGAGCTTGTTCATTCAAGCGATGTTATGTATCTTTCTTACCTTTCGGCTGTGGGCAGAGGTAAGCGCAGACTACCGCCCTCAACCGCTCCATTTACTAAAATTGTTGCGCGCAAAATAGTTGCCGTTTCAACTAAAATAATCTTTGTAATTAGAAATCTGTGGAGCGGCGGAAAGCAGAAGCTGAGCGGTCTTTACAAAACCGCCAACAGCCGCTCCGAATTGGTTGCAACCTTTCTTGCGGTTTTAGAGCTTTGCAAAGCCAACCGCGTAAGGATAGACGGTGACTCAGACCAAGCCGAAATCACACTTGTAAAGGAGCATAAAAACAGATGAAAACCGAACAGCTTATTGCAGGCTTTGAGGCGGTGCTTTATGCCGGTGGCGAGCCTGTAAGCATAGAAAGACTTTCTCAGGTTTTTGAAATTAAGCCTGAAAAGGTAGTTAAAATAATGGAGCTTTTAGAAAAAAAGCTTACCGCAAAAGACAGCGGACTCGAGCTTTTAAGACTCGAAAACACATATCAGTTAGCTACCAAAGCAGAGTTTGCAGAGTATATTAAAAGAGCGTATGATATAAAGCGCCGTACCCCTTTATCCTCTGCCGCGCTTGAGGTTTTGGCAGTTGTAGCATACAATCAGCCTGTAACAAAATCCTTTATTGAGCAGGTACGCGGTGTGGATTGCTCAGGCGTTGTTACCACACTTATAGAAAAAGGGCTAATAGAAGAACGTGGCAGGCTTGAGCTTCCGGGTAAGCCCTTGCTTTACGGCACAACAAAGAATTTCCTCAGATGCTTTAGTATTAGCGATTTAAGTGATCTTCCGCCCCTTCCAAAAACAGGCGAGGAAGTAAACGATGTCGGCGAGCAGTTAGAGCTTGAGGGTGCAGAGCCTGAGCTATCTGACATTTCTTCGGAGGAATAATCATATTGAAGGTATTATTTATAGTTTTAGGAATAATGCTTTTACTGCTTTTTCTTCCGGTAATCGTGGATATAAAATTCAAAGAGAAATTTTATATTAAAATACATTTTTGCGGAGTAAAGCTCTTTGAAACCGAAGCAGAACAAAAAAAAGAGCAAAGCGACGATAAAAAGGCTATACCCGAAAAAGGGCAAGATAAAAACGAAAATGAAGTTAAAGGCTTGTGGAATTTTTTAAAGGAAAAATATGGCTTTAAGGATGCTGTAAAAACTGTTTTTGGCTTTATTCGCGACCTTCTTGCACATATAAAAAAGCTTTTGAGGCATATTAAAATCAAAAAGGTAAAGCTTAACATTACCGTTGCATCAAGCGATGCGGCAAAAACCGCTATAGAATACGGTGAAATTTGCTCGGCGGTATATCCCGTCACAGCATTTCTTCAAAGCTATGCTAAAATTGATTTTAAAAATATAAACATTTCCACCGATTTCACATCAGAAGAATCGCATTTTGATTTTTCTGCCGCAATAAGGCTTCAGGTTTTCTTCCTGCTGATTGCGGCTTTTAGGTGTTATAACCAATATGAAAAATTCATCTTAAAGGAGAATTACAATGAGCGAAAACAACATTAAAGGAATTATGGACACTACTATGGACAAGCTCAGAGCTATGGTAGACGCTGACATTATCACAGGCACACCCGTTGTTGTGGGCGATGTCACCTTAATTCCTGTTTCTAAGGTTTCATTCGGTCTTGCTACAGGCGGAAGCGATTTTCCGTCTAAAAGCGGCAATCAGCTTTTCGGCGGTGGCGGCGGCGCAGGTGTTACAGTTTCACCTGTAGCGTTTATATCAATTTCAAACGGCAATGTTAAAATGCTCCCTGTTTACAACGAGCTTACTACGGTTGAAAAGGCTGTTTCAATGGCTCCTGAAATAATCGATAAAGCAAAGGAGCTTTTCCCTAAAAAGAAAGAAAAAGAGTAATACAATAATGCCTCACTTAATAAAATTTATGTGAGGTGGTGTTTCTTGAAAAGGATATTCTTGTTTTTACTGATTCTTTGTCTAATTAATGTACCTGTGCAAGCATCGGCAGTGAGTACTTCTGCAAAGGGTGCAATACTCATAAACGGTGATACAGGCGAGGTGATTTACGAGCATAATCCCGACCTTGTTTTACCAATGGCAAGCACCACTAAAATTATGACCGCGTTGCTTTTATGTGAAAATTGCCAATTTGACAGAGAAATAACCGTAACAGCCGAAATGCTGAGGGTTGAGGGTTCATCTATGGGACTGCTTGCAGGCGATAAGGTGACACTTCACGACCTGCTTTACGGTCTTATGTTAGCCTCAGGCAACGATGCGGCAAATACTGTTGCATATGTTTTAGGTGGCACGGTAGACGGCTTTGTAAAAAAGATGAATTCCAAAGCCTTAGAGTTGGGACTTAAAAGCACACATTTTGCAACCCCCTCAGGGCTTGATGCTGAGGACCATTACACCACCGCTCGCGACCTTGCAACTTTAACAAGATTTGCTATGCAAAATGAAGAATTTGCCAAAGCAGTCTCAACCAAGTCGGCAACCTTATGCTACGGTAATCCGCCCTATAAAAGAACCCTTACCAACCACAATAAGCTGCTTAAAAGCTTTGAGGATGCTATAGGCGTTAAAACGGGATTTACAAAAAAATCAGGCAGATGTCTTGTCTCTGCGGCAAGGCGGGATGGTAAGTATGTAATTGCCGTAACACTCAATGACCCCGACGATTGGATTGACCATAAGAATTTACTTGAATATGGACTTGAAAAAGTAAATATTTCTGAGATATGCCCTGAAAAAGAGGAATATTCGCTTCCCATAATAGGCGGAACGGAAAATACGCTTACTCTAAAAACCGAAAAAATCACCGTAAGTTCGGTAGAGGATTGTAATTTTTCCTGTACTGTAAAATTACCTCAATTCGTATATGCTCCAATAGCCGAAAACGAGGTTATAGGAAGTATAGTATATAAAAAGGATAGTACAGTTATTAAGGAATTGCCCTTATGTGCGTCTACCGAAATATCGGTGAAAACCCCAAAAAAGAGTATTGTAAATTCAATACTCCAAAACGCAAAATATATATTCATAAATATATGGGAGAAATAAATGAAGGATAATAAAATAAGGCTTCAAAAGCACCTTTCCGAATGTGGAGTGGCATCCCGCAGAAAGGCTGAGGAGTTAATCGAACAAAGAAAAGTAAAAATAAACGGCAGAGTGGCTTTTATCGGCGCAAAGGTTGACCCGAAAAGGGATAAGGTTACAGTTTCAGGCAAGGCTGTTATAGCGCAAAACCAGAAGATGTACATTATGCTCCATAAGCCGAGAGGCTTTGTCACCACCACCAAGGATGAGCTTGACCGCAAGTGCGTTACCGACCTTGTAAAGGATGCGGGTGTTAAGCTTTTTCCTGTTGGAAGATTGGACAAGAATTCAGAGGGTTTGCTCATTATGACCAATGACGGTAATTTTGCAAACTCACTCACCCACCCCTCTGCACACGTTAATAAAACCTACCGTGTAACCGTAAGCGGTGACGCTAATGACGAAAAGCTTATTAAGCTTCGCGAGGGTATTTTGCTTGACGGCAGAAAAACCCTGCCCTGCGATGTTTTTGTAGCAGAAAGAAAGCCCGACCGTACCGTACTTATTTTTATCATTCAAGAGGGCAGAAACCGTCAGATTAGGCGTATGTGCGAGGAGGTACAGCTTGAGGTTCTCCGCCTTAAGCGCACCGAAATTGCGGGTGTTAAATTAGGTATGCTGCCGCAAGGAAAATGGCGTCCTCTTAACGAGCGCGAAATGCGTCATCTAAACGGTGTAAGCACAGGAGGTCCTATGAAATGATTTACTTAGCGCCTTTGTCAGACAGGAAAGAAATCAGAGCTTTTTTTGAACAAAAAGGCTTTGAATTTAACAAATTTTCGGGTTGTCTTACTGCAACCGTTGGTAAAGAACTTTTAGGGATTAGCCTTTACGAGCTTGACGGTAAAAAAATGACCGTTCACTATATTGAACCGCTTTCAGACATTGCTTTGGCAGACGGAATTTTGCGTAGCACACTGCACATAGCGGCAGAAAAAAGCATAATGGATGCGCGGTATTCCGAAACACTTCCAGAAGCTTTTCTTGAAAAAATCGGATTTATAGCAGATAAAGAGCAAAAAGCTCTGCAAATCAATAAGCTTTTTCAAAGCTGTTGTAATTGTTAAAAAAATTAAAAAGAGAAATAAGGAATTAAGTTTAAACAATAACGCAGAAGAAGTAATAAAACAAAACTTCTTCTGCGTTTTTATGTTTAAAAAACTGTATCGTTATACATAACAGCACTATTTTGTCAACACGAAATCGTGCAAAACTTTTTCGTATTTTATTTAACAAGGTCTCCCACACCGTTTAATATATATTTAGGTCTGTATGGGAATTTATCTATATCTGCCATTGAAGTTACACCCGAAAGCACAAGCACAGTATCTATATTAGATTCTATACCTGCAATTATATCGGTATCCATTCTGTCTCCGACAAAAGCAATGTCCTCACTGTGGCAGTTAAGCTTTTTGAGTCCGTGACGGAGCATTAATGGGTTAGGCTTTCCCACAAAATAAGCCTTTTTACCCGTAGCAATCTCAATAGGAGCGATAAGAGCGCCTGTTGCAGGCATAATGCCGCGCTCGGTAGGACCTGTAATATCAGGGTTTGTTCCTATAAGCTTTGCTCCCTTAAGCACAAGCTCAATAGCCTTTTCAATTTTTTCAAAGCTATAGGTTCTGGTTTCGCCCACAACAACATAATCGGGATTAACATCATTCATATAAATCTTATGGTCATAAAGAGCCTTTGTAAGCGCCGCCTCACCTATTACATATGCGGTACTGTCAGGCTTTTGATTGTGCAAAAACTCAGCGGTAGCCATAGCGCTTGTATAGAAATGGTCAGGTGATACATTAAGCCCCATTCTTTCAAGCTTCATACTCAATTCGTGAGGTGTCCTTTCGGCACTATTCGTAAGAAAAACAAATTTCTTTTCATTCTCCTGCATCCAGCTTATAAACTCCTGAACACCGTCAAGTATTTTACTGCCGTGGTATATTACACCGTCCATATCGCATATAAATCCAATTTTATTCCTTATTTTTTCCATATTACATTCACTCCAAATCTTTATTCCAACTTTAATTTACAGTTTAACACATTTTTTTAATAAGAGCAATCATTTATAAAAAAATATTTCATATTTTAGTAAAAATGAGGAAAAGTATTAAAAGAAATCAATATTGGAGGTATGAATATGAAGAAAAAAATCATATCATTATTTTTAACAGCATTATGCATCATTTCCTGTATGAGCCTTGCAGGTTGTGGAAAGAAAAAAACTTCAGCTGTATATTTCCTGAATTTTAAGCCCGAATCGGCAGCTGTTTACGAAGAATTAGCAAAAAAATATAAGGAAGAAAAGGGCGTAGAGGTAAAGGTGGTTACTGCCGCCGCAAATAACTATGAACAAACCCTTAAATCCGAAATTGCGAAAAACGATGCGCCTACAATTTTTCAGGTGAACGGTCCTGTAGGCTATGACGCTTGGAAGGAATACTGCCTCGACATCAAGGACAGCAAGCTTTACTCTTTCTTAAACGATAAAACCCTCGCCATAACCGATGACGGCGGTGTTTATGCTATTCCCTATGTTGTTGAGGGCTATGGCATAATTTACAACGATGCCATTATGAGAAAGTATTTTGCCTTGTCTGACAGAAAGAGCGAACTTAAATCTGCCGACGAAATTGACAGTTTTGAAAAGCTCAAGACGGTTGTTGAGGATATGACCGCCAAAAAGGACAAACTCGGTATAAAGGGTGTTTTTGCATCTACCTCTCTTTCCTCAGGCGAGGACTGGCGCTGGCAGACTCATCTTCTCAATGTTCCGATTTATTATGAGATTTACGAAAAGGATATGTCTCTCGACCCCTCTCTTGCCCTGCTTAATGCAAAAGAAATAACCTATAAGCATTCTAAGCATTTTGAGAACCTATTTGACCTTTATATAAATAACTCTGTAACCGCAAAAACCCTTTTAGGCTCAAAGTCAGTTGCTGACTCTATGGCAGAATTCGCTATGGGCGAGGCGGCAATGGTTCAAAACGGAAACTGGGCGTGGTCACAGATTTCAGGTGTTAAGGGCAATACCGTAAAGGAAGATGATATTAAAATGCTTCCGCTCTATACAGGCATTGAGGGCGAAAAAGGTCAGGGACTCTGTATAGGAACAGAGAACTACCTTGCTATAAACAAAAATTCAAGCAAGGAACAGCAAGAGGCTTCGCTTAATTTCCTCGAATGGCTGTTTTCAAGCGAAACAGGTAAAAAATATGTTACCGAAGAATTAAAGTTTATCACTCCCTTTAATACCTTTTCCGAAAACGAATTGCCTAACGACCCGCTTGCCAAAGAAATCAACCGCTATATGACCGATGAATCTATAAAAAACATTCCTTGGAGCTTTGCATCCTTCCCCAGCGAGGCATTCAAAAAAGAGGTCGGCAGTTCCTTGCTTGACTATGTTCAGGGTAACAAAAAGTGGGAGGATGTAAAGAAAACTGTTATCGAAAAATGGAAGAGTGAAAGAGATTAATGAAAAATCCCATAAAACGGTATTTCCCCATTTTTGTTATACCAACCCTCTTGGCTTTTCTGATAGCCTTTGTTATCCCCTTTCTTTTAGGACTGTTCCTTTCATTTACCGAATTCAGAACAGTAAGTAATTTCACCTTTGTTGGCTTTAGTAACTATATCCGCGCCTTTACCGACGACAATACCTTTTTAGACGCTTTATGGTTTACTGTGAAATTTGCAATAATGTCGGTTATTACAATTAATATAATAGCCTTCTCGTTTGCGCTTATGCTTACCCGCTCTGTACCGGGGACAAGGATTTTCAGAACAATATTTTTTATGCCTAACCTTATAGGCGGAATAGTGCTTGGATATATCTGGCAGGTAATCATAAACGGAGCACTTTATCCGTTTGAATTTTCTATAACCTCTAACCCTGCCTTCGGATATTGGGGACTGATAATTCTTATGAACTGGCAGATGATTGGTTATATGATGATAATTTATATTGCGGGCATACAGAATATTCCGACCGAGATAACTGAAGCCGCAAAGGTTGACGGAGCAGGTGCTTTTACCACCCTTTACAGAATAATTATCCCGTCGGTTATGCCAAGTATAACTATATGCTTGTTTCTGACCATAACCAATTCCTTTAAGCTTTTCGACCAAAACTTAGCCCTCACCGCAGGCGCTCCCGCAAATAAAACTCAAATGGTGGCTCTTGATATATACAACACATTTTATTCCCGTACAGGCTATGAGGGTGTAGGTCAGGCAAAGGCTGTAATTTTCTTTATAATAGTAGCAATAATAGCATTAGCACAGCTTCGCTTTACAAGAGGAAAAGAGGTGGAAGGCTAATGAAGGCAAAGGGACTTGATATACTTTACTTTTTTATACTACTGTTTATGTCAGCGGTATTTATATTCCCTGTATTTATAGTTCTTATTAATTCCTTTAAGCTAAAGTTTTCAATTGCTTCCGACCCGTTTTCTCTTCCAACCTCTGATACCTTTACAGGTCTTGAAAACTATACTGAGGGTATCAAAAACACAGGCTTTCCCTCAGCCTTTTTGTGGTCGCTTTTCATAACCGTTTTTTCTGTAGCGGCAATAATAGCTTTCACCTCGATGACCGCTTGGTATATTACAAGGGTTAAAAGCATTTTTAACTCTATTCTGTACTATGCTTTGGTGTTTTCTATGATTGTGCCATTTCAGATGGTAATGTTTACGATGTCTAAAACCGCCAATACCTTAGGTCTTGACAATCCTCTTGGATTAGTATTAATATATCTCGGCTTCGGCGCAGGACTTTCGGTATTTATGTTTTCGGGATTTATTAAGACTGTGCCTTTGGGAATTGAGGAAGCCGCCACAATAGATGGTTGTAACACCCTAGAGGTGTTCTGGAGAGTGGTTTTCCCCATACTAACCCCAACCGCTGTTACCGTTGCAATCCTTAATACTATGTGGATTTGGAATGACTATCTTCTCCCCTACCTCGTTGTTGGCAACGATTACAAAACCATTCCGATTGCAATTCAATACCTTAAGGGCGGCTACGGCTCGGTAGATATGGGCGCTATGATGGCAATGCTTGTGCTTTCAATTATACCTGTGGTAATTTTCTATCTGTCAAGTCAAAAATATATTATTAAAGGAGTCGCTTCAGGTGCGGTTAAGGGGTAGATTTACTAAATACAAACGCACCAGCGGTATTTTGCTGGCGCTTTCCTCGTTGCCGTCAGCTTACGGGATTGGCTCTTTAGGCGCTAAGGCGAGAGATTTTATAGACTTTCTATGCAAAACCAATCAGACCTATTGGCAGCTTTTGCCCCTTGTTCCAATTGGAAAAGGCAACTCACCCTATAGCTCGCCGAGCGCCTTTGCAGGAGAGATTCTTTATATAGATATAGATGAATTAATCTATTCAGGCTTACTTTCAGAGGGGGATATTCCAAAAAAGGACTTTCCCAAAAATACAGACTATAGCGCAGTTAAAAAATTCAAGCTGCCGTTACTTAAAAAGGCGGCAGAAAATTTCAATGCTTCAGACAGTAGTTTTATAAGTTTTAGAAAAGAAAACAGCTATTGGCTGCGTGATTACGCTCTTTTTATGGCAATCAAGGATAGCTACGGCGGTGCGCCATTCAACCAATGGGAGGACTCCCTTAAATACCGTTTCCCCGAAACATTAGAACTTTTTGAGGAGACGCACCCTGAGGAAATCCTGTTTTACGAGATAACGCAATTCCTTTTTTACAGTCAGTATTTCAGCCTTAAGCAGTATGCCTCAAAAAGCGGTATTAAGCTTATAGGCGATATACCCTTTTATGTTTCTCTTGACAGCGCGGATGTTTGGAGCAATCCCGATTGCTTTAGCTTAGGGCGCGATATGACACCGATACTCGTAGCAGGTGTTCCTCCCGATATTTTTTCAAGCGAGGGACAGCTTTGGGGGAATCCCATCTATGATTGGAGCTTTCATAAAAAGACCGATTACAGCTGGTGGAAAATGCGACTTCTCCACAATGCCCGACTTTACGATGTTATACGAATAGATCATTTCAGGGCATTTGCCGACTATTACACTATACCCTACGGTGCCCCAAATGCCAAAAGCGGGAAATGGGAAAAAGGCGTTGGAATGCATTTCTGGAGCGAGGTCATACCTCTAATTAGGGGAACCGAAATATTTGCCGAGGATTTAGGCGGTGAAACCGAGGAGGTAGACCGTCTAATATCAGACACAGGCTTTCCAAATATGAAGGTTTTACAATTTGCCTTTGATTCTGACCTGAAAGACCCTTTTTTACCAAAAAATTTTAATCAAAATTGCATTTGCTATACCGGCACTCACGATAACGATACAACCGTAGGCTGGTATGAAACCGCCACAAAAAAAGAGCGGCTTTTGTTTTCAAAGCTTGTTCCTGCCGATAAAAGCGGTTCAGCGGTGCTAAGCCTTATTGCCTTTGGTATGAAATCCCGTGCCAAAACGGTAATAATACCTTTACAGGACTATCTTGAGCTTCCAAGCGCAGACAGAATGAACTCACCTGGGAGCGGTAAAGGCAACTGGGAATGGCGGTTTACCGAAGAACAGCTTTCTGACAAGCTCGCCGAAACGATACTGAGGCTGACACATAGCAGAAATTAATAATTCCGAAAGCCGGAAGAAATTATATCTTCTCAGCTTTCGGAATTATTTTTATACACCCGTAAAATCAAAATCAGGGATAAAGCCCTTATCAGCGCTTTTTCTTTCCTGAATAAAAACATTTGGAAAATCAAATTCACTTATGTAATCAATAACCTTTTCGTATTCGCGAGCGGTCACCTTGCGGTTAATTATCGGCATTTCTGTTGCCTTCCCCAAAGGCAGATACTGACTCATAATGCTAAAATATGAATCTCCCATATTTTCTCTTACCCAATCAAAAACCGCCATAGCCTCTTTTGTTGCCTGCGGAAGCAAAAGATGTCTCACAATTACTCCTTTTTTCATAATTCCGTCCTCTATTACACACCTTGGCTTTTGACGGTAACATTCCTTTAATGCGGCTTTCGCAATTTCGGGATAATTGCCTGCAAGAGAATATTTCTCTGCTCTTTCGCTTGTAACATATTTCATATCCATAAGAAAAATATCAACATAATTTTCTAAAAGCTTTAATGTATTTACAGAATCATAACCGCCCGAATTATAAATCACAGGAATTTTAGGCTTATATATTTCAAGAGCCCTTTTAATTGCAAGCGCATAATGTGTGGGACTTACAAGATTTATATTGTGCGCTCCCTTGACTTCAAGCTCACGGAATATATAAGCCAACCTCTCATAGCTTACTGCCTTACCCTCACCTCCGTGAGAAATACCGTAATTTTGGCAATACACACAAGAAAGACTGCAACCGCTGAAAAATACCGTTCCTGAGCCATTACTGCCGCTTATCACAGGCTCTTCCCAAAAATGCAAAGCAGCCCTTGCTACCTTAGGCAGCAAAGGCATTTTGCAAAATCCGTCTTTATTATAAATTTCCGTTCTCAGCGCATTGCATTGCCTCGGGCACAGATTGCATTTCATTTTTTACCTTCTTTTTCGGCTTATATTCACAGACCTTGTGTTTAACCTGAATATCGTCAAAGGTCTTCTTAAAGGCAACTCTGCCGCTAAACCTGAACTTGCATTTTTTGCACTTAAAATCGGTCACAAACCAACGGTTGCGATATTTCCAAGCTCCTATTTTCTGCGTTTCGCCCTTACACTTTGGACAATTAAACACAAGCTCCGACCTATTAATATTTCGGTCGTGTATATCAGATATAGCATAGGGTTTAAACCTTAGCCTTGCATAAAAATCAGGAGAGCTTGTGTCCTTTAAAAGGGTGTCAAATTTTTGCTTGTTATAGCAAAGCTTGAAAAGCTCAGCGCAAACAAGGCAGTCATCAAGTGCGGTATGTAGCTCATACTCCTCAGTGTTAATATTCATAAGCTGAGCCGCCGCCTCAAGGGAAATTTGATTCTTACTGTCATACCCGTGATTTTTAAGCTCACTCTGAACCAATTTTTGCAGGTCAAGATACCCTCTAAAACTAAATTTCACACCGTTTTGCAGTAAATATTCTTCGTTTTCTATTATTGTGTAAAGGTCAGAGTTACTCCAGGTCATAGTAACCTGAGCCCCATTAGCAAAACGGTTATACTCCTCAACCGCTTGGCTAAAGGGAATACCTGCCCGCATCTTTTCAGAGGTTATACCCGTAAGCTTAGCAAAACGGCTTGAAACCCTGTTGGAAAGCTCCGATTTAATTGTAGCCTCAAAGGTAGCAATCGTATTAAACTCGCTGTCAAGCCGTACTGCACCTATTTGCAGAATGTGGTTTATAAAGCGCTTTTCCTTTTGGAAAAACATACTGTCCCACTCTAAATCAAGAATTATATATTTCATTACTTTTTCTTCGACTCTGCCTTCATTCTTTCTTCCTTATTAAGTATGCGCTTGCGAAGTCTTATATTGTTAGGAGTGATTTCAACAAGCTCGTCATTCTTAATGAACTCAAGCGATTGCTCTAAACTAAGTCTCGAATGAGGAACAAGCCTTAAAGCATCGTCCGAGCCCGAAGCACGGGTATTTGTCATCTGCTTTTTCTTGCAGACATTGCAAACAATATCATCATTTTTCGGGTTTTCGCCCACAATCATTCCCTCATATACAGGAGTACCGGGACCTATAAAGAGCCTTCCTCTGCTCTGAGTGTTAAATAGACCGTATCCCGTAGCCTCGCCCTGTTCGTGAGCAATAATTGAACCTGTAGAGCGCTGGTCAATATCACCCTTATATGGCTGATAGCTATCAAAAACATGATTCATAATACCGTTACCGTTAGTATCGGTAAGGAACTGTGAACGGTAGCCTAAAAGACCTCTTGCGGGAATGGTAAACTCAAGGTGTGATGTTCCGCCCTCGCGTGTACCCATATTCTTAATCTCAGCCTTGCGTGTTCCGAGACGCTCCATAACCGTTCCTACATATTCCTCAGGCACCTCTATCATAAGAAGCTCAATAGGCTCTAAAAGTGTACCGTCGGCATCCCTTTTATAAATAACCTCAGGGGGAGATACCTGAAATTCATACCCTTGACGGCGCATAGTTTCAATAAGTATCGAAAGGTGCAATTCGCCTCTGCCTGAAACCTTAAAGGTATCAGCAGAATCGGTTTCCTCAACCCTCAGACTCACATTGGTCATAACCTCTTTGAATAAACGGTCACGGATGTTACGCGAGGTTACAAACTTACCGTCCTTACCTGCAAAGGGAGAGTTGTTTACCATAAAATTCATTGCAAGAGTAGGCTCGTCTATCTTTACAAAGGGTAGCGCATCAATACAGTCAACCGCACAGGCAGTTTCGCCTATTTCAAGTGTAGAAATTCCCGCAACCTGAATTATATCGCCAACCTTAGCGCTTTCCTCCTCGTATCTTTTAAGACCTCTGTACATAAAGAGCTTGGCAATCTTAACATTTGAAGAACTACCGTCCTTATGGCATAGCGCAACAGTCTGTCCCACCTTAACGTTTCCGCGGATAACCCTTCCAACACCTATTCTGCCAAGGTAATCATCATATTCAATATTTGAGAAAAGTATCTGTAAAGGACCGTCCACATCTCCCTGGGGCGGATCAATCTCCTTAACAATAGCATCAAACAAGGGTTTCATATCCTTGCCCTCAACATCGGGAGAGTAGGTTGCATATCCGTCTCTACCCGAAGCAAAAATAACAGGAAATTCTATCTGGTCTTCGTCTGCGCCAAGCTCGATAAACAAATCAAGCACCTCGTCCACAACCTCGTGAGGGCGAGCCATAGGACGGTCAATCTTATTAACAACTACAACCGCCTTTTTACCTAAAGCAAGCGCTTTTTTAAGAACAAAACGAGTCTGAGGCATACAGCCCTCAAAAGCGTCAACCAGCAAGAGCACACCGTCAACCATCTGTAGAATACGTTCAACCTCACCGCCGAAATCGGCGTGTCCGGGAGTGTCAACTATATTTATTTTAACATCGCCGTACATAACGCTTGTATTCTTAGAAAGAATTGTTATTCCGCGCTCACGCTCAAGGTCATTGGAGTCCATTACACGCTCGTTAACTGTTTCATTATCGCGAAAGGTTCCGCTTTGACGCAACAACTGGTCAACAAGTGTTGTCTTACCGTGGTCAACATGGGCGATTATTGCAACATTTCTTAAATTCTCAATTTTTGCCATTCTATTACTTCCTTATAAATTGTATATCTTATTTATTATAATGTCTTATGCTTTTATTGTCAATATCGGCAAGGCTTTAAATCCTATTTCTTTAAAAGCTTGTTACATTTTTGAGATTAATAGTAATTTTTTGATTGGTTTCCTCAATGCAAAACGGAAGTCCCGTAGCACCGAAAAATATTTTATAGCTATAACCGTTCTCGGTCTCACCGTCAATATAATACTGCTCATTTTGGTATTTAAGCGCAGTGTCAGGCTTTACATCACACAATGTACTGTAAATTATATCAATAAACGAACCGTAGGGGAGTGCTTTAACCGAGGTTTCTTTTTCAAGCTCAAAATATTTAAGGCATACATTTTCACCGTCAATAAAAGCGGTAAAAAGCTCCTTTTCATTGTCCATAACGGTTATCTCCGCCTGATTCTCACCAGAGATTTTTACATTAAATATGTTTTCGCCGTTTTCTGTATTTGCTGTTGCAGTAAATTCAAGCCCCGTTGTGATTGCGGTCACATCGGAGCCCTTAGTATTACATCCTGAAATAAAAATTAAGGCTGAAAAAATAATTAAATAAGCTGCCCTTTTCAAGCAGAGAACCCTTTCCGAAAGCAGATTAAAGCTCCTCAATTATGTCAGACGGAAGCATTGCCCTTTCACCCTTGCGTTTTGCGGCTTTATCCCCTGCCTCACCGTGAATATAAACCGCCGCTTTTGCCGCATTAACCGTGTTAAATCCCTGAGCAATAAGCGAAACCATAATACCTGCCAAAACATCACCGCTCCCGCCTTTTGCCATACCGGGATTACCTGTAACATTAAAGCTAATATTGCCATTCTGCTCTGCCACAATTGTATTAGCGCCCTTAAGCACTACCGTACAACCATATTCACAGGCAACTTCTCTTGCAAGCTTTACCCTGTTACGCTCTATTTCCTCTACCGATTTTTCACACAGTCTTGCCATTTCGCCTGGATGAGGTGTGATTATTATCGGAGCCTTAGCTTTCTTTAATAATTCTATGCGCTCGGATAGCAGATTTATTCCGTCAGCATCAATCACAAGGGGAATTTCGCTATTACAAATAAGTTCAGTGAGAATTTTTTCACTATCCTCACTTTTGCCCGAGCCACAACCGAACAAAATTGCCTTGCAACCCTCAATGCTATGTAAAATATCAATATCAGAGCTTACTGTATTACTGTTTACCGCCTGCTTTACAGGTACACATACCGCCTCAGGAACCGATGCCGTAAAGGGGGCGTAAATAGTTTCGGGAATAATACATTTTGCAATTCCAAGTCCGCTTCTAAGTGCCGCCTTTGTTGCTAAAATTGCCGCGCCTGCCATTCCGTAGCTTCCGCAAACAATTAAAGCTGTGCCATAATTTCCTTTATGCGAATTATGCTTGCGCTTTTTAAAAAGCGGTTTTTCTATTATACTGTATTCAAAGCCTACAGGCTCTACACCTATATCCGCAACCGTAACCTCACCGCAGTAATCCGAACCGTCAGGCAACAAAAAACAAGGCTTTAATGCTATAAAAGTAATAGTATAGTCCGATGCAACAGCCTTTGTAAATACCGTTCCGCTGTCACACTCAACACCGCTTGGTATATCAACCGAAATTTTAATAGCAGAAGCTTTATTAATACTTTCAAAAACACTGCAAATTTCTTCTGACGTAGCACGGTTAAGACCTATACCGAAAATAGCATCTATTATAATGTCATAATCGTTATACTGCACTTCTGGCTTAATAATTTCAGCAGGAAGCAAATTATAATAATATTTTGCGTCCTCGGTAGTCGGCAACCCTAAAGGTGTAGTTACTGCAACATCACCGCCAAGCTCATAAAGCCTGCGCGCAATAACAAAGCCGTCACCCCCGTTATTGCCGTTTCCGCATACTACTGCTATTCTTTTATTAGTAATCGGCGTAATATCACAAATGACCTTGCTTGCCTTTACTCCTGCATTATACATTAACTCTCTGTAAGAAAAAACGCCGCTGCTAACAGCATTTTCCTCTGACTCTTTAATTAAGGTCTTAGTCAACACCTGCATATGCGACGCTCCTCTTATCATTATTTAAATGCGCTGTTTGCAATGAACTTAGGAATAAACTTTACCATTGCAGAACGCAAACGCTCGTCTGGTGCAAACACAAGATATGCGCTTCCCTTCTTCTCTCGCTCGGCTACAAGGAAATAAGCCTCACCGTCATTAGTATTGCAAGCAATTACTACCGCCTTTGCATCAATACCGTTAAGCTGATGAGAATTAAACTTCTCAAGTCGGGAAACGGTTGAAAGCTCAAGACTTAGAATCCTCTTGCGTGAGCTTCTGTTAGTAATCTTATCAATATCTAAGGTTCCGTTGGTTATAATATACTCATATTCAACATTAAAAAAGGCTGAAAGCTTAAACGCACCAAAAAGCACACCGCATACAATAAGAATACCAAAGCTTCCCAAAATCGGAAAAAGAATAAGAAAACCGCAAATTATAAACGCCAAAAACCATATTCCGATTATTGCCGCAATTTCCTTTCCGCTCTTTTTCATTGAAGTTATTTGCTCAAAAAAAGTATCCATAGCATATCTCCCTCAAAAAAATAATATAATTTATTTGAATTCTATTATACACTAAAACCTATTATACTTGCAATATAAATTATTTTGGTATATAATAAATTTACCTTTTATTAACAAACGGGGTGTTATTTTGAAGATTAGGTCTGGTTTTGAACTTGTAAATCGCTCAGGTCAGTGGGTTGTTGTTTCAAAAAATGTTGACTCTTTGAAATTGGATAATGTTATTACTCTTAACGAGTCGGCTGTTTTTTTATGGAATTTATTAAAGGAGAAGGATGTTACAAAGGCAGAAATGCTCAATGCGCTAATAAATAACTTTGATATTTCAACAGTTTTGGCATTGGGAGATATTGATGTTTTTGTAAGAACAATGAAAGAAAATGGAATTATCGAATAAAAATGAAAATAATAGTTTGGCCTTGCGTTGGATATACCGAAATATAAAGCGTTATCTCCTTGCAATAGCCTTTATTTCCATAATTGCCGCAGCAACATCATTGAGCTACATAGCTCTTGCGCTGCTTTCTAAAGAGCTACTTGACGTTGCTACAGGCAGTAGCAACGGAAAGCTTATTCACTATATAATAGCAATAGCTTTTATAATTGTATTGCAGGTGATTTTTGCAGGTTTAGATGCTATCTTTAAAACCTATACAAACTCTAAGCTTACAATTTCTTTAAGAAATAGCTTTTTCGCAACTGTAAGCAAAAGAAAATATGCTGAAATAACGCAGTATCATTCAGGCGATATACTGAACCGTTTTACATCTGATATTGATATAATTGTTACAAGCTCCGTAAATATAATACCGTATATTTTTTCAATGCTTGCCAAAATTATCGGCGGAATAGCCACTATGATAGCGCTTGATTGGCGTATCGCAATTCTATTCTTTATAGCAGGCATATGTTTTCCCGCGCTTGGCAGAATAATAAACCGCAAATACAAAATGCTTCATAAGGACTGTCAGCAGGCAGAGGGCAAAACCCGTTCCTTTGCACAGGAGTGCTTTGAAAATCTGGTTGTTTTAAAATCCTTTGAAAGCGAAGCCGCTTTTTCAAAAAAGCTTGGTCAGTATATGAATTTTAACCACAGGCTAAAAATGAAAAGAGGTCTTATTTCAGCAGTCACTCACCTGAGCCTATATGTTTTTTTCACTATAGGCTATTATGCAATTATGGTGTGGGGCGCTAGCGGAATTGCCGCAGGTACTATAACCTATGGTACGCTTATGGCATTTTTACAGCTTGTACAGCAGCTTAAGGCTCCACTTCAGAATGTTTCGGGAGTTATTCCTCAATACTATTCTGCTATTGCCTCGGCAGAGCGCCTTATGGAGCTTGAAAACGGTGAAAACGATAAGCCGCCACTTAAGAAAAGCAAAATAGACTCTATTAAGTCACAGTTCAACGGAATTGAAATTAAAAATGTATGCTTTGGATATAAGGATGAAAATATTCTTGAAAACTGTAGCTTTACAATTCCTAAAGGCAAAATCACAGCGCTTACGGGCGAATCGGGTAGTGGTAAAAGTACTATTTTCCGTATTCTTCTCGGTCTTTATGAGCCTGAAGAAGGAAATATTACAATTAATGGCGACACTCCCCTCACGCCCTCTGTGAGAGGTATTTTTGCATATGTTCCGCAGGGAAATATGGTACTTTCAGGTACTATAAGAGAAAATCTTACTCTTTGTAATGACGGTATCGGCGATGAAGAATTGATAAAAGCTACCAAGGTTGCAGAGATATATGATATTATTTCCGATATGCCTGACGGCTTTGATACTGTTCTCACCGAACGAGGCGGCGGTTTATCTGAGGGACAGATTCAGCGAATCTCAATTGCAAGAGCGCTCCTTACAGACGCGCCTGTGCTGTTACTTGACGAAGCCACCTCCGCATTGGATGAAGAAACCGAAACCAAGGTGCTTGATAATATAAAGGCTTTAAACGGAAAAACAGTTCTGTTCGTCACCCACCGAAACACAAGTTTAAAAGTGTGTGACCGCATAATTCACATTGCGGACAAGCAGTTTTCACTAATAAAAGAATAAGTTTTTGTATAAAATATATTTTTACATTTTTTATTTTTAATTGTTAAAAAAATAAACAAATAATGTTATACTCTCAATAGAACACTTTGAGGAGAAAAATATGGAGTTAAAGCTTATTTCATCTTTGGAAAAATGTTTTTTAGACCAAAGTATAAATGAAAAAAAGAATTTTTGAAAGGTAGCTGTTTTAAAAACGAGCTTTTTCATTTTGGTATTTGCTATCAAAGAAAAGAATATGGCTTTCCTTTCAAAAAATATGTAAACCTTACAATTGAATCAGCGCTCGCTAAATACACAAAGGTTAGTATTGTTGAGTCTGTTCCTGTTCAGCACGCGATTGAAAACGGCGATGATGACTATTTACGCAATACTCCGGGACTATATCCGGATTTGATGCTTCCATTGCCCGAAAACGGAAGACTTGCTGTACCCTATAATCTTAAATCACTTATGGTTGAGGTTGATACAAAGGGTGAAGTAACGGCGGGCATATATCCCATTAAGTTTGTATTTACCAACTGTGAAAATTCCGAAGAAAAATGGGAAACCGAGTTTACTCTCGAAATATTGGATGCTTTCCTTCCCGAACAGGAGCTTAAGTTCACTCAATGGTTCCATTGTGACTGTCTTATGAACTACTACAGAACCGAAGCCTTTGATGACCGTCACTTTGAAATTATTGAAAGCTTTGCCCGTACAGCAGTTAAATACGGTATCAATATGCTTCTCACGCCTGTTTTCACTCCTGCGCTTGATACATATGTTGGCGGTGAGCGTCCTACCACACAGCTTGTAGGTGTTAAAAAGGATAAAGGTAACTATTCCTTCAATTTTACCCTGCTTAAAAAATGGGTAAATATGTGCAACCGCGTTGGTATAAAATATTTTGAGATTTCTCATTTCTTTACACAGTGGGGCGCAAAAGCTACTCCTAAGATTATGGCAACGGTTGACGGTGAGTATAAAAAAATCTTTGGTTGGGATACCGACGCATGCGGCGGCGAATATGCCGAATTTCTCAACGCCTTTATACCTGAATTCCTTGACTTTATGAAGAGTCTTGACGGGGCGGACAAGCGTTGCTGGTTCCATATTTCAGACGAGCCTAATAATACCCATCTTGAAAGTTATCTTGCTGCAAAGGAAATAGTGGCGTCTTTGCTTGAAGTCTATCCCATTATTGACGCATTATCAAACTATGAGTATTACACCTCAGGCGCGGTTAAAAATCCTGTTCCCTCAACAATGCATATTGAACCATTTATTGAAAATAAGGTTCCAAACCTATGGGCGTATTACTGTGTCTGTGAAAGTAAGCTTGTTTCTAACCGCTTTATTTCTATGCCGTCATACAGAACCCGAGTTATCGGAACACAGTTTTATAAATATGATATTGACGGCTTCCTGCAATGGGGCTATAATTTCTATAATAATCAGTTCTCATATGCGCCTATAAATCCATTTATGACTACTGACGGAGATTATTTCAGTCCCTCAGGCGATGCATTCTCGGTTTATCCCGCGCCTGACGGTACCACTTATGAATCTATAAGGCTGCTTGTTTTCTATGATGCAATTCAGGATTTGCGTGCTATGAAGCTTTGTGAAAGTCTTTATGACAAGGAATATGTACTAACGCTTATGGAGAAAGACATTGAACCCATAACCTTCAAAAGCTATCCTAAGAGCGCAGATTATTTGCTAAATTTGAGAGAAAGACTCAATAAAGCTATATCCGAAAAATTAGCCAAGAATTAATTTCAATTTGAAATGTGGCTGTAAAAATCAGTCCAAGTAAAGACCACCGGACCAAATCGGTGGTCTTTACTATGCAATCAAGGATTAAAACACTTTTTTAAAACAGTCCTTTTTTAGGCGAATTAAATAAAAAAAGAGAGTATTTTAATAAATTTAAAAAAGATTGTATTTATGCTTGACAAAATGAAACAAAAAGGGTATACTAATTTAAGTGTACAAAATCAATACTAAGTGACGAGGTGTGGCGCAGTTGGTAGCGCACTAGTTTTGGGTGAGGTTGCGAGCGCGTCCGGTGGACGATCCAGCGAGCATAACGAAGCGTAGCGGTCGACAAACGAGATACGGCAGTATCGAGATGTCGGGCACCGCAAGAGGGTTGCCAAAACGTTTAAAGTCAGTTCAAACAACTTAATATCGAGGTGTGGCGCAGTTGGTAGCGCACTAGTTTTGGGACTGTGAGATAGGTAATTCAAGCAAAATCCCAGACACCTCAAAAAAGCCTTTAATACTGCGGTTTTTCCGCTTTCATATTTTTTGAAAATATGCTATAATAGCCTTACGACCACATAGTGTCCCACAGTTGCGGAATTTCTGTTAAAATCCGAGCATAAAATTTAATATTTCGGGGTGTGGCGCAGTTGGTAGCGCGCGACATTTGGGATGTCGATGCCGCAGGTTCGAACCCTGTCACTCCGACCAAATTTTGACCGAATTTTGAGGTTTCACCTCCACTTTCGGTCAATTTTTTATGCATTTTAGGTGTTTTTTCGCCACTTTTGCAAAAATCGTATTTTCAACGACCACATAATCAAATGTGGCCTGCTAAATTTCCTTTTCTTTGTTTACTGCGGCTCAAATTTTGATGGTATAACAAGTAACCGCCACAAATTTGTGACGGTATGATTAATTATCTATATTGCAAATAATCGATAAACCGTTTCACCGCAAGTGATGCTGTTTTCTTTTCTCTCAATGCAAGTCCGATATTACGATATGCCGGAACGTCAAGTTCTTTGGCTATAATTTTGTACGGAACACGCTTTAAGATCAGTTCGGGGAGTATCGCAATTCCAAGCCCGCTTTCCACCATAGACATTACCGCATAGTCATCCCAAGTGGTGAATTTTACATTGGGGGTTAGATTATTGCGCTCAAAGATTTCGGAGATTTCTGCCTTTGCTCCCTTTTCAAGAAGCATAAAAGGCTCATCACAAAGAGCAGTTACAGGAAACTTTTTGCTGTCCTTTAGCGGATGATCTTCGGGGATAATCGCCATCAGCTTATCTTTCTCTAAAAAGATGGTTTCAAAGTCGGGGTGTGTCGGCAATCGTAAAAATCCGCAGTCTACTCTGCCCGTATGTATCCATTCTTCGATCTCGGTATAGTCGCCGAGCAGAAGTTCATAATCGATGTTGGGATAGTCCTTTTGAAATTCTTTTGTGATGTTCGGCAGCCAATGAGTTGCTACGCTTGAAAATGTGCCTATGCGAATAAGTCCCGATTGCAGACCATTCAGCTCATCTACCTGCATTTTTAGTTTATCAAAATCGGCGCAGAGGTTTTGAGCGTATGGTAGCAGCTTCATACCGTCACTCGTAGGCTTTACACCGTACTTACTTCGTTCAAGGAGCGTTACGCCCCATTCTTTTTCGAGATCGGCTATCATTCTGCTGATACCCGATTGTGTGTAATTAAGCATCTCCGCCGCCTTTGTAAAACTGCCGTATTCCACCGTTTTTACAAACGAGAGATATTTTTGCAAATTCATATCCATAAAGAACACCTATTCTAAAATGTGATTTTGAACATTACAAACATTCGCTTTTGTTATGCTTGATATTATGATATACTATTTTCAGTTTAATTACAAGAGGTATCATATGAACAACAAGGCGTTTTTCAAATACATATTCGCTCTGCTACTGTTTGGCTCAAACGGTATAGTAGCGAGTTTCATTGATTTAAGCAGTCAGAACATTGTCCTGCTTCGCACTCTGATAGGCAGTATCCTGCTGATTGCTATTTTCTTTATCAGTGGCGGAAAACTAACTTTTTATAAGCATAAAAAGCAGTTTCTGTTCCTTTCGGTATCTGGCATAGCAATGGGAACGAGTTGGATGTTCCTATACGAAGCATATGCTCGAATCGGTGTTAGCATCGCTTCGCTTTTATATTACTGCGGTCCGGTTATCGTAATGGCTTTATCGCCTTTGCTGTTCAAGGAACGGCTGACTGCAAATAAAGTGCTTGGTTTTCTTGCTGTAGTTGTCGGCGTGGTGTTGATAAACGGAAATGCCTTTGATGGCAAGGGAGATATATTTGGCATCGCCTGTGGTCTGCTCTCTGCTGTTATGTATGCCTTTATGGTTATCTGCAATAAGAAAGCAAAAGATATTGTGGGACTTGAAAATTCCACGTTGCAGCTGACCATAGCATTTTTAACAGTAGCAATATTTGTGGGATTAAAGCAAGGTTACGCTATGCAGATTACACCAACGAGTATCGTGCCAATCC
>JAZSHV010000024.1:0-24790 GCA_045533475.1 Acutalibacteraceae bacterium | reverse complement strand
TACATGGATAAACTCAATATAAGCAACACTAAAAACTTAAACGTTGAAAACTGCTACAAATACTCTAACATAATACCAATTGCCTACTATGGTACGGTTTTTGCGTATGATACACGACTAACAACAATCAAATTTTCTGACACTAACGGTTTTGTTGACTTTTCTACAGTAGTTAAAGATATATAAAAAACGCGTACACCGTACGCCTTTTAATTATTATCCTAATTTATCTTGTACAATATGAGCCGCCTTATAAATATCTCCGCCACCCATAGTAATAACAATATCATTTTCTTTTGCAATTTCTATAATTTTGTCTGCTATATTTCCGAAGCCGTCAACCACAGTAGCACACGGTAATCTTTCGGCAATATATTCCGAGCTTATACCGTAGGTATTAACCTCGCGAGAGCCCATTATAGGTGTAATAATTACATAATCCGCAACAGATAAAGCATCAATAAATTCATCCTTTAAAAGCTCGGTACGGGAAAAGGTAAAAGGCTGAAATACTGCGATAACACGATTATAGCTCAATTGCTTTGCGGCGTTAAGCGTAGCCTTAATTTCGGTTGGATGATGTGCGTAATCGTCTGCAAGAGTAAATCCGTTATACTCGCCTAAAAACTCAAAGCGTCTGCCCGCGCCCGTAAATTTTTCAAGTGCATCCTTTATACCGCAAGCATCAACACCCTGCTCAAAGCAAACAGAAAAAGCGGCAAGAGCATTTAAAACATTATGTCTACCAGGTGCGTGCAGTTCAATATGCGTAAGAACTTCATTACCCCTTAGAACATCAAAGCAAAATCCGAATTTACCCGCAACAATATTTTTTGCATAATAACGGTTTTTAGAATCAAATCCAAAAGTAATTATTTCGCCTGTTATATTTTCTGTAGCCTTTAATGCCAATAAATCGTCACCGTTTATATAGCATTTACTTGACATTTCGAGGAATTTGTGAAATGATAATACAAGATTATCCATTGTTTTAAAATAATCAAGATGGTCGTTATCGATGTTGAGTAAAACCGCAATATCAGGTGACATCTGCAAAAATGTATCAACAAACTCACAAGCCTCGCAAACCATTGTTTCTGATTTGCCGGCAATTCCGTTCGAATTAATAAGCGGAAGTCTTCCGCCTATTACAGCTGTAGGTTCCATCTTGTTTAATAAAAGAATTTGTGTTATCATAGAGGTAACGGTGGTTTTTCCGTGAGTTCCGCATACACCGATAACATTATTGAAATGCCGTGTCAAAGCGCCAAGAAGATGCGAGCGCTCCATAACAGGAATGTTTTTCTCCTTCGCCGCTACAATTTCAGGATTATCCTGTGAAATGGCGGCAGAGTAAACCAAAAGCTCTGCGCCCTCTATATTTTCTGCGCTATGCCCCATATAAACCTTAATGCCGAGAGCTTTTATACGCTTTAACGGGTCACTTTCGTTATTATCGGAGCCTGTTAAAATATATCCCTTACTATGAAGTATTTCTGCAAGCGGACACATACCGCTTCCGCCAATACCTATCATATGAATTCTTTTTATACCCTCAATTATTTTATCCTCTTCACGAAGCTTTTTCATATGGTTATCCCCCATTCAAGATATTACTTTTTATTATATAACTTTTTAAAGAAAAAATAAACACTTTTTTACAAGGAAATGAAAAAATATGTTTAATCTACCCTTAAATATTGAATATGTTCTAAATACCCTTTGCGAAAACGGATATGAAGCCTATATTGTAGGTGGGTGTGTAAGAGATATTTTGCTTGGGAAAACACCCTATGATTACGATATTACAACCTCTGCTCTTCCTGAGGAGGTAATTTCAATTTTTCCAAAAACTGTTCCTACCGGTATAAAACACGGTACTGTTTCTGTAATAGTTGAAAAGGAGTGTATAGAGGTTACAACCTTCCGTACTGAGGGCAACTACACCGACCAAAGGCATCCCGATGAGGTTCACTTTGTAAGAAATTTAAAAGAAGACCTTTCAAGAAGAGATTTTACAGTAAATGCAATGGCTTATAATCACAATAGCGGAGTTATTGATTATTTTCGCGGAAAGGATGACCTTAACAACAAAATTCTAAAAACGGTGGGAAAAGCTCAAGAGAGATTTAATGAGGATGCTCTAAGAATTTTAAGGTTATTTAGATTTGCAAGTGTTCTTGATTTTAAAATAGAGAAAGAAACACTTAATTCTGCAATAATGTTATTTCAAAGCCTCGAAAGCATTAGTCGTGAAAGAATATTCAATGAGCTTATAAAGGCTATTTCAGGAAAAAATACTAAAGCTTTAAAGCCTTTAACAGACCAAAATGCTCTGAATTTTATTGGTGTTACATTAAAACCCGACTACGATTTACTAAGCCAACTAAATAATTCTTCGTTGCTTGCACTATTTTCTTTTATATATTTTTCTTCATCAAATGTTTTGTCTGTTTTAGATTCTCTTAAGGCTTCAAACAAGCAAAAAAAATATTGCAGGGATATGCTGTCATTATTATCATCAAAACCGCCTGAATCTAAAGAAGAAACAAAAATATTGCTTTGTAGCTACACTCCTGAATTAATTTATGATTATTTCTTTTTTTCAAAAAAAGCGTTAAAAAACGATACTTCATCAGCCGAGCAATTTTTAAAAGATATTATCGAAAACAATGAACCTTATCTTATAGAGCATCTTGCTATTAACGGAGAGGATATTAAAGCTCTTGGCTTTGAGGGGAAAAACACAGGTAAAAAGCTAAAGCTATTACAAAAAAGAGTAATAGCAGAACCATTATTAAATGAAAAAAATAAATTAATAAGCCTTTTAAAACATAGTAACCAATAAAAGCTCAGCACCATAAACTGTAATACAACAGTTTGGTGCTGATTTTATTTTTGGAATGATGAAATTATGAAAAAAATTACAATAATCGGTGGAGACGGTCGCCTTAAAGCCGTTAAGGAATATTTTAAAAATCAAGGCTATACAGTTGATACATTTGGACTGTACGAAAATGATAACGCTGACATAAAAACATCTGAAATTATAATACTCCCCGTTCCAACCACGAAGGATAAAATCAACATTTTCACACCCCTTACAGGACGAGAAATACCAATTTCTATTATTGAAAAAGAAACAACCCGCGAACAACTAATTCTATGCTGTAACTATATTTTTGAGAACAAGAAATGCGTTGACTACGGCTCACTTGACAGCTACGCCTTATTAAATGCTGTACCCACCGCTGAGGGCGCAATTAAGCTTACTATCGAAAATACACCCTTTACAATTTGGAAAAGAAAAGCACTTGTTATTGGTTTCGGAAGAGTAGGAAAAATACTTGCCGACCGACTGAAAAATCTTGGTTGTGATGTAACAATATCAGCAAGAAAGCCCTCCGACCTTGCTTTAGCAGATGCCTATGGGTTCAGGTGTATAAACACAAACAGCTTAAATGTAGCGCCCTTATGCTATGATATGATTTTTAATACGGTAGATGTTAAGGTTTTAAATGATTCTACTATTAAAGCCTGTACTTGCGGTCTGTTGATGGAGCTATCCACAAATGGAGGCTTCGATGCCGATTATGCAAAAAAGTGCGGACTAAATGTAATTAAGGCACCCGGACTTCCCGGAATTGTTGCTCCCCAAACTGCGGCAGAAATTTTATGCAACACACTAACATATATTATTAATTCATACAATTGAGGTGATTTTAATGTCTGATTTAACCTTAGGCTATGCTTTTTGCGGTTCTTTTTGTACAATAAAACAATCTTTAAATGCTTTAAAAATGCTTATAAAAGAGGGGTATAAGGTAAAACCGATAATGTCTGATATTGTTTACCGAACCGATACCCGTTTTGGTAAAGCAAACGATTTAATAAATGAGGTAGAAGCGCTTTGTAATGAAAAAATTATTCACGATATTGTATCAGCCGAACCGATAGGTCCTAAGAATTTGCTTGATATGATGATTGTATCTCCCTGCACGGGAAACACTCTTGCAAAAACCGCTTTAGGTATAACCGATACATCGGTTACAATGTCTGTGAAAGCTCATTTGAGGAATAACAAGCCTGTTGTTTTAGCAATTGCAACAAATGATGCTTTAGGCTCAAGCGCTAAAAATATCGGTCTTCTTCATAATACTAAGAATATATTTTTTGTCCCTTACAGACAAGATGACCCATATTCAAAAAACAATTCACTTGTATGCGATTTTTCACTTTTGCCTGAAACAGTTAAAAATGCCTTTAACGGAAAACAAATACAACCTATTTTAATATAATCTCAGTATAAATATCACACTCGTTTCATAGTTTTTTACTTTGATATTTGAGTGTGATTATTTTTTTAAAAAACTTTGTTAAAGTATTGACAAATTATTTTTTTATGCTATAATTAAATAAAAATGTCTCATTTGAGACAGTTTATTGAGGATTAAATGTATCAGATTAAGAAATTATTTATTTTTGATGGCTTAAATGATGAGCAAATCCAAAATGCCGTACACGAATTCACTAACACAAAAAAATTTAAAAAAGGCGAAATCATTTATTCCGCTGAACACTTTTCTAATGCTTTATGCGTTCTTTTAAGCGGAAAAGCGGTTGCTTTTACTAACAACGGAAGCCGTCTTTGTATGAATAATTTTGAAGTCGGTGATTGCTTTGGCGCGGCGGCATTATTTGGAAACGAAGACTGTTATGTAAGCACTGTTTCGGCAAAAACTGATATAGAAATTTTGTTTATTACCGAAATCGAACTACAAAAGCTCTTTTCAAAATATCCTGACACCGCCATCAATTATATTAAATTTCTTTCTGATAAAATCAGATTTCTCAACAAAAAATTAGATGTTCTTTCCTGTGCAACTACAGAAGATACCGTTTTATATTATCTTTCCTCTGTGGCTGACAGTGACGGATATGCAAAAATTCCCGATAATAATATGACTCGTCTTGCGAAAACACTTGGTTTAAGTAGGGCAAGCCTCTACCGAAGCTTTGATTCGCTTGAAAGGGATAGTGTTATTTTAAGGGAAAATAATTTAATAAAGGTGATAAAAAATGAAAAAAATTCTTAGTTTGGTATTGGTTCTTGTCTTAGTATTTAGCTTTGCTTCTTGCGGTAAGGCAGTTAACGAAAGCTCAGTTCCGAGCACAACCGAAAGTAAAGCTGAAGTTAAAAAGCTTGATGTAGACTGCAATGTTTTCGCAATTAACGGTCCAACAGGTGTGGGTATGGTCTCTCTTATGAAAAAAGCAGATAATAACGAGGGAAATCTTAATTATAAGTTTAGTCTTGCGGGCTCAAACGATGAAATTGTTGCAAAAATCGTAAACGGTGAAGCAGATATTGCGGCTGTAGCAACCAACCTTGCCTCCACACTTTACAAGAAAACAAACGGCGGTGTTAAGGTGCTTGCCATAAATACACTTGGTGTTCTTGCCGTTGTAACAAAGGGCGAGGAAATTGCTACAATTGCTGACCTTAAAGGTAAAACTGTTTATACAATCGGTCGGGGCGCAAATCCCGAGTTCATAATCAAATATGTTCTCGAAAAGAACAACCTCAAAATGGGTGAAGATGTAAAGGTTGAATTTCTTGAGCAGCCTACCGAGCTTGTTGCTAAAATTACAGGCAACGAAAAAGCAATTGTAATTGCACCTCAGCCTGTTGCAACACAGATTACTGTTAAAGATACTAATGCAAAAATTGCAATCGATATAAATGAAGAATGGGATAAGCATTCTGATACCGACCTTGTTATGGGCTGTGTTATTGCAAGAAAAGAATTTTGCGACGAAACCCCCGATGCAGTTGACGCATTTTTAAAGGACTATAAGGCTTCAATAAGCTTTGTAAACAGTGACCTTGACAGTGCCGCTACACTTTGCGAGGAATACAAAATTGTAGCCCCTGCCGCTGTTGCTAAAAAAGCTATACCCTATTGCAACATTGTATATCAAGACGGTAAGGAGCTCAAAACAAATCTTTCGGCATACCTTGACTTCTTATTTAAAAATGCTCCAAAAACAGTAGGCGGCGAGTTGCCGAATGACGACTTCTACTATGAAGCAGCTAAATAATATATTTAAAAAAATTATCGTCTTATTGCTGTGGTTATGCGTTTGGCAGTTAGCGGCAACAGTTGTTAATCAGGAGATTTTAATTCCCACTCCCCTTTCAACCCTTAGAGCACTATTAACAGTTTGTGTGAAACCCGAATTTTATATTGCTGTATTTGTCTCACTTTTGAGAATAATTATCGGTTATACCTTAGGAATAATTGTTGGTATTTTAGGTGCTTTATTGTGCCACAGATTTAAATTTTTCGACGAGTTCTTCTCACCTATTCTCAATATAATCAGAGCTGTCCCTGTTGCATCATTTATAATTTTGGCTCTTGTTTGGTTTCATTCATCAAATCTCCCGATATTTATTGCCTTTATGATGGTGCTTCCTATGATTTTATCCTGTATTAGGGATGGTCTCAATAATATCGACAAAAAATATATTGAATTGTCAAAGGTGTATAGATTAAACAGTATTAAAACCTTTTTCCATATAAGACTTCCGTTTATTATGCCTTCTTTTATTTCCACATCACTTACTGCATTAGGCTTTGCTTGGAAGTCGGGAATAGCTGCCGAGGTTATTTGCAGGCCCGACCATTCATTAGGCGATATGCTTCAAGAAGCAAAGATTTATATATCTACACCTGATGTCTTTGCAATAACCGCTGTGGTAGCCTTATTGTCTGTTTTACTTGAACTTATAATAAAATATGTTGTAAGGAGGTATACCAATGTTAAGTATTAAAAATATCTCCTTTTCATACAACGATAAAAAGATAATAACCGACTTTTCCCTTAATATAAATAAGGGCGATAAAGTTTGCTTTTTTGGTGAGAGTGGTTGTGGCAAAACCACCCTGTTACGGTTAATTAGTGGACTTGAAAAACCTCAAAAGGGCTCGATTATCTTTGATAAAAGCTATAATTTTTCTTTCGTTTTTCAGGAAAATCTGCTTTTACCCTTTAAAAATATTATTGATAATATCACCCTTTTCGGAGCCTCAGAGAAAATGGCAATACAAAACCTTAGCGCATTTGGACTCCGAGACATATCACATAAGATGCCTGACGAATTATCAGGCGGTATGCAACGCAGAGTGGCTTTGGCAAGGGCATTGTCCAATGATTATGACATATTAATTTTGGACGAACCCTTTAACGGTCTTGATGATGAGAATATTGAAAATGCTGCTAAGCATATTTTAACTATTTCAGAAGATAGACCTATTATATTAGTGAGTCACTCTGTTAAGGAAGCTGAGCTTTTAGGTGCGAAAATTATAAGATTATAAAATTAAAAACATACCTTTCCGTCAAATGGGAAGGTATGTTTTTGCTTTCAAATCACTCTATTATCTTATACATTGCGGCGGCATCATCTTTTTTAACTGTTTCTGCAACAGTTAAAACCTCTGCCTTAAAATCCCTTGTGCCAAAAGAAATTTCAATAACATCGCCAACCTTTATATCATATGAAGCACGCGCAGGCTTGCCGTTTACAATAACTCGCCCCGCATCACACGCTTCATTTGCAATAGTTCTGCGCTTTATAATTCTTGAAACCTTTAAATATTTATCTAATCTCATATATATCTCCAAAAACAAAAATTAAAGCCGCCTCAACTTAAGGCGGCTTTCCTTCAAGTAAAATTACTTAATAGCGTCCTTCAAAGCCTTACCAGCCTTGAAAACAGGATTCTTGGAAGCAGCAATTTCAATGCTCTTTCCTGTCTGGGGATTAATACCTGTTCTTGCTGCACGCTCACGAACCTCAAAAGTACCAAAGCCTACGAGCTGAATCTTCTCGCCCTTCTTAAGCTCAGCTGCAACAGTGTCAACAAAAGCGGTAAGAGCCTTTTCAGCGTCCTTCTTAGAAATGCCTGCCTTATCAACGATAGCAGCAACTAATTCTGTCTTGTTCATAAATAATTCCTCCAAAAATTTTTTTAACATACTTAGTATTTTTACTTGTACTCATTAGCACTATATAAATTTACCATACTTTAAATAAAAAATCAATAGATTTTATAAAATTTTTTTATTTTTATAGAAAATTATAGCAAAATTTTAATTTTGTGAGGATTTTCGCACAATTTTGAGCCTTTTAAACCATTTTAAAAGCTTATTTCCCATTGGTAAAGATAATATATCTTCGTCCTCAAAGGTGTTTAAAACTGAAAGAATAATCAAATAAATTGCGCCGCCTGCTAATATTCCAAGAACAGTAACGGCAGAGCTTTCGCTTAAATTTGATATAGCAAAAGCTATCGCACCGCAACAAACAGCGCCTATTAACGGCTTTAAAGCCACGGAAACAATATCGGGCTTTCCTATATGCTTTACAATAGAATAGATATGCAAAAAGGTCATAATGGCATAGCATATAGCAGTCGATATAACAGCTCCGAAAATATTCATCTGCTCAAATGAGCATAAAATTATGTTCAAAACGATTTTAATAACAATCGCGGCTGTCACATTTATTAAAGCTTTTTTTTGTAAATCCAAAGACTGCAACACGCATCCAAGTGTTATACTAAGACCTGCAAAAGCAGCGGCAATCCCGTAAATTAAAAGCATTTTTCCGCCAATATATGCAGAAGCGCCGTTGCCGTAAAGTAAAACCATTATTCTTTCACTCAATGCAACAATTCCAAGTCCTGCCGGAAATGCAATCAAGGACGAAAGCTTAAAGGTTGAATTTAGTGATTTTTTTAATGAAGCATAGTCTTTTTTTGAAAAGGCTTCGCTTAATACGGGAATGGCGCTGACTCCTATTGCGGCAGTAATGGTAGGGACAAGATTAAAAACCGTATAAGCCTTACTTCTTATTCCGTACAGAACTGTCGGTAAGGAGTTAATATTAATTTTTTCTCCAATAAGTAAAGCTTGTTCATTTATAACAGAGGCGTACATTTTCTCCATAAAAGCAAAATTATTTTCTGAATAAAATGAAAGCTGAAATCTCACCAATAAAGAATCAATTAAACCCATTACACTTCCCGATAAAGCGGCTAAAACAATTGGAATAGTAATTGAAATTAATACCCTTTTAATTTCTTTGTCAGAAAAAGGTTTAGGACTCATACTGATTTCATCATCAGAAATTAAATGCTTATTGATTTTTGATGAAATATGAAGATATATAGCGGCAATAAGATTGCCAACCGTAATGCCAAGCATCGCCATAGCAGCAGATAATGCATAATCCTTAGAAATTCTAACTGTAATATACGCAAAGCCTAATCCTAAACACAGTTTTCCAAGAGCCTCAATTATTGTTGAAACCGCAGTTGGAGTCATATAATGCAGTCCCTCAAAATATCCTCTGTAAACAGCAGAAACCATACAAAAGATAACCGACGGTGCGGCAACAAGCAATCCATAAATTAGCTTACCCGTTTTATCTGTAAAGATTGATATTGGAAAGGACAACAAAACAATAGCAAAAAAGCAAATAACCGAAAAGGTTAAAAAGGTTTTTTTAGAAATTCTAAAAACAGATTTTGCATCGAAACACCTGTTAGTAGCAATATATTCAGCAACAAGCTTTGAAATTGCGATTGGGAATCCGTTTAATGCAAGCAAATAAACAGGAGTAAAAACATCATAAACAGCTGAAAAGTACCCAAATCCTAAGTCACCCAATACTGCGTTAGAGGAAATTGGGATTTTAAACAGCGCTCCGATAATTTTAGAAATTGCCGTACCTAAAATAAGTATAAATGCGCCGTTTGCAACACCGTGTTTAATTCTTTTACTATTCATAAGCTTTATTGATTATAGCATTAATAATATCAAAGATATAATCCGATAGTAGTGCTTCATTTGATGTGTTCATCTCTCTGTAGCTATCAACAGCATCGGAACCTGCATCATCTGAAATACGGCGGAGCGACATAAACGGAACTCCCGAAAAGCTACATACATATGCAATAGCGGCGGTTTCCATATCACAAGACATAGCGCCAAATTCATTTTTAAAGAAAAGACGCTGTTCTTCATCACAAATAAAGCGGTCACCTGTAACTGCCATACCTTTTTGTACAAAGGGTATTACATCTTTGCAAAGAGCGTTAAGCTCATCATCAGAGCTATAAATATATTCCTGTGAGGGCTTTTCACAAGGCTTGTACCCTATGCCTGTGAGGTCAAAATCGTGCTCTAAAAAGCTTGTACAAAGACAAATATCTCCTCTCAAAACACCGCTGATACCGCCTGACAGACCGTAATTCAAAATTACATTACAGCCAATATCAACAAGATGCATTGCAGCTGCCGCCGCATTTACCTTACCTATTCCGCACAAAACAGACACAACCTCAGCTTTACCCATATCTGTACTAATAGTAAAGCAATGTCCTGTTCTTCCTAAAACAGAATATTTTTTAAAGCTACCAGCTTCAACCCTGTCACCAAAAGGCTTGTATTCGTCAATATCAGCTACTATAATACCAATCTTAATCTCAGCCATCTATAATTACCTTCGCACCGCATACACTGCAAAAAGCCGCATCGTTATCAATAACAGCAGAACATTGCGGACATATTCTTTTGTTTTTTGTTGAGTTGATTTCATCCTTGAGCTCTTTGATTTTTTCATTCTTGCTCTTTATTTCTTCAACAAGCAATTTAATTTGAGGATTTTCAATCTCGGTATCCTTTATTTCTTCAAAATAAAGCTTTCCGAGTGATGCATATTCCTTTTCTCTTTTGCTTTCAATTGAGGCTATGTCAAATTTTTGCTTTTGAACACTTACAACCTCGTTTGTCTTTTTGTAAGCCACATCAAATGCGTCCTTTGCTTTGCTTACAGCGTTTTCAAAAAAATCCATAGTATTTTCCTCCATAAAATAATATATATTTTTAATAATTAACCTATAAACTCCCTTATAAGAGAGCTACTTGGAACCAAGTCTTTATTAATGCTTTCAAATTTTTCTATAGCGGCGGCTGTTCTCATAAAATATTCATAACAGACGCAACCCTCTACAATATCTTTTCTTAATTCAAGAAAATCATTTCTGTATACACAGGGCTCATAAATATGCAATGTTTTAATTTTAACATCTGCAGTATTTTTAAAACAATACAGATATTTTCTTTCGCCCTCAACAACACCGTTCCACATAGAAAGTGTAGTAAGAATATCTGTACCGCGAAATATTCGGTCTCTCAAAGAGCGTCTTACAAGCCTTATTTGACGGCTCGAAAGCAACTGTTCACCGAAATTATCCTCAATAGAACAATTAACGCTTATATATATTTTAAAAATATTTTCTCTTGGAACTAAATCGGTTATTACAGGATTAAGCGCGTGCAATCCCTCAGCAATAATTATTCCTCTGCTTGAAATATCGATAGGCTTTGAAAAAGGTAAACTTTTGCTGTTTGGAAAATCATATTCAGGCAATACCGTTTTACCCGATAGAATTATCTCGTTAAAGCATTTTTTAAGCATTACCGTATCTAACGAGGCTACCGATTCAGTATCGCGGTTTCCGTTTTCTAAAATCGGCAGGTCTTCATACGATAAAAAGAAATTATCAAGTGAAACGACAGCAGTTTTCTCCCCTAATTCCTCAAGCATTTTACATAAGATATGCGCGGTAGTTGTCTTGCCCGAACCTGAGGGACCTGCAAGGGATACAATTTTAATGCGGTCATCGTCAGCTATCCTTTTTGCAACCGAATAAATCTCATTTAGATATTCTTTTTCTGCATTAAGAATAAATTCTTCAGGATTTTTGGCTTGTTCATTAATTAATCCTACTGTATTTATCATAAAAGCTCACAATTCCTTCCTTTCGGGAAATAAGCTCATCAAAACGGTCGATATATTCATAAGGATATTTATAATTAAAAATTCTTTCAATATAATCACCATATGGTTCTCTAAGCTTTGTCACAGCCGAAGCACCGTTCGCAAGAATGGTATGAGTTTCATCCATAATATAAACATTGTAAAGACACTCATAGCCTTTCTTAGCATAGCCTACATTTTCAAGATTTCCAACCGTTTTGCTTTGTCTATACATATAATACGGCAAAATACCGTTTTGTGACAATTTTTCTCTTGCGTAATCCACCATAAAAGAAGCCTCTTTGCCCATCTCTGTTTCGGGTAAATCCTTAGATATATTGAGGTCAGATGAGCGTTTCATTGAAAGAGAATGTACAGTTACGCTTTCGGGATTTAAAGCCACTATCTGTTCCACCGTATTTTTAAAGCTTTCATATGTATCTGTAGGCAAGCCTACAATTAAATCCATATTAATATTGTCAAAGCCGATTTCTCTCGCCAAATTAAAGGCATTAACCGTTTCCTCGGCGGTGTGCTTTCTGCCTATTGCATTTAGTACGCTGTTATTCATAGTTTGAGGGTTTATGCTTATTCTTGTAGCACCACATTTTTTAATGACCTCAAGCTTTTCTTTTGTAACAGTATCAGGTCTTCCTGCCTCAACAGTATATTCGCGCAAATCGGACAAATCAAAATTCTCATTGACCGTCTCCATTACACGCTCAAGCTCTGAAGCCGAAATTGCAGTAGGTGTGCCTCCTCCGATATACACAGTTTCAAGCCTTAAATTCTTACATTTTGCAATTTTTGCGGTTTCTGAAAGCTCTTTACAAAGAAGTCCTACATACTCAGGAATAAGCTTTTTGGCTTTGTCAACCGAATGAGATACGAAAGAGCAATAAGAGCATCTTGTAGGACAAAACGGAATAGAAATATAAAGACTATAGGAATTTGGCTTAGACAAAGATGTAATTTTATCCTCTCCGAGAACAGTTTCTTTGCATAGAGAGATTTTTTTATCGGATACTCTGAGCGACTCCCTAAAATATTTTACCGTTTCTTCCTCGCCGATGCATTTCTTCATTCGAGAATATAGCTTAGCAGGACGCACGCCTGTTAAAATTCCCCAATCGGGAATATAATCTGTAGCTTCAACAAAGCAATCATAAAGTGAAAGAGCTAACTTTAATTCACACTCTTTTTCAAGATTATCGGTTTCTTCATTTATATCATAAAAATGAGAATAATAATTGCCATTAATATAAAGCTCAGCTTTAGCAATACCTTTTTCAAGAGTTGTAATTGCAGAATTTTCAGAAATTAAAGCTTCATCTAAAAATTCAATTTTCTCAAAAGGGAAAAAAATTCTTATCAACTTTTCAAGCTCATACTGAAAAGTATGGTTAATTAGACATAATTTCATTTTTATTTTCCTATCCTAACAAAGGAATTAAATTCCTTTTCGTGACCGATTGTGGTAGCCTCACCGTGACCTGAGTAAACAGGGGTTGAATCAGGCAATGAATTATACAGTTTTTTAATAGAATCGGAAATTTGCTTAAAGCTACCGCCTGGGAAATCTGTCCTGCCGATAGATTCAAAAAACAATGTATCTCCCGAAAAAAGCAGTTCATTTATCAAATAACATACACTGCCCTTTGTATGTCCCGAAGTGAAAATTGTTTTAATGTTAAGGTCACCAACAGTAAGTATTTCTCCGTCATTTAGCAAAATATCCGCACTAAAAGGCTCAATATGGGCGTGAAAACGGTCTGACATATTGACAAATGTATCTGATAAATACACATTTTCATCTTTACCTATAGCAATTTCAACACCCGTATTATTGCTTAGCTCAACCGCACCGCCAATATGGTCAAAATGGCAATGTGTTAACAGAATAAGCCTTTGTTTGTCTTTATTTTCTATCAGAAAATCCTCAACAACGTAAGAATAAAAGCCTGGGTCAATAACCAATGCTGATTCTTCGGTAGTTACCATATAACAATTGGTCATAATATGACCTAACTGCAAAACCTTAATTTTCATTTTTTCTCCAAATTTCCGTATCGTAAATTATTGTAACAGGTCCGTCATTTGTAAGGCTTACCTTCATATCAGCGCCAAAAACACCTTTATCAACCTTTTTAACACCAAATTCTATAAGCTTATCACAAAAATACTCATAAAGCTCATTGGCTTTTTGAGGCTCCATTGCCTCTATAAAGGATGGACGGTTGCCTTTTTTAACATCAGCAAGCAAGGTAAATTGAGAAATAGCAAGAATCTCACCCTTAATATCAAGAATAGAAAGATTCATTTTATCATTTTCATCACAAAAAATACGCAAATTTGCGGTTTTTCTTGCAAGAAGCTCTGCATCGTCTGGGGTATCCCCCTCCTTAGCGCCAAATAAAATCATATAACCATTGCCACAGCTTCCTACAATTTCCCCGTCCACTGAAACAGAAGCCTCGCTTACCCTTTGAATTACAGCCTTCATTTTACTGATTAATCCTTTCTACACTGTACGCGCCCTGAATTTTCTCGATTCTTGTTATAATACTTCTTAAATGCTCAACACTCTCTGCGCTTATAGTCACAACTACAACGCAATTACCCTCCTTGGTTTCTCTTGCGTTTATGCTATGAACAGGTACTCGCATATTATTGACTGCATTCATTACATCAATTACTATTCCGTCACGGTTAATAAACATAGCCTGAATAGATGATGTGAACGACTCTGATTTTGTACCGTCCCAATAAGCAGAAATCCAACGGTCAGGCTCTTGAGAATCTGCAATAACCCGCGGTACATTGTTACAGTCACGCTTGTGTATTGAAACACCGTGTCCCCTTGTAATAAAACCGATAATTTCATCACCCGGAAGTGGTGCGCAACACTTGGAAAGCTTAATAAGACAGTTATCTATTCCCTCAACAATAACACCGTCACTCGATTTAGCGTGCTTACTCTTTTCAATCGGTACGATTTCAGGAGGCTTAGCAGAAGCATTTCTTCTGTTTAAATCATCCTTAATACGCGGAATAATTTTTGACAAAAGAATACCGCCGTAACCAATAGCCGCAAAGAATTCCTCGCCATTAGCAAAACGGGTTTTGCGCGCAAGCTCTTCAATAAATTCGTTATATTCTTCATCAGGAATATCAATACCGCTTCTGCGAAGCTCTCTTTCTAAATCGGCTTTTCCTGCGGCAATATTTTCTGTTCTTCTTTCCTTTTTAAACCAAGAACGGATTTTTGCCTTAGCGCCTGAGGTTACGGCAATATTCAGCCAATCTCTGCTCGGACCGTGCCCTGCCTGATTGGTTGTAAGTATTTCAATAACCTCTCCCGTTTTGATTTCGTGGTTAATGGGAACGATTTTTCCGTCAACCTTAGCGCCTACCATTCTTGTACCAACTGCTGAGTGTATTGCAAAAGCAAAGTCAACAACAGTTGAACCGACGGGAAGGTTAATAACATCTCCCCTTGGAGTAACAGCAAAAACATCCTCTTGAGAAAGGTCAACCTTTATACTGCGTACAATATCCGTAGCGTCTGCGGCGGTTTCCTGATTATCAAGTATCTGCCTAATCCACGCAAGACGGTCTTCAAGCTTAGCATCATTATCGGTAATTCCCTCTTTATATTTCCAATGCGCCGCGATACCGAATTCAGCAGTATGATGCATTTCAAAGGTTCTGATTTGTATTTCAAAAGGAATCCCTGCTCGGCTTATAACCGTAGTATGGAGCGACTGATACATATTAGGCTTCGGGGTAGAAATATAGTCCTTAAATCTATTTGGAATAGGACGGAACATATCGTGCATAATACCGAGAATGTTATAACAATCCGCTACTGTATCTGTTATTATTCTTATGGCATATATATCATATATTTCATCAAAATCCTTGCCTTGAACATACATTTTACGATATATTCCGTGAATAGACTTGATTCTGCCCTGAAATGTCATTCTGATACCGGGCATATCCACGCTTAATCTTTCAGCGATTCTTTGTTTAATTTCTTCAAGAATCTGTTCTCTGTGCTGGCGTCTTAAAGAAAGTGAATTCTCAATTTCCTTATACGCAACCGAATCAAGATGCTTTATAGCTAAATCTTCAAGCTCCTCTTTAACAGGTCTGATACCGAGACGGTGAGCAATCGGAGCATATATTTCAAGTGTTTCAACCGAAACATCTCTCTGCTTTTGGTCGGGCATTGCGTCAAGAGTACGCATATTATGCAATCTGTCAGCAAGCTTAATAATTATAACACGGATGTCTTTGCCCATTGCTATAAGCATTTTGCGAAGACTTTCTGCCTGTTGTTGTTCTTTGGTTGAAAAATTAAGCCGACCAATCTTGGTAACACCGTCAACAATAAGAGCTACCTCATTGTCAAACTCGTTTTTTATATCCTCAAGGGTAGAATCGGTATCCTCAACAACATCGTGAAGCAATGCCGCGCAAATAGACTGCGTATCCATTCCCAAGGAGATAATTATTTTAGCTACATTAAAGGGATGTATATAGTAATCCTCGTTTGATTTCCTTTTCTGTCCCTCGTGAGCGGTAACGCATCTTATAAAAGCTTTTTCTACCATTTGGCAATCGTAGCTACCGCCAAAGCTTTTCATACATTCCGTTAGCTCATTATAGTGTTTTTGCTGTTGTTCTGTCATATATTACCGCTCCTTTCTGCTAAAAATTTATATGTAGTTGAATTTAAAAGATTTGTTTTTTTAGCGCCCTTTACAGCCTGTAGCCAACCCTTTTCATTTTGGCTTATAAGACCTAATTCCAATAATGTTTTTATTGAAATACTTGTTTTTCCATAGCCTATTGAATTTAAAAATCTGTACTTAACATTATCAGTAAGCCTATCTCTTTCGGAAATGTACTTATACACTTCTCCCACTTGCTGTCTTGTAGGGCAAATAATATTATAATCAATTTCTATTCCCGAACAAAAATCATTATATGCTGACAAGGCCTCAAAAAGCATATTATCTTCTGTATCTGTAATTCTGATTGCTTTAATTTGAACCGAAACAGAATATTCGCCTTTGTAGCAATTAGCTTCAACACTTACCGCCAAATCAAGCAAATCGCCTATTTCAAAACAAAAGCTATCAGGTCCGACACCGAAAAGCAATGCCTGAAAAGAATTACTGCCCTTAGAAAATAAAAGTCTTAAGTGCTTTCCGTTACCAATAGATGTGATTCGTTCGAGTTTAACACCGAAAATACCAAAAACAGGCGTTTTATTACCGTTTCCAAACGGCTCTAACTGTTCAAGCGCAAAAGCAAGGTCTAAGGAAAGCGCCGACGGATTCAGCTTGCAATCAAGCCATAATACAGGCGGAGCATAGTCTCTATTTCTTGCATATTCATTTATGCGTTCTCTGAATAAATTAACATCGCAATCCCTTAAGGTGATACCTGCCGCTTGCTCGTGTCCACCGAATTTTATCAGTAAATCGGATGAATCAGAAATAGCATCAAAAAGCGAAAAACCTTCAATACTTCTGCCTGAACCACAGGCAATATCACCGTCTGTTGAAAGCAAAATCGCAGGTGCTCCATACCGCTCACTTATTCTTGAGGCAACAATTCCAACCACTCCGTGGTGCCAACCGTTACCGCATACAACAATAACGCGGTGATGCTGATAACCGTTCTTTTCTATTATACTTACAGCTTCGGAAAATATTTGCTTTTCTATTTGCTGGCGCGATGAATTTTCCGAATCAATTTCATTAGCAATAGCAAGCGCAGTCATCATATTGTCAGACAGTAAAAGCTCAACTGCTGGCTCACTCTTGCCCATTCTTCCTGCCGCATTAATTCGAGGACATATGCCAAACGCAACCTTTGTTGCATTTAGGCTTCCCTTTTCAATTCCTGCAACACTCATAAGCGCGGAAAGTCCCGTAATAGGCTCATGCATCAGCTTATTAATGCCATATTTGACAATACATCTGTTTTCAAGAGTCAGCGGCATAATATCAGCAATAATTGAAACCGTTAGTATATCAGCATAATATGGTAAAAGCTCTTCCGGTTCCTTATTTTCCATTACACAAATAAGTCTGAAAGCCATTTGCGCGCCGCATACATTTTTAAATTCAGACGGACAATCTTTTCTATGAGGGTCTACAACAGCCGCCGCTTCGGGAAGCTTATCAGACGGTAAATGATGGTCGGTTACAACAACAGTCATTCCTAAGCTATTTGCAAGAGAAATTTCTTCAAAGCCTGATATGCCGTTATCTACCGTAATAATCAGTTGAATGCCTTTTTCGTGAAGCTTTAATACAGCATCCTTGTTCATTCCGTAGCCTTCGTCAAAGCGGTCGGGAATATAATAGATACAATCGGCGTTTCGTCCCAATAGGTATTTATAAAGCAATGCAGTAGCGGTTACACCGTCACAGTCATAATCGCCGTAAACTGCAATTTTTTCACCGTTTTCTACCGCTTCATTAACTATATCGGCGGCAACCAAAATATCAGCACATTCAAACGGAGAGCTGAAAACAAGCTCATCAGATAAAAACTGCTCAAGCTCCATTGGGTCGCAATATCCCCTTGCAGATGCAATAAGCGCAACAATAGGCTCAACCTCGCACTCAAATGCAAGCTCTTTAGCAAGCTCTTTATCATATTCAGCTATACACCATTTTTTCATTCCCATATCAATACCGCCTGATATATAGATATATTTAATTAATCTTAACACTTTTTATTATTAATTTCAACTTTTTTATTTATTAAAATGGGCAAAATTATATATTTAAGATTTTTTGTAATATAAAATCTATAAAAAACATATTATTTTACAAAAGAATGTTCGGTTTAAAGGACTGGAATGTAGGAGGAAATAATATGACAAATTCAAGCATTTACAATGATATTGCCAAACGAACAGGAGGCGATATCTATATCGGAATTGTAGGTCCTGTAAGAACAGGAAAATCGACCTTTATAAAGCAATTTATGGATAAGCTCGTTTTACCAAACATAACTGAAGAATATAGCAAGGAACGGGCAAACGACGAGCTGCCGCAATCCTCGTCAGGCAGAACAATAATGACCACCGAGCCTAAATTTATACCTGAAAAGGGTGCCAAAATCAGTATAGACGGAAACGCTGAAATGAATGTCCGATTAATAGACTGTGTCGGATACATAGTTCCAAGCGCTTTAGGATACATAGAGGGCGACCAGCCGCGAATGGTAATGACTCCTTGGTATGAGGAGCCTATTCCCTTTAATATGGCGGCAGAAATAGGAACGAGAAAGGTAATAACCGAGCACTCAACAATCGGACTTGTTATCACAACCGACGGAAGCATAAGCGATATTCCTCGCGAAGAGTATGAGGAAGCCGAAGAACGGGTGATTAATGAGCTGAAAGAAATTAATAAACCCTTTATTATTCTGCTTAACTGTATGTATCCCGACACACCTCAGGCAAAAGAAAACGCGAATATGTTAAGTCAAAAATACGGTGTTCCTGTAATGGCAGTAAACTGTCTTGAATTAAACGATACCGATATTAAAGAGATTTTAGCTCAAATACTGTTTGAATTTCCTGTAAAGGAAATCGGTATTTGTTTTCCAAAATGGATTAACTGCTTACCTATTGAGCATTGGTTGCGTTCAGAGCTTACCGAGGCGATAAAAACAACAGCCACTGATATAAGATGTATTCGTGATATTGAGTGCTTTGAAAAAGGATTCTGCGGTAACGGAAACATTGATAATGCTTCAATTGAGAAAATTGATTTAGGTCAAGGCTCGGCAGAGGTTAAGCTTGGAATTAATCAATCGCTGTTTTACAGTATCCTTGCAGAAACAACAGGACTGAAAATAAACGATGAGCAGGAATTAATGGAGAGCATATCTGAAATGGCAGAAATTAAAAAAGAATACTTAAGAATAAAGGGTGCGCTTGAGGAGGTTGAAGCCACAGGCTACGGAATTATAATGCCCGAAATCGAAGAATTAAAGCTTGAGGAGCCTGAAATTGTTAAACAAGGCGGTAGATACGGTGTAAGACTAAGAGCTTCTGCGCCGTCAATCCATTTAATGAAAGCAAACATAACAACTGAGGTTAGTCCTATTGTGGGAAGTGAAAAGCAATCTGAGGATTTAATAATGTATCTGCTAAGCGGTTTTGAAGAAGACCCCGTTAAGATATGGGATTCAAATATATTCGGAAAATCGCTTCACGACCTTGTAAACGAGGGACTACATGCTAAGCTTTCGCGAATGCCCACTGATGCCCGTATGAGAGTACAGGAAACGGTAGAAAGAGTTATAAACGAAGGCTGTAACGGACTTGTATGCATATTATTATAAAACATACTTAATATATAAAAAGCTGTCAGGCAAATCGCCTGACAGCTTTTTAAAATCAGTTAAAATTAGTACATTCCGCCTTGAGCGGCAGCGGCTGCTGCGGCTGCTGCATTTGCAGCTGCGGCATCCTCTTTTTTATCAGCAATGAGGCTCTCTGTTGTGAGAACCATTGCAGCAACAGATGCAGCATTCTCAAGGGCTGAGCGTGTAACCTTTGTTGGGTCCACAATACCTGCTTCGAGCATATCGGTATAAATCTCATTATATGCATCAAAGCCGTAGTTAACCTTACCGCTTGAAATAATCTTATCAATAATAACAGAACCCTCAAGTCCTGAGTTCAAAGCAATCTGTCTGATAGGTGCCTCTAAGGACTTTAGAACAATTCTAACACCTGTCTTTTCGTCACCCTCAGATTTTTCAAGCAATGCCTTAACAGCGGGAATTGCGTTAATAAGTGCTACACCGCCGCCTGCAACGATACCCTCCTCAACTGCGGCCTTAGTTGCAGAAAGAGCGTCCTCCATACGGAGCTTCTTTTCCTTCATTTCAATCTCGGTTGCGGCACCAACCTTAATTACAGCTACACCGCCTGCAAGCTTTGCAAGTCTTTCTTGAAGCTTTTCGCGGTCAAAATCAGAGGTTGTAACCGAAAGCTCGTTTTTAATTTGGTTTATTCTGTCTTTAATATCATCTGAATTGCCTGCGCCGTCAACAATAATGGTATTTTCCTTTGTAACCTTTACCTGACGAGCCATACCAAGCTGTTCAATTGAAGTATCCTTAAGGTCGAGACCGAGCTCTTCAGAAATAACCTCACCGCCTGTAAGGATAGCTATATCACGAAGCATTTCCTTGCGTCTGTCACCAAAACCGGGAGCCTTTACAGCTACACAGGTGAACGTTCCGCGAAGCTTATTAACGATAAGGGTTGAGAGTGCCTCACCCTCAATATCCTCTGCAACAATAAGAAGCTTTTTGCCTGCCTGAACTATCTGCTCAAGTAAAGGAAGAATTTCTTGAATGTTTGTAATCTTTTTATCGGTTATAAGAATTAAAGCATCATCAAGAACTGCTTCCATCTTGTCAGAATCGGTAACCATATAAGGTGTGATATATCCGCGGTCAAACTGCATACCCTCTACAACCTCTGAATATGTCTCAGCGGTTTTAGATTCTTCAACAGTAATAACACCGTCAGCCGTAACCTTACCCATTGCCTCTGCAATAAGATTACCAATATGCTCGTCACCCGATGAAACGGTAGCAACACGGGCAATATCCTCAGTACCGCTTACCTTTTTAGAGTTGTTTACAACAGTTTCAATAGCGGTGTCAACTGCAAGCTTAATACCCTTTTTAACAACCATAGGATTAGCACCTGCTGCAACATTTTTCATACCCTCGTTAATAAGAGCCTGAGCTAAAACGGTTGCAGTAGTAGTGCCGTCACCTGCTGCATCATTTGTCTTAACAGAAACCTCTTTTACAAGCTGAGCACCCATATTCTCAAATGGGTCATCAAGCTCAATTTCCTTAGCAATAGTAACACCATCATTTGTGATAAGCGGTGAACCGAACTTCTTATCAAGTACAACATTTCTTCCCTTAGGTCCAAGTGTTACCTTTACTGCATTTGCGAGCTTGTCAACACCTGTCTGCAAGGACTTACGGGCTTCCTCGCCGAAAATAATATTTTTAGCCATTATAATGCATCTCCTTATTCAATAACTGCAAGAATGTCTTCTGCGTTTATAATTGTGTATTCCACACCATCAAGCTTTATTTCGGTGCCTGAATACTTTGCAACAACAACTTTGTCGCCAACATTAACATCAGGTTTAACCTCATTGCCATTGAGAACACCTGCAGGACCTACCGCTACAACCTCAGAAATCTGGGGCTTTTCCTTAGAAGCGGAAGTAAGAACAATACCGCTTTTTGTTGTTTCCTCGGCTTCGGTTGCTTTAATAACAACCCTACCAACCAAAGGTCTGATTTTCATCGTAAATTCCTCCATAAAATATAAATCCGAAATTTTCGGTTTTTTAATGTAATAATATATTAATGCAAAAGTCAGGAAAAGTCAATACCATATTTTAAAATTAATTTTTTGTTAATATTTGGATAAATTACCTTTAATTATTTTATGCAAAAACAAACCGAAAAATGTAAATAGCAGAATTTTATTTGCATATAAAGCCCTGCTTAGCCATTATAAGTGATTTAGCAACAATCTCACCCTTTGTAGTAAGAATAGGCTTTTCGTTTTCTACTTTAATACATAATTTATCTAAAAGTTCATTTATAACATCGCCTTTACCCTCAAAATAAAAATCAAATAAATCACAATGCTCCTTTAACACAATCATTGCAAAAGCTGAGACAGGACTTATTCCGCATTTTTTAGCATAAGGGACAATATAATCACAAAATTCAGGCAAAGCCTTAACCGCAAAATCAAAAAAATTATTAATGCTCACAAAAATTCCTCTTTTTCCTATTTATAATATTAATTTTATTATACATTTTTTAAATAAATCTGTAAATATTTTTTTAAAACAAATTTATCACTTAACAAAATTAACAAATTTTCTTCAAAAAGGTAATTATAATATGTTTCTTCCTTAAAATATAATTTGCGTGATTGACAAAATATCAGGTATGTGGTAATATATAACCATACAATATATATGGTTCTTTGTAACTGACGGATGAGCGGATTACCGCGTGGAGCGAAGAGCCTAAGTGTAATATTAAAATTACGCTAATGCCGACCGTCTGGGCACGCTTTATTCCGAAAAAAGGAATGAGTGCGCCTTTTTTGTTTTATTTTATTTCAAATAAAATTTTAAGGAGGTTCATTATGAAAAAGGTTGGAATTATTATGGGAAGCGACAGTGACCTTCCTATAGTATCTAAAGCAGTAAACACACTTAAAGATTTTGGTGTTCCTTATGAGGTTCACATCTTTTCTGCACACCGAACACCGGTTGAGGCAAAAGAGTTTAGCGTAAACGCCCGCAAAAACGGCTTTGGCGCAATTATTGCAGCCGCAGGTATGGCGGCGCATCTTGCAGGCGCTATCGCAGCAAACACAACTATACCTGTTATTGGTATACCCATTAAAAGCGGTCATCTAAACGGTATTGACGCACTTCTTTCTACTGTACAAATGCCTTCGGGTATTCCTGTAGCTACAGTTGCAATTGACGGTGCAGTTAATGCCGCTTTGTTATGTATACAGATTCTTTCTCTTGAGGATAGCACACTTGCAGAAAAGCTTGATGAGAAGCGTCGCAAGGATGCTGAGGCTGTACTCGCAAAGAATGCTGATATAATGGATAAAATCTAAATTTAATTTTGTAATTTATTTTAAAGGAGATATATTTTTATGGAAAAGAAGCTTGTTTACACAGGAAAAACTAAGGATGTTTTTGCACTCGATAACGGAAACTATCTTCTCAAGTTTAAGGACGATTGCACCGGTAAAGACGGCGTTTTTGATCCGGGTGAGAATTCTGTCGGTCTTACAATTGACGGTGTTGGTGATGTTAATCTTCGTATGTCGATCTATTTCTTTGAGAAAATCAATGCGGCAGGCATTAAAACTCACTATGTGAATGCTAATCTTAATGATACAACTATGGAGGTTCTCCCTGGTAAGGTATTCGGTAAAGGTCTTGAGGTTATCTGCCGTTATAAGGCTGTTGGCAGCTTCTTCCGTCGCTATAGCGATTACATTGAGGAGGGCGCTGATCTTCCCGCATATGTTGAAATGACCTTTAAGAATGACGAAAAGGGCGACCCGCTCGTTACTAAGGACGGTCTTATTGATTTAGGTGTTATGACCGAGAAACAGTATGACGATATGAAGAAAATGACTCAGGATATTACCAAGATTGTAGCAGATGACCTTAAGGAAAAAGGTCTTGATATGTATGATATTAAGTTTGAATTCGGTTATGATGCAAACGGCGATGTTATGCTTATTGATGAAATTGCTTCGGGTAATATGCGTGTTTATAAGAACGGCGAATACATCGACCCGATGACTCTTTCCAAGCTTTTCTTCGCATAAAGCTTTACTCACTAATATTTATAGAAGGAGTATACTATGGGCGGATTTTTTGGTGTAGTTAGTAAGCACGACGCTATTTCCGATGTTTTTTTCGGAACTGACTACCATTCTCATTTAGGTACACGCCGTGCCGGAATTGCTTCATATGATAGTGAATTGGGTTTGCAGCGTGAAATTCACAATATACAAAACTCCCCTTTCAGAACCAAGTTTGAAGATGTATTTGATGAAATGAAGGGTAATTCTGCTATTGGTTGTATAAGTGACTATGACCCTCAGCCTTTACTTATTCGTTCAGACATTGGAACTTATGCGATATGCGTTGTAGGACTCATCAATAATGCCGATGAGCTTATTAAAAACTATCTTTCATATACAGGCGGTCATTTTGGCGCAATGACAGGCGGAAAGGTTAATTCAACCGAGCTTGTCGC
>JAZSHV010000061.1:0-33532 GCA_045533475.1 Acutalibacteraceae bacterium | reverse complement strand
AACCTTGAAAAGTTTAAAGCTCATATAGAAAAAAGCAAAGATTTCGACCTATATACAAGTAATATTGAATACGGCTACAAAACTGTAATGAACATCTACTCAGCCGACGGTACTCACATTAATCCAAATCAGGTGTTCAATACTATAATGTCGAGTATGGGTACAACTGTTGAAAATTCATCGGCTATGGGCTCTATGAGCTCTATGGGAATGATGAATACCGAGGTATGGCACCAGCTTTTTGATGACGAAGAATTCCTTAAAAAGCAGTACGAAGTGCTTGCAGGTAAATTGCCTAAGAAGTACAACGAGGTTGTAATTGTTGTAAACCGCAACAAGCAGATAAGCGACTACACCCTTTACTCCTTGGGACTTAAAGACCAAAACGAGCTTAAGGAAATGGTTGAACAGGCAAAGCGGGGCGAAAAAACCGAAGCCACAGCCGATGTATCATACACATATGATGAAATTCTTGATTTAGAGTTTAAGCTACTTCTCAATACCGATTATTTTGAAAAGAGCGAAAACGGTATATGGTTAGACAAAACAAAGGACGAAATATTTATCCGTTCTAAGCTTGAGGAAGCCGAAGCAATAAAGGTTGTAGGTATTCTTTGCCCCTCTGAAAACGCAGTAAATGACCAGACCAGCGGATTTGTAGGCTACAAGCGCGAGCTTATGGAAAAGCTTATAACAGAAGTGAACGAAAGCGAAATAGTTAAGGCTCAAAAGGCTGATGAGACTAAAAACGTTCTCACAGGTATGCCTTTTGAAAATAACTTTGAAAATATGAATTTCCAACAGCTTCAGGGATACATCTCAACCCTCACCGCCTCTGAACAGCAACAGTATACCGCCTATATTTCTCAGCTTAAAGGTCAGGGCAAGTCTGACGAGGAAATCACTCAGATATTTGTAAACGCTCTTTCATCACAAAGCGGTACTGCAACCTATGAAAGCAATCTCTCGCTTATGGGTGTTTCCGACCTATCAAATCCGTCGGTTATAAATATATATCCAAAGGATTTTGAGGCAAAGGACAAAATCTCCAAACTCATTTCAAGCTACAACGATAAGGTTGACGAGGAAGAAAAAATCACCTATACCGACTATATAGGACTTATGATGTCCTCGGTTACAACTATCATAAACGCTATAAGCTATATTCTTATTGCGTTTGTAAGCATTTCACTTATAGTTTCTTCTATTATGATAGGCATTATCACCTATATTTCTGTGCTTGAACGCACCAAAGAAATCGGTATTCTCCGCGCAATGGGTGCTTCAAAAAAGGATATTTCCCGCGTTTTCAATGCAGAAACGCTTATAGTCGGATTCGTAGCAGGCGCAATGGGAATTTTAGTCACACTCCTATTGTTAATACCCATTAACGCAATTATAAAGGCGATTACAGATATTGCAGGTCTTGCTGTTTTGCCAACCGAGGGCGCTATTATACTTGTAATTATCAGTATGTTTCTTACCTTTATTGCAGGTCTTATACCATCTAAGATTGCCGCAAAGAAAGACCCTGTAACAGCGCTCAGAACCGAATAAGCTTTTATTTGAACGGATATAAGCTTAATTATAAAAATGTAGGGGCGTGCGTCCCCCAACACCCGTTAGTTAAGGTGAATTTTAACAGGACGTCGGGACGCCGTCCCCTACAATATAAAAGAACAGATACACGGATTTTCTCCAATGTATCTGTTCTTTTTTTAGTTAGTTATGCTTTTTGAAGCCGCGGCGCTCTCTTCCGCCTCTACGTGGAGCAGCATCCTCGTCAGCACCGTCTTCAACAACAGCACCGTTGATTTCAACCAAAGCATCTCTGCGAGAAAGATTGATTCTTCCCTGCTCGTCAATCTCGGTAACCTTAACAAGTACCTGATCGCCAACATTTACAACATCCTCAACCTTTTCAACACGCTTAACATCAAGCTTTGAAATATGAACAAGTCCCTCTTTACCGGGAGCAATCTCAACAAAAGCACCAAAGGTCATAAGTCTTGTAACCTTACCGCTGTAAACTGAGCCAACCTCAGGGTCGTTTGCGATAAGCTCAACTATTCCGATTGCCTGACGAGCCTTGTCAATATCAAGACCGGAAACATAAACGTGACCGTCCTCCTCAATATTGATGGTACACTCACACTGTTCCTGAATAGACTGAATAACCTTGCCCTGCTTACCGATAACATCACCAATCTTATCGGGACTGATAACGGTTGTAAGCATCTTGGGTGCGTACTGTGAAAGCTCGGCTCTGTATTCGGGGATACATTTAAGCATTATCTCATCAAGAATGTGGATTCTTGCCTTATGTGTCTTAGCAAATGCCTCCTTAATAATTGCAGGGGTAAGACCGTGAACCTTTAAGTCCATCTGAATAGCGGTAATACCCTTATGAGTACCTGCTACCTTAAAGTCCATATCGCCGTAGAAATCTTCAAGTCCCTGAATGTCTACCATAGTCATAAAATCGCCGTAAACACCCTCGTCACCTGTGATAAGACCGCAGGAAATACCTGCAACAGGAGCCTTAATCGGAACACCGGCAGCCATAAGAGCCAAGGTAGAGCCGCAAATTGAACCCTGTGAGGTTGAGCCGTTTGAAGAAAGAACCTCAGAAACCACACGGATAGCATAAGGGAATTCTTCAACGCTTGGAATCACGGGAACAAGCGCCTTTTCTGCCAATGCGCCGTGACCTATTTCTCGTCTGCCGGGACCGCGTGAAGGCTTTGTTTCACCAACAGAATATGAGGGGAAATTATAGTGATGAATATATCTCTTAGAGGTTTCCTCGTCAAGACCGTCAAGCTTCTGAGCTTCGCTTACAGGAGCTAAAGTGGCAATCGAAAGAACCTGTGTCTGACCGCGGGTAAACATACCTGAGCCGTGAACTCTCGGAAGAAGGTCAACCTTAGCGTCAAGAGGACGGATTTCATCAATACCTCTGCCGTCAACACGCTTCTTTTCATCCTTAAGCCAGCTTCTTACAACGTGCTTCTGAATGAGGTAAAGAATTTCGTCGATTTTAGCCTCGTTACCCTCAAACTGAGCATCATACTTTTCGTGAAGAGCATTGCTGATGGGAAGTAAAGCAGCATCGCGTACAAGCTTATCGTCTGTATCAAGAGCCTTTTTAACATCCTCAATGCAGAAATTCTCCATCTCAGCAAAGATTTCAGGGTCAGGGTCGTTAGACTGGAACTCAAACTTAGTCTTGCCGATTTCAGCAACAATACCGTTTATAAACTTAACAACTTCCTTATTAACCTCGTGACCTGCCATAATGCAGTCAAACATAAGGTCATCGTCAATCTCATTAGCGCCTGCCTCAATCATAGCAACCAAATCTTCGGTAGAAGAAACGGTAAGATTAAGGTCGGTTTTTGCTCTCTGCTCTAAGTTGGGGTTGATAACAATCTCACCGTCAACAAGTCCAACATTTACGCTTGAAATAGGACCTGCCCACGGAATATCAGATATAGCGATTGCACAGGAAACACCGATAGCTGCCGCAATTTCGGGTGAACAATCAGGGTCTACTGACATAACTGTAGCTACAACTGAGCAATCATTTCTCATATCCTTAGGGAAAAGAGGACGGATAGGACGGTCAATACAGCGAGAAGCCAAAACTGCCTTATCGGTAGCCTTACCCTCTCTTCTTGTAAAGGAACCGGGGAATCTGCCTACAGAATACATTTTTTCCTCATAATCAACCGAGAGGGGGAAGAAATCTACACCATCGCGAGGCTTTGCGGATGCGGTAACTGTGCAAAGAACTCTTGTGTCGCCATAGCAAGACATAACTGCTGCATTTGCAAGACCTGCCATCATACCTGTTTCAAGTCTTAAAGGTCTGCCTGCAAGCTCGGTTTCGTAAACCTTAAAATTTTCAAACATTTTAAATCTCCTTTTTATACTTTTTCTTAAGAGATTTTTGTTTAGCAATAAATCCGATAGCCTATATTTTTGCATAGGACACCCGATTTATCGCTAACCGCAAAAATCTCTTATATTTACAATAGGCAGACCGAAAGAAATCAGTCTGCCTTTTGTACCACAAAATTACTTACGGATACCAAGTCTCTTGATAAGAGCACGGTATCTCTCAATGTCAACCTTCTGAAGATATGCGAGAAGGTTTCTTCTGTGACCTACCATCTTAAGAAGACCGCGATAGGAGTGCTTATCCTTCGGATGGTCCTTAAGGTGAGCATTAAGCTCGTTGATTCTGTTAGTAAGTACAGCAATTTGTACCTCAGGAGAACCTGTATCACCCTCGTGAGTAGCATACTCGAGCATAATCTGCTGCTTTTTCTCTTTAGTCATTTACTTTCACCTCTTTAAAATTTCTTCCGCAAACCAAGCAACGGGTCAGGTGATTCCCTTTTGGGCAGACGCCCGAAGCTGAGTTATCGGTATATGCCAAGCGTACAAAAACGCATCAGCCTGATTATTCTACCACACTTCTACTAAAAAGTAAAGCATTTTTTTATCTTTTATAAAACAGTTTATAAAACAGCAATCTCTACATAGTTCTCTGCAAGGCTATTTTCTCCCACATACACCTTAAATTTACCCTTTTCTAAGATAAATTCACCGTCTTCGAGATAGAAGCCCAAATCCTCAAAGCCTACAGAAAACTCAACTGTTTTTTCCTCGCCCTTTTCGAGCCATACACGCTCAAAGCCTCTAAGGACACGAAGCGGACGCATTCTGCTTGCGCACAAATCTCTGACATAAAGCTGAGGAATTGCCAAGCCCTTACGTTCACCGATATTTTTCACTGTTGCCGATACTCTGAATTTACTTCCTGACTTTATTTCGTCGGCAGAAATCTCATTTATATCACAAGATAATCCGTCAATTTCAAACTCGGTATAAGCAAGTCCGTAACCGAAGGGATAATTCGGTCTGCCTGTACAGTTATGATACTCCGCGTGCGGAACATATATTTCTCCATAATATCCGTTTATTTCGCGCGAACCGGGTAATGCATTATAATAAATAGGCACCTGTCCCATATTATAAGGCAAGGTGTAAGGTAATCTTCCCTGAGGCTCAGCAAAACCGAACAACACGCTTGCAATTGCATCTGCCGCCCTTGTTCCGCCGTGACCGCAATACAAGATAGCATCAAAAAGGTCGTCCTCGTCACCGAAAACAATCGGTCTTGCAAAGCAGAAAACGCCAATAAGAGGCTTGCCCGCTCTCTTTAAAGACTCAATCAAAGCCCTCTGAGTTGGTGATAGTGTAATTTCAGCAACATTATTTGCCTCACCCGTAAGCTTACGCTTTTCACCCAAAATCACAAGCGTATAATCGGTTTTATAATACATAGAAATTTTGTATGAATCTGTATCATCACAGTCATATAACTCACATTCAGGTGCGGCATCGGTAATTGCGTTGCGTACAGATTTAGCAAGCGATGCATCATAATCCAATGACCAAGTGCCTATTAGTTCAACTGCCTCATCACGGAAATTGCCTGCAAATCCAAGCTTTACATCCTTTTCAAGAGGTAATATGCCGTTTTTATTCTTAAGCAAAACTATTGATTCTTCAGCCAATTTCTTCGAAAGTGACAAATGATTTTCAAGGTCATATCCTATTATTTCGGCATAAGGACTATCAAAAATGCCAAACCTAAGCTTTGTTTCAAGAATTCTTAACACCGCGGTATCAAGCTCGTCCATAGTGACAACCCCGTCATTTATAAGTTGCTCAAGGTTATCAAAATAGCAGTTACATACCATATCCATATCAATTCCGGCGTTAAGCGACTTTGCTGCCGCATCTGCTCTATCCTCAGCATATCCGCAGAAGCTATATAACTGAACTATAGCATCCCAATCGCTTATAACAAAGCCCTCAAAGCCTAACTGACCTCTTAGTATTTTGGTAAGAATTTTTCTGTTTCCAGATACAGGGACTGCATTAATATCGTTAAATGAGCTCATTACTGTTCCTACGCCAGCCTCTACAGCTGCTCTGAACGCAGGGAGATAATAATTCTGTAAAGAGTAATCAGATATCTCTGTGTGATTGTAGTCTCTGCCACCCTCTGACGCGCCGTAGCCAACAAAATGCTTTGCACAGGCTACAATACTTTCGGGTGAAGACGGATTTTCAGTTTGGAAGCCTTTAATTGAAGCTTTTGCAAATAGAGAACCGAGATACGGGTCCTCGCCTGTTCCCTCAACAATTCTTCCCCAACGCGAGTCACGCGCTAAGTCAAGCATAGGGGCAAAGGTCCAATTCACACCGTCATCTAAAGCCTCTTGGCGAACAGCATCATAGCACTCCTCAATTAACTCGAAATCGAACGACTGTGTCATAGTAAGAGGTACGGGGAAAGCAACCCTATGACCGTGAATAACATCTCTGCCGTAAAGCAGCGGTACACCGCAGGGAGTCTCCTCTACAGCGGTTTTCTGCAAGCGGTTAAGGTGTTCAATGCAAACCGAGTGTTGCTCCTCGTTACCGCCCATTGCCGACCAACACAAAATCAGTGAACCCGGTTTTATATTCCTTACAAGCTCACAGGATTTTTCAATATCCGAATCGTTAAATATCATTTGAGTCACCTGACCGATCTTATCAGAAAGTGACATTTTATTTAATATTGTTTTTGCTTTTTCTTTTATATTATTGCACATTTTAACAACTCCTCACAGAGAGCATAATTATGTAAAAATAGTATCATAATACTCAATTAAAGTAAATATGTGATATTTTCAAATATAAATAGCTTTTTGTTCATAACAAAGGGAAACACATACATTATATAAGAGCTTTAAAGTCCTCTATTTTAACTGTACCGAAAGCTGTAAGGAGCGCCAAATATAGCGGAATTGAAATCGCACATAACACAATCACATAAACTAAATCGTTTGTTTTCGGTAAAATAGATATAATAAAATTTGAAATGAGCGCCACGCAAGCTGCGGACATAAGCGGCAATGCTATTTCTTTTATACAGTCGATTCGTGCATTTGTCACCTTAATCAGTCTTCCCACATTTAAAAGACAGGTAAGAAGATTCGAAAAATACATTATTCCTATAAATCCCCACAAGCCTGTTACAGGAAGCAAAATAAGAATAAGCACTATTCTTATCAATGAGTCAGAAATTGCGGTTCTGAAAGAAAAAAGCTGTTGGTCAAGTCCCTTTAAAATACCGTCGGAAATGCTGTCAAGATACATAAGCGGTACAATTGGAGAAAGCGCCTTCAAAAGAAAACCAACCTGTTCTTCCTTATAGATTAAATTTCCTATTCTGTCCCCTGCCACAAAAAAGATAGCTCCGAAAATAAAGGAAATAATGCCTGTAAGCTTAAGTATATTTCGTGTAGCGCTTCTTACCAAAAGAATATTCTTTCGCGCCGCCGCCTCGGACATTTCAGGTATAAGCAGGGTTGATATTGCATTAAGCACCGCAGACGGAAAGAACAAAATCGGTAATGCCATACCTTTAATCATACCGAACTGCGACAAAGCCGAGCTGCCCGACAAGGGGTATTTTGCAAGGTTTTTAGGTACAAGTATATTTTCAGCCGTACGGAGCAATGTGTTAAGATAGCGACCTGAGGTTATCGGCAATGCGATATTACTAAGCTTTGCAAAAATCCCGTAAGGCGGTCGGCTTCTTCCCGATAGCGAATCAAGCTTTTTGCGGTCGAAAATGTAAACCGCAGATAACACCAGGCAAGCAAGTATCTCGGCAATAACATCACCTAAAATCACCGCCGCGCAACATTCCTCGGCAGAGGTAATATCCATATTTTTAAGCAAAATCAAAATTGCTCCGATTCTTACAGTCTGCTCAAAAAGCTGCGTTGCGGCATTAGGCGTCACCCGTCTTCGAGCAATAAAATATCCTCTGAGGCAAGAAGAAATTCCTATAAAGGGCAAGGAAAACGGCACAATCTTAAGCGCAAGCGAAGCTCTGGTATCATCAAGAAAGGTTTCTGCTATGAAATCTGACCCAATATAAACCGCAAGCGAAGAAGCAACCGCCACAAGCAGGGTGGCAATTGCAGAGCGGTTAAGTATTTTTGTAATTCCCTTTTTACAGCCAAGCGCTAACTCCTCAGCTACAAGTCGTGTTACTGCCGTACTTATTCCTGCCGCCGCAAAGGTTGAAGCAAGCAGGTATACCGAAAAAATTAATTGGTAAAGTCCTATTCCCTCACTGCCTATCTGAGCGGCAATAAAAACCTTAAATATTATGCCAGCAAACCGTAATATCAAGGAAGATACTGTAAGTATTGCCGCATTTTTTATAAAAATTGTTTTTTTCACCATACACACATCCTACTATCAACTAATAAAATGTATGCTCTTTTACTCAGTTTAATGAATTGTAATAGTCTTAAATAATTTATCTGTTGCAATTAGACATTTATTGTGGTATCATTTTAAAAAAGGAGTGGTAATATATGAAAAAAGCGGTGTACGAAAATAAAACCGACCCATTTACAATAGATAAAGCCTGCTGGTTGGACCCTCTCCCACATCTTCATAAAGAAATTGAGGTAATATATGTAATACAAGGCTCAACTCTCGCCTATGCCGACCGAAACTGTATTCCGCTAAAAGAGGGAGACCTGTTTATAAGCTTTCCCAATCAGGTGCACTACTATGAAAATGCTACCCACGGAGAATACTATCTTCTCATAGTTTCGCCCGATATTCTTTTTGGCGTTAAAAATCTTTTTTATGAAAACATACCAAAGCAGAATGCTGTTCACTTCGCACAAAACAATGATATTAGCTTTATTTTAAATAAAATATTTGAGAAAATAGAAAAGCCGTATTCTGATACGGCAATTGTAGGTCTTATTAATATGGTATTTGCCGAGGCTCTTCCCTATTTCAAGCTGAAACCAAGAATAAAAACAGATAACACTACTCTTCAAAACATAATTAATTACTGTAACGAAAAATACGAGTTTGATATTACACTTGATGATATTGCTAATGCTTTGCATATAAGCAGATATCACATATCGCATCTTTTCAACAGTAAAATAGGATTGAGCTTTAGTAATTACATAAATAATCTTAGAATTAATAAAGCCTGTGAGTTATTGGAGGAAACCGATAAAAAAACCACCGATATTTCTACAGAAATCGGATTCGGCTCTATACGCTCCTTTAACCGCGCTTTTTTACAGCAGATGGATATGACACCTATTCAGTACCGTAAGCTGACAAAGCAAAAATAAAAAATCAGCTATAAAACATATTTCGGGTTTAAAAGCATTAAAACGCGTAAGCAGCTTATTCGCTTCTTACGCGTTTTTTAATTATTTTTTACCTTTTATTTTAAATTTCCGTATTTATCATAGCTATAGGTTGTTATACTACCCTCTGTATTCCTATATGCTATAAGCTGATTTTTTTCGTTATAACTGAATTCCTCAAAATTATTGAGTGAGTTTTCAGGATTATTTGTTATTATTTTTCTTAAATTAACCAGCGACACCGCATTGTCTCCCAATGAAAAATCAATATTACAATCCGAAATCACAGCCTCCTCGCCCGCAAGAAAACGCTTAAGCCTTACAATATCTTTTACATTTACCTCTCCGTCAGAATCGGCATCTCCCATAATCGGATATGCTTTTCTTATAAGATTTCCGTTTTCATCATACTTAAAAACTATTGTTTTTCCTTTTGAATCGGTAACTGAATACGGTCTGCCCGCGCTATGATAGGTAGTTTTAGTCTCCTCACCGTTTATGCTGTGTGAAGCAATATTCATATTTTGGTCATACTCAAAGCTGTTTTCTGCTTGCACCGACTTGAATTCCATAAGCCTATTTGAGCTATCAAAGCCATAAACCGTTATGTATCCGCTCTCATTTACCGTAATTTCGTTTCCGACATATTCAAAAGAAAAATTAGAATTTATTGCTTGAAGCTTACCGTCTGAATAATATTGTATACTATTATTGTAGTTTCCCCTCGCCTCGCTCAGCATTCTTCCGTAAATATCATAGCCGAAGGCTGCCGTTTCGTTTGGCGATATAAGCTTAGAAAGCATATTGCCATAATAGTTTAAGGTTACTGAGCCCCCGTCGCTTGACATTATATTGGTGACCTTGCCGTCATTAAAATAAAGGATAATATTTGCATTCGAAGTACAATCTGTCACAGTTATACTGTTTGCGCCGTAGCTTATCTCTGTTTCAAAGCCAAATTTATCAATTAATTTTACAAGTCTTCCGTTTGCATCGTAAAGCTCTTTACCGTTTTGATTGCAGTTAAGCTCATAACCGCTCGCGGTAAGCTTTACGGAATAATCCCTCATTCCAACCGTAGTACACTTAAAAAGAGTATCGCTGTCTTTTACAAATCTTGCATATCTTGTCGGAGTCTGATAAATATATATTTCATCTCCGGCTTTTACAAGTCTTTTCTCTATATCGCTATACCAACCAATACCCATTATTCCCTTTGCCTGAAAAGCAGATGAATAGTGAGCGGTGAGGCTCAATTTTCTTCCTGAATTTACGGTTATAAGGTCAATTTCGGTTTTGTATCCCTTATTAAGTATATCGAAAAACGGCAAAACATCGACCGATTCGTGAAGCTTATAATCCTTATACTCTGTATTACCCACCCTTGGAAGCGCCTCTATTGCTACAGCTTGCGCCCCTAAAGCGTAATAAGCATTTTCTGTGGCATTTCTTGAATAGTATGTATTGGCTTTAGATTTTAACGGGTCATTAAAAATATAGTTATTTTCATCATACCCCACGAGCAACAGACAATGCTCAGGCGCTATCCACTGAATTTTTCTGCCCTCATAGGTCATAGATTTACCGACATACGCCGTCGCCATATCGCCTGAGGTTGCCCATATCACTACAGGCACTCCTTTGTCTATGTAGTTACTGCACAGATAACTAAGCGATTTATTCTCAAGCCTTGTAACCGTAATTCTCTTCCCCGCAGTTGCGTTTGCTGCGGCAGCCTCTATTACAGGGGCATAGCACCCCATACCCGTACTGCTGCGAGGGTCCCCGCCAAAGCATATATTAGGGTCAAAGCTATTTGCTGAGCCTTTAGGCAAATATGTATCAATAAATTTATCTACCGTAATATTATCCCCAGCATAGTTTAACGCCATAACCGTGCTTACACTTTCACAGCCTGTAGGGTAGGCTCCTACCTGACTGATAAACGGTACATCTATTATTTTACTTTTTCCTGCCGTACCCTTTGAATCCACAATAGAAGCTTCCTCGTATATTCTTATATCTAAACCCTCTATAAAGCTACCGTCCGAAAGACCTGCGTTACCGCTTACGGTATCCAAAACACCGTCTAATCCGTATTTTCGCTGAACAAACTGCATCCATTCAGGATTAGCGTTGCTTACCCAAGAAAGCCAGACACCGTTCACCTTAGCGCGGTACATTACAACTATTCCCGTACTGATTTTATCGCCTGTAGAGGAATTTATTACCTGAATTGCAATATTTCTAATTCGTCTTCCGCTTGCGCCTGCATAATCCTCTGAGCCTGTTTTATTACTCTGCACATAAGAATAATATCCACTCTTGCCCTCGTTCCAGGTGCGGTAGTTTAAATAATAGCTTTTATTTGACGGTGTAGTAATTCTAATGCAGTCAATGTAATTAGAAAATACTTGAGTTCCACTGAATGTATTCCACACCCCTGAACGCATATATTTAAAGCTTAAATTTTGTGTGACCTCAGATGCAACGGCATTTAAATTAAAGCAAGCCATTGCCAAAAGCACAGTACATATAATAAGCGACAGTATTCTTTTTAATTTAAGCATTAAACAGACTCCTTATACTTTGATGTCAATTTATAATATCACTTTTTGTAAGTTTTGTCAACTGTTGCAAATTTTGCACATTTTATTTGACAAAAAGAGTATAAAATAGTATAATATATACAGTATTTAACATAGGAGGCATACATAATGAAATTAATTATTGCTATTGTAAACAGTAGTGACTGTAATAAGGTGCTGACAGAGCTATCCAAAAATGAGATAGGCGCAACCCGTCTTGCTACTACAGGCGGTTTCTTGCGTTCGGGTAACAGAACTCTGCTTATCGGCACTGAGGATGAAAAGGTACAAACTGTTATTGATATTATTAAAAAAATGAGCCATACAAGAAAGCAGTATATTGCGCCGTCTGATGTTTCTGCGAATTCAATTCATCCAATTGAAATCACCGTTGGCGGAGCAACTATTTTTGTGACAGATGTTGAGCATTTTGAAAAGATATAAGCCTTAATTTTGCTTTCAATATATTAAACGCACCGCAGTCTCAAGACACGGTGCATTTTACCTATACAACAAACGGCTGTGAAAGTTTATTACCATCACAGCCGTTTTAATATTCAGTTTTTATTTCTTCACTCAATTAATTTTTACGCTTTCTACCGTTAAAACGGTTATTTAATATTTTTTAAATTCATTATTTTGCCCTTAAATGAGCTATACAATTTTAATACTTACAATCTAAAGCTATACTAAATTGAGTCTAAGCTTAATCCGTACATTGGAATCACCTACAGCATTTTATTTTTCAGCGAATATTCTCACTCTCATAAAATCACCGCTTTGGATTTATTTTTAAATTTACAGAAAATTTTAACTATTCATCGGACTCACCCACTGAATTTTATTTAATGAAAAATTTTCTCACTTTCATAAAATCACCGTCTTGGTTTTATATGAAACTTCCAAAGGAAGCCTTATAATATCAATCATTTAAAATATTTATATTTATATATTTTTTAAGATTTGCCCTGTTTATGGGTAAACCTAATATCTTACTTCATTGGAATCACCTCTTTCACATTATTAAGAAAACTTGCAGGCGGAGTTTCATCTCTCATCTTGATTATTTCCTCCTTTCTTTTTCTGTCTTTATTATACACACATATGCATAGTTTGTCAAGCAAAAGTTTATAACTTTTATGCAAGTTTACAATTTGTTAATAAACTTTACATTTCATATACCGTGTGATATAATAGAAATGTTAGCACATTTATAGGAGTGATTATATGCGTCCAATGATGCCCCCACCTGCCGGAATGAGAGGCCCTATGCGTATAGGACCGGGACCGCGCGGGTTTCTTACTGAGGACGAAAAACAAAATAAGCCCAAGCTTACAAAGGATTTATTTTTAAGAATACTAAAATATTTAAAGCCGTATAAATGGCATTTTATGCTTGTTTTTGCCGCTTTGATACTTTCCGCTATTCTTGGACTTTTTCCGTCTGTAATAACAGGCGCAATTGTCGATACAATTGTTGCTGGTGACGAAGGTCTTACAACACTTTTAAAGCTTGTAGTATTAGCCTTTATTGTGCTAACCGCTTCACATATTATAAGTGTTTCGGAGCAGTACATAAACTCGTGGATATCACAGAAAATAATATATGATATGCGCAACGAAATGTACGACCATCTTCAGCATATGCCTCACTCCTTTTTCACTAACGAAAAGCAAGGCGATATTATAACGCGTATGAACAGCGATATTAACGGAGTAAGTTCTGTAATTTCAGGTATGCTGACCTCAATTGTCAGTAATGTTCTTACTGTTGGAATATCGGTTTTTTATCTTTTTTATACCGATTGGCGGCTCGCTCTTGTTGGTCTTGCAATACTTCCGCTTATGATTTTACCCACCCGTTCTGTCGGCAAGAAAAGATGGATGCTTTTAAGTGAGGCGCAGGAAAAACACGATGAATTAAACCAACAGGTCAATGAAACTCTATCGGTAAGCGGTTCTATGCTTGTAAAACTTTTTACAAAAGAAAAGGTTGAGTACGAAAAATTCAAATCACTTAATAACGAGGCAACCAAAATCTCAATCAAGGAGCAACGCGCAGGCAGTTGGTTTCATGTAATGCTTGGAATGTTTATACAAACCGCGCCTCTGCTTATATATTTTGCAGGCGGATTTTTGATTATGGGAAATGTGGACACTAAGCTTACTGTGGGCGATATCACAATTGTGGTTACATTGGTAAATAGGCTTTATCAGCCTGTAAGAATGCTACTTGATGTAGGTGTTAATTTTGTTCGTTCTCTTGCACTTTTCGAAAGAATTTTCGATTATCTCGACCGAAGCTTTGAAATCAGCAATCCCGAAAATCCTGTTTATCCCGACCTTTTAAATGCCAAAGTTGAATTTTCTGATGTGCATTTTTCATATGAGCCTTCAAAAGAGGTCCTTAAAGGAATTAGCTTTAATGTACCTGACGGTCAAATGTACGCCATTGTCGGTACTTCAGGTGCGGGAAAGTCAACTATAATAGGTCTTATTCCCCGCCTATACGATGTGTCGGACGGTTGTGTAAAAATAGCAGACGAGGATGTCCGTAATTTTGACCTTTCACATCTTCGCAAAAATATCGGCGTAGTAACGCAGGATACATATCTTTTCAACGGCACCATACTTGAAAATCTGCTATATGCAAAGCCTGATGCAACTCTCAGCGAGATTGAGGAAGCTTGTAAGGTCGCTAACATTTACGATTTTATTAACGGTCTGCCACAGCGCTTTGATACTATTGTAGGCAACCGCGGTCTCAAGCTTTCGGGCGGTGAAAAGCAAAGGGTTTCAATTGCGCGTGTAATTTTAAAAAATCCGCGCATACTTATACTTGACGAAGCAACCTCCTCGCTCGATTCGGTTTCTGAAAGCCTTATTCAATCGGCATTAAACCGAGTTATGCAGGGCAGAACAAGTATAGTTATAGCCCATCGACTCTCAACTGTTATGGCGGCAGATAAAATAATGCTTTTGGAAAACGGTGTTATCACTCAAACAGGCACCCACGACCAATTGCTACAGATAAGTGATGGCTACCGTCTGCTTTACGAAACACAGTTCAGACGGGTTATAGATTACGAAAACAGTAAAAAAATATAAGAAAAATGCTATTAACCATTGACTTAGAGACATTTTAGTATTAAAATTAAATATAGAAAATTTTAAGGAGTAATTAAAATGAGCGAGAATATTAAAAACGAGCTTGAATATAATCCCGATATCGTAACCCTTGCAGATGATGACGGTAAGGAGTACAGCTTTGAGGTATTAGATGCTATAGAAACCGATATAGGAAGATATCTTGCGTTGCTCCCCACCTATGATGACCCTCAAAAAATGCTTGACGACAGCGGCGAGCTGGTAATTGTAAAGGTTGGCGAGGAAGACGGTGAGGAATACTACTACGAAATTGAAGATGATGACGAGTACGAAACCGTAGCCGATGCTTTTGTTGACCGTCTTGAAGATTTCTTTGAGATAGATAATAAATAAAAAACAATAAAATTAATTTGTCCTGCGCTGTTCGCGGACCGTGACTTATATAACCCTACAAACTTTTTCAAAGGGGCCTTACGCTCGCGCGGCGGGCTTGCAGACCTCCCGCGGCTGTGCCGAGTTCGGAAGAAGGGAGCGCGAAACCGTGCGGCCGGCACCCACCTGGCTTTCAGCTAGGTTATCTTAAGCACATTACGGCAGTGTGGGACCTTTGTATTTTATAATTATTAAAGAAACAATAGAGGGACTGTATCACTAAGGAATTACCTTTTGTGATACAGTCCCTTTTTGTGTGGTAAAAATCTTTAACACCTATCGAAAAACACAAAGTCCGCCGTTGTGCCCTCAAGCTCTTTTACCCTGTAATTTATACTGTTGATTTTTTCCTCAAGAACCGGTACGCGTGCAGTAGCTTTACTTTGTGCATCCACCTTTTTTTCGAGCTGAGCTAACCTGTATTCGGTAAGCTTGCCCGAGGCTATAATTCCTCCGGCAGTACCTATAAGCGTACCTGCAAAGGAAATTGCCGCAACAATTACCGTACTGTCCATAAATTGCTCCCAATTATTTGTTTAAAAATTTTATATAGTTTTCACGTTGCTTAACATTAAGCGATTCTAAGGAGAAAAATGAGCTATAGGAAAAGAATACATACCCCGAAGCGTCGCCGTCCTTATAGCAAAGCTCTGCCTGTCGTGCTAAAATATCCTCCGCGCTTGCCCATTCGTCACAATCGGGTGAAAGCTCGGTTCCTGTTTTATAGCTTGCAAGACCTATATATAGCTCTACTTTGCGGTTACGCGCAATAAGCTTTTTCCAGTTTCTGAGTAATGTATCAAACTTATAACGGCTATTTGGATATTCAAATCCAAAATAAAGCTGAGGCATAATGCAATCAACATATTCATTTTCTATCCAATGCCCCACATCGGCGAAAAGAGATACATAATTATTTTCTATATCCGCAGCAGGACTGACCGAAAAAACAACATCAGGATTAATTCCTTTAATAAGGGTATATGCTCCGCTTATAAGCGCGTTTACATTTGCTCTGCGCCAATCCTCAAGCGACATAGGATTTTTGCTCTCTGTCTTATAAGAATCATAGCTTATAGAATCAAACTCTTGCTCAGCAGTTGGATAGAAATAATCGTCAAAATGGATTCCGTCAACGCTGTAGCCCTCAAGTATTTCCCGTATGCCGTCAAGCACAAGCTTCTGCACCTCATTCGACGCAGGATTAAGATAAATTCCGTTATAAAAGCAGACGTTACTATCGTTACTGCTGTCATCATCGCGGAGCCATTTATATGCAGGACTAAGCTTTGAAAGACTGTCCACATCCTCAGACGAGGTCATAACACGGTAAGGGTTTATCCACGCGTGTACCTTTATTCCCTCGTTTTTAAAGGCTGTAAGCATTTCCCCGAAAATATCATGCTCATAGCTTTCGGCTTGTCTTGTAGGCGGAAAAAGCTCTGATTTATAAAGTGAATCACAGAATGCGCGCACATGTATGTATACATTTTTAATTTGTGCGCTTTTGCAATTTTCAACCGCATTTTGAAGCTCAGCAGAAAAGCCGTTTTCGGATATTAGCATTGTGTTTATGTCATTATAGGAAAACCACATACCCGATTCGGCAATACCGCTTTTCCCGCTATCAGCTTCTTTCTCATCAATGTTTTTATTAACCGAGCCACATCCCGAAAGAAGCAATGCTATAATTATAACCGATATTATAAGCCTTTTCATTTTTCTCCATATCCTTTTTATTCTGTATAGTATATGTTTATGTCCCCAAGAGAGAAATCTTTACTTGTTTTTATTTCCATTCCGATTTTTTCGCTATTTGGAAGTCCTGCAAAAAGGCTAAGCGTATGCTCCTTATTAGAAGCAAGCTCAGAGCTTTGCAGACAGTGCTCCGAATAGCTTTTACCGTTATCAAGACTTATATTTAATCTTCCTAAAGCATAGGCTGAAAGCTTTATAAGGTTCACCTTAACCTTTTTGAGCTTACGCGATAACACAAATTCCTTTGTTTTGATAACCGCTTTAACGCTCTGCTCATTTACAGAATCAGAAAAAACCACTTTGTCCGTAACACCTGAAAGCTCTGCCGTAAAGAGCAAATTATCTTCAGTGTTATGACATAAAAGGGTTAATTTTCCGTTTCTGAAAACCGAACCGCAAAGCTCAATACTTTCAGGAAAGCTCCAGATATAAAACGAAACATTATCGGAATTGCCCTTTAATCCTGAGGCATTATACTCCATTATAATAGATTTATTAAAATAAGACAAGATGTAATGCTTACCTGTAATAACCGAAGTGCATCCATCAGCAACTGTTCTATAACTGTCAGGCAACATATTACCGAGCTTTTGAGATAAGCAGTTTATTTCCCCTGAGGGTGTGAGCGAATATATCATACCGTCGGGACTAAGCCATACTACACATCTCTTATCGCTTTGAACAGTTTCGGGCAAGGAACAGCCTATTGTATTGCTTAGCTGTTTTATTGAAAACTCATCTGTTTTAGAAAATATACTGCTATTGTCGGTAAGGAGCGCTGTTGTGTTAATTGTGTGTCCTGTATTTAGCGAGAGGCTGTATATTTCAGATTCTTTAAAGACAGTAATCTTGTCCTCTACAGCTTTTATTGCAGTTATAACCTCATTATCTGCGCCTACTGTCCCTGTAGTATTCATCGGGAAATAGAGCGGATTATCATATTTGCAGTAATAAATTCTGTTACCGCTTGAAAAAACTGTTCTGTCGCCTAAAACCGCCGTTTGTTTCGATGAAACCACACTCTCGAAGCTCAGATAATCGTCCTTAACCGCTAAAATCCTTATGTTGTTTTCGCTATATACATCCATCTTTGGAATGGGATAAGCTCCTGCCTTGACTGTGAAATAAATAACACCCTTTTCGCGGTCTACATTAGCTGTTACCTCGTTGCCCATAAATGTACTTACCGCACTGCTTTTTCCCTCGTAAATAATCCATTCTGTATATGAATTGAGACTCTCGTTTACTCGACATATTACAGTGCTCTCAGAAAGGTTTGTATAGGGCAACCTGAAACTGTGGGAATATCCGTCAGAGGAATAATATGCGTAAAATGTTCCGTTAAGCAGATTAGGTGCTTCAAGCTCTGTAGGTGAGGCTAAAAGGGCTTGGTTGTCTGCTTTTGCAGTAGCATACGCATTACCTCTGCCGTTGATATAAACCGTAGGAATATAATACGAGCTCGAAAACTGCCAAGAGTCCATACTACTGTTTATTTCATAAATTCTGTAATCCTTTTGAGAAGCATTTTCATCATTTTTAAGCTTAACAAAGGCAAATATTCCACCGCCCTCCTGAGGCTTTCCGCTAAAAAATGTTATGCTTTCAGGCACAAAAAAGGTTGTATCGTCTACTCTGCCGAAATGTAAAAAGCCTAAGCTCCTTGTATCGTTGCAATCGCCTATAAGATTAACAGAAACAATACGGCTTGATAAATCGTAATAAGCATCAGATGTAACAACACGGTACTGCTTTCCGTCAACCGCTATAACGCTTTCTGTAAGCTTGTAGCTATATCTTCCCACACCTCCTGTAACAGACGGCTTTACAATATTTGCTTGTCCACAGCTTAACGCAGGTCTTGTTCTGAGTCTGCCGTTATTATACCATACATTTTCGGCATAAGCCAAGCACTTGTTATCTATGCTATCTACAGGACGGGACATATCTATACCGCCATTTAAAGCAGGTATACTTAATGCTTTGGAGGAGCCAGTCCTTAGAGAACCAAACTTCATAGCTTATACCTCGCTTTCGGCAATCGGCAATCTATCCAAAACCTTATCGGTTGCCGAAAGCGCTGTTGCTCTTTTAGCATTGTAAATATCTGTAAAAAGCTTATTTTTTATTGTGTCCCCCTCATCAAAGGAAATAAGCATTGCTACGCCGCAGCAAAGCGCCTCACACTTGATACCCGAGCATTTTATTTCATCACCCAATTGAGCAATAGCCTCTATATTAAGGTCAGAAGCAATCTGGTTTATGTGCTCCTTAGCCGAGTCTAATCGCTGTCCCTCTGAAAAAGATTCGTTAATATTGTTTACAAAGCCTAACCTTAGCATTGCTTTTCTGTATAGGTCATATCCTGTCATATTAGCCCTCCTTACTGTCATCAAACAAACCGTCTATATCATTAATTATTCCCTTAGGCAGTCGGGAAAGCAGTTGATTTCGGTCTATAACACCTTTTTCGTACAAGGTAAGAAGCATATCGGTCTGCTCCTTTTCACCGTAAGATACGGCATTACTTACCTCTACTCCCGCATTAATTACAAGCTCGCGGTAACGCTTGCCGTCAAATGGAATATAACTGCTTTTACCCTTGATTTTAAGCTTAAGACTTCTTCTGCCATAATAGCTAACCCAGAAGTCTGCCCAAATTCTTGCTACATCCTCTGTAAACACATAAAAACGGTTTTTAATTATTTGTAAAGGCATAAGCGCGGCATTTCGCATTTCATTAAGAGCTGTAGCATTGTCTGCCCTACTGTCGCCTAAAGCAACCTCATTAGCGCCGCTTTGGGTAAGGGTATTAGCAATAAGAGCGTTTATGCTGTCGTCAAAATCCTTTGTAAATGAGGGCGGACTTACATATTTAACCGCTCCCGCAACATCTTCATTACTTCCAAATACCTTTATAATCTGACCTGGGTCATTAGTGATTTTTTCATTTACCGTATCACCGTTTACAACCATAATAGGCATACCCGTAGTCATTGCCGACCAGACATTCGCCGTTATCATACGGTTAATTGCAATTTGGTTGGGGATAAGATATGTGATTTCACTTTCACCGTAAATACAGTTAGATTTTCTCTCCCAATTAAAAATTGCCAAGGGATAAAGCCTTAAGCCTGTATCATATTCAGTTCTAACAACCGCCTTTTCAGTTACCTTTACGCTTTTAACCGTATAGCCCGTTTCCTTGCTGTACTGCTTATAAAGCTTGGTTAAAAGTGTTACCTTGCCTTCCTCGGCGTCCTCTGCAATACGGTTAAGAGTATGGTTGTCTGCTCCTGCAAGTCTTGCCTCTCTTAATACCGACTCAAGCTCCCTACGGCTTGAAATAATAATATACGGCTGATTTTGCAGCTCCTCAACATAAGGATCTCCGAATACAACATCTTCTATATCGAGTACCTCACACAAAAGATCGCCGCTTAATGGAATCTTCTTTTCGCTATCGGCATAAAGTCCTGTAGTTACCGAAGAATCCCAATAGGTATAAAGCACCGAAGTACCCGAAATATACGCATTTCTCAGTATTCTTTCGTTAAGGTCATTAAGACGGACTCTTTCTGCGGTAACATTATAATAGTTTCCGAATGCATTAAGCACATAGTTGATTTCATCCTCGCCAACCTCTGAATTGAGATTCGGTATGTACTCGGTCGGAGTTGATTCTGCTGTGGGTATCCCCTCTGCCGAATAGCTTACCGAAAGCGGAGTATTAAGTATTTGCGACATTTTATAACTGCCTATCCTCTTGATAACATTATGCCTCACAAGAGGACGGTCGTTTCCGCATTTAGCACCGTGCCATTGGTCACCTACATAAAATCTCTCATTTATACGGCTTTGCTCGTAAAGCCCTCTGCCCCCTAAGGCTGATTTAAAATCTGTACCCTCTCGGTATTCGTTGAAAATCTGTTTAGGTAAATATTGCATAATTAACCTCCTTTAATTTTCGTAAAGCCCGAACCGCAAGGTCGGGCTTTACATTGATTATTTAAGCTACTGTCACCTTGATAATAGGTGAAATTGCGGTTGCCGCTCCGTCTACGGTTACCTTAGCAAAATAGAAGTATTCACAACCTGATTCAAAATCACCGGTTACATAATTAGCTTCATTTGCGCCCTTAATCTTAACTGCACCGTTACCTGAAGCATCTGTGCAAGAATACCACTGGTAGCTTAGCTTACCTTCACATTCGGCATTTACACCCATATTAACAACATCGCCAACTTCAACTTCGTAATGAGTATCTGATACCGAGAGTGAAATTGTGGGTGAAATCCAAGCCCAAACTGCATCAAGACCGCTTGTTTTTACAAATACATCGTAATAGATACGGTAGTCAAACTTGTAAGCATCTGCATCAAGATTCTGCTCAGGGGTGAAAATACGCATCTTCTCGGTCTTCTTTACAAGATGTGCGCCGCTCTTGGGACAAACAAGCATATAAGTTTCACTGCAGACATCAGCAGGTGCAAAACCGCCAACACCGTCAGAGCCGAACTCATAAGCAGTCTTCATACGCTCAGCTACAACAGGGATAATTGTTACACCGTTTATAGACTTAACCTTAAGATTTACATCACCCTGCTTAAAATCAGAAATGGTGATAAGTCTTGAGATTTCAGGTGAATTCTGAAGTGCGGCATAAAGATAGCTATCGATAAATGCTACGAGCTCCTCATCATAGCCTACAACCGACTGAACCTCATTGATAAGTCTGCAAAGAGCCTCAAAAGGCTTTGTGAGGTCTCCCTCAATAGTGTTTCCGCGTGTTGCTGCAAGACCTGAAAGCTTAGAAAGTACATAAGCGTCACACTCAGGTACAACCTTTGTGCGTACATATTCGCCCAAAATCTTGCCTGCAAGATTTGCAATACCTGTTTCGGACATATCCTCTCTGTCAATCTGTAAAGAGCGGGCACGGTCCATTTTCATTGTGTAAGAGGTGTTTGAAACTGTAATCGCACCGCGGGAGAATCCGCTGTCGCGGTCATAATCGGCAAGTCCCTGAAAATCTATATCAGGGATAATAACGGTTTTTGCACCTACAAACTTTGTTGAGAGCGCATTGTCAGCAAAGAAGCCTACTGCACTCTTCTGCTGGAACACCTTGTCCAGCTCGTCGGAATATCTTGTTACATTCTCAAGTGAATTGATAGACATAATTTTTCTCCTTTTGTATTAATTTATTTCCATAAGCCTTTAAGGAATTCTGCCGTTACGGGGCTGATTCTTCCTTTTTTGTTAAGCTGAGAGCCTGTGCTTAAAAGCTTATTCTGACGCTCCTGCTTAACCGCCTCATCAGCTCTTTGCTTTTCTGAAAGAAGATATCTTAAATATTCATCAAGCAGAAGTGTGCCTTTAAGCTGAGCGGCTTCTAAAACCCTGTCGGGTAGCTGTTCGGGGGTTTTAATTTCGGGAAAGCTTTGCTTAAGTTCATCAAAGCCGAGTAAATCGGCAGTATCATCTTTGGCTTCAAGCTTTAATATATGCTCTGCCATTTCAGTGTTGCCTCCGCACTGCTCGGACAACTCTGCAAGTCTTTTTTGTGAAAAACCGCTTTTAATGTCCTTAATGAACTGTGTAACACTTTTCCCTCTTTCCTTGCTCATAGCTTTAAGCTCGTTTAGGGTATCGCTAAGAATATCAAATTTCATACCCTTTTGCGCAAGCTCTGCTGCCTGAGCTACAGAAAGCATTTTTTCTTCCTTGTTAAACTTTATTGGAATTAATATCTCGTCCGTCTGCTCGTCATAATAAGCATCAACACTATTTTCTGCCTGTGGTTGGGCATTATTCTTTAATTCTTCCATAAAGCTGCACCTCCTAAGGTTGCTCTGTTCCGTCATAATTTAAAAAATTCTCATATTCCTGCCTTATCTGCGCAAGCTCGCGGTCCTTTTTACAGATTAAAGCCTTGTTTCGTATTACAGGCTCTGTGTTAGTACCTAAAACAAAACCGCAGAATAAGGCAAGAGCTGCCGTTAAAACAAATACTATAACCATTAATAATCCCATCCTCCGTTAAAATCAGCAACAGATATGTCGCTTTCTGATAGTCCTTCTTCATCGTCCAATTTAGGCTTGAAGAATTTTACATCCTCAAAGGCATAGCGAAGAGCATCGCACAGGTGGTTGTCTGTGTCCTTAGGCATCCTCTGCCCTCGGTCGTTGCGTCTTTCGTCGTATGTATAGGTGGATAGCTCCCGTATCATATTTATACAGGAAGGGTCCACCGTAATACGGTATTCATTTATTTTTGCAATACCGTTGAGAATGCTGTCTCTACCTTTAACCGAAGGGGTAATCCTGCAAATGCCAAGCCTTTTCAAATCGTCATTTGATTTTGGTTCGGCACAATCGGCGCGTATGCGCTCCTTTGCATATCCCATTCCCTTTATACGCTGAGCAATATCACAGTTCAGCATGCGTTTTTCATAAAATTCACCGTGAATATACAGCTCGCGGTCGATTGGATTAGCCGAAAATGCAACAAAAGCCGTAGGGTCGTTGGTGTAACCGTAGTCAAGCCCGAAAAAGCTTTTCCATTTATAGAGCTCTTTCTTTGCAATTTCTTTTTTTCCTACCGTCCAATTTTCATAAACGAGTCCCTCGGAAATCCCCCAATCTCCAAGACCGGCTACCTGATATTTCCTCGGATTGGATTTCTTCATCCTTTCAAAAACAGCTCGGTCGGTCTCATCAAGAAACTCGTTAATTAAATAGTTAGTAGAAAAAACAGCAACATTTTTTTGTTTTGTATCAAAAAAACGTTTTTTCAGCCAATGCCCCTCGCTCCAAGGGTTAAAGGTAATGGTTGTCTGTTTGTAAAGCGGTGACGGAAGCCTTCCTCTCGGAACCGAAAGGTCAAGCTTATCGAAATCGGCTTCGTCAGAAATTTCAAACGCCTCCTCAATCCACACATAATTTAGATACCCCTTGGGCACAGTGGTTGAAGCAAGCTTTAAAACATCGTCAAAGCCTCTGAAAAGAATTTTTTGTCCTGTTGGTTTGTAGACCATTTCAAGAGGTGAAACGGTATTACACCAGTAATCACTCACCCCAAGCCTCTCCTGAGCCCATTTAAGCTGAGCAAAGGTGGAGTCTCTGTGGGTGTTCATCACCTGTCTTACAACCAAAAGATTGCTTTCCTTTTCCTTCATAAGCCTGAATATAAAATTAAGTGCGGTAGTAGCTGATTTTTTAGAGCCCTTTCCGCCCTTAAGCACTCTGTAACGTTTATTACAGCTCCAGAATTCATCGTAGCCTCCGCCAACAATTTCCGACATCTTAATCTCTGATGTCGTCAATAATCATCACCGCCTTGCCGCCTTGCGGCCTTTCATCACTTTTTTCGCTTACGATGGAACGAAGCTCCTTTATAGCCGAAAGATCCCCTGATGATGCCTTCTTGTAAAGGGCAATCATAACAGCTGTTTTTCTTGTGGGATTTTTAATTTCATACCCTTCAGCTTTAAGTGCTTCAACCTCAGCGTCTGAAAGCCTTTCATTAAGAAGTGATTTCAAGGTTTTATAAAGTAGCTTGTCGTTCTCTTTCATAAACATTCCTCCCGGCGAAAACAAAATACCACCCTTTTAGATGGACATTCACCGACATAAAAAGAATATCTATATAAATTTTCAAAAAAAATAAACTTTTTTTAAATTTACTATTGACAAAACGGTGTTTCATAGATATAATATACAAGTCGCCTTGAGATGGCTGTATAGCTCAGTTGGCTAGAGCATGCGGTTCATACCCGCAGTGTCACCGGTTCGAATCCAGTTACAGCCACCACCTTGGCCCGGTGGTCAAGAGGCCTAAGACACCGCCCTTTCACGGCGATAACACGGGTTCGAATCCCGTCCGCGTCACCAAAAAATAGCATCCACAAATGTGGATGCTATTTTTATTTTATATTTTATAAAACTAAAAATATTTATTGCACAAATATTTTGAAAGCTCGCCGATAGGAACGATTAAGAAAGCGAGGGCTAATGCTACAATAAACTTGGAGAAAGATATTATAGTGAGCCCGAAGACAAATCCTGCCGGTGTGAACACAAGGAACAAAATGATAAACGCAGAAAGCAACGAGGACAGGTTCATAAACTTATTAGAGAATATCGTTTTGCTTACTATACTTGCGTTTCGCTTATAGTTAAATGAATTAAATATTTGTGTGAGTCCAAGTGTCAAGAAGGCCATTGTCATAGCAACTGCTTTTCCGCCTGCAAGACCTATTCCATAAGAAATGAGGGTTGAAGCAGTCATAACCAGAGTCATAACTATAAGGTTAATAATTGCTCTTGGGTCGAACAGTCTACTGATAAAAGATGCATTCTTCTTATTCATAACATAGTTATCCGCCTGCTCCATACTGATTGCAAGCGCGGGGGCGGAATCGGTTAGAAGATTTATCCATAAAATTTGAACTGCGCTTATCGGCAAGCCACCGAATATAATCATACCCAAAACAACCGATATAAGCTCGGCGAAATTACAGCTTATCAGATAATGGAAGGACTTCTTTATATTATTCACAAGTCCTCTACTCTCTCTGATAGCGCAAACAAGAGAACCAAAGTGATTATTAGTTATAATAACATCGGCGTTTCCTCTTGCAACATCGTTGCCGAACTTACTCATTGAGCAACCAACGTCGGCAAGAGAAAGCGCATCAGCATCGGCAACACTGTCACCCGTTACGGTTACAATAGCACCTTTGCTTTGCCAAGCCTTAACGATACGGTTTTTATCGCTTGGTGAAACTCTCGCAAAAACAGCATATTTATCTATATTTTCGGCAAGCTCTTCATCGCTTAAATTATTAAGCTCTTCGCCTGTTATAGATAAATCGTTTTCGCCGAGTATTCCGATTTGCTTTGCTATTTCATTTGCAGTTATCAGGTTATCTCCCGTTATCATAACGGTTTTAATACCTGCATCCTTACAGTCTGCAATATCGCCCATCGCATCCTTTCGTGGCGGGTCTGCGAGGCCTAAAAGGCCAACAAATTTAAGGTCGGTTTCGATATCATCGGGATGGGGGTTTGCCGGCACCTCATCAAGCGGTTTTACTGCTATACACACAATTCGAAGCGCCATATTAGCCATAGCTTCATTAACCTTTAATACCTTTTCGGTATCACAGTTAATGCACTTTGGAACAACCACTTCGGGAGCTCCCTTTATGATAGCAAAAGGTTTTTGGTCTATCATATTTATTGTGGTCATTGTTTTTCTTTCAGAATCAAAGGGAATTTCGGTGAAGCGAGGATAAAGAGCCTCGATTTCATCCTTTGAAATACCGTTAAGCTCAAGGCAGGCATTCTCAATAGCAAACTCGGTTGAATCGTTATCGAGTGTTGCGCAAGCGGTTGCGAGCTTAAGAATTGCTCCAACTCCCTCATCAAGCGCATCATTCTTGATATCTATCATTCTGTTGCCATCAAAAATATAGCCGAGCTCCATTTTATTTCTTGTTAGCGTTCCTGTTTTATCACAGCAAATAACAGTTGTTTCGCCCAAGGTTTCAAGCGATTCGGTATCCTTAACAATTATGTTTTCGCACATAATTCTCTGAATACCAACCGCAACAACTGTTGTTGCGATAGCGGGCAAGCTTTCGGGAATTGCCGCAACCGCTAATGCCACAGAATTAACAAGCATTTTAAGGGTCATGTTAGCGAATGGTTTATAATCAAAGTTTTGCGCCATTCCTATAAAGAAAACTATCAAGCAACCAATAAATATAACGGTGTTGATAACATTGCTTATATTATCAAGCTTATTTTGAAGCGGAAGCTTGCTATCCTGCCCTGCTTCGCGCATTATCTCGGTTGTTCTTCCTGCCTCGGTGCCGAAGCCTATTGCAACAACCACTGCCTTAGCAGTACCATGAGCAACACTTGAGCCCGAATAAACCATATTCTTTCGTTCATTTACGGGGGTTATATCCTCAAAAAGCGCAAAGGCATCCTTTTCGGTTGGGATTTCGCTGCCTGTTAAATTCATTTCATTAAGGCGCAGCTCATTGCTTTCAATAATTCTCGCATCGGCAGATATAAAATCGCCCTCTTCGAGAATTAAAATATCACCCGGAACCAAATCCTCGGATGGTATTATACTCACTATTCCATCTCTGATTACCCTTGAAGATGGATTTGAATATTTCTTTATATTGTTAAGCGTTTTTTCGCAATGCATAAGCTGATATGCGCTTATGAACAAATTAACAACTATAATACCAATGATTAAAAGCGGTGTGTAAAAATCCTTATCCGAATAAAAAAGCGATAACGCAAAGGAAATTAAAGAAATTATAAAAAGCGCAATAACAGTTTTATTCTTAAACTGAGCGGATAGATAATCGGTGAATTTCTTTTCCTTTTTTTCGGTTACGATATTCTTTCCGTATTTCTCTCTGCGAAGCTCAACAACTCCCTTATGGAGTCCCCTTTCCGCATCAACCTCAAATTTTTCTAAAACCGAAGAAATTTCGGTGCTATGCCAAATCATAAAACACTCTCCATTAGTTTAGAATAATAATCCTTCATCTGTTTTGCATCCTCCGCCTGCGTTCCATCCGACTCGCAAATGAACACGGGTGAGCAATCCCTTTTCGCGCAAATTTCAAGAACAGGCTCAAAATCGGGGCCGAAAACCTTATCCTCAAAGGTGAGATGCTTTTTCTCTCCGCCCGTTGTATACTCAATTTTTGAGAAATGCGAATGGAAACTCTTCATTCGCTCTTCGCCTAATCTATTCTTTATGGCGATGAAAATATTATCAAAATCGGAATATTCTTTAAGTGAGCCTAAATCTCTTGCGTTAAGATGCCCGAAGTCAATACAAGGAATGAGCCTCTCATCAAGCTCGCAGAGACTTAAAACCTCATCCAAGGTGCCAAGCTGATTAACCTTACCCATTGTTTCAGGGCATATATGGATATGACCCAAATTTTCATCATCAAGAGCTTTAAGGGCGAGCTTCATTGTATCAATTGCTAACTCCAAGGCATATTCGCGGCTTATTTTTCCGCAAGAGCCTGTGTGAACAACGATTCTATCGCCACCCATAGCATTAACCGCTCTCGCGCTTGCGAGGATATAGTTTATAGAGTTTAATCTTTTTTCCTCTTCAACTGAGGACATTGAGATATAATATGGCGCGTGGAGCGAAAGGGTTATACCCTTATCTTTCGCTAAAATACCGAGTTCTTTAGCCTTTTCAGTGCCGATATTAACACCTCTTCCGCATTGATGCTCGAACGCATCAAGCCCCATTTTCTCAATATATTCAGGCACTTGAAGACTGCCTTTATATCCCATAGCAGTAAAGCTTATAGAATTACCTGCGGGTCCAAATTTTGCCGCCATACTCACACCTCCGTGTTTTTAAGCTGCCACTTTTTAAAGAGCTTTTTCTCGATGCTTCTGCGAACTCTAAAGCTCCACATTTTTTCTTCCTTAATCGGTGTTAAAAGAATGGTTTTAATGCCGAGCGCATTACCACCCAAAACATCAGTGAAAATCTGGTCGCCAACTATGGCGGCGTTTTTCTTTTTAACCGAAAGCGCCCTAATAGCACGAAGATAGCCGAAAGGAAGCGGTTTTAATCCAAGGCTTATAAAATCTAAATCAATTTTATTTGCAAATGGCTCAACTCTCTTTTTCTTGGAATTTGAAAGCACCATAAGTTTTATTTCGTTTTCCTTCATATAAGAAAGCCACTCCGGAAGCCCATCGGTCAAAACCTGACCATGATGAGTTGAAAGCGTGTTATCAACATCAAGAATCAGCGCTTTGATATTATATTTTTTTAAAAGCTCAACCGAGATATCGGTCACTCTTTCTAATTTTATTTTAGGTTTTAAAATCATTTTCTTTTCTCCAAAGAAAAAAGCGGTTGAAATCACAACCGCTTTTTAGAATGCAAATATTAGCGGAACTTTCTTTTACGAGCAGCTTCCGACTTCTTCTTACGCTTTACAGAGGGCTTCTCATAGTGCTCTCTTTTGCGAACTTCTTGAATAACACCATCTTTCGCAGTTTGTCTCTTAAAACGGCGAAGAGCGTTATCAAGTGATTCATTCTCTTTAATTCTAACCTGACTCATTATATTCCCTCCCTTAAGCAAAATAGCAAGGGTCTTACTAATTTACAAAGACCATTATACGCGAATTTCAATTTTTAGTCAAGCGATTTTTAACCTGCTTAACCTCTTAAAGCGATTATATTTGCAACGATAGCCAAAACAAAGAAAAGAATTGCGATATACTTTGTCCAACGGGCTAAAACAGCATCAAATGTTCTCGCTTTATTCTTAGAAAGAAAAGTATCTGCCGCACCTGTTACTGCGCCAACGCCTGCGCGATGACCTTGCTGCAAAAGAACGGCTGCAATAATAACCAAAGAAACGATTATAACAAGAATACCGATTATAATTTCTAATGCGCTCACAATCTGCACCTCCAAAATACAACTAGACAAAAGATATCATACCATATATAAAAGAATTTTGCAAGTATTTTTTTATTTACAAAATAAATATCATTTACCGCACGAACAACAGCTTGAAAAAAGCTTATCAATTTTCAGTGATTTTTCTTCTTTTGATTTGATAAAGTTTATTTTTTCACAAAGGCTTTCGAGCTCTTCACCCTCATAAAAAGCATCCATTATACTGCGCTCGGCGGCAACGTGGAGAGTGCTTCTTAATATTCCATCCGCCAAAGGAATATCGGCAATTGGCTCTATTTTCTTAATAACCATTTTTTTATCAGTTAGGTCATATAGACAAAAGCCTATTTGTTTTCCCCTCTCGGTTGCAACAACAACACCCGAAAACTCATTGCAAGGAAAATTTATATTGCCATAAACCTTTTTTATTTTATCGTTTTCTTCAAGTGGGCGAAGCTCTATCATTCTTCTCTTTCCTTTGTTGTTATATTTGTTAGATGGCGCATTTCTCTTTCATTAAGCGGGCGCCATTTACCCTGCGGCAGCATTCCAAGCTTAACACCAGCAATCTCGGTGCGTTTAAGTCTTTTTACGGTTAAGCTCACTGCTTCACACATTTTTCTTATCTGCCTGTTTCTTCCCTCGTGGATAATAAAAATAAGGATAGTTCGCTCGCCTCTTTTTTCGGCGATGAACACATCGCAGGGTGCAGTTTTTCTACCCTCTATTTCAATACCTTCGCAAAGTTTTATGAGTATTTCCTCATCCACTTCTCCCTCAACGGTTACTCGGTAGGTTTTATTAACAAGGCTTGATGGATGGGTTAAATTGTTGGCAAATTCGCCATCGTTTGTCATAAGTAATAATCCCTCGGAATCCTTATCAAGTCTTCCAACGGGGAAAACCTTAACAGGCACATCACGAACTAAATCACTGACACATTTTCTATCAAGTTCATCGTTCATTGTGGTTACAAAGCCGCGCGGCTTATGAAGCATTATATACATCTTTTCGCTAACACCTACAACTCGCTTTCCGCGAACGGTTACCTTATCTCTTTTAGGGTCTACCTTCATGCCAAGGAAGGCAACATGTCCATTAACCTTAACCTTACCGAGTTCTATTAGCTCCTCGGCTTTGCGGCGCGAAGCCACACCGCATTCCGAAAGAAATTTTTGCAGTCTTATTTTATTATCCTTCATTTATTTCTCCTAAAATTCACTGATTATCATTCTTGCAAATATTAAAAACTTATTTGCTTTACTGTTATATCTTTCATCCGCCAAAACATCATTTTGCGCGGTTATTTTTTTATTAAAACAAACCTTTCCGTTTTGGATGCACTCAATTTCTCCGATTTCTTCGCCTTTTTTTATTGGCGCATAAAGAAACTTCGGCAGGTTAACCTTAAACTCGATAGCATCATTGCTTGTTGTGTTGACAAAAAACGATCCCAAATTCACTCTTAATGGCTCGTTTGCGCCAATAACCTCGATTTCTTCAATTTCCCTTTCCGGCTTAAAGGTTACCTGCTTTAACTCGGAAAAGGCAAAGGAAGAAAGGGCTTTATGGTCATTCCAATCATCAGGCGCGCAAAGGGTGACGCAAATAACATACTTCCCATCCTCTTTCCTTGCCGAAACAAGACATCTGCCTGACTTCTTGGTGAAGCCCGTTTTAACACCTATAAAGCTATTATCGTAATTAAGTAATTTATTATGATTCGTGAGTCTTCTTCTATATGGCGGATTACCATAACAAAGCACTGCGCTTTTACTTGAAACCGCTTCGGCAAAAGCCTCATTTTTCATAGCCTCCTTGGCTATTAAAGCTAATTCATAAGCGGTTGTATAATGATTTTCATCATCAAGACCGGATGGGGTTACAAAGCTTGTGTTTTTAAGTCCCATTTGCCCGGCTCTCTCATTCATCAGTTTTGCAAAACCATCCACTGTGCCGCCGATAACTGTTGCAATAACATTTGCGGCATCGTTTCCCGATGCTAAAAGCAGGCCATAGAGCAAATCGTGGAGTGTTACTTTGTCCCCGGGGAGAAGCCCCATTGATGAGCCCTCAACCTGCACCATTTCTTTCGTAACAGTAATTTCTCTTTCTAAATTACCATATTCGCAAAGCAGAAGTCCTGTCATAATCTTGGTGGTGCTTGCCATTGAAAGCTTTGTATGAGCATTTTTTTCAAATATAATTTCACCGTTATCTCCATTTATAACAACCGCCGCCTTTGCCGAAACCGAAACAGCATTAGTTTTTATTGGGAAACACAGCAAAACAAAAACAATTATTAAACTTAAAACCCTTTTCAAAAAACTCACCTCAATAAATTTTATTAAGGCAAGTTTAGTTAATATTACAATTCGGGTATTGTTTGATTATCGTTTTTATTAAATAGCTCCTTTACCTTATCGAGCAATTCAGGAGCCATATTTATTGCTTTATCGAGTGAAGTAAGCTCATTATAAATAGGCATCATTTTAACATTTTCGCCGCTAATAGCGATAAATGCAACAGGTGTTACGGTAACCCCTGCTCCTCCGCCACCGCCGAAAACATTTTGCTGATGCTTGTTTGGAAAATCACTTCCGCCTGTTGCAAGACCGAAAGCCACCTTGGAAACGGGAATAAGTGTTATATTTCCAACCGTGAGCGGTGTTCCGATAATAGTATCGGCATCCACCATAGCACGAAGCTTGTCCATCGTGGTATCCATTATCGCTTTAATACTGTTCTCACTCATAAAGTTCATTCCTCCGAATAAAATCGTTATATTCTTTAAAAATTTGAATGGCGAAAATAAGCAACCAAATCACCCTGCAACGCACCAAAAAATCAAAGGTAAGCTCGGGGCTTTGCGATTCGAAATCACTTCTTATATCAACCCTTTTAAACTTAGCGCCGACAACGGTGTTAAGAAATGTTACAATCGGATAAACACCGGAGCAAACCATTCCATATAGAATAGCGGTATCGGCGGCATTATCGGTTGCAACCTTTATATCAAGGCTTATCTTTTTAAAAGAAAATCGTTTTAATGCTTTGCCGCATTTTGAAATGGCAAATTTAGCCACCCGACAAAGCTCGTTTATCGTTCCCTTGAAGCCTCTTTTTTTATATAGCTTTTTGAATAAATTATCCTTTTTCTCTTTTTTGGGTGGGGCTTTCTTTGCAGGCTTTTCACTCTTTTTTCTTTTCTTTTTCTTCTTTTTAACCCTTGGTTTTTTAGAATCATAAAATGTGAACGAAAGAAAGCTCACCGAAAAATAGAAATCATCATCAAGACCGAGTTTTACTGAAACGGGACTAAAAAGTGCAACTGCTATTATTCCTAATATTACCAACAAGACTATTAAAAATACAGTCACTCTTTTTCAACCCCTTTTTTATTCGTTTGTTTCCTCGCTTGGTTCTTTATCCTCAGGAACATTTTCGGTTAATTCAAGCTGCTCGGCAACATCATTAAGCTCTGTGTTTTCCTTTGGAAGCTCGGGCAGCTCGCTCAAATCGGTTATACCGAAGCAACGAAGGAAGTTTTTGGTTGTTCCGTATAAAAGCGGTCTACCGGGGAGCTCAAGTCTTCCCCTCTCTTCAATAAGCTCTTTTTCAACGAGCGTTGAGATAACACCCGAACAGTCAACACCACGCACCTGCTCAACAAAGGCTTTGGTTATTGGCTGGTTATAAGCCACAACCGCCAAGACCTCAAGCGCTGCAGGAGAAAGTGGAGTTTTTCTCTTAATTTCAAAGGCCTTTTTGATATATGCTCCATATTCCTTGCGGCTTGCAAGCTGATAGCTGTTTTCAAGCCTTACAAGCATAACTCCGCTTTTATTATTATCCAATTTATCGGCAAGTGCCTTAGTTATCTTTTCCACATTTTC
>JAZSHV010000066.1:0-27032 GCA_045533475.1 Acutalibacteraceae bacterium | reverse complement strand
CTACAATAACCAACGCATACAACTTAAAACAAAACTGACTCCGCTCGAAAAACGAAGTCAGTATATTGCTTAAAATTTAATTTTCGCTACCATAGAGCACTTTTTTGTGCTGTCCGCACAAATTGGGGCGGTTCAAAGAAGTGAAAAATTCAAACTTCTTCCGCATTTTTAAGTTTTTACTATTTAATTAGATATGTATATTAATGATTTATCAAGCTTTTTGGAATGTGAATACCTTGCCTCCCTCTGCCGAGGGAGGTGGATTTTTGCAAGGCAAAAAGACGGAGGGAGAGAGTAAAAAAGCAATGAATTAAAGGTTTTTCTCTCCCTCAGTCACCTTCGGTGACAGCTCCCTCGTCAGAGGGAGCCAAGGTTTGGGCTATCAATCATCTCACCGTCAAAAGGAAGACGTGTTTTTTTACAGCCTCTTTTTGTTATATTATCCGCAAAATCTGCTAAAAATCCGTTTGTTGCAGTTTTTAGGTGAGTAATCCCATTCTGCAATATTTTCACCGCTGAAGAAGTATTTAATTTCGGGCGAAAAGGACGAATCAAAGCTATCAATTATAATAAGCTTAATCTTCATTTTTTCTCTGATAATGCTTTTTATATACACACTCGCCTGCTGACCAACCTTAACTCCTGCTTTCGGTTCGGCGAGTCCTGCAAGATTCGGCGTAATTTCCACGAAAACTCCGTAATCCTCAACACTTCTTATAACGCCCGAAACGGTCTGACCTGCCGAGAATGTGCAGGCGTTCTCCTCCCAAGTGCCGAGAAGCTCCTTGTGGGAGAGTGTGATTTTTCCGTCGGGCGCAATATTTTTTATAACCGCCTTAATGTTTTCGCCTACATAAAATCTGTCTTTTGGATGGGAGATGCGCGAAACCGATATTGCGTCTATAGGAAGCAGAGCAATGTTTCCGCAACCGATGTCGCAAAAAGCTCCAAAGCTTTCGAGGTGTGTCACCTTTGCCTCGGTCACATCACCGCAATGCTTATTTTCAATTATGTGCTTACGGCATAGTTCCTGTGCGCGCTTACGGGAAAGTATTGCATATGGCTTGCCGTCACTGTCGGCAGTAATCTGCGATACAGTAAAGCTTATCGCCTTTCCCACCCTTGAAATCAGGGCAATGTCTCTTGTTGAGCCGTCGGAGATGCCGAGCGCGCCCTCCTCACGCGGAATAATTCCCCGCATACATCCTAAATTCACAAGCAGATTATGAGAAGCGTCGCACATTTGCACAGGCGCCTCCAAAACCGTTTCCTGCACCTTTGCCTCTGCCAAATCGGCGGAGGTAAATCTTTTAAAGCCTTTTTCCTTACCGTTCCATCCTTCGGGATAAAAACCGCTCATTATTTTCTCACCTTTCTTTTGCTTTTCTTTTTTATGAATTTTCATTCTGAAATATCCATAGTTAATTATATTATGTAAGGTGTGAAAAAATGAGAGAATATTGTCTTATAAAAAAATTTTTTACTCTAAATTATTTTTGTGTGCACTTGTCTTTATTTTATCCTTTTTATACATAAAAAGACTAAAAAAAGCCCTCCTTGCCTAAAGGAGGGGGACCAACGAATGTTGGTGGGTGGATATGAAAAAAATAAAAAATACTTTTCTTTTTATTAAAAGCGTGTTATAATATATTTACCACACAAAAATCAAATATATATCATCTTCTATGTAGAAGTGGGCATTTTACTATTGGTAAAAATGCTGACTTCTGTTTTTCCATTTCTATATGGGATGATATATTGATTTTGTGTGGTAGCAAATCGAAGTCAAGCATTTTTCGGTGTGTGTAGCTTCGGTTGCGCACACTTTTTTATTTTCAGGAGTATAGAATAGTACAAAATAAGGTTTGCTGCTTTTTTGGACACAGAAAAATATTAAAAACAGATGATTTAAAAACAAGGCTCTATGAGACTATAGAAAATTTAATTATAAAAGATTTTACAGATACATTTCTTTTTGGAAGTAAAAGTGAATTTGACGATTTATGTTACGAGGTTACTTCCGAATTAAAAGAAAAATACCCGAACATAAAAAGAGTTTATGTTCGAGGAGAATATCCTGAAATATATGATGATTACGAAGAACATTTATTGCGCTTTTATAAAGAAACCTATTTTCCAAAAAGGGCTTTAAATACAGGAAAAGCGGTATATGTTGAGCGCAATTTTGAAATGATTGAGAACTCTGATATATGCATTGTATACTATACAGATAGCTATTCACCGCCAAGAAGAAAAAACAGTAAAAAGGACTTATTTGATTATCAACCAAAAAGCGGAACTGAAATAGCTTATAAATATGCGATGAGTAAAAAGAGAATAATTATAAATATAGCTCAACCCCATTTATCTATGTGAAAAATGGGGTTGTTTTTTATATCTTTAATCAATACTGTGAAATATTAAAGCCTATTCTTTCCTCATATGTAAGCTTTGGCTCTGCACCGCTTATTGCAATAATGAAAATCGGAGGCAATATGTTGAAAAACAGAGAAAGCACAAGGAAAAGGGTTGCGTGTTCGTTATTGAATATCGCAAAGACTCTCCACAAGGCTATGTAATAAATAACCTGATATGCTATAGCACCCACAAGAATTAAAATGTATAAAATTACTATAGGAATAATTCCTGAGAACATTTCTGCTGTTAAAGCAGTTTCATCAACAATTGCGCTTGTAGTATATCCCACAAGTGAAAAAATCACCTTGACAAGCAAAACACACATTGCCGTTGCTATAACAAAATTAACAATATATAAAACCAAAAGCCATATCGAAAACTTTGCGGAAGCTCTTCCGTCACGCTTGACATACCTTTGAGCTACTCTGCCAAGCGAAAAGATGCTTGCTACAGGAATAAATGAAAGCCACGGATTACTGATATTTAAAGCCTTTCCCATTTTGAAAAGTCCTATTCCCTGTAAAATATAGCAAATAATTCCTACTAATCCCGACACAGCAAGAATAACACCGTAAATAGCAATAAATCCCGCAGAAATGCCCATTTCGTTCAAAATATCGTTTAAATTCATAAATTTTCCTCCTCAAATTATATTATAAAAAATGCTAATGATTCCAAAATACTTATTACGCAAAAGATTATAATCGGAACTGATGTAAAAAACCATTTGTATTTTTCTCTTTCACTGCATTTAAGCTCCAAGCTCTCTAATTTGTAAAATTCTCTGTCATTCAAGCAAAGTATTACAGCAATTCCTAAAAGCAAGGTAACGGTAATATAGAACATATAGATGATATTTTGTATATTTATTGAAACATTGCTAAAGAAAAACTCCATTGCAAGCGAAATGAAATTATTGCTTGCGTGAATTGCAACCGCAACCCACAGAGAACCGCTTTTTACGGTAACAAAGCCGAGTATAAGTCCTACTAAAAATGCAAAGGGCATTTGAACAAAGTTTCCGTGCATAAGCCCAAAAACTATTGCTGAGGCAATTATTGCAAAACCGTCTCCAAATTTTCTGAGCGAACCTAAAATTATACCTCTGCAAGCAAATTCCTCTACAAGGGCAGGAACGACTACAATAAAAATAAAGCTTAGTAAAAAGCCAAAAATTCCTTTTGGGTATTCTCCGAAATCTACATTATATTCTATTCCTATGCTTTCGAAAATACTACCCGCATAGCTGCTTGCAATGTTTGCAAAGGAGCAAAAGCCAAGACCTAAAACAAAAAGCGGTAAAAAGCTTTTTTCCTTTGGCTTTTTGTATATAACAAGGTCGCTGATTCTTAATCCGTACAGCTTATAAATAAACGCAAACGGCACTGTAAACGAAAAGCTTGAGAGAATAATTTGAAAGGCTTGTAAAACAGCGGGCTCGTTTAAAAGCGATTCATTTCCCGTAATAACACTTATTCCCTCGAAAATTGCCATTACTATAAGATTTATAATAAGCACAATTCCGCTCATTATAAGAAATGACCAGCCTGCCGCATTAGCCATTTTTTTAATGCTTTGCTTTTCGGCATTTACAACAGGACCAAAAGTATAATTTTCAAAAACCGCACTTTTGAAAACCTCTTCTTTTTCTTCTTTTATTTCTTCAAAAGGCTCAGCCACAGGGACTTCCTGCGGTTCTTGTTCTTCTATTTGGTCGCTAATAATTTCCTGTTCTGTAAAAAATTCTTTTTCTTCTGACATAATAAACTGCTTAAGCGCATAACACCTGCTTTCATTAATGTCCGCATTGAAGTTATCTCATTAAGGCTAAAATGCTCAAAACAGCGATGCCAAATATCACAGTCGGCTCCCTCGTCAGAAGGAGTTGTCGTGTGAAATGAGACTGAGGGTGAAAAAAACTACAATAATTGTAACATTTTTATCTTTTCTCTCCCTCCGTCACGGCTACGCCGTGCCACCTCCCTCATCAGAGGGAGGTACGGATTGTGCGAATTACCTTTATTGAGACAACCCCTACATTATTCCTCTGTTTGTTCCTCAGGTGAAACCTCGGTTACATCCTCAATAACCTCTTCTGCGCCAACATCGCCTGCATCAGCATCTGCCTCCTCAGGCTTTTCGGTTACCTCTTCCTCGTTATGCTCGGTTAGCGCTACCGAAAGAATCTTCTCTCCCTCAGCCACACGCATTACCCTTACACCCTTTGCAGGACGGCTGAACTGAGAAATATCTCCCGCGAATATACGAATTACAATTCCGTTGGATGCAATCATAATAATATCGTCATTATCGGTAACAGGGATGGTTGCCGCAACCTTTCCGTACTTCTCTGTGCGGTAGTTGGTAAGTCCCTTACCGCCGCGTGATTGCAAGCGGTAGTCCTGAATACTGCTTATTCTTCCGTAGCCTGTTTCGGTAACGGTAAGAATTTTAGTATTTTCATCGGTTATAGCCATATCTATAACGCTGTCACCCTCGCGCATATTGATAGCTCTTACACCGCGTGCCGACCTACCCATTGCACGAACATCGCTCTCCTTAAACTGAATAGCAAGACCGTTTCTTGTGGCAATAAAGATATTCTGATTTCCGTCGGTCATACGAACAAAGCCTAATTCGTCGTCATCATCAATAGAGATTGCGATAATACCGCTCTTTCTTGTATTTCTGAACTCAGAAAGCTTTGTACGCTTAATTGTACCCTTCTTAGTAACCATTGCAATGTATTTTTCCTCGTCAAGCTCGCTTGCGGGAAGAATAATTGTAATCTTTTCCTCAGGCATAAGGGGAAGAATGTTAATAATATTCATACCCTTGCTTGTTCTGCTGCCCTCAGGAATTTCATATGCCTTAATACGGTACATTCTACCGAGATTCGAGAAGAGCATAATATAATCGTGCGAGGAGCAGACAAACATATTCTCCACCGCATCCTCTGCTCTTGTGGTCATACCCGTAATACCGCGACCGCCTCTGTGCTGAACATTATAGGTATCAGCCGGCAGACGCTTAATATAACCATTAACCGTCTTAGTAAGCACACATTCCTCCTCAGGAATAAGGTCTTCAATATCAACCTCGCCCGCAACATCGGTAATTTCGGTTTTGCGGTCGTCGGAGTACTTATCTCTGAGATTCAAAGCCTCGGTCTTTACAATGTCGAGAATTCTCTCTCTGCTTGCGAGAATTTCCTCACATTCCTTGATAAATGCCAATTTTTCGTCCAATTCGTCAAGAATCTTCTGCTTTTCCAAGCCTGCAAGCTTACCTAACTGCATCTGAACTATAGCAGTAGTCTGAATATCGTCAAGACCGAATCTTTCGGAAAGCGCTTCCTTACTTTCAGGAATAGTCTTACTGTTACGGATTATCGCAATAACCTCATCAATAAAGTCAAGAGCAACCTTTAAGCCCTCTAAAATGTGGGCGCGCTCCTCTGCCTTGCGCTTATCGTATGTGGTTCTTCTGAAAATAATATCGTACTGGAAATCAATGCAGTTTTGGAGCATCTCCTTAAGTGTAAGCACCTGAGGCTTACCGCCCACAATTGCAAGCAAAATAGCTCCAAAGGTTGTCTGCAAGGATGTGTAACGGTAAATCTTATTGAGCACAACCTGAGGATTAGCGTCCTTTTTAAGGTCTACAATAATTCTTATACCGCCGTCACGCTTAGAGGAGTAGTCAACCACATCATCAATACCCTCAATACGCTTATCAGCCGCCAAATCGTAGATATTTTTAACCAATTCCTGCTTTTTAACCTTATAAGGAATTTCGGTAATAACAATGCGGAACTTTCCGTTTTTAACTTCCTCAATTTCAGCCTTACCGCGGAGGATTATTTTTCCTCTGCCCGTAGCATATGCGGCGCGGATGCCGCTTCTGCCCATAATAATGCCGCCTGTTGGGAAATCAGGTCCCTTTATATGCTCGCATATTTCAGAAAGCTCTGCCTCAGGGTTATCAATAAGACAGCACATACCGTCAATAACCTCACCTAAATTATGAGGCGGAATTTCGGTAGCCATACCAACCGCAATACCCGAAGAACCGTTTACAAGAAGCTGAGGAAATCTTACGGGAAGCACCTCAGGCTCACTCAAACGGTTATCATAGTTGGGGTTAAAATCAACCGTTTCCTTATCAATATCGTCAAGCATACTGAGTGACAAACGGTTCATTCTTGACTCGGTATATCGATAAGCAGCGGCAGGATAACCGTCAATATTACCGAAGTTTCCGTGACCGTCAATAAGCGGATAACGGAGTGAAAAATCCTGAGCCATACGAACCATTGCATCATAAACGCTGGCGTCACCGTGGGGATGATACCTACCGAGCACCGAACCTACAGTATCAGCGCACTTGCGGTAAGCCTTATCGGGGGTAAGTCCGTTTTCATACATTGTGTAAAGTATTCTTCTGTGAACAGGCTTTAGTCCGTCACGCACATCGGGGATAGCACGGCCCACCAATACCGACATTGAATACTGAAGCATACTGCTTCTGATTTCGTCTACAATTTCTACAGGCTGAATGTTGGTTTCTTCATCACTCGGCCAATATACCTTTTCCTGTTTAGCCATTTTAACTCTCCCCTCCTTTAAATATCAAGGTCTGTTGCGAATATCGCATTTTCTTCAATAAATCTTCTTCTCGGCTCAACCTCTTCGCCCATAAGCATAGTAAAGGTTTCGTCTGCAAGCTGAGCGTCTGCCATTGTTACCTTTAGCATAGTTCTGTGCTCAGGGTCAAGTGTAGTTTCCCAAAGCTGTTCGGGATTCATCTCACCAAGACCTTTATAACGCTGAACATCTACATTTCCGCCTAATTCTTCAATGTATCTGTCCCTCTCTTCGTCGGTAAAGGCATCAAAGTATCTCTTACCCTTTGCAACTCTGTAAAGAGGCGGTTGTGCAAGATATATATGCCCTGTTTCAATAAGCTGTGGCATATAGCGGAAGAAGAATGTAAGTAAAAGTGTTCTTATGTGGCTACCGTCAACATCGACATCGGCCATAATAACAATTTTATCGTAACGGAGCTTTTCAATATCAAAGTTCTCGGCAATTCCTGTTCCTAAAGCTACAACAACAGGTGTTAGCTTGTCGTTTCCGTAAACCTTGTCAACCCTTGCCTTTTCAACATTGAGCATTTTACCCCAAAGCGGAAGAATTGCCTGATAGGTACTGTTTCTTCCCTCAACTGCGGAACCGCCCGCACTGTCTCCCTCGACGATAAATATCTCAGTCTTAGTTGGGTCGTCAGAGATACAGTCCTTAAGCTTTTCGGGCATTCTTGCCTTTCCGCCTATACCTGACTTACTTCTCTGCAAATCTCTTGCCTTTTGAGCTGCTTCTCTTGCATTTGAAGCGGCGATTGCCTTATCTATTACAATTTTAGCATCGTCAGGATTTTCCTCTAAATACTGATAAAGCTTTTCATTTACAAGGTCTCTTACAAGTCTGCCTATTGAGGTGTTACCCAATTTTGCCTTAGTCTGGCTTTCAAACTGAGCGTCTGCAAGCTTTACCGAAACAATTGCAACAACACCCTCTAAAATATCGTCACCCTTAAGTCTTGCGTTACCCTCTTTAATCTTTTTAAAATCAAAGGCATACTTATTTACCACGTTTGCAAGGCTCTGCTTAAAGCCCTGTTCGTGGGTACCGCCGTCAATAGTATGAAGTGTATTAGCAAAGGAAATTACCCTTGCATCGTAAGATGTAGACCAAACAAGCGCAATTTCTGCGGTACTGTCACCGTCTGTATCGCTAAAATAGATTACATCCTTAGTGATTTTATCTTTTTTTATACCCTCAAGAATAAACTCAACATAGGATTTAATACCGCCCTCATAGCAGAAATCATCATTTCTGTCAGGCAAATCTGCATCTCTTCTTTTATCCACCAATACAACGCGAATACCTGCATTAAGAAATGCCTGCTCGCGGAGTCTCTTCAAAAGAGTATCATAATCGTATCTTGTGGTATCTGTAAATATTGTAGGGTCAGGCTTAAAGGTAACGGTTGTACCCGTAATATCGGTATCACCCACTATTTCAAGAGACTTTACAACAACACCCTTTTCATAGCGCTCCTTATGAATTTTTTCACCGTCTCTAACCTCAACCTCAAGCCAGCTTGAAAGCGCATTAACAACCGATGCGCCAACACCGTGAAGTCCGCCCGAAACCTTATATCCGTTTCCGCCGAACTTACCGCCTGCGTGAAGAATTGTGAAAACTACAGTAACTGTAGGTATTCCCTTTTGAGGATTAATTCCAACAGGAATTCCTCGTCCGTTATCGGTTACTCTAATAACACCGTCATCAAGAAGCTCTACAGTAATTTTATCACAATAGCCTGCGAGCGCCTCGTCTATGGAGTTATCCACAATTTCATATACAAGATGGTGGAGACCTCGCTCACCTGTAGAACCGATATACATACCGGGGCGCTTTCTAACAGCCTCAAGTCCCTCTAAAACCTGTATGGAATTTTCATCGTAATTGCCGGTAACAGGAAGATTAATTTCGTTACTCATTATGATTTTTTCCTCTCATAAAATCTTTTATAATTTATTTTATATTTATTAACCCCGAACGCTTAAAAAGTGTTGAGGAGGATATTTGCGAAATATAAACCTTATTTTGCTTTGAATTTTTTTCATTTATTAATGTAAAGGATTTTGGAAGCTCATAGGAAACATTTATAACCTCACCCTTTTTTTCTGCCTTTTCTAAGAAAATTCGGGTATTTTTAGAAACAGTTGTGGTTTCAAGGTCAAAAATTCCTATAACATCATTTGACCTTATGACCGTTTCCTGACCTAAATGTATATACATTAAATTACCTTACCGTCCTTTATACTGAAAATTTTTCCTGCCTTAAGGCTTTTAAAGTTAGACGGGTCGCAACAGCTCAAAAATGTCTGCATTCCTTTTATATGGTTCAATATAAAATCCTGCCTTGACAAATCAAGCTCACTCATTATATCATCCAACAATAAAACAGGACATTTACCGACAATATTTTTTATAACCTCGCCCTCAGCAAGCTTTAAGGATAAAGCAACACTTCTTTTCTGTCCTTGAGAACCGAAGGCTCTTGCCGAAATACCGTTAATTTTAAACTCAATATCATCTCTGTGAGGACCGACAGATGTAACCCCTGTAAACATATCCTCTTTTCTCTTATCCTTTAATTTTTCTTTAAGCTCGTTTTCATTGCAAACAGAAATATAATCGGTCTGTAATTCTTCTTTTCCGCCCGAAATTCCCGAATAAAGCTCTGGAAGATATTTATTAAGTGTAGCTATATACTTTTTTCTGAGAGCTATAAGCTTTACTCCCTTTACGGCTATTTCCTCTTCAAAAACATCAAGCAAAACATCTAAGGTAGAATCAAATCTTAAATCCTTTATAATTTTGTTTCTCTGGGTTACAGCCCTTACATATTCCTTTAACAAATCTATATATGACGGATAAATCTGACCTATAGCAGTATCAAGAAATCTTCTTCTGACACTCGGACCGTCGGTTACAAGCCGTAAATCAACAGGCGAAAAAATTATTGCATTAAAATGACCTGCAAGGAGAGACGGAGATTTAAGCTTATTATTATTTAAAACTACATTTCTTTTTTCGTTAATTAAAAGCTTAGCCTCATTTTCTATTCCGCCTGAGAAAAACATCAGCTCGCAAAGCGCTCTTTCCTCGCCGAATTTTATAAAATCTGAATCCTTAGCACCGCGAAAGCTCTTAGCGCCCGTAAAAAGCCATATAGCCTCTAAAATATTGGTTTTTCCCTGTGCGTTTTCACCGCAGATAACATTCATTTCTTCGCAAGGCTCTAAAAAAAGCTTTGAAAGATTTCTGAAATTTTGACAGTTAAGTCTTTTTACAATCATACAATCATAAATCCGCGGTTTTCAAATTCAACTGTATCGCCCTTATGAAGCTTTTTACCGCGCATTGTGCAAACCTCGCCGTTAACCTTGACCTCGCCGTCCTGAATTACTATTTTAGCGTGACCGCCTGTAACAACAAGGCTTGCAAGCTTCATAGCAGAATCTAATCTTATAAATTCTTCTTTTATAGCAATCTTTTCAAAATCCATTATTTCAACCTCATAGGCATTATCATATACTTAAAGCTATCCCCATCAACAGGGCTTATAACAACACCCGCGTTAGGTCCGTTAAATAAAATCTGCACGCACTCGGTTTCACAAGCCTTTAATGCCTCTAAAAGATAACGGCTGTTAAGACCGATTTCAAAGCTTTCGCCCTCTAACTTAGTATTAAAGGTTTCGGTAGCTCTTCCCATTGAGGTAGCGCAGGTGAAAACAACATTAAGCTCATTAAAATAACAGCGGACAGGTGTTGAAAATGATTCGCTTATAAGTAAGGATACGCGTTCTATAGTATTTATAAGCTCTCTTGTATTAACAGTAACGCGCTGACTGTGCTCAGAGGGAATAGTCTTTTTGTAATTTACAAAATCACCCTCTAAAAGACGGGAAATAAAGGAATAGCCGTTAATACTAAAGCTTATAAGCCTTTCACCAACATTAATATCAACATCCTCAGCCTCATCATCAATAAGCTTTACAGACTCACCCAAAGCCTTTGAGGATATTGTAAAATCAATATTATTATTAATATCAACCTTTTCATTTCTTATTGCCAAGCGATAACCGTCAATCGCAACAAGGCGGAGATTATTTTCAAATAAAGAAATATTTATACCTGTGAGTATCGGCTTTGCGCCCTCGTTCTGAGCTGCGGCAAAGATAGTTCCCTTTACCATATCAGCCAAGATTTCGCCCTTTAAGGAAATTTTGTTACCCTCTGCTACAGACGGCATTTCAGGAAAATCGGTAGCAGCCATACCCATAATATCAAAGGTAGCCTCACCGCATTTAATATTGCAGTTAAGCTTATCGTCTGCTGAAATTTCAACCTGTAAACCGTTCATTCTTCTCAGAATATCAGCAAGCAGTCTTGCGTTAATAACAATATCTCCTGCTTCATCACATTTAGCATAGATTTCCTTTTTCATACCCATTTCAAGATTATATGAAATAAGAGTTATCTTTCCTTGCTCTGCTGAAATGAGGATTCCCTCTAACACAGGCATAGATGTTTTTGCACCAACTACCCTTTGTAATTTTGATACTGCTTCAAGCAGCTTTTCTCTCTCAACTGAAAAAATCATAATTTTTCTCCTTATTTATAGGTTACAAAAATAATAACAATAATAAAGTAGGTTAATTCGGTGGAAAAGTGGTTAAAAGCCTTATTACTACTGAATTTTCTGTGTGGAAACAAATCTTGATGATTTGTGTATAATTAAAGCCTTAAATTTTTATCCACATAGGGTTTAATAACTTTTTGGTTAACATAGGTTAATTAGGTGGAAAACTAAAATTTAAAAAAATTAATAATATTGACCTTAATATGATATTTCATTGTTGCTTTTTAGATTTTTTATAAGGTCGTCAACAAGCTCTTTTTGATAAGGCTTGTCCGATAGGAATTTTTCAATAGTTCTTACATTGTGAAGAACGGTAGTATGGTCCTTACCGAAGCTTTCGCCGATTGCTTTAAAGGAAAGGTCGGTAGTTTCTCTTGCAATGTACATAGCAACCTGACGCGCAAGCACAAGCGAAGCAGTTCTTCTGTTTGAAAGAACATCGCTCTCAGAAATATTGTAGGTTCTTGCAACCTCTGAGATAATCTTTTCTATCTTTATAGGCTCAGGCTGAGTGTCGTTTATAACATCTCTTATAAAGCCCTGAACAACAGAAATGGTAGGAATTCTGTTTTGAATTTTTATATATGCCTGAAGTTTTTTAATAACGCCCTCAAGCTGTCTCGTATTTACCTTTATGTGCTCGGCAATGTAATAAACAATATTTTCTCCAAGCTCTATTCCTAACTGTTCAGTCTTTTTAATTATAATTCCAACCCTTGTTTCAAAGTCAGGCGTTGTAATATCTGCAAAAAGACCGCTTTCAAGACGCGAACGGATTCTGTCATCAAGTGTTTTAACCTCTTTAGGCGGACGGTCAAGGGTTACAACAATCTGCTTATTTGTCTGAAGCAGGGTGTTAAAGGTATTGAAGAATTCTTCCTGTGTCTGCTCCTTGCCGGCAATAAAGTGAATATCGTCTATAAGCAGAACATCAACATTTCTGAACTTATTACGGAAATCGTCTATACTTCCAAGACCTAGCTTACCGTCCTGCAAGGCTTTTATAAGCTGATTTGTAAAATCCTCACTTCTTATATACTCAATAGATTTGTTAGGAAACTTCTTTTTTATGTGATTTTTGATAGCTAACATCAAATGAGTTTTACCTACTCCTGAGGGACCGTAAATAACAAGCGGATTATATATAAGCACAGGATTATCCGCAACCGCTAAGGAAGCCGCGTGAGCAAATCTGTTTGATGAACCGACTATAAAATTCTGAAATGTGAAGAAGTCCTCAAAGGAAAGCCCCTCGCTGTACTTTTCTGCTAGCATTATATTAACCTCTTCATCCTCATAGATAATCTTTACATCTATTTCAATTCCCATAACAGCTTTAATACTGTCCTTAAGTGTTTCGGTATAGTTTTGCTCAACTACCCCGCGCATATATTCGTTATTTATAGCGAGAATAAGCTCTCTGCCGTCAAGCGAAACAGGTCTTAAATCCTTTAAAAAGCAGTTAAAGGCTATTTCGGAGATTACCTTTTTACACTCGTCACACACGGCATACCAAATATCATCAAGTGAATTAATAGGCATTATGTAAACCACCTTTATATATATATATTATTATAATAATATTAATCTAATATAATATACCATATTTTTGTATTTTTTTCAACTTATTTTAAAGAAAAAAGTGAATAATTTTTAATATTTAAGACAATGCTAAAAAAAAGAGCTAAAATAGCAATTTTTAGAACAAATTTGTGCACAAATTACGGAGAAAAGCAATGAGTATCAGAACCGACCTTGCAATAGAGCTTTACAAAGAGGACGGCGAGGGAATTGAAACGGAAAACACAAGGAAAAAAGAAATAACCGTTACAAAAACCGAAATTCTTACCGAAAGCGCCGCGGTGAGGCTTGGCAGAAAAATAGGCACCTATTTTACGGTTGAATTCCCCTCTCCCGACCGAATTACCGACTGCACCGATATAAAAGCAGAACTTATATCCGCGCTTAATTTTCTGTTACCCAAAAAAAGAGAAAAAATTTTGGTTATAGGGCTTGGCAACAGCGATATTACAAGTGACAGCATAGGTCCGAAAACAGCCAAAGGACTTCTTGCCACACGCCATATTTCAGGAAGCTTTGCCGAAAGCATAGGACTAAAGGGATTAAAAGAGGTTTCGGTTATAGCTCCCGATGTTTTAGGGAAAACGGGTATTGAGGTAACTGAAATTTCTGAGGGGTTAGTTAAAAAACTGAATCCCGATGCAGTAATTGTAATTGATGCCTTGGCTTCTATGAGCGTCACCCGTCTTTTTAAAACGGTACAGCTTTGCAACACAGGTATTTCACCCGGCTCAGGGGTTAAGAACTCACGAAAGGAATTAAGTGCCGAAACGCTTGGAGTACCTGTTATTGCGGTCGGTGTGCCAACCGTTGTAGATGCAGTAACCCTTGCGTGGGAGCTTACCAAAAGGGAGCCTGTTTCAGACATTGATTTAGTATTGTCGCCAAAGGATTCCGACCTCCTTTCAAATAAAATAAGCGAGCTTTTAAGCGAGGCTCTTAATGTTTTTCTCCAGCCTGAAATTGACGAGAAAATTATTCTTAGCTTGGTATGAAAAGCTTTTCTTTTGCATATTATTTATACGGTGATATAAATGCAAAAGAATGCAATTTTAAGGCTTTTGGCAGTTTTTTTAATAAGTATTTCGGTCTTAAGCATTAATTCCTTTAATATAATAAATAAAAAAATCGGCAATTTGGAAACATCAAATCAAAAAATTTTTAATAATTTTTTTGAAATCAATGAAAATAACGATATTTTCGAGCAAAAACCGCAAGCAGAAACCTCTGAAAAGGAGCAAACTGAAGTAGCAGAAAGCAAGCCGGAAGAGCAGAATAATACAAGCTCTGCCAAGGCTTCAACCGAGGCGGTAAAGGGAAAGGTTATAGAAAAATACATTTCTCCTTACACAGCGCCCCTTTCCTATAACGGAGTTTATTTAAAAAACAATACAAGCCTCGATATTGACATAAAAAAGCTTTTAAACGAAAGCCTCAGCTTTAAAATCACAGAAACCGACAAGCCTCAGGTGCTTATTATTCATACCCACACAACCGAGACATTTATGAGTGAGGAGAGTGAATTTTATACCGAGGATTTTGAATCCCGTTCGAGGGATAACAATAAAAATATGGCGGAGATCGGCAGAATCGTGGCAGAGAAGCTTAATAACGCAGGCATAAAAACCTTACACGATAAAACACAGCACGATTATCCAAACTATACGGGAAGCTATAGCCGTGCTGCAGAGACTATAAACGGTTATTTGAAAAAATATCCCACAATAAAGGTTGTGCTTGATTTGCACCGCGACGCAGTCTCCTCAGGCGAAAGCGACAAGGTAAAGCTTGTGACCGAAATTAACGGCAAAAAAGCGGCTCAGGTAATGCTTGTAATGGGCTCACAAAGCGGGACGGTTACAAATTTCCCAAACTGGAAAGAGAATCTTAAGTTAGCAGTAAGACTTCAACAGATTTTAGAGGTAAAATATCCAACCCTTGCAAGACCGCTTATGCTGATGTCGAAAAATTATAATGAAAGTCTTTCAAAGGGCTCAATGCTAATTGAATTCGGAACCGATGTAAACACCTTAGAGGAAGCAAAGTATTCTGCTTCAATGGTGTCAGATGCGTTAGTAACCCTGTTAAATAACATAAAGGAATGATTATTATAAAAAGACAGATTAAGCTTTTTTTTAGGTCAGCTTATATTACTGCGACGGTGCTTTTATGCCTGTTTATCGGACTGTACGGTAGCTTTAAGGCATATGAAAATATCCGTCTTGTGGGCTTTGGCGAGTACCGCTCGGCAATTGAATATGAGGACGGAACACTTAAGATATTTGACATCTCAATTGAATTAAATTTACCTTAAATAAAAAACTTTAAAAAAGTCTTTCATTTTTGCAAAAAATGTGGTATAATATTTATGCGAAACAAAATTCAATATATAAACTATGGGAATATTCTCTTTTTTTAGGGAGTATTAGATTCTTTTTGCCTGTTAGATAACAAATGTCGTGAATTTGGTAAAAACGCAAATTCCAAGGCATTTGTTATAAGGGTATTCCTTGTTTATATGTGATTTTGTTTCGCGACAAACGGGGTTTGCGTTTTTCATGCGTCGGCTTCGGTTGGCGCATTTTTTGTTTTTTAACATAAAACGCTTATTCCGTTAAAGAAAAACGGCCCTGTTTCAAAGTTGCCACACAAAAAGACAACGCGTATTCTTTCTGCAAAGTAAGGTTGCGCGTTGTCGCCTTTTATTTATTCTTTTAATAGAACAAAGCATAGCTCCCCTTGCCTAAAGGGGAGGTGGCTTTGCTATGGCAAAGACGGAGGGGATAGTGAAAAAATATGTTTAAAATTTTTCTTGCAATATGTGAGTGCTTGTGATATTATAATTTATAGTTTGTTGCAAACCTTTTGGTTATTACTTCTTAATTTAAGCTTGGGGGTATAGCTCAGCTGGGAGAGCGCTTGAATGGCATTCAAGAGGTCATGGGTTCGATCCCCACTATCTCCACCAAAATCGACAAATCTCGTTAGAGGTTTGTCGATTTTACTTTTTAACTTTTTAACTCTTCACTTTTTATCTTTCACATACTGCCTGTTTTTGCATAGTATATGTGGGAGGTGAAATGTTATGTTAACTTCGTGTAGATGCTGTAAAACAGGCTGTACGGTTATTGCGGTGGTTGCAAGCCTTATAATTGGTATAATCACGGCTTTTCTGCGAATAACAGCTGTTATTACCCTTACACCTGCCTTTTTATGGGTGCTTTTAGGTATTGCCGTAGTTTACCTTGCCGTAATTCTTCTATCGGGCGCGCTTTTCCGTAAAGAGGGTTGTAATGACCTGTGCACTATAATTTCAGCATTGCTTGTAGGTATTTTCGGTACCGTGCTTCTTTCAATTGTTTTTCTTGCTATTGAGTTTGTAGCAACAAGTATAATCGGCGCTATTCTTACAGGCGGGCTTTTATTCTTCTTTTTTCTTATAGTAACCTCTACCGCCTGTCTTGTGCGTTGCGTATTTTCCTGTAACGAATAGACTGTAAATGATAAAACCGAGCAAAGCGTAAATGCTCTGCTCGGTTTCTTTACTTGTTATCAGCTATATATAAAATAAAGCTATCGGTTTATCCCAAAACAACAATACCCGCAATTACAAGCGCAATTACAGCATAATGCTTCCATGACATTTTTTCCTTTAGGAAAATTCTGCTCCACAGTACAGAAATCGCGCAATAAGACGAGATAATTACCATACCTGCTGAGAAATCGCTGAACATTACCGCCATATAGAATATCTGACCTACAGTTTCGCAAAGACCGCCTAAATAAAGGTCCTTGTTGCCCTTGAGTATAGCATCCTTTTTGACAAATTTAAGCCAAATAAAGGCAAAAATTGCAAGAACAAAAAATGTAAGCTCAAAAGCGGAATTTGCGGAATAGTCGCTCATTTCGATTCCCGTTTTCTCCATAAATGCATCTGAGAAAAGGAATTCATCGCCAACCGTTCCCAAAGCGTCAATCACAAGGTATGAAAGGGGTAAAAGAAAGGCTAAAATGCTCTTTGTGTATTTGCGGTTTGCCCTCTCCTGACGCGCTTTTCTAACCTCCTCGTCCTCTTTCTGCTCAACAAAGCCTAAAGCAACTATTCCTACTGTAATCATCGAAATACCGATAATTGTGACAGGTGTAAGCTCGTCGGTTGAAAAAATTCCGAAAGCAAGGCAGAGTATAAACGCAAGCGCTCCCGATGAATTACATATGGGCGAAGAAATCGAAAGCTCAATATAGCGAAGACCTATGTAACCCAAAACCATTGCTAATATGTAAAGTCCTGCAACAGGCAGATAGCTTACGAAATCAATCAACTTGAAATCGGTATAGAAAAGACTCGCAACAACCTTAGGTACACCGTCCACACCGACCGTACTGTCAATTACCGCACCGCCTATGAGGGTGATAAAGAAATGTATACCCATTATAAGACCAACCGCAAAAACAACCTTCCAATGACTGTTTTTGTCCTGCTCGCGTGTACCTTTCTTAGAAAAAAGGTCAGAACCGCTCCAGCAAAGCAGAGCTAAAATTGATAAAAAATAATATAACATAGTTTTCTCCTTTTGCAAAGTATTAAAGTTTTATGTAAATTAAAGCTTTATACTCTGCTCGGAGGCGGACGACGTCGAAAATGTCTGTTGGGGATTATATTTTTTAGTCTTTTGGTCATATATATAACCTCCATTTATTTATATAAACCATAGCCGTTGACACAAACATTATGTAAACCTACGGTTATTCATTATTAACTACAGCTTATATTTGTATTTCTTTTCTCCTACTGCCAATACAAGTCGGTTTCTAAGCTCACCCTCAGAACCGCCCGAAATAGTGGCTTTATCTACAACATAAGCCTGATTTTTGCTGATGTAAATGAAAAAATGCTCGCCGTCCTCATAAACCTTTTTAAGAATATCGTATTTAACGGTTGCTTGTGAGGTGATGTTTTTGCCTTTGGTTTCAACTATAAAGCTATCGTCGCAAAACAAATGATTATCTTCTACATTATTTGTAATTTTCGTAAGCTTATAGCTCAAATGAGGAAAAAATACATCATAGGAAATGATAAAAGCTTCTAAAATTATACACATAATCATAGAGCTGATTATTTCGGTTACACCCGATATTAGCGAGAAAACACAGGCTAAGATGCTAAGACCTATTATAATTTCAAGAATAAGAAAAAGCGGTTTCATCCATTTTGTAGTAAGATGAACAAATTTTTTATAGGTCTTAAAATTGAATTTATAGCTTGATTTTATCTCCATATTACTCACCTGCTAATTTTTTTGCAAATTCGGCAAGCTCGTCGTCGTTGTAGAATTCAATTGTAAGGGTGCCTTTGCCCTTGCCTGTTGGCTTGATATTTACCTTTCTGCCCATTTCGTTTTTAAGGGACAGCTCAACCTCGCTGTAAAAATTAGGCTTAACTGCGCTTTTTACAGCGGTTTTTTTCTCTTTCTTTGAAAGAGCAGCCATTCTTTCAAGCTCGCGGACAGATGCGCCGTCTGCCGCGGCAATGAGCATTTTTTGGCGCAAGGACTCGTCCTCACAGCTCAAAAGGGCTCTTGCATGACCTGCTGAAATAGTACCGCGTCTTAAGGCTTCAAGCTCGGAATCGTTAAGACTGAGCAATCGCAAAGCATTGGTTACAGCGCTTCTCGATTTGCCCATTCTGTGGGCGACCTCCTCCTGAGTCAGCTCAAAATCCTCAATCAAAGCCTTATAGCCCAACGCTTCTTCAACTGCATTTAAGTCCTCACGCTGAAGATTCTCAATAAGAGCCAATTCCATAAGCGTGCGGTCGTCGGTATCCTTTATCATAACAGGAACCGATTCGAGTCCTGCCATACGGCAAGCGCGCCAGCGTCTTTCACCAGCAATTATCATATATCTTCCGTCCATTGTCGGACGAACCACTATAGGTTGTATAAGACCGTGTCTTGAAATACTGTCAGCAAGCTCCGACAAAGCCGCCTCGTCAAAGTCTTTTCGGGGCTGATTGCGGTTTGGCTCAATGTCATTTATATTCACGCTTACCGCACCGTCATTATCGGTTGCGTTCTGATTAAACAATGCGTCAAGTCCTTTTCCGAGTCCACCTTTTTTAACTGCCATTTTTATCCCCTCTTATTTTTCTTTAAAAATTCTTTTGCTAAATCGTTGTATGCGGCGGCGCCTTTTGAACGCTTGTCATAATACTGAATGGGCATTCCGTAGCTTGGAGCCTCAGAAAGACGGACACCTCGCGGAATAGCCGATTTATAAAGCTTATTTGCAAAGTATTTTTTTATTTCACCCACAACCTGTTGTGTAAGGTTGAGTCGGCCGTCATACATAGTGAGTACAATGCCCTCAATTTCAAGGGTTGGATTATAAAGCCTTTTTACCTGACGGACGGTTGCCATAAGCTGAGAAAGTCCCTCAAGAGCGAAATATTCGCATTGAATCGGCACCAAAACGGTGTCACTCGCATTGAGTGCGTTTATGGTTATAAGTCCCAAGGAGGGCGGACAATCTATAAATATGTAGTCATATTTATCCCTTGCAGAGGCAAGAGCCATTTTAAGCTGAGCTTCGCGGCGGTCTATCTGAATCAGGTCAACCTCAGCTGCGGCAAGGTCCATTGAGGACGGAACAACCGAAACATTTTTAAATTCAGTTTCAATTGCCGCATTTTCTGCCGTTCCCTTGCCTATAAGCAGGTCGTAAGCCGTAATAACGGTTTCTTTTTTATTAATACCATAGCCACTTGTGGTGTTACCCTGAGGGTCAGCGTCTATAAGCAGTACCTTTTTACCGACCATTCCAATACCTGCGGCAAGGTTTACTGCGGTTGTTGTTTTACCAACGCCGCCCTTTTGATTAACTATGGAGACGATTTTTCCCATAATTTAAGCCTCCCGAAGAATGTTTCACGTGAAACATTGTTTTTGTGAGACTATTATACCAATAATTTATCTAAATGTAAAGACATAATAATAAACTAATTATATTATTAAATTTTGGCAAGAGGTTTATGTAATGAGACTTTTTTAGTCTCATAATGGGATAAATATTAGGTTTTGTCCCCCGGTTTGAAGAAAAGTGATGCTAAAAAACCAAAAAGCGCCGATGCCGTAATTCCTGCGGCGGTTGCGGCAAGACCGCCCGAAAGCGCGCCGAGCAGACCGTATTGCTCCACCGCCTCCTCTACACCTTTTGCAAGACTGTAGCCAAAGCCTGTAAGCGGAACAGTTGCGCCTGCGCCTGCAAAATCCACAATTGGCTGATAAACACCAATTGCGGTGAGCAAAACTCCGCTTACCACAAATGAAACGAGTATTCTCGCAGGGGTGAGCTTTGTATAATCAATCAGAATCTGACCTACAAGACAAATTGCTCCGCCTACTGCAAATGCTTTAATTAGTTGAAAAATAAAATCCATACCCTATGTTCTCCTCAAAAAAATAAGAATGTTTCACGTGAAACATTCTTATTTTTTGCTATTAATTTCAAATTATACATTAATATTAAAGGCTTGATTTATCTGATTGCAAACCTCTGTATAATCAAGATGACGAACCATTATACTGTCAGCACTTTCGGACGAAACTGTAACACGTGTGCGACAGGTGTTATGCTTGAAATCTATACCAAAGCGGATAAGCTTTATTTCTCCAATATTTTCAACGGGACAGTAAAGTCTGCAGGTGCGGAGCCCATAAGCACTTCGCGCAAAAACAGTTTTGCCTAAGCAAAACTTGCCGTGATGATATTCATAAATACACAGATACCCGTAATAAAAAATTACACAGAAAATTATTATTGTTATGAAAAATATGAGATGATTAAATTCTTCAAATTTATTAGATAAAATCAGCGATACAGCACAGGTGAGCAATGTCAATAAAACGGGAAGAATTAAAAATCGGTTTCTAAGCTCGGTTCTTCTGTGCGGACGGATTGTTATGCCGTCAGGCTTTAAAAAGGGAAAAAAATCAAAGAATTTCTGTTTTATCTGCATTTTTGTGCCCGACGGAACAATTATCTGCTCAGAATTTTTTTGAACTCCAAAGCCGCCTACACTAACCCGCATAGCATATCGCCTCAAAAGATGCATTAAAAAGGTCTGTTCGATTTTTACATCGTTTACCGCCGCCTTTTTAAAAACGGTTCTTCTGCGAACAAAAAAGCCTGATGATACCCTCAGTATATTATCATTGAGATATAATTTAAAATTAATATACTTTAAAAACAAATAAAAAAACGAAAGCACATAAGCCAGCACAATTATAAGTGTTACAGTATTTACAATCGGCGGAAAGTAGGTGTTGAAGCTATTAGAAACGGTGTTAAGCTCGTCAAAAACCTCATTAATTCCGACTCCTACAAGCCTTGCCATATTATTTAAAATCGGAACACCTACTACAAGTCCTGTAAAGGCTGACGAGGTTGTTACCGACATAAATGCAACCTGAATCGGCGAAAAGGGTACTTTTTTAAGGTTTTCTGCAACATAAAGGGATAAAAAAAGCCTTTTACTGCTCTTTTTAGAAAGCTTAAAAACAAAATCCGATTTTCGTTTTTGTCCCGCCTCGGTGTTTATTCTATAGGTAACTGCACCGATAAGCCAATCAAAAAGACTGCGCTCAGTCTGTACCGAGGAAAGCTTGTTTATATCAATTTTGGAGACCGAAGAAAACAAAACCCCGTTCTTAATGGTAATATAATTATTTTCAACCGTAATTCTAAAGGCTAACCAACTAAGGGTACTGTATACCGCCGCAATAGCAATTGAAGCAAATTCATACCCCATAATATCGTCAATCTTGCCGTACTTAATATATTGTGTAACCGCCTTAAATAACGGAATCAGGAAAACGAGCAATACCGGCTTAACCCGTTCAAAAATCATAATTGGATGGGCTCTGAATTCAGCTTTCATCGGCATTGCCTCCCGCAATAGTTGTTATAAGCCGCTCAGAGTCCTCAATTGTAAGCTCAGGGAAAAAGAGCCTGCGTCTTGCCGCTTTAAGTCCCACACAGGTAACCCCCATAAGCTTAGCAAGCGGAGTGGTAAGGGTTTGGGTATAAATAAGTCTCGCAAAGGGAAAGACGGTTATGGTTTTTATCAAAACGCCTCTTTCAACCACCACGGAATTTTTAATAATTCTGCATCGGCAGGTTTTGAAGAAGAGAGGAAGATAAATAAGATTTATTACAAGACAAATTATTAGAACCGCTACTGCGCCAATAAGGAAACCGCTTAAGAGCCTTGAAAGAAAAACAAATAACAAAAATAAAATCAATCCAAAGCACCAAGCTCTTATTTGCCATAAAAATAAGGTTTTTCGGGGAACAGTAAATTCCTGCACAGTCTTGCCTCCTTATAGGTATTGGTTTACATAACACTTTATCTTTTGATTTTGTCCCAATACTCCTTAAACTTCTGTTCGGTTTTATTATCGCCATAATCATAATATTTTTTGTTTTTAATTTGGTCGGGCAGATATTGTTGGTTTACATAATGCATTGGAAAATCGTGGGGATATTTATAGTTTTGTCCCTTAACATCTGCTTCTTTCCCATCAAAATGCTTGTTCTGAAGCTGACGCGGAATATTACCGCCCAAGCCTTTTTCAATATCCTGCATAGCCGAGTTAATAGCATTGTATGCCGAGTTTGATTTCGGAGAGGTTGCAACAAGAATAACAGCATTAGCGAGGGAAATTCGAGCCTCAGGAAGTCCAACCATAAGCGCGGTATCAACCGCCGCCTTTACTATAGGAATTATCTGAGGATAAGCAAGTCCGACATCCTCATTCGCGCAAACGAGCAGTCGTCTGCAGGCAGAGGGCAGGTCGCCAGCCGCCAAAAGTCTTCCTAAATAGTAGACTGCAGCGTCAGGGTCAGAGCCACGCATAGATTTTTGATAAGCCGAGATAATATCGTAATGCTCGTCGCCCTCGCGGTCATAGCGTATCGCATTTGAAGCAAGAATTTCCTCAACTGTGGCATCCGAAACTACGATTTGTTCACCGACATCAGCCGTAACGGTGCAAAGCTCAAGCATATTTAGCGAGCGACGCACATCGCCTGCCGCCGCGGCTGCCATTTTGCGGATAGAAGGCTCAGAAATAATAATATCCTTGCCCTTCTCAGCGCTTAAAATACCAATTCCGCGCAAAATAACCTGTCTTATATCGTCAGCCGAAAGTGTTTTGAATTCAAAAACCGTAGAACGGCTTAAAATAGCGTTATAAACATAAAAATAGGGGTTCTCTGTGGTAGAGGCAATAAGCGTAATATCCCCATTTTCGATGTAGGAGAGCAAAATTTGTTGCTGTTTTTTATTAAAATACTGAATCTCATCAAGATAGAGCAGTATACCGGAGCTACTTTCAATAGAACCGATACTGTTTATTATTTCCTTAATATCGGCGGTTGATGCGGTTGTAGCGTTAAGGTGATAAAGCTTTTTGCCGCAATTTTCAGCAATAATATTGGCGACGGTGGTTTTGCCGACACCCGACGGACCGTAAAAAATGAGGTTAGGTATGTTTCCCGAATCGATAATACGGCGAAGCACTTTGCCCTCAGCCAAGAGCTGATGCTGACCGAAAACCTCTTCAATTTTCTTAGGACGAAGCCTGTCTGCCAAAGGAGAAACCATTAAAATCACCGCCAAAGCACATTAAATAACAACTATAGTATACAATTTTTTTCGCGTTAAGTCAACCATACATAAAAAATATGGTATGGGACAAAGCCATACCATATACTCAAAATTATATTTCATATAAGACTTCAAGTCTGCCGTCCTTTTCTCCGACCGCAAAAATACAGGCGCGCTCTTGCATAAATGTCTCAGGTGCGTGAAGGCACATACATAGCTGTCCCCCTCTATCATTAAAAACATCGCGTGACCGCCGTTATTATCAAAAAGCGGAACATCCAAATGCTCCCAAGGCCCCATAATGTCACCGTTTTTTGAAATTGCGCTCAAAACAACATAGTTATCATTCAAATACGGCGACCAGGTAAGAAGCAGACTGCCGTTTGAAAGCCTTTGAACAAAGGGCGCATCTGAGCCGTAACGCAAGGCTATTATGCCCTCATAGACTATTTGGTCGGGGGTAGCATTGGAGATAGGCGATTGGTTTGAATTAAAGAGAACCTTTGGCTCACCTATAATTGAGGTCAAATCCTCGCTGAGTTTAGCAACACAAATCTGCCCGATATAGCAGTCTTTATCGGCATTGTAGCAGTCCGGCCAATCGTGGGAATAGAAAATATAAGGAATTTTGTTATCAACAAACAAAGTGCCGTCAATACAACTTCGGTCGGCAGGAGTAGCAGGTGCATTGCAAAGCGGGACAAACGGTCCTGCAGGGGTATCTGAAACGGCAATCTGTGTCCCGCGAAGATTATTTTTACCAAGCAAAGACACAAACAGATAAAATTTGCCGTTATATTTATGAACCTCAGCCGCCCATACATCCTTGTAGGCCCAGAAATCCTTTGGAATTTCAAAGGCTATACCGCCAGACTCCCAATTTTCAAGGTCAGAGCTTGTATAATAAGAGAGTGTGGTATCCCCCGTTGTTGCGTATAAGTAATATGTATCATTTTCCAAGACAATATATGGGTCTCTTACCCTGATTTCGCTTCTTTTTAACATAATCATACCCACTTTAAATAGAGAATACTAAGTTTAACCCATAAAATTATCCAAATGATAGTCGTTATACTTTTTAATAGCCTCCTGCTTTACATCATCCGGTGCATTACTGTTTAAATACTGTCTAAGCGCTTCCTTGTCATCCAAGTGAATTCCCGTCAGCTTGTAATCAGAATAGCTATAGCCGTAAACATATTTATCAATATTACGCATAGTCTCGGCTTTTCTTTCCTTGTAGTATGCGGTATCCTTATAAATATCCAGAGCTGCTTGCTCTGCGGCTCTTTTCTTAGCCTCGTCCTGCTTTTTCTTCTCTTCTCTGCGCTTAGCCTCTTCGGGATCTAATGTACATAAAAATTCGTAGACATCAGTTTTATGTTTGTATAGGCTTTTAGAGGTGCACAAGCAGGTGTTCAGGAAATAAGAAAGCATAAACAGATACGCAAAAGCAAAAAAAGCGGCAGTGAAAGCAACAAGCATACCAATTACTATGCTTATCAAGTTCGACAAATCAGAATAATCAAAAGTAAGAACCATACTGTATATCGTAAAAGCCAACATCAAAGCGGTATACACACCCGCACACCACAGCGAAAAAACACCGTAATCAAAATTAATAACCTTGTGTGTGGTTGGTATAGCTTCATATAAAAAGCGAGCCTTTTCCTTGAGGGATAACACTTCAGGAGAAATCTCAGGCATTTTAGTTGTAAGTCGCAGAAGTATTGACACAATAGCAGAGATAGCCATAGGTATCAAAAGCAAAGCGATAAGAAAAATCGGAATATTTATATACCACGGTGCACCCTCTTGAAGTAACAGGTTGGTAAAAAACTGCCAAATTGCAGTAATGGGTTTAAATTTTTCAAACACAACTGCATCGTCAGCTGTACTGATGCTGTAAATTGCGCCATAGGTAAAAATAAGCGCTAAAAAGCCAAACAAAACCGTGCTTAAAGGAAGAACAACATTAAAAGCGCGGTCTTTACCGGCGTTTTTACGGCAAAGCTTTAAAATAGAGTCTGATACAACTTGAAGATTTTCTTCTGTAATGGGAGCTTGATAGCCTTTCATAGTTATGTACCTCTTTTTAAACTTTTTTAATATTATAACATATTGTATTTAGATATAAAAGGTATTTATGAAGTTTTCATTATTCATTCGAAATTCCGCCCAATTGCGTAAAAAATTGTGTCTGCTTGCCATAATAAACCGATTTAAACCCGATTTTCCTTAACAAAATATTCTATTAAGTCTATTATATACATCCTTCATCATATCAACATATCCTTTTCCAAATAAACACAGAAGAATAACTGATATTATAACTCCGGTAATTTTGCCAAAAAAAGACATTAATATAAAAGCGACTATCAAAAATAAAATTTCAATAATTCGGGGATAGATATAAACATCAAAAAATAAAGTATTATCCTCTTCGACAAATTCGCCCGAAAAACAAACGTGAATCGGAGAGCCTCTATGCAACACATTTTCAGACTCGGACAGATAAAACCCTTTAATCGTATCTCCACATTCTTGAAAGTGAACTCCCGATTTATACAAATTACTCCCCCATAAAGTTTTTCCACAAGGCGAATCCTTTGTAATTATTTGGTTTATATGAAATAATATATCATTCTTGTTTGTACAGGCAAATCGATATTTGAACATACCATCACCGCTTTCGATTGATTATATGCTTGTGTCAAACTGGGAACAAGTTAACCCTTGGCTCCCTCTGACGAGGGAGCTGTCAGCGAAGCTGACTGAGGGAGAGATTTTTTAACAGCTAAATCTATAAATTCACATACACCGCTAAAATTACGGTCAATATCTAAATTGCAAATTCTTAAAACTGTTAAATTCATACTCTCTAACTCTTTTGTGCGGATATTATCCTTTTCTATTTGTTCGGGTGTATAATGACCGCCACCGTCAAGTTCTACTATAAGTCTTGCTTTTGCACAATAAAAATCAACAATATAATTTCCTATGGCTTTTTGCCTTTGAAATCTTATGGGGTAATATCTTAAAAACTCATACCAAAGTTTTCGTTCCCAAGGTGTCATATTTTT
>JAZSHV010000054.1:0-12509 GCA_045533475.1 Acutalibacteraceae bacterium | reverse complement strand
ATATTTGGTTCTCCGTTCATGGTTTCTGGACAATTCCATTTTAACGGATTTCTTCCAAATATGCTCTACTTTTTTATTTCTTTTTCAATTTTTCTTCGTAGGCTCTACTTGGTTACCCCAACATTTATTATAGAGCCTTTTCTTTTAGGTAAAATATATGCGTATAAGATAAAAGGGGCGAAAATATGAAAACAGAATTTCCAGAAAAATATATTACGCTTGGTTTAAGGATTGCATATTATAGAAGAAAAGCAGGTTTTACACAGGAATATTTTGCAGAGCTTATCGACAAGAGCGTTAGCTTTGTCGGTCAGGTCGAAGGTACGGGTACAGTTTGAGGTGTTTCTTTGGAAACCTTATTTAAAATGGCACAGGTGTTAGATGTGCCGCCTTATAAATTACTGAAAGAAGATTAAATAAACACTGTCCTGACGGATTTTCTTTTTTCTTAAATGGTGGCTATCTCAAATTAGGGAGCTGTAAAAAACTTACTTTCCTTTAAGGGAGAGTGAATTGATAGCACAAACTCTTGGCTCCCTCTGCCGAGGGCGGATTCCCTCGCGGTGTGAGGGAAATGTCACGCAAGTGGCAAAGGGAGACCGCCGCCGTCAGCGGCTGTCGAGTGAAACGAGACGGAGGGAAAGAAAATCTTTATTTTACTGCTTTTGAGATTCTCTCCCTCCGTCTTTTGCTTCGCAAAATCCACCTCCCTCATCAGATGGAGGCTATGTCTTCGTATCCAAAAAACTGAAAAGGTTATTATTATTTACATTTAATCGGATGGTTAAAATCAAAAAATGCGGAAGAAGTTCAAATCTTTTTACTTCTTCCCACTCTTTTTAATTAATTTAGTTTATTTTATACGTATTTATGGGCATTGAGTTTTTTACAGCCCCTTTTTTGGTTGTATGATAAACCCCTTTTTTGGTTGTATGATAAAAATCAGTTGATTAATGTGAGTTTTAGTGGTATAATAATCTGTAAATCTGATAATAGTGAAAGGGCGGAGTGTGTTAGTGGAAAAGATTTTTAAGAAGCTATGCGTTCTTTTGTCTTATATTCTGATAGCCTCAACCGTACTTACAATTTTTATAATACCTACATATGTTAAGGCTGAAAACCGTATTGATTTCTTTTCTTCGATTGAGATTGCAGAGAATATTCGCAATATGGAAATGAATCTTACCTCGGTTATTTATGTCCAGAACACTAAGGGCGAGTGGGAAGAATACCAGCGTCTGCACGGCAACGAAAACCGAATCTGGGTTGGGATTGACAAAATGCCCGAAATCCTTAAAAAAGCCTTTATCGCAATTGAGGACGAGACCTTCTATGAGCATAAGGGTATAAATTGGAAAAGAACTGTGGGCGCGGTGGGAAACCTTATTTTTAAGTTTGACGATACCGAATTCGGCGGCTCTACTATGACTCAGCAGCTTATAAAAAATGTCACTATGGATAACGGTAGGAATGTTTACCGTAAATTCCGTGAAATTATAAGAGCAATGCTTGTGGAAAGAGAGCTCAATAAAACCCAGATACTTGAAGCATATCTTAACACCATTTCGCTCGGTAACGGAATCTGCGGTGTTCAGGTTGCGGCTAACTATTATTTCAATAAAGAGGTGGGCGAGCTCACCCTTGCAGAGTGCGCCTGTCTTGCGGCAATTACTAAAAACCCCTCTAAGTTTAACCCCGTTACGGGAATGGAGGAAAACAAGGAGCGCCGTAATGTTGTACTCGATAAAATGCTTGAGCTGGGTATGATTACTTATGAGGAGTATGCTTCGGCGTACGATAAGGATGTAACGCTTGACGATTCTCAGGAGGAGGATTACGAGGCTGAGATTAACAGCTATTTTGTAGACGCTCTTATTGAGCAGGTAATAGCCGACCTTGCCGAGAAATACGGCTGTAGCGAGGATATTGCCTCTACAATGTTTTACAACGGCGGTTATAAGATTTATTCTACCGTTAATCCTAAAATTCAGGATATAATGGAGACTACATATCTAAATACAAAGAAGTATTTTAATCTTTACGGTGAGGACCTTGAGGGCAACCGAGTTCACGCTCAGTCTGCAATGACTATTATGGACTATGAGGGACATATAGTGGGACTTGTAGGCGGCGCAGGTGAAAAAACCGTAAACCGCGGTCTCAACCGCGCGACGGGTGCTCCGCGTCAGCCCGGTTCTACAATGAAGCCTATCGGTGTTTATGCGCTGGCTATTGAAAAGGATATAGTTCATTATTCCTCAAAGGTACAGGATAAGCCAATAAATAATTACTATCCTGACGGTAAAAAAGGTCCTAAGGAATGGTACGGTTATTATAAGGGGACTATTACGGTTGATTATGCTATAAGAAAATCGGCAAATACCATTCCTGTGCGCCTGCTACAGGAAATCGGTATAGAGACCTCTTTTGATTTTCTTGTTAATAAGCTTAATTGCAAATATCTTAACGAAATTGATAAAAACCTTTCATCACTTGCCCTCGGCGGATGCGCCTACGGTATTACTACTACCGAATCGGCGGCGGCGTATGCAATTTTCGGAAACAACGGTGTTTACCATAAGCCTACTACCTATTATAAAATAGAAAAGGCTAACGGTGAGGTTGTTATTGATTACGATGAAAAGGGCGAGCAGGTAATAAGTCCTGCAACCGCTACTATTATGAACCACCTTTTACAGGGCGTTGTATACGGCAGCGAGGGTACGGGCAGAAGCATTTCGGGCTTTAGCTCAATGAAGGCTTTTGCAAAAACAGGCACCTCAAGCGAATCCAAGGACCTTTGGATGGTTGCGGGCAGTCCCTATTATGTAGGCTCTGTGTGGTACGGATTTGATAAGCAACAGGAAATTCACAGTACCTCTGCCGCGGCTACGATTTGGCGGGATGTTATGAAGCAGGTGCATAAGGGACTCGAAAAGAAAACCTTTACAGACAGTGAGGATGTTTATAAAAAGGGTTCGGGTTATTATAAAAAGGGGACTACACCCGATAATCTTAGCTATACTTCCGAGGAGGAAGAATCAAGCTCGGATGCGCAGTCTTCACAGCAGACTTCGTCAAGTTCTGAATCGAATGCATCTTCGGGTGAAAATACATCTTCGGGGGAAGTGTCGGATAACTCGTCGGGAACTGTAACCGAGCCTGAAAATTTCGATACTTCACAGCCTGAGGGACCTGATGATACTTCGTCAGAGCCTGAGGCACCGTCGGAATCACAGCCGACAGAGAGTATCCCCTCGGAGCCTGCTGACGGCAGTGCGTCGGAAAACAGTTCATCACAAAATATTGGATAAATTAATATATAACGAGGCGAAAATTATGCGTACAAAACAGTTTAAATCTGAATCTAAAAAGCTTATGGATATGATGATAAATTCTATCTATACCCATAAGGAAATTTTTCTGAGAGAGCTTATTTCCAATGCGAGCGATGCGCTCGATAAGCTTTATTTCAAATCCCTTACAGACAGTAATGTGGGAATAGCTCCTGATGAATTTGAAATAAGAATTGAGCTTTCTAAGGAAAACCGCACAATCAGAATCGTTGATAACGGTTGCGGTATGACCGAGACAGAGCTTGACAATAATCTCGGAACAATTGCAAAGTCAGGCTCGTTTAATTTTAAACAGGAAAACGAAAAGACCGAAAATGTTGATATTATCGGTCAGTTTGGCGTTGGCTTTTATTCTGCCTTTATGGTGAGCGACGAGGTAACAGTTGAGAGCTTGGCATATGGCGAGACTCAGGGCTACTGCTGGAAATCATCAGGAGCTGAGGGTTATACAATTGCTCCTTGCGATAAGGCTCAGGTTGGTACTGTTGTAACACTCCACATTAAGGACAATACAGAGGGTGAAAAATATGATGAATTCCTCGACCAATACAGAATCAGCGCACTTATAAAGAAGTATTCCGATTATATTCGCCATCCTATTAAGATGGAGTTTACCACCAAGGAGCCTATGGAAGCCGAGGAGGGTAAGACTCCCGAATATAAGGATGTTACTGAGCTTCGCACACTTAACAGTATGATTCCTGTCTGGAAAAAGGCAAAGAGCGAGCTTACCGACGAGCAGTATAACAGCTTTTATAAGGAAAAGTTTTATGATTACAACGACCCTGCAAGGGTTATTCACTACAAAACAGAAGGTCAGGCAACCTATAATGCACTGCTTTATATCCCGAAGCAACCCCCGTTTGATTACTATACAAAGGAATTTGAAAAGGGATTACAGCTTTACTCAAAGGGCGTTCTCATTATGGAAAAATGCGCCGATTTATTGCCTGATTATTTCAGCTTTGTAAAAGGTCTTGTTGACAGTGAGGATTTATCGCTTAATATTTCGCGTGAAATGCTTCAGCACGACGGTCAGCTAAAGCTTATAGCTAAAACTCTTGAAAAGAAAATCAAGGGCGAGCTTGAAAAAATGCTGAGAGACGACCGCGAGGCATACGAGGAGTTCTTTAAGGCGTTTGGAATTCAGCTTAAGTTTGGAATCTATAACGATTACGGTATGCGCAAGGATACGCTTAAGGATTTGCTTATATTCCGTTCTTCTAAGGAAAAGAAGCTTGTAACTCTTAAGGAATATGTGGGTAATATGGGCGAGCGTGACACCATTTATTACGCTTGCGGTGAGACTGAGGAAAAGATAGAAATGCTTCCTCAGACCGACGCTGTAAAGGAAAAAGGCTACGAAATACTTTACCTTACCGAAAATGTGGACGAGTTTACCCTCAAAATGTTGGGTGAGTATGACGGTAAGAAGTTTATGAATATCTGTGATGATAAGCTTGAGCTTGACAGCGAGGATGAGAAAAAAGCGCTCGAAAGTGAAAACGAAGCTTCAAAGGATATGTTTGAGGCTATGAAGGAGAGCATCGGCGATAAAATAAACGGTGTTCGCTTTACTAACAAGCTCAAAAAGCATCCTGTTTGTCTTACAAGCGAGGGCGGAATTTCTCTTGAAATGGAGAAAACCTTAAACGCTATGCCGGGCGTTGGCGACAACAAGGTTAAAGCTCAGCTTATTCTCGAAATTAATGCTTCTCACCCGATTGCCGATAAGCTTAAAACTTTATTTGCTGATGATAAGGATACACTCACAAAATATGCAAAGCTACTTTACGGTGAGGCTTGTCTCATAAGCGGTGCGGGTGTGCCCGACCCTGTTGAGCACAGTAATCTTGTTTGCGAGCTTATGACAAAATAATTGTAAAACTTTAAAAGATGTGCTATCATAACGGTAGCACATCTTTTGTTTTGGGGTGATAAAATGAAAAAATATATTTGTTTGGTCCTATTTCTTTTTATGTTGTTGTCATTTGTAGGCTGTGAGGATAAAGATAACAAACCTCTCGATGAGGATTCTAACCAAACAGGAAAGATTTCGGATAATATTGATTTTATAGTTAGTGATGATAACTCTAAAATTTGGCTTGATAATTCGCATATTGACAAAATATCGTTAGAGCTTGATGAAAACAACAGGAAAATGCTGACATTTACAACTACACAAGAGGGGAAAGAGCTTCTTAAACACGCTACAAATAAAAATATCGGTAAAATAATGTCAATCACCGCAAATCAGTATTTGTTGTCGTCGGCAATGATTATGGCACCTATTGAAAACGGTGTATTTACAATAAATAATCAATTGGTTGATTATACTTATATTTACAATTATTTAACCGACGCTAAGGACAAAATGAAAGGTGTTACACCGCCAGATAACCTGATTTCAGAGAAATCAGCCAAAGACAGGGTCTTTGAGCACGCAAATACTACTGTCGACGATGTTACACAGCTCAGTGTTGAGCTTGAAATTGACCAAGATTATTTCGGGTGGAAATACTGCATTGATTTTACTGCAAACAATAGGAAATATAACACTGAGGTAAATGCGTATACGGGCGGAATTATTAAATTTTTGCAATGATTTTGCCGAGGACTTAAAGTTGTTTTAGTGGTGATGATGGTGATGATGGTGCGTCGCATCGGTTTTTGGGGAGCAGTATTGCTCGTGGCAGGCTTCATTTTCAGCCTCAAGCTCAAGCGTTGCGTGACCGATGCCGTGTTCGGACAGCTCCTCGCGTACTCTTTCCTTAATTAGGTGACAGTCGGCATTTGTTACAATGTGCATTGTTGCATAGTTGTTTTGTCCGTCCATACTCCAAATGTGAATGTGGTGTACGCCAAGCACTCCATCAATTTCTAATATATGATGCTCCAGCTTGTTTACATCAATGCTACAGGGTGTCTTTTCAAGAAAAATGTCAACCGCATCTTTGAGGTTTTTTATAGCATTTACAAGGATAAAAACTGCCACGCCGACAGACATAAGCGGGTCTATAACTGCAAAATCAGTAAAACGCATAACAACGGCGCCGATTAGAACAACAACCCATCCGAGCACATCCTCTAACATATGAAGATTAACGGCTTTTTGATTAAGAGACTCTCCCTCGCGCGTAAAGAATGCCGCAATTGAGTTAACCGCAACACCGATAATTGCAAAAACAATCATTCCGTTATAGTTAATTTCAGTTGGGCTTATAATTCTGATTATGGCGTTGTATATAACCGTAATTGAGCCGAATAGCAGTATTAAGGTTGTAATTACGCTTCCTATTACGGAGTAACGGGAGTAACCGTAGGTATAGGCTTGGTCGGGGGTTTTCTTGCTTTTTCTTTCGAGAAAGTAAGAAATACTGATACTTATAGCATCCCCGATGTCGTGTACGGCATCAGAAATAATGGCGACGCTTCCTGTAAATAAACCGCCGATAATTTCAAAAATTGAAAAAATCAGATTTAAAATAAATGCAATTAAAATATTTTTTTCGGTTTTCATAGAATGACTCCTAATATAAATCGTTGTGTTTTGGATTGTTGTTAGTATAGCATATCCCAAAAAGAATTTCAATGCTTCAACACGCAGTTTTTTAAGTAATGAATATTTATTCGATTTTTTAAAATAATATTAATGTAACAGGAACTAAATGCTTTGTTATGGAGGAAAGATTATGAAAAAATTATTAGCATTATTTGTTACAGCAATTTTAGCCTTGACACTGTCTGCTTGCGGCGGTAATAAGTCGGGAAATGATATAATGAGTTCAGACGGCAACAAACAGAATCAAAGCGGTAATTCAATCACTTCAGATTTGACTCCGTCTGTTTCGTCTGATATGGGGCAGGGAAGTCAGACAAGCGGCATAACCCGTGAAAGAGCGCTTGAAATTGCCCTTGAGGCGGCAGGCGCAAAGCAGGAAGATATCCGTGATTTAAAGATAGAGCTTGACGATGAACACGGCACAAAGGTGTGGGAGGTAGATTTCGATTACGGAAACAAGGAGTATTCCTACGATATAAACTATACGACGGGTGCCATCACAAAGGTTGAACACGAAAACGACCGCTAAAAAGAGATACTCGGACAGTAGAGTGTGTAAAAGGTGTATGGAGGTTTGGCTTCCATACACCTTTTGAAACATATTGTATTTGAGTTAATTTTATTGTAATATATTGTGATATATGATATTATTAAATAGGTTTAATGTAGTGTATTAAACGAGGGGGCAGAATATGAATAATAAAAATTACATACTTTTTGACCTTGACGGAACTCTCACCGACCCCGTTGAGGGGATTACAAATTCGGTGGAATACGCGCTTAGAAAATTTGGAATTGCGGTTGAAGATAAAAAATCGCTTTATTGTTTTATCGGTCCGCCGCTTATAGATTCATTTATAAAATATTACGGGTTTTCAAAGGAGCAGGCAGTAACGGCGGTGGAATATTACCGTGAATACTACCGCGAAAAGGGTATTTTTGAAAATCTGCTATATGACGGGATACCCGAGCTTTTGAAAAGACTTTGCGAAGCGAAAAAAACGGTCATACTCGCAACCTCAAAGCCTGAGCCTTTTGCAAAGCAAATACTTGAGCATTTTGGAATAGACCAATATTTTTATTTCGTTGCAGGGGCAACTATGGGCGAAACGAGGACTAAAAAAGCTGAGGTGATTGCCTATGCGTTAGAGCAATGCGGAATCAGCGACAAGGAAAAGGCAGTAATGATTGGCGACAGGGAAATGGATATTTTAGGCGCGCACAGTATGGGGCTTGAGGCGATAGGCGTGCTTTACGGCTATGGTGACAGGGCAGAGTTAGAAACAGCAGGAGCTGACCGTATAGTCCAAAATGTTAAAGAACTTGGAAAAATATTTTTTGATTATATATAGGGTAAAAATATTAAAATAATGTATGGTAGTAGAGGGCAAGGAGCATTCCAAATATTATTTATTAAGGTTGACAAATCTCGGATTTTGGAGTAAAATTGCAGTGTAAAATTTTGCAGGGAGACCTGTGTGAAAGCGGTGTTTATATGTCAGTAAAGGTTTCACCGTCGGTGCTAACGGCGGATTTTCTCGAGCTTAAGCAGGATATTGTTCGTTTGGAAAAGGCGGGCGTGGATATGCTCCATCTTGATGTTATGGACGGTATATTTGTACCTAATATGTCCTTTGGAAATCCTGTTATTAAGTCTATAAAAAAACATTCTAATGTTCTTATGGATGTTCATCTTATGATAGACCGTCCTCATAGATACATAAAGGAATTTGCAGAGTATGCCGATATTTTGGGCTTCCACTACGAGGCAGGCAGTCCTGTGGCTGAAACTCTTAAGGAAATTAGGTCTTACGGTTGTAAGTCTTGTCTTACAATTAAGCCTTGCACCGAGCCTGAGGAGATTTTTGAATTCCTCCCCCTTTGCGATATGGTGCTTGTTATGTCGGTAGAGCCTGGCTTTGGCGGTCAGAGCTTTATGCACTCGGCACTTCCTAAGCTTTCAAAGCTAAGAAAGGAAATCACCGCTCGCGGACTTGATATTATGCTTGAGGTTGACGGCGGAATCAACGGCGAGACTGCTCCCTTGGCGGTTGAGGCAGGTGCAGATGTGCTTGTTGCGGGAAGCTATGTTTTTTCGGATGAAATGGAAGAAAGAGTGTTAAAGCTTAAATCTCTTTAAAAATGGACTAAAGCCTTGTTTTATTGTCAAAACTACTGTTGAGGTGTTTTGAATGAGGGAAAGCTTTTGGAATAAAAGGTCGGTAAGGCTGTTTTTAAAATCAATGCTTTATACCGCCTGCGCCATTGCGCTTGTAGTAATAGGCTATTTCACAGCCTCTTTCTTCTTTGGTAGTTGATTTTACAAACAATGTGCAATAAAAAATAGGGCCGCTTGGCTGTGAAATGTTGTCACAGCCAAGCGGTCTTGTGTTTTGGAGTTGCAATCAGTTTTCTTTGCCGAAACAATACAAGCCAAGCCGTATAAAAATATGTTGATATTTGGAAAAAATTTCAGTATAATAAAAATGTATGTAAATTTTAATCTCGGCGGCAGAAATGTCAGCCTTTTGGGAGGAAACCTCTATGGATTGCAAGAAATTTTTCGAACAGATAAACGGTAAAAGAATAGCGATGTGCGGTATAGGTGTGAGCAATACTCCCCTTATACTCGATTTTCTTTCAAAGGGCGCAAAGGTTTACGCCTGTGACCGCAGAACAAGAGAGCTTGTCGGTAAGGTTGCCGATGAGCTTGAAAAGGCAGGCGCAGAATTAAGACTTGGAGAAGCTTATCTCGATAACTTAGAGGTTGATATTATATTCAGAACGCCAGGTATGAGCTTTAATCTGCCTGAGCTTGAGTCGGCGCGTAAAAAGGGAATAGCCGTAACGAGCGAAATGGAGGTATTTTTTGACCTTTGCCCTGCTACTATCTTTGCGGTGACCGGTTCGGACGGTAAGACCACCACCACCACCCTTATAGCAAAAATGCTTGAGGCAGAGGGTAAGCGTGTATTTGTGGGCGGAAATATCGGCAAGCCGTTACTTCCCGAAATTGAAAGCATTACGGCTGAGGATTTTGTTGTGGTGGAGCTTTCCTCTTTCCAACTTATTTCAATGCGTAAAAGTCCCGATGTTGCGGTGGTTACAAATGTGGCTCCAAATCATCTTGATGTTCATAAGGATATGGACGAATATGTTGAGGCTAAAAAGAATGTGATTCTTCATCAGAACGCCTTTTCGCGTACCGTTCTTAACCGTGACAATGAAATTACCGAGGGCTTCCGTCAGTTTGTAAGAGGTCAGTCCTTAGGCTTTAGTATGGAGCGCCGCCTTAACAACGGAGCTTGGCTCGACAGCGAGGGTTGTCTCCATATGGCTTACCGCGGTATGGATGTTCCTATTATGCACAAAAGCGATATAGCAATTCTCGGCGACCATAATGTTGAAAACTATCTTACTGCTATTGCCGCCGTTTGGGGCTATGTTGATGCTGACACCATTAAAAAGGTGGCAGGCGAGTTTATGGGTGTAGAGCACCGAATTGAGCCTGTGCGCGAGCTTAATGGCGTTAAGTATTATAACGATTCTATCGCGACGAGTCCCTCAAGAACAATTGCAGGACTCAAGGCGTTTGACTGTAAGGTACACCTTATTGCAGGCGGATATGACAAACATATTCCGTTCGAACCTATGATTCCGTATATTATAGAAAAGGTTCAAAAGCTTTATCTTTGCGGTGACACTGCCGAAAAAATTGAAATGGCAGTCAGAGAGGGCGATTATCAGGGAAGTCCTGAGATTATACGCTGTGAAAATCTTGAACAGGCGGTTAGCCTTGCACACGAAAATGCCCTTTCGGGTGATGTTGTAACCCTTAGCCCTGCCTGTGCAAGCTTTGACCGTTACCCCAATTTTGTTGCAAGAGGAAATCACTTTAAGGAACTGGTGAATAAACTGTGATTAATTTAAAGGATACGCTTTTTGCTTTGTCAGAAAAAGACGGAGCAGGTAATATAAAGGATGCTTCTTTGCTTGCAGAAGAATTGCTTTCGCAGTATGCTAAAACCGAGCTTTCGGAGACTCTTACGGTTTTTGGATTTTTAAAGGGTGAGACCGATTATACCCTTATGCTTGATGCCCACATAGACCAGATTTCTATGGTGGTTACAAATGTTGACGGTAACGGATTTATTACAGTTTCAAAGGCGGGCGGAATAGATGTCCGCACACTTCCTGCGCGCAGGGTGGTTATTCACGGAAAAGAAAAGGTTACGGGTGTTTTTTGCAGTACGCCTTCGCATCTTGCTAAAGGTGACGAGGAGTATAATGATATTTCTAAAATTAAAATAGATACATTTTTGGGTGATAAAGCGGCGAAGATTATTTCTGTCGGAGACCTTGTGACCTTTGCGGAAGAACCTACAGAGCTTCTCGGAAACCGAGCCTTCGGTCGCTCTTTTGATGACAGAGCAGCTGTTGCTTGCCTCATTGAAGTGGCACGACGACTCAGTAATGAAAAGCCACCCTTTAATGTCGCCTTTGTATTTAGTGATGGTGAGGAGCTTGGTATGCGCGGAGTAAGACCTGCCGCATTCAAGGTGAATCCTGACGAGGCAATAGCTATTGATGTAAGCTTTGGCGACGGTATAGGCATATCCGAGGATGAGTGCGGTGAGCTCTCAAAGGGCGGGATGATTGGTGTGTCGCCTGTGCTTGACCGTAAAATAACAGATAAGCTTATAGCTGTGGCAGAGAAAAATGGAATACCCTATCAGGTTGAGGCTATGGGTAGGTCTACGGGCACTAATGCCGATATGATTTCGCTTAACCGCGAGGGTGTAAAGTGCTGTACGCTCTCTATTCCTCTCAGAAATATGCACACCGATACAGAGCTTGTTGATTTAAAGGATATGGAATCGGTTTGCGAGCTTATTTGCAGATATATCCTTTCGGGAGGTGTTATGGATGCTTGAGCTTTTAGAAAGGCTTTGCAGTATTGATGCCACTTCGGGTGACGAGGGAGCGGTAAGAGATTTTATTGTTTCTGAAATAGATGGATTTTGTGACTGGAGAATCGATAATCTCGGCAACATAATCGCCTTTAAAAAGGGTAAAAAATCTTCTGCAAGAAAGCTTATGATAGACGCCCATATGGATGAGGTTGGACTTATAATAACTAATATTACTAAGGACGGATTTTTAAAATTCAGCTCTTTGGGTATGTCTGTTTCGACGCTTATGTTCAGAAAGGTTCGCATAAACGGTAAGCTTTCGGGTGTTATTGGCGGTAAGCCTGTGCACCTGACATCTGCGGAAGAAAGAAAAAAGCTTCCAAAGACGGAAAGCCTTTATATTGATATAGGTGCCACTTCTAAGGAGGAGGCTCAAAAATATGTCCGCATAGGTGACCGTGCGGTTGTTTGCGGAAATTTCGAAAACATTAACGGAACAATTCTTTCAAAGGCTTTGGATGACCGTATTGGTTGTGCTATACTCATTACCCTTATCAAAGAGGAAAGCGAATACGATTTTTATGCTACCTTTACCGTTCAGGAGGAGGTAGGGCTTAGGGGCGCTAAAACTGCCGCTTTTGCAGTGAAGCCTCAGTCGGCTATTGTGCTTGAGGCTAC
>JAZSHV010000036.1:0-5963 GCA_045533475.1 Acutalibacteraceae bacterium | reverse complement strand
ACAGCAAATTTTAGTCTTTTGAGGACTTACGGTTCTTGCCTTTGCAACCACAACCTTTTCCATCATAGCCTTGCTTGTGCCCATTGCGTTTACGGGATATGCCGCCTTGTCGGTTGAAAGGCAGATGATTCGCTCAACACCCGCTTCAATTGCGGCGGTGAGCACATTGTCAGTTCCTAAAACATTGGTTTTTACAGCCTCAACAGGGAAAAATTCACAGGACGGCACTTGCTTTAAAGCAGCGGCGTGGAATATATAATCTACCCCGTACATAGCATTTTTGACGCTTGAAATATCTCTTACATCGCCGATGAAGAATTTTATTTTTTCTGCCGCCTCAGGCATTTTTGCCTGAAACTCATGGCGCATATCGTCCTGTTTTTTTTCATCTCTTGAAAGAATTCTTATTTCTCCAATATCGGTTTTCAAAAAGCGGTTAAGCACAGCGTTACCAAACGAACCTGTGCCGCCGGTTATGAGTAATGTTTTGTTTTTGAATAAAGACATTTTTCTTGCTCCTTAAGGATTATTAAATATACTTAGTGTAAGGATTTTTCAAATCTATAATAGTTGTGTAATGATGGGCCACCCTTTTTTCAATTGGTGGCAAGCACATATAATCGCCGTACAAGTTTGTCAAATACTGATGTACATTATTAGGTAAGTTAACCTCTAATTCTTCAAACATACCCGCTACACCTGTTCCAAAAATTGATTTCGGCATAGTCTCTCGCTCTCCCCAAGCACCACAGAAATTAGAAATATAATCACATTCGGAATATTTATATTTTTTTAGCAGATTATTTCTTAATTTTACAGCTGTTCTGTAATTTGGAATAATTATTCTAAGCAAAAACCGAACTATTTTTAACTTAAGCTTTTTACTTTTAGGCAAAGAGAAAATAATATCTATTCGGGTTTTTAAAAGTGTATCAGCAAGTTTAAAAAAAGAATTATTGAATTTTTGAGTGGGATAGCCATCTAAAGGAAAGATATCAATGTAAACACCATGATTCATTTTTATATTTTGACAGGAGGTTTCAATAAAAGTAGTTCTTGAATCACGTATTTTTGAAAAATTAAGAGGGCAGTTTTTGTCCGAAAAATTGTTTTGTAGAAAATAATATTCAGGCAAATATTTTTGCGCAACGGTTATAAATTTTTCATAATCCCCTCGCGGTAAAGCTATATCTATATCATCATCCCAAGGAATAAACCCTTTGTGTCGAACCGCTCCTAAAGCAGTACCACCGAGAACAAAGTATTGTAGATTTTCCTTTTTACAGATATTTATAAATACTTTCAGCATTTCTATTTCAATCTTTTTCAATGTTTTTTTGCTCTTCATCGTTCATCTTTCAATCTCCTTAAGGTTAGGATTTTTAATTTTTTTTAAAAGAATTGCCTCAAGCATAAGCACTGCATTTTCCTTGAGCGGTTTTATAAACAGCGGCAGTACTACCGAGGTTAGTACCTGAGAAATCAGCGAAGCTATTGCCGCTCCCGATGCGCCCCAAAGCGGTATAAAAATAAGGTTTAATATCACATTTGAGATTGCCGCTAAAATATAGATATATTTAAGATATGTTTGCTTGTCACGGCATACCATCCAAGCGTTGCGGGCACCACCAAGATAAGAAAAAGCCGTATACCAGGTAATAATACGCAAGGGGTTTATCGCCCCCATAAATTCTTTCCCGTAAAGAATGGATATAATAAGCGGAGCTAATACCGTAAACCCTAATGACACTATAACTGAAATATAAAAGACAATGGCATAAAGCTGTCTGTTACGGAGCTTAAAAAGCTTTTCATCCTTGCCGTTTGCCTCCATAATTGACGGATAAACCGAATCAATAATGGCAGCCAACACAAAGCACCACATATTTGAAACCGTAACCGCGGTTGTGTAATAACCGATTTCGGTATCATTTATCATCTGCTTAAGCATAAGCTTATCGGTCTGACCGTATATCGAAACCATAAGTCCCGACAGAATGAAATGATGGCTTTTTGAAAGCAGATGCTTTGCCTTTTTAAACGAAAAGCCAAGTCTCTTTCCGCCATATTTTTTATAAGCAAACAGTAAAACTACTGCTATACATATATAGTCAACCGAGCTTGCAAAGGCAAAAAGAATAACATTTTTGCCTGTTATCATAAGTATCACTCGGTAAAGAGCGGTAACGCAATACGCCGAAAAGGTGGCAATTGCCGTTATTTTTGAATTGAGATGCGCCTGAAACCAAAAATTAAAGGTTTCAAAAATATGAAAGACAACGCCTATACTGCAAAGCGCTACAACCGCTATAGTGACCGTCTCGCCGGCGTCCATAAAAAGGACTATGCAGATTATAACTATAGCTGAAAGCAGACTTGATACTGCCCTTAAAACAAGGGTAGTACCTATAGTTGTGCCCTCTTGCTCAGGATTATCGATAAACTCCTTTACCAGAACCGAGTTTATACCTAATGTGCAGAATGACATAAAAAAGGCGGTATATGCTCCCGCATAGCCTATAAGACCGTAATCCGAGGGACCTAAATATCTTGCGGTAAGCACCCCCACCACAAGACTTATAAGCATCTGTGCTACTCTGCCACCAATAAGCCAACCCGCATTTTTAACTGTTTTTCTTCCTAAAAAATTCATACGGCTTAAAGCTCCCTGATTATTTTAGCAGGCACACCGCCAACAAGCAGATTATCCTCAACATCCTTAGTCACACAGGCACAACTCGCAACAACACAGGAATTTCCAATTTTTGTATTATTAATAATGGTTGACCTTGCGCCAATCCAACAACCGTTTCCAACAGTTATGTCGGCGGTTATTCCTTTTCCTGCACGACGGGCACTATCGCCAATCAAATGTCCCCCCGTTTGGAAGGCAACCTCAGGAGCAATATCGCAATTGTCTCCAATTGTAACATTTCCGTTTCCGTTAATCATAAGATTTTTGCCAACCCAACAGTTTTTACCTATTTTAAGCTTTCCTGTACAGTAAATCGGACCTACTACCTTTGTACCTTCTCCGATTTCGTAGCCTATTTTGTTAAGAAGCCGTCTTTTCTTTTCGAAATAACGCGGCTTTGTTCCTGCGTAGACCTTATTTACCAAAAATGTATTTACCTTATATCTTAAGCCTTTTAAATGCAAAAGCCTTGCAATCATTTTTTAAACCACCCGTCTCTAAGCAAAGGCGCTCTGCTGCATACTCCGTCCTTAAAAATATCAGGCTTTTTTTTACCCTCAAGCACAGCCTCGGCAAGCTTTACAAACCTTTCTGCCGCATTTTGAGGATTCCACTGATTTTTGAGGGTTAAATAGGCTTTTTTACCCATTTCAGCTCTTTTTTCGGGATTATCAAGCAAATATCGTACCTTTTTGTAAAGTGCATTAACATCACCGTCACGGTAGATTAGTCCGTTTTCACCATTATCTATCAGGAACGGCACCGAACCTATAATATGGCTTGCAACAACCGCACAACCGCTATTTATCGACTCATTAAGCACAGCGCCCCAACCCTCGTTACGGTCAGAGGTAAAGAGGAATATCTCTGCCTCCTCCATATTACGCCGCACCTCATCAGGCGACATCGCACCTGTAAGCTGCACACAATCGGAAAGACCTTTTTCTTTAATCATATTTTCTAAGTCCTCTCGCATAGGACCTGTACCAATCATTTTTACCCCAAAGGAATAACCGTCTTTTTTAAGTCGGTCAGCAACCGCTATTACATCATCAGGATGCTTCCAATCAAGCATTCTTCCTGCCCATAAAATTGTATTTTTCTTTTTCGAAGCGATTAAGCCGTCAATATCCTCATAAAGCTTAACCTCAGGAAAATATCCCCAACGAAACGCCTTTTTCTCGAAAACACCTGCGCGGTGAAAATCCATAGCCGTATATGCGCTCGCGCAAAGCATAAAAATTGGTTTGTTACGGTGCTTGCCATACTTATTATATAAATTCTTTATAGCCTCAGGCGTATATGCGTGAATAATACCGTTTTTAAATAATCTTTCACTGTATCTAAAAAGAGGTTTCCCTGATTCTATTCGCATTTGGGCATATTTTTCAGGAGCTGAACCGAAAATCATAACATCGCTTTCAAGGCACCACTTTAAAGCCTCCGTATGTTGAGAAGCATCCTCATAAGCGCGGATAACAAACTCCTTTTGATTCATATCCTCATAGCCCAAATTTAACCGCTCGGCATTAATAGGTATAGTTGCAATAAAGCGAAATTGACCATCGGTAAGCTTAAAAAGGTTTTCGCAAATATAAAGCTGATGATGGTTCAAAAAGTTTGAAAAAAAAGCTATTTTCATAATAGTTCCTCATAAATTTTCATAAGAGTATCGGTGTTAATCTGTATGTTATGAGTTTTTTGTGCCCGCAAACGCGAATTCTCAGAAAAGCTTTGCTGTAAATGTGTATCTGCAAAAAGTTTTTTCACATAATTTGCTAACATATACGGAGCATCTGCCTGATAAAGAAAGCCTTCCTTGCCGTGCGCGAGCATACTTGGAATTCCCCCGACAAACGAAGACACCGTAGGAACTCCCAAAAGCATTGCTTCTCCGACAGAATTCGAAGAATTTTCAATAGATGAAGCCGAAACAAAGACATTGCTTTTTAAAAACCGCTCGCACATTTGTTGCTCATCAAGCGCGCCCAAAAAGATAACCCTATCCGTCAAACAATATTTTTTTATGGTTTTTGCAAGATATTTATCGTAATATTTTCTGCGGAGTATTCCCGAAAGAGAATTTGCAATTGGGTTACTTCCTGCCACATAAAGCTTAGCATCGGGATAATCCTTTATAATATCAGCAAAAGCCTCTAAAACCAAATGGAATCCCTTTACAGGATAACTGCACTGACTCACAAAAATACTATTTTTTTCACAATTCTTGTAATCCCACTTTTTCTCATAAAAAGTGGGGCGAAGATTCTCATTACAAAAATAATAATTAAGCTTAGGATTAATTTGCTTGACACACGCTTTATCCCAATCGGTTCTTCCTATAACATTATGAATCCGCTTTAGTGCTTCAATTTCATATCTTCCGCGTTTTTCGAATTGCTTCTGTGAAAGTCTAATGTTTTCTCTTTTTATTAAATCTCTGAAAGAAAAGCTATTCACAACATTCCAAGGCAAAAATGCCGTATAATGCTTTGCGATTACCGAAACCAAGCCCTGTATACTTATAACTGTTTTTTCAAGCAAGCCTTTTTTCTCACAGACCTTTACCATTTCCAAGGTGTGCGAAAATTCAGTCCCGAAAATATGTATAATATTAGGCTTAAAGTCGTTTATTATATTCATAAACTGTTGCTCGGTATTCTCTGACAAAACGAATGAACAATATTTACAACCGTTAAAATTACCGCTTATTTTTTCGCTATGCGGAAAACACACCATAAGTTCAATATCGGCATTTTTGCAAAGTCCTGAAAATATGCCCGAAAGCCATCCGCCCGAAACAGATGCATTAATGCCCATATCCCGCGCTATATCTGATAAAATAACATTACATAGCCAAAATATCTTCATTATATGCCTCCAAAATTCATTTTTCGCTTGGCAGATACCTATAAAAGTTAAATATTAACTTGCTTAATCTAACAGTTCTGTTTTATCAAGCAAGGCGGAACTCATTCCATAAATTAAACAAAAGGCAATCAACAAAAGCGGCGCACCCTGAAGAATTGGTTCAACCGAGAACTCCAACAGAAAAGACAAAAGTATGCATAATAACAACTGCTTTGTTTCAAAGAAAAATGCGCGGTTTTTTATTACATTTATTATTTTTGCAAATCCGCAGAATAAAAGTATAGCAACCGCAAACAAAGCTATTATGCCTACATCATCATAGGTATCAAGCAATACATCGTGCGCAAAGTTTCCAACCTGTTTTTTAATATGCGACCCGCCCCACAAATATTTGGGC
>JAZSHV010000035.1:0-4841 GCA_045533475.1 Acutalibacteraceae bacterium | reverse complement strand
ACAGCAAATTTTAGTCTTTTGAGGACTTACGGTTCTTGCCTTTGCAACCACAACCTTTTCCATCATAGCCTTGCTTGTGCCCATTGCGTTTACGGGATATGCCGCCTTGTCGGTTGAAAGGCAGATGATTCGCTCAACACCTGCTTCAATTGCGGCGGTAAGCACATTGTCGGTTCCTAAAACATTGGTCTTCACCGCTTCAACAGGGAAAAATTCGCAGGACGGCACCTGCTTTAAAGCCGCAGCGTGGAATATATAATCCACCCCGTACATAGCATTTCTCACGCTTGCAATATCCCTTACATCGCCGATGAAAAACTTGATTTTATCTGCCGACTCAGGCATTTTTGCCTGAAATTCGTGACGCATATCGTCCTGTTTTTTTTCATCTCTTGACAGAATTCGGATTTCACCGATATCGGTTTTCAAAAAGCGGTTAAGCACCGCATTTCCAAACGAACCTGTACCACCTGTTATAAGTAATGTTTTACCTGTAAAAAGTCCCATAATTAATCTCCCTTTAATCCTTTTAAGATTATTGCTTCAAGCATAAGCACCGCATTTTCTTTAAGCGGTTTTATAAACAGCGGTAATATTACCGAAGTGAGAATTTGCGAAATCAAGGAAGCCATTGCCGCTCCCGCCGCTCCCCAAAGAGGAATAAAAATAAGGTTTAATCCCACATTTGAGACCGCCGCTAAAATATAAATATACTTAAGATGCTTTTGTTTGTCACGGCATACCACCCAAGCGTTACGGGCAACACCAAGATACGAAAAAGCCGTATACCAAGTGATTATTCGCAAGGGGTTTACCGCGCCCATAAACTCTTTTCCGTAAAGAATTGAAATAATAAACGGTGAAAGCACCGTAAAGCCTACTGACACTACAACCGAGATATAGAACACAATTGCATAAAGCTGTCTGTTACGGAGCTTGAAAAGCTTTTCGTCCTTGCCGTTTGCCTCCATAATCGAGGGATAAACCGAATCTATCACCGCGGCAAGCATAAAGCACCACAAATTTGCTACCGTTACCGCTGTGGTATAATATCCGATTTCGGTATCGTTTATCATCTGCTTAAGCATAAGCTTATCGGTCTGACCGTATATAGCCACCATCAGTCCCGACAGTATAAAATGATGGCTTTTTGAAAGTAAATATTTTGCTTTTTCAAATGAAAACTGAAGTCTTCTGCCACCGTATTTTTTATAAGCCAAAAGCAGTATTGCCGCTATGCATATATAATCAACCGAGCTTGCAAAGGCAAAAAAGATTACATTTTTACCCGTAATCATAAGTATTACCCTGTAAAGTGCGGTAATACAGTATGCCGTAAAGGTAGCAATTGCGGTTATTTTTGAATTGAGGTGTGCCTGAAACCAAAAATTAAAGGTTTCAAAAATATGAAAAACCACACCAATGCTGCAAAGCGCTACCACCGCTATTGTAACCGTTTCACCCGCATCCATAAAAAGAACTATGCAGATTATAACCATTGCAGAAAGCAGGCTTGACACTGCCCTTAAAATAAGGGTGGTACCTATGGTTGTGCCCTCTTGGCTGGGATTATCAATAAATTCCTTTACAAGCACTGAGTTTATTCCCAAGGTACAAAAGGACATAAAAAAGGCTGTATATGCCCCCGCATAACCTATAAGACCGTAATCCGAGGGGCCTAAATATCTTGCGGTAAGCACACCCACCACAAGACTAATCAGCATTTGCGCAATTCTTCCGCCTATAAGCCAGCCCGCATTTTTAACGGTTTTATTCTTTAAAAATCTCAATATATCAATCCTTAATTTTTAAGTTAGACTGACCATCTAAGGTTAATGTCTGTCTTTAAACCACCCGTCCCTTAACAACGGAGCTCTGCTGCAGACACCGTCCTTAAAAATATCAGGCTTTTCTTCACCGCTGAGTACCGCCTCGGCAAGCTTATAAAATCGCTCTGCCGCATTCTGCGGATTCCACTGATTTGCAAGTGTCAAATAGGCGTTTTTGCCCATTTCTGCTCTTTTCTCGGGATTATCAAGCAAAAAACGCACCTTTTTATAAAGACTTTCAATATTCCCGTCGCGATAAATAAGACCGTTTTTACCGTTTTCTATAAGGAAAGGCACCGAGCCTATAATGTGGCTTGCTACAACCGTACAGCCGCTGTTCATCGACTCATTAAGCACAGCGCCCCAACCCTCGTTACGGTCAGATGTAAAGAGGAAAATCTCAGATTCCTCCATATGGCGCCTCACCTCTTCAGGAGACATAGCGCCTGTAAGACACACACAATCCGAAAGACCCTTTTCTTTAATCATATTTTCTAAGGTTTCACGCATTTCTCCTGTGCCGATTATCTTTATTTCAAAGGAATAGCCATCCCTTTTCAGGCGGTTTGCTATTTCAATCACATCATCAGGATGCTTCCAATCAAGCATCCTTCCCGCCCATAAAAGTGTTTTCTTCTTTTTCTCGGAAATTAAGCCGTCAATATCCTCATACAGCTTAACCTCAGGAAAATATCCCCAACGGAATGCCTTTTTTTCAAACACACCTGCGCGGTGAAAATCCATTGCAGTATAAGCACTGGCACAAAGCATAAAAACCGGCTTATTGCGATGTCTGCCATACTTGTTATAAAGATTTTTCATAGCCCGAGGTGTATAGGCATGAATAATTCCGTCCTTAAATAGTCTTTCGTTATATCTGAAAAGCGGTTTTCCGCTTTCTATACGCAAATTAGCATATTTATCAGGGGCTGAGCCAAAAATCATAACATCACTTTCAAGGCACCACTTAATTGCTTCTGCCACCTGTGTAGCATCCTCATAAGCTCGGATAACAAAGTCCTTTCGGTTCATATCCTCATAACCGAGAGCCAAGCGTTCTTCATTAATAGGCATATTAGCAACAAAACGGAACTGCCCGTCGGTCAGTCTAAACAAAGCCTCACAAACAGGAAGCTGATGATGATTTAAAAAATTTGATATAAAGACTATCTTCAATTGAGCACCTCCTTATGTCACTTTATAATGGTTATAGTTAATCGAAACAGTATTTAAACATACTGTTTCGACACAAAATCTTTGATTTTGCAACAAGTTTTCAAAGAAAACTTGTACTAATCCATTGAAATGAGTGTCGTGCAAAATTTTATTTTTTAAATTAAATTTTGCATAAAGCCGATAATATCGGCTTGTCGAAACATTTTTTAAGGTTTCGACAAACTACAATCATTATAATAACTACCGATATAAAGAATTATAGACCTTAAGATATTCCTCTGCCATATTATCAGAGGAGAATTTTTCTTTAGCTTTTCGGCTGATTTCAACGGTATCTGCCGCCGACTTGAAGCCAAGCCATTTATCGCAAAGAGCCTTTTTAAGCTCAAGAATATTTCCGTATTCAGTAAATTGAGAATACTCTGCTATAGCAATGCTTTCCGGTCCTCCCGCCTTAAAGCCTATAACCGGTGTACCGCAGCAAAGGCTTTCTGCTACCGACATACAAAAGGTCTCTCGCTTGCTTGTAATAAGGGTGACATCTGCCAAAGAATATAGCCGTGCTAACAGGTTTTGGTCTAACACATTCCCCAAAAGTACAATATTATGGGGCAGCTTCGTCCCGTCCGAAACCGAGCATCTACCCGCCACAAGAAAGGTTATATTTTCGTTTTCAAGGCTTCGTGCCAGCTCTATAAGCTGTATTCCGCCCTTTATATCCTCCGCGCTGTCGCTAAAACAAGCGGTTGCCTGAAAAACAATTTTGTTTTGCTCAGGAATTCCAAGCTCTTTTTTAAGCCCTTCGGTCTTACACGGACAAAAAAGCTCTGTATTGATTCCGTTAGGTATTACTCGCATTTTGTGATCGCACATAATAGGTGAGGCTATCGCCCTGTTATGAACCCATGGCGAAACCGAGACAATCTCAAGTCTGTTATTACCTTCAAAAGCCCGCTTCATTTTTACCCACGCGTCTGCAGTGCGGTCGGGCTTCTTTGAAAAGGAGGCTGAAAACAATCTCGGACAGCTGCCGCAGCCCTCTTTCCATTTTTCGCACTCCTCCGCGTGAGAACAGTTGCCCGTATAATAAAATTCGGCATGATTTGTAACCACCGTTGCTATATTTTTTCTTTTAAGAAAGCCAAGCAAGCGGTATAGATTTACCATATAGCAATTTGAAGAATGAAGATGCACCACATCGGGCTTTTCTTTTCTTATAATTTTAATTATCCGAAAAGTAGAAATAGGGGCAAACCCATACTGTAAGCCCCAATAATAGCATATTCTTCTGTACAAGCCCTGCTCGTGAGGAAAAGAGGTTTTGTATTTTTTTATGCTTCCGTCCGAATTTGTAACAACTGGACTGCACAGCACCGAAGACCAGCCGTAATCCGATATATATCGGCTTATATCCAAAATTATTTTTCCGGTGCTTCCCACATCCGAGCAGTTAATATGAAGTACTTTAATAAAAATCACTTCCCAAACGAATAAAAGAATTACTAAGGTTACTCGTCCTCTTTATCGCACATAGCAGAAAGCATTCCGTAAGACAGACAAAAAGCCAACAGCAAAAGCGGAGCGCCCTGAAGAATAGGCTCAACCGAGAATTCAAGCAGAAAAGCTAAATAAACACAAATTAGAAGCTGCTTTGTTTCAAACAAATAAATGGGACTTCTCATCACTCTTATAAACTTTGCAAATCCGCAGAATAAAAGTATAGCAACCGCAAACAAAGCTATTATGCCTACATCATCATAGGTATCAAGCAATACATCGTGCGCAAAGTTTCCAACCTGTTTTTTAATATGCGACCCGCCCCACAAATATTTGGGC
>JAZSHV010000053.1:0-10443 GCA_045533475.1 Acutalibacteraceae bacterium | reverse complement strand
CGGTACCGAAAAAATCGGTTCCGGACTTGTATCTGTTATGGTTCGCGGTGACGTTGGCGCAGTTAAGGCTGCTACAGAGTCAGGCTCTGCTGCTGCTTCTAAGCTCGGCGAGCTCGTTGCTGTACACGTTATCCCCAGACCCCATTCAGATGTTGAAAAGATTTTACCCACTTTGAAGTAATCCATGGCGGAGATATTTAAGGGCTCCGCAAAACGCGGAGCCCCATACTCTCCACTTAAGACACGGAAAATCACTTTAATTTAGAGAGGTTTATACCATGATAGTCGGAAAAGTAGTTGGGAGTGTAGTTGCTACACGAAAGAACGAACGCTTATTAGGTTGTAAATTTATGATAGTTGAGCCGATGGAAAATATGAATATCGGCGGCCGCTTTGTTGCGGTTGACAATGTTGGCGCAGGTGTGGGCGAGATAGTGCTCGTAGCAACCGGAAGCGCGGCAAGAATAGGCTGTGATATGGAAACTGCCGCAGTAGATGCCGCAATCGTAGGCATTGTTGATAACTCTATTGGTTTGATGGACTGATTCTATGAATATTAATAGTTTAAAAGAAACTTTACAAAAAGCAGGTATTGTCGGAGCAGGCGGTGCAGGCTTTCCAAGCTATGCAAAGCTTAACGAAAATGCTGACACTATAATTCTCAATTGCGCTGAATGTGAGCCTTTGCTGAAATTACACCGTCAGGTTATGCAGCATTTTGCAAGAGAGATTATGACCGCTATGACTGTCGTATGCGAGGCAGTTGGCGCAAAGCAGGCTATAATTGCGATTAAGCCCTCCTATAAAAAGGCGGTTGACGCAATTAAGGCTGAGCTTGATGATTTTAAGATGATTTCAATCGGCCTGTTGCCTGAGGTTTACCCCGCAGGTGATGAGGTTGTGACAATATATGAGGTTACCGGCAGAGTGGTTCCCGCCGGTAAATTGCCTATTTCGGTTGGCGTTACGGTATTTAATGTTGAGACTATGTTAAATGCCTATTATGCTATTTCTGAGGGTAAAGGCGTCACCCATAAGTATATTACGGTTACGGGTGAGGTTAAAAATCCCACCACATTATATGTTCCTTTGGGTATTACTGTTGCTGAGGTTCTCAAATTGGCAGGCGGTACAACTATAAAGGAATATACCCTCATAAACGGCGGACCGATGACAGGAAATATCGTTACTGAGAATGATATTATCACAAAAACAAGTAACGCTATTCTTGTTATGCCGAATGATGCTTACATAGTATTAAAACGCCGAGCTAACACTAATGTTTCTATTAAAAGAGCAATGTCGGCTTGTTGTCAATGCAGAATGTGTACCGATTTGTGTCCGCGTAACCTTTTGGGACATCCTATTGAGCCTCATAAGTTTATGCGCTCGGTTACAAGCGGTGTAACCAAAGAGGTTGAGCCCTATTTGGGTACATTCTTCTGTAGCTCTTGCGGACTTTGCGAAATGTTCTCCTGTTTTCAGAACTTGTCGCCGAGAACACTTATCGCCGAGGTTAAGGGCGGTCTCAGAAAAGGCGGAATTGCTATTCCTGAGGTCGAGGAGGCTCCCGTAAAGCCCGAACGTGAGGGCAGATATATTTTAAAAAGCCGTCTTACTGCAAGACTCGGACTTACAAAATATAATTTCCCTGCCATACTTGAGGAAAAGGATTACCAGCCTAAAAAGGTTAAATTATTACTTTCTCAGCATATCGGAGCGCCGAGTGTTCCCTGCGTTAAAAAGGGTGATATTGTTAAGCGCGGCGATATGATTGCGCAACCGCCAGAAAAGGCGTTAGGCGTGGCATTGCACAGTTCAATAAACGGTACTGTTAAAGAGGTTACCGAAAAATATATTATTATTTCTGCATCGTAATTTGTAAATATCAGAAGGGATGTAATTAAATGGGCAAAGCAATCGGTATGGTGGAATTTGTTACTGTATCTGCCGGTATGACCGGCGCGGATACTATGATTAAAACCGCTGAAATTGAAATAATTGAAAGCGCCACCGTTTGTCCCGGTAAATATATGGTTATTATAAGCGGTGAAATCAGCGCCGTTAAGGCATCTGTAGAAGCCGCAAAGGCAATAAAGCCTGATAAGGTTATTGACAGCTTTGTGCTTGGTAACCCTCACGAGGATATTTTCCCCGCTATATATGCGGCTACTCCTCCTGAGAATGTTGAGGCTTTGGGCATTGTTGAAAGCTTCTCTGCCGCAACTGCAATAGTTGCAGCCGATGAGGCGGCAAAAACCGCTCTCATAAAGCTTGTTGAGCTTCGGCTTGCAAGGGGTATGTGCGGCAAGTCCTATGTATTGCTCACAGGAACGGTTTCTGCTGTTACCGCCTCTATTGAAAAAGCAAAAGCAGCGGCAGACGAACGCGGTATGTTGCTTGACAGCTCTGTAATTCCGAGGCCTGACAATAAGCTTTGGCAAAGTATTTTGTAATTTAATATATTTCAAAAAATTCACAAGGGAAGGAGCTGCGACCTTTGTTAGCTATAGAACGCAGAAATGCAATATTATCAAAATTGTCACTTAAGGGCAAGGTGGTTGTAAGCGAGCTGAGTCAGGAATTCAATGTTACTGAGGAAACCATCAGACGCGACCTCGAAAAGCTTGATAATGACGGCTTGGCGCGTAAAACCTACGGTGGCGCAGTTAAGATTGAAAATTATAATATCGACCTCCCCTTTCATGTGAGACAGCAGACAAATGTTGAAAGCAAAAGAAAAATCGCCACCGTAATAGGTGATATGATACACGACGGCGACTATATAATGCTTGATTCAAGCACAACTGCATTATATGTTGTGCAAAATATTCTTGACCGCAAGAAAATTACTATCATCACCAATTCCATAAAAATATTAATTGAGCTTTGCAACAAGCCCGATTGGAAGGTAATTTCAACAGGCGGTGTTTTAAAAGAGGGCTCGCTTTCCTTGCTTGGCTATCAGGCTGAGCGTATGATTTCAAGCCATCATGTTGATTTGGCAGTGTGCTCCTGTAAGGGACTAAACGGAAATCTTAAGATTTCCGACTCCAATGACCAGGATGCCGAAATAAAAAAAGCCTTCTTTAATTCTGCTAACCGTAAAATTCTTGCGGTTGACTCCTCTAAGTTTGATAAAACCTCTTTCATAGAGATTTGCGATTTAAAGAGTATTGACACTGTTGTTACCGACCAGAATCCGGGTGAGAAATGGTGTGAAGCAATAGAGAGCTCAGGAACCGAGCTTATATATTATAAAAATTAATAAATACTTAAATCTTAGGAAGTGTTAAAAAATGAAAATTCTTGTCATCAATGCAGGTAGTTCTTCTTTAAAATATCAGCTTATTGATATGGAAAATGAAACTGTTCTTGTAAAGGGGCTCTGCGAGCGTATCGGTACAACCGGATGTATTACACATAAGGTGCCAAATTCTGCTCCTTATGAAACAGATTATCCTATGCCTACCCATAATGAGGCTATCGCGTTAGTGCTTTCGTTACTTACTGATGCCAAGCTTGGTGTAATTTCTTCTATAGATGAGATTGATGCTGTAGGTCACAGAATCGCACACGGCGGAGAAAAGTATAAAAAATCAACCTTGATTGATGACGAGGTTTTAGAGTATCTTGAGGGTATAGTTCCCATTAATCCTTTACACGGTCCTCCTGCAATTCTCGGAATTCGCGCCTGTATGTCTCAGATGAAGGGTATTGCTCAGATTGGCGTTTTTGATACCTCCTTCTATTCCAAAATTGAAGACTTCCGTTTTGTTTATCCGCTTCCATATGAATATTACGAGGAAATGAAAATCCGCCGCTACGGCTTCCACGGCACCTCTCACAGATATGTTGCTGCCCGTGCCGCCGCCGCAGTCGGTAAGGACATTAAAGAGCTTAAGATTATCACCTGTCACTTGGGTAACGGCTCATCAGTCACTGCAATTAAAAACGGTATCGCTATTGACACCTCTATGGGCTTTACACCTCAGGAGGGTGTAGTTATGGGTACACGCTCAGGCAGCTTTGACCCATCGGTTCTTACATATATTATGAAAAAAGAGGGACTCACTCCTGATGAGGCAGATGACCTTATTAATAAAAAGTCAGGTCTTTTGGGCATAAGCGGAATTTCTAACGATATGCGTAATGTCAACGAAGCCGCTCAAAAGGGTGATAAGAGAGCTATTTTAGCAGAAAAAATTGTTGCAAACAGCGTTAAAAAGCTTATCGGCACATATTTTGCAGAGCTTAACGGTCTTGATGTGCTTGTATTCACAGCAGGTCTCGGCGAGAACGCTACACATATTCGCGAATTGGTTTGCAGTGAGCTGGATGCTTTAGGAATTGTAATTGATAAGCAAAAGAACGATACCGCTCCCCGCGGTGAGGAGTTTGAAATAACCGCTGAAAACGCAAGGGTTCGTACATTTATATTACCCACAAATGAGGAGCTTATGATAGCGCGCGACGCGGCTGAATTTGTAAAATAATAATCGGAGGAAATGAAATATGTCCGAATTAAATAAAGCAGAAATTGAACTTTTAGTTAAACAGGTTATAGGTGCTTTAAATAACACCTCTGCCTCTTCGTCGGTTAGTGTTCCATCTTCTGAATATACAAGCACTCAGTATAAGGGAAGACCTTTTAAAGGAATATATTCAGATATGAACGAGGCTATTGCCGCCGCAGGAGAGGCTTATAAGGCTGTTAGAGCTATGAGCGTTGAAAAGCGAGAAAAAATTATAACCGCTATTCGTAATCTCACAAGAGAAGAGGCTGAGATTATGGGTAATCTCGGCGTTGACGAAACCAAAATGGGCAGACGCGACCATAAAAAGCTAAAGCATATATTGGTTGCTGACAAAACCCCAGGAACTGAGGATATTGTAAGCGCGGCAAAAACAGGAGATAACGGTCTCACCTTGGTTGAGATGGCTCCGTTTGGTATCGTTGGAGCTATTACTCCGAGTACCAATCCCAGCGAAACCGTTATTTGTAACAGTATGGGTATGATTGCGGCAGGTAACAGTGTTGTTTTCAATCCTCACCCAGGTGCAATCTGTACCTCTAACTACGCGGTAGACCTTGTAAACCGCGCCTCTAAAATGGCAGGCGGTCCTGAAATTTTGGTTATATCTATGGATAAGCCTACCTTGGATTCTGCTAAAATAATGCAAACACACCCTGCAATTCGTTTGCTCGTTTGCACAGGCGGTCCCGGTGTTGTTCGCTCGGTGCTTTCCTCAGGCAAAAAGGCTATCGGCGCAGGCGCAGGTAATCCACCCGTTATTGTTGACGATACCGCTGATATTGTTAAAGCCGGTAAGGATATAATTGACGGTTGCACATTTGATAACAATCTTCCCTGCATTGCTGAGAAAGAGGTATTTGCATTTAGAAATATTAAAGACCGTCTTATAACAGAAATGCTTAAGAACGGTGCTTATAAGATTACTCCCTCTCAGGCAGATGCCTTGGCTAAAATCGTTTTGGTTGAGGTTACAGATAAGAAAACAGGCAAGGTTAAGAAGACCGTAAACCGCGACTGTGTTGGTCGTGATGCCGCAGTTTTGCTTAAGAAAATCGGTGTTAATGTAGGCGCTGAGATTCGTTGTATTATCTGCGAAACCAAGTTTGACCACCCGTTTGTTCAAGAGGAGCTTATGATGCCGATTCTGCCTATCGTTACAGTTTCTGATATTGACGAGGCTATTGATTTGGCTGTTAAGGCTGAGCACGGCAACCGCCATACCGCTCATATGCACTCTAAGAATATCGACCATTTATCACGCTTTGCTTCTGCTGTTGAAACCACTATTTTTGTAAAGAATGCGCCTTCATATGCAGGCATAGGCTTTGGCGGTGAGGGACACGCAACCTTTACCATTGCAGGACCTACAGGCGAGGGACTCACCTCAGCGCGCAGCTTTACAAGACAGCGTCGTTGCGTAATGGCAGATAGTTTCCGCATTATTTAAGGAGAAAAGCTATGGAAATCAATGCTTCTTTAATTGCTGATGCAATTTATAAGGCTTTGCAGAGCGGTACCGCAACCGCTTCTTCAGACGGTGTTCCCGTTGGAATTTCCAACCGTCACATTCATTTAAGCCGTGAACATATAGATATATTGTTCGGCAAGGGTTATGAGCTCACCCCTATAAAGGACCTTTCTCAGCCGGGTCAGTTTGCTTGTAAGGAGCTACTCACAATCGTAGGGCCTTCGCTAAGACCGATTGAGAATGTCCGAGTTTTAGGTCCTGAGCGTCCCGAATCTCAGGTTGAGATTTCCCGAACAGATTCCTTTACATTAAAGGTAAAGCCACCCGTTAGAGAAAGCGGTAAAATTGCAGGCTCTTCGCCAATCTCAATAATCGGTCCCAAAGGTATCGTGACCTTAGAAGAGGGATGTATTATTGCCAACCGTCACATCCATATGAGCTTGGAGGACGGAGAGAAATTCGGTGTTAAGGATAATCAATATGTAACTGTTGATGTTAATTCCGAGCGCAGAACCAGATTTTACGATGTTCAGGTAAGAGTACACAAGAATTTCCGTTTAGAAATGCATCTTGATACCGATGATGCAAATGCCGCCGGATTAAAGAACGGAGATAAGGTTCAGATTGTAGAAATACAGAAATAGGTTTTATTATGAATCGTTTTAAAATTCGTACAGAGGTGCGTTTTAATTCTAACGCGCTTGACACTTTAACTGAATTTAAAAATCAAACCGCCGTCATTATAACGGATAAATTTATGGTTTCTTCGGGACTCATAAATAAAATTACCGATAAAATGACGGGGTATAAAAGCATTGCTATTTTTGATGAAATCACCCCTGACCCTACTACATCATTGATTGCAAAGGGACTTAAATTTGTCACCGAGAACAAGGCAGAAATTGTAATTGCACTCGGTGGCGGCTCAGCTATTGATGCCGCTAAGGCTATGGTGTTTATGGGCGAGCAGTCGGGTATGGGCGATTTAAAGCTCATTGCAATACCGACTACGAGCGGTACAGGCTCCGAGGTTACTAAATTTTCAGTTGTGACCGACGATGTTGACCATCTTAAATATCCGCTTGTTGATGAGGGGCTTTTGCCTGATTTGGCGATATTAGACCCTGAGCTTGTGTTGTCCGTTCCTCCGTCTGTTACGGCTGATACGGGTATGGATGTGATTACACACGCCTTTGAAGCGCTTGTTTCACTAAATGCAAATGATGCCTCAGACGCACTTGCAGAAAAAGCATTGCTATTAGCATTTCAATATCTCCCGTTTGCTTATAAGGATGGAAATAATGTTTTGGCAAGGGAGAAAATGCATAGCGCATCCTGTCTTGCAGGAATGGCTTTTAACGAGGTAGGACTCGGTATTAATCATAGTATCGCTCACGCTTTAGGTGCTAAATTCCATATTCCCCACGGCAGAGCCAATGCAATACTTCTCCCCCATGTAATAAGATTTAATTCTCATCTTCGTGCTTGCTTCGGCAACGAGCCGAGCGAGGCGGCAAAAAGATATGCGGACATTTCGAGAAAATTGGGACTCCCCCACGATAATGTCAGAATAGCGGTTGAAAGTCTTATAGACGAGGTTAAGTATATGATGCGCCGTATGGAAATCCCTGCCACCCTTTGGGATGCGGGAGTGACAAAAGAGGCATTTGAGCGTGAAAAGGCGAATATAATAAAAGCCTCATTGGAAGACCCTTGCACTGCTACTAATCCAAGGGAAATTAATGTTGAAGCTATTGAGCTTTTATTGGGTAAAATAACAGACTAAGCAAAGTCAAAAAGCCACCATTGCAGAATTTCTGTAATGGTGGCTTTTTAATATGGTCGGACAATAAGTATTACGCAACCATCCTCGGTAACCTTTAGTCTTCCCTACTTAATTTCTTGTTCTAAATTATCAAATTCAGGTGTAGAAAAGAATTCCCCTAATGTTATTTCCAACCCGTCGCAAAATTTCTTAATTGTAGTTATAGATACATCTCGCCTATTTGTATCCATCATACTGTACGCGGTAGAGGGAGTAATCCCTGATATATTTGCCAACTCATTTATTTTTATTTTTCTTTCTTCGCATATTTTTTTAAATCTCTCAGCAACAACATCTTTGACGCTCATCTAATTCACCTCAAAAATATTGTATGCATTTTTACATTGTTGCGTATACGCACTTGCGTAATTTAAAAAATAATGTTATAATCTTAAATAATTATGTGTTTTGGAGTGAATAAAAATGCGATGTAAAAATGACTTTTGCATTTATCAATCAGAAGAAAAATGTACGTTAGAAGAAATTTGCATAGATTGTTCGGGATTGTGTGCTAATTGTATATATCCTGATATTGATGAGAAAATTTTAACTCAAGCAAAATTAAAACTTTTAAGAAAATACGATAAAGCAGACAACAATTAATAAGGCGTAGTGTCCATTAGAACGCTACGCCTTAAAAATCATTTAAATGATAGTCGCTTACAAAAAGCTTAATCTTTCTTATAACCTATGTTCTTCTCCTTGGAAGCATCAAAGAACAAATTACAAATAGATGCAACCAAGCCGTAAATACCAAAGGTTATCATCGTAATAAAGATATATGCTCCTGTTCTGGAAGTGAATCCCTCCGGCTTTAACCCTGTATGGTTTATGATAAGGCTACCTATCCATCCTAAAAAGAATGTCAAAAGAAAACGCACGAGATTATCATTATTCATTTTTTACCCTCCCTCCCGTGAAAAGAATTAGCACTATTACATAATATAGTCTGATTTTCTACATTTTTATTATATATCTATTACAAACATTTGTCAATATTTTTTTATTATTGTGAATTTTTATACCATTATTTCTTTATTAATATAAAAACGCTTTTTTTGATTATTCAGGTATTCCGTCCCTGCTTAATCGGTTTAAATTAGCTGTGATAGATTCAAGTGCTTTATAGAAAACATCTCTTTCTTCATCCGTAAGGTCTTTTCCCGCCAACTCAACGGCTTTACTCGCGCGAAGACATACCTGCTTTGCGGCATCTTTTCCCTCATCTGTAAGACTCCAAAGCCCACGGTAAAGGCTTCCGTCAACATCCTTTTTACAGGCAAGACCTTTTTCTTCAAGAATTGCAATCATTCGCGATGCATCGGATTTATCCTTACCGCTTATCTCGCAAAGCTTAGGTACCGTAATACCGTAGGGATATTTGTACAATGTGGTGAGATAGGTGGCGTGAGGACTTTTTAATCCGTATTTTGCAAGCTCCTCGGAAGCAAGTTTACGCCAACAACGGGAAATTTCAGCCAAAGCATACGAAAACCGTTCAAATCTGTCTAACATAAACCCATACTCCTTAAAAACGAAAAGTCAGAATTACTACAACTACAGTATAGCACAAACAAGTTGAAATGTCAACTTGTTTGAACTTAATGAAACGAACTAAATATGACTGAAAACCTAGAATTTTCTTATTTATCCCATAGATTTACTGCTTCTACTCTTTTTTCGAGTTCTTCTTCCATTATTTTAGAATCTCTCGGTGCATTCTTTTTTTCTTTTAGCGTTTGGATTAGCTGAAAAACAGAAAGAGCACAACAAAAAATAAAAATAAAATAAGGGGCTTTTTCGCCAATATCAGCAACAGCAGAAATGACCGCAAATATAGACATTACTGTCAGCATTACAAGACTAATTATTTTTAAAATGTTATTGCAATGACTGTAAACAGTATAATATGTAACATAGGTTTTACCATCTTGCTCAATAACCTCTCCGTAAAGAGAAGTAGAGAATGTATTTTCAATATGCCTTGAAGGCGGATTAGTGACAGTGATTTTACCTTTTTTATTACAGTAAAATTCTATTCGTTGGTATCCGTCAATTTCTTCCCTACAAAGACCTTGTATTTGCATAAACTTATCTATTGCATCTATCTTTGTAGTCAAAAGTTCAAATTTGCCCTGACTGATTTTTTGTATATCATCACCGCCTATGTGTATTATATGCTTGTGTTAAATTGGGAACAAATTAGTCTTTGGCTCCCTCTGACGAGGGTAGATTCCCTCACGGTGTGAGGGAAATGTCACGAAGTGACAAAGGGAGACCGCCGCCGTCAGCGGCTGTCAGCGAAGCTGACTGAGAGAGAGAAAGCTACCCCTCCGTCAAAACTTCGTTTTGCCACCTCCCCTGACAAGTGGAGGCGCCTGTTTCAACTTGTGGAAATCATTTCCACAAGTTGAAATTTTCGCATAACAGCAAGCATTTCCTTGAATTTAATATAAGATTTTTTAATGATGTTTTCAAGTTATATATGAGAATAGAGTTATCCAGAAAATACGAGATAACTCTATTTTTGATGGTATGACAAAAATCATACCGACACATTAAAAATCATACTAACAAAAGAGCAGTTGAAAACTTTGTTTTTAAGCGGTAAA
>JAZSHV010000027.1:0-33796 GCA_045533475.1 Acutalibacteraceae bacterium | reverse complement strand
GCAAAACTTGATGAACTAGTTAGTACATTTGGTGATGATGAAATAGGTAAAAAGGCAATAAAAAACACCGTTATAAGATTACAAACTGAAATTGATGAATTAGAATATAGACAACAAGTCGCATTAAGTTCATCAGGTACTTTGGAAATCTTCTTAAAACACAATCTAACACTCAAAGAAAGCATTAGTAAGGGTATTAAATACATTGACCTTAACACCGAAGAAAAACGGCAAATAATTGATTTTATGATTGATAAAATATATCTTACAAATGATATAAATACATTTGAGATTGCTTGGAAGATATAACAAAAAAGATATGAGAGATTTTTAGTTTTCTCTCATATCTTTTTTTGTTTTTTCATCATTATAAATTTGCTCTGCTTGTTCATAAGTGCAATTTAATTCTTTCCGTATTTCTGCTATACGGAGTGCCTTTTTCCATTTCTCAACATTACACCTTTTGCACTCTTTTTCATAATCGGAATCATTACACATAAAACTACCTCAATTCATCAAAAATATCACTTTCAAGGGATTGCGGTGCAATTTCCTTTTCATCTGATAAAACATTGTTTGCCATTTCAATTAGTTCTTTTTCCAACCTTTCACTTTCTGCTTTATGCCATTCGTGTAAGGTTTGGTGTTTTGCCCCTGTCTGTTCTTTGCTTTCGCCACGAGCAAGACCAAACGGTGCCATTGATTCGGCATAACTGTCTTGTAATGCAATGACCTGACTTTTCTTGTTGAAAAATCTTGATGAATTAAACTTGCCTTGTTCATCAGTCATTATCACAAAGCAATGCAAGTGTTTTGTGCTTTCGTCACAATTCAAACCTGCACGTATCAATTTACCTTTTCCAAAAGTTTCTTTTATCCAGTTGAAATTTGCCTGTACCCATAGCGGCAGGTTGATTTTGTCTTCCATTTCCGGCGAGAAAGTCAAAACGAACTCACAAAGTACATTCGCATCTTTTCGCACTTTTTTGCCTGTCGCTTGTTCCTGTTCCTTGATTGCCTTTTTAATGGTTTTTGTCATTGTTTCATCATTCCTTTGCCAAGTCCTGTTTTGGTTTTCTCGTTCAGGGTGTGCTCGGTTGTGTAGTCGCTCTCTATATTTTTGGTGTCGCTCAATATTTGCGACACTACCGAGTTTGTATTTTTGAAATCGCATTATTGCATAGTTGCTCATATCAAAAACTCCTTTGCCTTTATAGTAAGAGCAAAGGAACGGCAACACACACGAAAGGAAAGGTGTCGCCGTTTTTACCTTACGAAAAACCACTTGGGAAACGGTGCTTTTTCGTGCGGTCATATCTCTGCTCTACAAAATCAGTATGCTAAAACTGGTTTTATTTCGCAGAAATATGACTTACTACGGATTGTGCCAATCCTGTAAGGTCTTGCAGACGGCATTTGCAAAAAATATCTCTCATATTTATTGCAAAGAAAACGAAAGGAGCAAACGAAAATGAACGAAACACTTTACGATTTAGAACAAAAAAGAAAAGCGGTTGAGCAAGATATTCAAGCATTATATGAAACCTTACAAAAGGAAAGCAACGAACAAAAAAAGATATGAGAGATTTTGTTTTCTCTCATATCTTTTTTCTAATTATATGATAATAATCTGTTTTGCAGTTCAATAAAATCTTTTGTTTTTCTCAACTCATTAAAAACATCGTTGTTTAGTATTTTAATAAGTATTTGTGTTTCAGTATCTTCAAAGTTTTTGCCGACTGATTTTGGATTAAATGTGCAACGGTTAGCAAGTAATGATTTATAACTTTGTTCTCCTAAATCAACACATTTATCATAGGAGACAGCAGTTTTTTCTGTAAGTAATAAATATTCTATTGCTTTGTCATTTTCACCTATGCTACACCACAACTGTGCCAATTCCGCATAAATTCGACACAGTCGGCAATTATAAAATAAACTGTTTTCATCTTTTTTAAGAATTAACTTATATAAATTGATTCCAGTTTCTTTTAAATCAATTTTCTCTAATACAGTTAATTCTTTACCCATAAGTTCAGGTGAAGATAACATTGAAATTATTGATGCACTCATATCTATCATAGCCATTAAAGTGTTTTGGCAACTTTTAATTTTTTCTTCGCCTTTATATATGTGATTAAGTAAATGTTCTTTACTTGAAAACATATCTGGCATTTCGTTCGCAAGTTTTAATGCCAAATCTTGTTTTCCGATATCCGCATAACCATAACATAAAATCTGAATAGCACTGTGCCTTATTGGCTCAATGGTGCAATCTTCTAAAATTCGTTCGCATATACCTATTGCTTCTTCACGAAAACCGTGTTCTAAACTGTATTTATGATGCTCATCGGTATCATCGTATTGCATTAAAGGATATGATAGGTTTAGCATCCATTGATAATTTCGTGGATATTTCGTAAGCACTTCACGACTTAAAACAATATTGTCGAACATTTTTCCAAGCCGTTTATTTTCGTGATAAATCTTCTCATACTCTTTCAATTCTTCTGTTTCTTCAGTTTCTTTCATCCCAAGCAGTTCATCAGCAGATACACCGAAGAAATTTGCAATTTGTGGAACAAGAGTTATATCTGGTAATGCTGTGCCGTTTTCCCACTTACTTACTGCTTGATATGATATGTTAAGATATGCTGCTAATTTTTCTTGTGTTATGTCTTGTGCTTTTCTTAAAGATTTAATCTTATCTCCTATTTTCAACATAGAAAAACCACCTCATAAAATTATTTCAAAGTACTTTGTAAGTGTATTATAACATAGTTCCCTTGTAATTAGTATAACATATCAGTTTCATGCAGTGCAACCGTGGGTTGAGTGTGGTGCTTGTTTCTCGTTTTTCAAAAAGGTTTTACATACTTAAATCAAATTGAATAAAAAAGACCTAATTCCACAGAATTGGAATTAAGTCGCAGTTCATTACTTCCCAATAAGCAATGAACTTTGATATAAGTATGATAAAGCACTTAAAAAATCAAAGTCCTGTCGGTAAGTAATTGACAGGACTTTTTTCTATGCTTTGGTTTAGGCGGTGCATAACACCGATAAGCACCATAAAATAATTCGTGTGTGGGCGAGCATAAGTAATAAATCGTCTCGGCGGTTTGAGTGTGGTTTCTCAAATTGTCGTCAATGGAAAAGGTTGTCAGTAAATCGCCATATAAAAAAAGAGAACTGTGCGGGTGGAACCTCTGAAAAAGGAACTATTGTATAAAATCAAGGGCAGAGTGAGATTTCCTGTAAGGGTTGCAATAGTAGGCAATGAAAAAACCTAACTCTTAAACCACAATGCGAACGGAACGAAAGCGAAAGCACACCGTTTCACTATCAGAGTTTTTCCTTGCTTTTTGCAAGGGGAAACTCTATCATCTGCTCACTCCACTCCGCTCTGCTCCCGTTTGCACTTTTTCAAGTTTAATCGAAGATTGAGCAAAACACAAAACATTGCAAAAAATTCAATAATTTGAAACGAAACCTCAAGTTGAGTTTCAAACCGAAAGGCGATTGAAAGGGGTGAATAGAGCGAGGCACCGCCTCGCTCTAGAGGGGAAAACAACAAAAAATATTATATTACTTTTGTTTCGTATGTTGATACCCCCCACTGCCAAATTTATGATTTTAATTCCTTCTTGATTTGCGTAGTGCTGATTTCGGGTGTGCGCGGGAGATAAACAACCTCGGCGCCTTCTTCTTCAAGAAAATCAAATTTTCCCTTCCAGTCATCACCCATTACAAATGTGTCTATTTTGAACTCGTGTATATCGCTGCGCTTTTGTTCCCAGTTTTCCTCAGGGATTACAAGGTCAACATAACGAACAGCTTCAAGCATACGCTTTCTTTCTTCATAGGTAAAATAACACTTTTTTTGTTTTGAATTCCAGTTAAATTCATCGGTAGATAGGGCAACTATTAAATAGTCGCCTAATTTTTTTGCCCTTTCAAGAAGATTAATGTGTCCGTAATGCAATAAATCAAAAGTACCGTATGTTATAACCTTTTTCATTTTTCCACCTGCTTTATAATTCCTCAATTAAATCGTTATAAATTTTTTCTAATCTTTCCTTGCTGAGGTCTGCCTCATTAAGATAGGTATATCTGTTTGTACGCATTTCTGCCGCATTGAGCATACAGTATACAAAGGTTTCCTTATCTATTCCAAGTCTTAATGGATTAATATCAACATTGAATTTCTTTAAATACTCTAAAACATTGGCATAGGGCTCGCCTATAAGCTTAAGCATTGCTATTGTTCCGAGAGCAACCTGTATACCGTGAAGATTCTGCTTTTCGCTGTAATAATCGAGTGCGTGGCTGAACAGATGCTCAGAGCCGCTTACGGGACGGCTGCTGCCTGCAAAGTCCATAGCTACACCCGAAAGCACAAGCGAGTTTGCCAAAACCTCTATAAATTCAGGACATATGGAATTGTACTGCGTTTTCATAAGCACATCCAATGAGTTTTTAGACATCATATAGGCATAACCGTTCATATCATCCTTGCCCTTATCGCAAGCAAACCGCCAGTCGATAAGCGCCATATAGTTGGAAATTGTGTCGCCAATACCCGCTTTAATTAGTTGTTCAGGTCCGTTGAGAATCAGCTGAGTGTCAAGCAAAAGCATACTTGGAACCTTGCAACCGAGACTTTTTGGCTTACCGTCCTGCCTTTTGAGTACTGCGATAGGGGAGCAGATACCGTCGTTAGCCATTGTGGTGGGAATGGAAAGAAACGGCTTTTTTGATATGTGAGACGCATACTTGCAGACATCAAGCACCTTTCCTCCGCCAAGACCGATAATACAGTCAATATCAGTGGCAATTACCCTTTCTGCAACCGACATAGAATAAGATATTGTGTTGTGGTCAACCGTTTCGGTTCTGAGCTTTCCTATTTGCTCAAGCTGTGACCTTACCGTGTCGCCGTAAAGACCGTCAACAACAGGGTCAGAGACATAGAGAAGCTTACCCCCTACAGAGCTTTCGTTAAGTGTTGAGGCTATTTCGTTTATAGTACCGGCTCCGATTTTTAAAATATTATTATTTTTCATTAAGTAGCTCCTCACTATAGTATAAACCTATTATAAAGGTGAAATATGCAAAAGTCAATCGTGAAAGTATATTAAATTGTTTTTGTCCGCTTTGTATGAATTGATAAGCTGATTTTTAAAAAGACAGGAAACCGCAATATTTGGCCAAAAAGAAGATTGATAATGACTTGCTTTAAGCTGCATAAATATATACAATATCCATAGAATAGTAAAGTGTTGCTATAATTGGTTTGTGCGTTTTAATGCAGAAGGGGATTAAAATGATTAATGTTACTATTTTTAATGAGTTTCACCATGAGAAAACCGAGGATGCCGTAAAGGTAATATATCCTGACGGTATACATATGACGCTTAAAAGAGCTATTGAGGACGATGAAATCACGGTTAGAACGGTTACTCTTGATGATGAGGAGTGCGGTCTTACTGAGGAGGTTTTAAAGGAAACCGATGTACTTGTTTGGTGGGGACATATGGCGCACCATTTAGTACCCGACGAGGTTGCTGAGCGTGTTAAACAAGCGGTTCTTGAGGGTATGGGCTTTGTTGTGCTCCATTCGGGACATCATTCTAAGCCATTTAAATTACTTATGGGTACAAATTGTAATCTTACTTGGCGTGAAAACGGCGATTACGAGTTGGTGTGGGTTTGCAAGCCGTCACACCCGATAGCACAGGGCTTAGGCAGATTTATTAAGCTTGATGCTGAGGAAACCTACGGTGAGCCCTTTGATATTCCGGAGCCTGATGAGCTTGTGTATATCGGCTCATATGAGGGGGGCGAGGTTTTCCGCGCGGGATGTTGCTTTAAGCGCGGAAACGGAAATATTTTCTATTTCCAGCCAGGTCACGAAAGCTTCCCAACCTATAAAAATCCGGATGTTATAAAGGTTATAAAAAATGCAATTCATTGGGCAAAGCCTGTTTACAGAGTTAAAATAGAATGTCCTAATGTTAAAAAACCTTGGAGGAATAATTAATGAAAAGAGTAGCGGTTATCGGTTATGGCGGTCAGGGCGCGTGGCACTGTGGTCAAATACTTAAAAGTGATGTTTGTGAGCTTGCCGGTACATATGATATAAAGGAAAACCGCCGAAAAGCGGCAGAGGAAAACGGGATTTTTGTTTACGAGTCAAACCAAGCAATTTTTGCCGATAAAAATGTGGATATAATAGTTGTTGCAACACCTAACTATGTCCACGAGGATTTGGTTGTTAACGGTTTAATGAGCGGTCATAATGTGATTTGTGAAAAGCCGGTTGCACTTTCTGTGGAAGAATTTGACCGTATGGTAGCTGCGGCTGAGAAGTCGGGTAAGCTTCTTTCGGTTCATAAGAACCGCCGTTGGGATGTAGATTATCTTGCTGTTAAGCGGGTGATTGCAAGCGGTGAGATAGGCGATGTTATCAGAATAGAGTCAAGAATTCACGGCTCACGCGGTATTCCGAGTGATTGGCGCTGTGAAAAGGCTCCGGGCGGCGGTATGATTCTTGACTGGGGTGTGCATCTTATTGACCAGATGTTACAGCTTATTTCTGAAAAAATCACCTCTGTAAACTGTGTTTGTACCCACATTACCAACAATGAGGTTGATGACGGTTTCCGTCTTGAAATAGGCTTTGAAAGCGGCAAAACCGCCCATGTTGAAGTAGGTACATATAATTTCCTGCCCTTGCCGCGATTCTATATGCAGTGTAAGGACGGCTCGCTTTATCTTGAGGATTGGCAGAAGAAGGCGCATATTGCAAGGCTTACTGCTTGGATAGAAAAGGATGTAACACCTGTTCAGAATGCGGCAGGAATAACAAAAACAATGGCTCCGCGTGATGAGCTTACGCTTGATGAGTACGATATAGAAAGACTTTCAAGCAATGTACATAATTTCTACAGAAATTTTGTTGCTGCAATTGATGGCAAGGAAGACCAGTTAATAAAGAATTCTGAGGTTCGCCGAGTGCTTCTTGTTATGGAAGCCTGCTTTAAATCTGATCAGCTTTGTCAGACCGTGGGTGTAGAAATATGATAAGATATGCTACTATAGGCAGAGGCACTATTGCTGACTGCTTTATAAACGGAGCAAGAAAAAGCGGATTAATGGAGCTTTCCGCCGTTTACTCAAGAAATGAGGAAACGGGAAAGGAATACGCTAAGCTTAAGGGCTGTGAAAAGGTATATACGAGTCTTGAGGCGCTTGGGAATGATAAGGATATTGATGCGGTTTATATTGCGTCTCCAAACAGCTGTCACGCATATCAGTCTGAGTATCTTTTAAGGGCGGGAAAGCATATATTATGCGAAAAGCCTATAACCACCTCGGCAGAGGAATATAAAAGACTTAAAGCCTTGGCGGACAGTCTTGGTCTTATATATATGGAGGCTATTATTCCGATTTATGTGGATAGCAGAAAAGCGGTTAAAAGGGCTATCTCCGAAATAGGGAAAATATCTATGGCAAAGCTTGATTTCGGTCAGCTTTCAAGTAGGTATGACAGTCTTATGAGGGGCGAACAGGTCAATATTTTTGATATGTCGCTTCACGCAGGCACCCTTATGGATTTGGGCATATATTGCGTTTATGCCGCGGTTGATTTCTTCGGTATGCCGAAAGCTATTAAAGCTTCTGTGTCATACCTTGAAAACGGAGCAGACCGAAGCGGTGTGGCAATATTTGATTATGGCAGTTTCGATGCAGTTCTGACCTACAGTAAGGTAGGACAAAGTGTTACCCCGTCTGAAATTACGGGAGATAAGGGAGCAGTCACTGTAGACAGAATAGGTCTTTATTCGGGTGCTTACCATATAATGAACGGCGCAAAACAGAGGCTTGACGAGGACACTATGAAGGAAAACCTTATGATGTGTGAGGCTAAAGCCTTTGCAGAGTTTATTATGGGTAAAGACCTTAATACTTATGCGAAGAACAGTGAACTATGCGGTAAAGTCCATATGTGTATGGACCAAATTAAGAAATCAGCGGGTATTGAATATCCACCAATAATAAATTAACAGGAGGCAAATATGAAATTAGGTGTTGTAAGTGCAATTTATGACGGTTTTACCTTTGAAGAAATGATTGACCACGCTTCATCGGTAGGCTATGAGTGTGTGGAGGTTGCTTGCTGGCCTCAGGGCAAGGCTGAGCGCAGATATGCAGGTGTGTCTCACATTGATGTTGAAAACACAAGCGAGAATTACATTAAATATGTTAAGGATTACTGCGCAAAGAAAAATATATCAATTTCTTCTTTGGCATTCTATCCTAACACTATGGACGGTGACCTCGAAAAGAGAAGCGCTAATATAGAGCATCTTGAAAAGGTTATTAATATGAGCGCGCTTATGGGAGTAAATATGGTTACTACCTTTATCGGCAGAGACCAGACTAAGACGGTTGAGGAAAACCTCGAAATATTTATGGAGGTTTGGCCCCCGATTATTAAGCTCGCAGAGGAAAAGGGAGTTAAGATTGCTATTGAAAACTGTCCTATGCTTTTCGGTGCAGACCAGTGGCCGGGCGGACAGAATCTGTTCACCACCCCCAAGCTTTGGAGAAAGATGTTTGAGCTTATTCCAAGTGATAATTTCGGTATCAACTATGACCCCAGTCATTTTATCTGGCAACAGATAGATTATATCAAGCCTATTTATGAGTTTAAGGATAAGATTTTCCACGTTCATTATAAGGATATAAAGCTTTATCCCGATAAGCTTAACGATGTTGGTGTTATGGCATATCCGCTTGAGTATATGAGTCCTAAGCTTCCGGGACTTGGCGATGTAGATTGGGGCAAGTATGTTTCAGCGCTTACAGACATAGGCTTCGAGGGCTGTACCTGTATTGAGGTAGAGGATAAGGCGTTTGAGGGCTCTAAGGAGCGCATTTTAGATTCAGTCAAATTGAGCTATCGCTATATGCGTCAGTTCGTAATATAACAAATAAAATTAATTTCCAAGGAGGAAATTAAAATGTCAGAACAAGCAGTTTTAGACAAGTTTATGGAAAATCAGGAAGTAGAACAGATTGATACTTCCAAAAAGGTTAAGATTGGTATTATCGGTACCGGTTGGATTGCTGAAGCTCATATAGCTGCTCTTAAGCAGATGGAAGATGTTGAGGTTGTAGCTTTGGCAGACATCGTTCCCGGTAAAGCAGAGGCATTTGCAAAGAAGTTTGGTATTGAGGGCGCTCGTTGCTATCTTAGCGATGAAGAGCTTATTGCTGCTGAGAAGGAGCTTGACGGTGTTACTATCTGTACATACAACACTCAGCACGCTCCCTGTGCTATTCACGCACTTAATGCAGGTCTTAATGTAATGCTCGAAAAACCCTTTACAGTTACTCTTGATGAGGCTGTTGAGGTTATAAAGGCTGAAAAGGCAAGCGGAAAGATTCTTACAATCGGCTTCCAACCCAGAATGAGCGAAAATATGAAGATGATTAAGAAGATTGTTGAGTCAGGCGAGCTTGGTAAGGTTTATTACATTCAGGCAGGCGGCGGCCGCAGACGCGGAATCCCCACTCCTTTCGGTACAACCTTTATTCAGAAGGATACAGGCGGTCTCGGCGCATTGGGTGACATTGGTTGTTATTCACTCGATATGCTTTTAGGTGCAGTAGGTTATCCGAAGCCGTTAACCGCTACAGGCTATGTTTCTGATTACTTTGGTAAGGACCCTGCATACTATCCCACACACCCTGAGTATGCTGAGCAGTTCGGAGTAGATGATTTTGCGGCAGGCTTTGTTCGTCTTGAGGGCGATATTGTGCTTGACTTCCGTATTTCTTGGGCAATGCATATGGATACCTGTGGTGATGCTCTTATTCTTGGTACAAAGGGCGGTCTTAGAATTCCGTCAACCGATTGCTGGAACGGTGAGTTCGATAAGCCGCTTACCATTTATAAGACCTTGGGTGACCAGACTATTGAGTATAAGGTTCCCTTAAAGCCTTCTAATCCTAAGCTCTTCTATAAGAAGCTTCGCTCTTTTGTAGACGCTATAAAGACAGGTGGCGGAGCTACTGTTCCGTCAAGCGAAATCGTTATAAATCAGGCTATTCTTGACGGTCTTGTACGCTCTGCAAGAGAGGGCAAGGAAGTAACTATTGAGATTCCTGAAATTTAAATAGAGGTAAAGTAATATGAAAACACCTGTTGGTATTCAGCTTTATTCGGTTCGTGACGGTATGGAAAAGGATTTTGAGGGAACCCTCAAAAAGATAAGTGAGCTTGGTTATACAAGCGTTGAGTTTGCGGGCTTTTTCGGTCATACAGCCGATGAGGTTAATGCTATTCTTAAGAAATATAATCTTACCGTTTCAGGGACACATTCCGCCTTTGACGATTTAGTTAATAATTACGACGAAACTGTGGCTTTCCATAAGGCTATCGGAAATAAGAATTATATTATTCCGGCATATGACCTTTGGTCACAGGAAAAGCTTGATAGATTTGTTGAGCAGGCTAATGTTATTAGCAAAAAGCTTGCTGAGGACGGCATTACGCTTGCTTTCCACAACCATTACAAGGAGTTTGAGGTTCTTGAAAATGGCGAGGTTGCTTATGAGCAGCTTATTTATCGTACAGACATTAAGTTTGAGGTAGATACCTATTGGGCATTTACCGCAAATGTAAATCCAGTAGGTCTTCTTGGAAGACTTGGAGACCGTGCTATTTTCGCCCATATTAAGGACGGAACTGCCGATAAGAACGGTAAACCCTTAGGTCTTGGCGAGGCTCCTGTAGCCGATGTTGTGGCTTATGTAAAATCAAAGGGTATTCCTATGGTGGTTGAGAGCGAAACCTGTAATCCCACAGGCTTGGATGAAGCAGAAATCTGCATAAACTATCTTAAATCCCTTGAGGATTAATAATTAATTGTAACATTCAGAAGCTTTGGCAGAAATCCAAGACTTCTGTTTGGTATTTGAAGAAAGGAACAAAATTAAATGATTAAATTTCCTATTGCATTACAGCTTTACTCAGTAAGAGATGATATGGCAACCGATTTTGAGGGCACAATCAAAAAGGTTAAAGAATTAGGGTATGACGGCGTTGAGTTTGCAGGTCTTTTCGGAAAGGCTGCCGCTGAAGTAAAAGCAATTTGCGCCGAGAATGATATTACACCTATTTCAGCGCACATTCCGTTTACAGATATGATTGATAATCCTGATATTATTAAGATTTATAAGGAAATAGGCTGTGATTATGTTGTAATTCCTTATCTTACAGAGGAATACCGTCCCGGTCAGGAAAAATTCCAAGAGGTTATTGATGGCGCCAAAATGTTAGCGGCAAAGGCTAAGGAAAACGGTATGAAGCTTTGCTACCACAATCACGATTTTGAATTCGTTAAGGTTGGAGAGGAATATGCAATTGATATTCTTTATGCCGAGGTACCTGAGCTTATGCCACAGTTTGATACCTGTTGGGTAAATGTTGGCGGAGAAAATCCTGCTGAGTATGTACGCAAATACAAGGGCAGGGAAGAGATACTTCACCTTAAGGATTTTGTTGGCGGTAAGAGTGAAAATATGTATGCTCTTATCGGTATTGATGAGGACGAGGAAAAGGATGGCAACGGCAATTTTGAGCTTCGTCCTGTAGGAAAGGGAGTTCAGAACTTCCCCGAAATACTTAAGGCTGCAGAGGAAGTGGATATTAAGTGGGTAGTTGTTGAACAGGATAACCCGAGTATGGGGCTTACTCCTATGGAGTGTGCAAAAACATCTATTGAGTACCTCAAATCACTTTAATTTGGCAAAATAAAATACGAAAGAAGCTTGATTATCAATCATACTTCTTTCGTATTTTTTTAGTTTTAACCCTTTATTTATTAAAGCTTTTCAATAGTTTCCATTACATAATCGCCAAGCTCGGAGCAGGTAGCGCCGTCGCTTCTGCCGGTGATTATGAACTTAGGTTCAACCTCTGTGCAGATGTGGAGCGCTTTACAGAGCTTATCTGCATATTCGGTGAAGCCAATGTGACGAAGCATCATTTCGCTAGCTTTTAGCATACTTGTGGGGTTGGCGTACATACCTCTGCCTTCCTCCATCATACGGGGAGCAGAACCGTGGATAGCCTCAAACATAGAGTAAACATCGCCGAGATTTGCGCTACCAGCAGTACCTACACCGCCTTGGAGCTGAGCTGCCTCATCGGTAATGATGTCACCATAGAGATTGGGGAGAAGAATAACCTGAAACTTTGAGCGAACTCGTGGATTTACAAGGTTAGCAGTCATAATATCAATATACCAATCCTCTGCCTCAATGCCGGGGTAATCCTTAGCAACCTCGTGGCATATTTCTGAGAACTTTCCGTCAGTTTTCTTCATAATGTTAGCCTTTGTAACAATGGCAACATTGGTTTTGCCGTTGTTCTTTGCGTACTCAAATGCGGCGCGCGCAATACGCTTTGTACCCTCGTTGGTAGTAACCTTAAAATCAAAAGCCAAGGTGTCGGGAATTTCAACACCGCGTGAGCCTAAAACATACTCACCCTCGGTATTCTCGCGGAAGAAGGTCCAGTCAATACCGTCCTCAGGAACTGCTACGGGACGAACATTAGCATAAAGGTCTAATTCACGGCGCATTGCAACATTTGCACTTTCGAGTGTGCCGCCCTTAAGGGTGGTAGTTGGAGCTTTGAGAATTACATTACAAGCCTTGATTTCGGCAAGCACATCGTCAGGAATAGCCTTGTTATGAGCGATTCTATTCTCAATTGTAAGTCCCTCAATTGTGCGGATTTCAACCTTTCCTGCTTCGATTTCTTTCTTTAAAATAAACTCGAGAACTCTTACAGATTCGGCAGAAATAATCGGGCCTATACCGTCGCCTCCGCAAACACCGATAATGATTTTATCAAGCTTTTTATAATCGGTATATGCCTTATCCTGCTCCATTTTTCTCTGTCTTGCAATCTGTTCCTCTAAGATTGAACGAAACTGTTCAACCGCTGCGTTTACATAGTTTTCCATTGTTATTCTCCTTTTTTAGTATAGCTTAATAAACCGCCTGCTTTGAGTATTGCTTTTTGTCTTTCGGTAAAGGAAACACAAAGCTCAAAGCTTTCGCCTGTGGTTTCATTTTTTAAGGTAATTACACCCTTGTCCATACCCTCAAACACATTGTTTAGTGTAAGCTTGTCACCCTGTGAAAGCTTGTCGTAATCATCGGGATTTTTAAAGGTTAAAGGCATAATACCTGCATTTATAAGGTTTGCAATATGAATTCTTGCAAAGCTCTTTGTAATTACTGCGCGAACACCTAAGTACATAGGAACAAGCGCCGCGTGCTCACGGGACGAGCCCTGACCGTAGTTACTGCCACCCACAATAATACTTCTTCCGAGCTCTTTTGCTCTTTCGGGGAACGAGGTGTCACAAACACCGAAGCAGAACTGTGAAAGGTGCGGAATATTTGAACGGTAGGGGAGTATCTTAGCGCCTGCGGGCATAATGTGGTCGGTGGTGATATTGTCGCCAACCTTTAAGCCTATCTGGGCAGTAAGGGTATCCTCCTGAGGGATTTCGGTCGGGAAAGGCTTGATGTTAGGACCTCTCAAAACCTCTAAGCTTTCAGCCTCCTCGGCGCTTGCAGGCTCAATTACAGCCGTGTCGTCAATCAAGAAGCTTTGGGGCATTTTTATTTCAGGCATTTCACCTAAAAGTCTCGGGTCGGTTATTTCACCTGTAAGTGCTGCCGCAACGGCAGTTTCGGGTGAAACAAGGTAAACCTGACCGTCAGCAGTACCGCTTCTGCCCTCGAAATTACGGTTAAAGGTTCTAAGTGAAACACCTGCGGAGTTTGGTGAGAAGCCCATTCCGATACAAGGACCGCAAGCGCACTCTAAAAGTCTTGCTCCGCTGGCGAGTATATCGGTAAGCGCGCCACAGTCGGCAAGCATTTTTAAAACCTGCTTTGAACCTGGGGAAATCGAAAGGCTTACCATTGGGTCAATTACCTTGCCTTTGAGAAGTGCCGCTACCTTGAGCATATCAAGTAATGATGAATTTGTGCATGAGCCGATACAAACCTGATCAACCTTTGTACCCTTAAGGGAAGCTACGGTAACAATGTTATCAGGGCTATGTGGGCAGGCAATAAGCGGTTCTAACTCAGAAAGATTAATATCAATTATTCTATCATATACTGCATCTTCGTCGCTCTTAAGCTCAACATAATCCTCGCCTCTGCCCTCAGCCTCAAGAAAAGCCTTGGTAATTTCGTCAGAGGGGAATATTGAGGTTGTTGCGCCAAGCTCGGTGCCCATATTTGTAATGGTTGCGCGCTCAGGCACAGAAAGGGTTTTAATACCCTCGCCACCCCATTCGATTATAGCTCCGACACCGCCCTTAACCGATAAAATTCGGAGTATTTCAAGGCTTACATCCTTAGCAGTAACAAAGGGATTTAATTTTCCTGTAAGATTAACCTTATACATTTTAGGCATAGTTATATAATAAGCACCGCCGCCCATTGCAACCGCAACATCAAGACCGCCAGCACCCATTGCAAGCATACCAATACCGCCGCCTGTGGGTGTGTGACTGTCCGAACCGATAAGGGTTTTGCCCGGCTTGCCAAAGCGCTCAAGGTGAACCTGATGGCAGATTCCGTTTCCCGGACGGGAGAAATAAATTCCGTGCTTTTTACAAACAGACTGAATGTATCTGTGGTCGTCTGCATTCTCAAAGCCCGACTGCAGAGTATTGTGGTCTATATAAGCTACACTTCTTTCGGTCTTAACCCTTTTAAGCCCCATTGTTTCAAACTCTAAGTATGCCATAGTACCTGTAGCATCCTGAGTAAGAGTCTGGTCGATTTTAAGGGCAACCTCGCTGCCAACCGTCATATCACCGCTCAGCATATGAGCTTTAATTATTTTTTGTGCAATTGTATAACCCATTTTAATTTTCCTTTCTTTTGATATGGTTATATGCGTTTTGAACATGCTCTTTTGCGTATTTAGCAGCAAGCTCTGCATCACCCGCCGCTACCGCCTCGTATATCTTACGGTGTTCTTCAACAGAAGCAATAGCGCGGCTTTTGCTTTCAACCGAAGCCTTGCGGTACTTCTGCGCTTTTTTATGAAGCGGGAGCAGGGTATCGTAAAAAACCATACTTCCGCTTAATTCGTACATTTTATTATGGAACTTGTTATCCATCTGCTTTATGCGGTCAGCATCCTTTTTATCAAGATAAAATTCCTGAAGCTCAAGCGATTCCCGTAAAAGCTCTAAAAGCTCTTCATCCCTGTTTTTTGCTGCAAAGGCTGCGATAAGACCTTCAAGCTGAGCGCGGATAAGGTATATATCCTCAAGGTCCTTTTCGGTAATACCGATAACAACCGAGCCTTTGCCTGATTCTTCAATAAGGTGCTCCTGTTCAAGCCGACGCAATGCCTCCCTTATGGGGGTACGGCTGACACCGAGTTGGGCGCATAGCTTACTTTCGGTTAAAACCTCGCCGCGGCTGTATTTGCCGCTTAAAATATCGCTTTCAAGATGCTCGAAAACCTGATCGGCAAGGGATACAGTCTTATGTTCTATCATATTTACTCTCCTAATTCATTTTAAGACGACCGCCCGAAAGTTCAGTAATCTTGCTTTCAAGCTCGCCGTTTGAAAGTGCAGTCTGTCTGCCGTCCTCATACTCCTTATCAACCCATTCCTTTAAGGCGATTACCAACGGGTCGCGCTTGTCAAGCGAATTTTCGGGTGATAAACGGTAGCTTGTGTTTATCCAATAAGCAACTCCGGCAAGACCGCTCGTTTTACTGATTGTAACCGATGCCGGACGGTTTAAAATCTTTTCGGTATTAAATATATTGTAAATTTCCTCGTCTTTTAAAAGACCGTCAGCGTGGATACCCGCCCTTGTAACATTGAAGTTTCTGCCCACAAACGGAGTCATAGGCGGAATATCATAGCCCATTTTATTTTTGAAATAATCTGCTATTTCGCTTATAACCGAGGTGTCCATTCCGTCGAGTGAGCCTCTGAGCGAAGCATATTCCACAATCATCGCTTCAAGCGGAACATTACCCGTACGCTCACCGATTCCTAAAAGCGAGCAGTTTACAGCGCAAGCACCGTACAGCCAAGCGGTAGAGGCGTTTGCTACAGCCTTATAGAAATCGTTGTGACCGTGCCACTCAAGCATTTCACTCGGAACATCTGAATAATGCTGAAGACCGTAAATAATACCGGGTACGCTCCTCGGAAGAGCAACCTCGCTATAGGATACGCCGTAACCCATAGTGTCGCAAGCGCGTATGCGGACAGGAATTCCCGCATCCTTCGACATCTTCATAAGCTCATTAACAAAGGGAACAACAAAGCCGTAAAAATCAGCTCTTGTAATATCCTCAAGGTGGCAACGCGGCATTACACCTGCTTCAAAGGCCTCAGCTACAGCCGCAAGATAGCTATCCATTGCCTCTTTACGGGTTTTCTTCAATTTTTTGAAGATATGATAATCACTACAGGAAACCAATATACCCGTTTCTCTTACACCGAGGTCGCGCACAAGCTTGAAGTCTTCTTTGTTTGCGCGTATCCAGGTTGTGATTTCGGGAAACTTAAGACCTAATGCCTGACATTTCTCTAAAGCCTCGCGGTCTTTTTTGCTATAAACAAAGAATTCTGTCTGACGGATTATTCCAAACGGACCGCCAAGCTTTGACATAAGCTTATAAAGGTCTACAATCTGTTCTACAGTATAAGGCTCAACCGACTGCTGACCGTCACGAAGGGAAGTGTCAGTAATCCAAATATCGGTGGGCATATTCATAGGCACTCTTCTGTGGTTGAAGGCTACCTTAGGTATATCGTCATATGTATAAAGGTCTCTGTAGAGATTAGGCTCAGCCACATCCTGCAAAGAGTATTTATACATCGACTGCTCTAATAAGTTAGTTTTATTAGAAAGCTCTAACATAGTATCACCTCTTGCGTAATTGTATACAATTATACTTGAATTGCGGTATTTTGTCAATAGAGTTTAAAAAAAATTTACATTTTTGAAATCTTAAATTCTAAGTTGTGCTATAATATCTAAATTAAGAGCTTAGAAAGCTACTCGGAATATAGATAAAAGAGGTGGTTGTTTTGAAAAAGAAAATACTTGCTGTGGCTTTGGTTTTATCAATTTTTGTCGGTGTGTTATGCTCCTGTAGAACTGATTCGAAAAAGCTTATAAGCGATATTTCATCTACTGAAAGTGTTTTGGCAGAGGTTCAAAGCTCTGAGACTGACAACACCTCAGAAAAGCCGGCCGAGGCAACACAGAGCAAAGCAACCAACGGCAGTAGCGCAACGAATATCAGCTCGTCTGATAAAGAAAATGAAAGCACTTCATTGCAAGCAGAAATTGTAATGCCAACCCTACCTGTTAGTGTTGATGTGAAGGTTGAAGAAACAATTGCAACAGATGAAGAGATTAAAGAACCCGTAAATGTTGAGAATGTCAAGGAAATTGAGATTATTAACAATCATATTTCCGTTTCTGAAAACGAATACTATCAGTATAATACATTAAATGCAAAAGAAAAAAGGCTATATAAAAGTATTGTGAATACAGTTTCTCGCTCGGGCAGTGTGGTCAACGCCTTAAGCTTAGCTATTACTTATGATGATGTTGTTTCTGTTTTTCAAAAGGTTCTCACCGATTATCCGCAGTATTTTTATATTTCAAGAAGCTGTATTTTGATTTATGCATCTCGCGGTGATAACATTCGGGCAATCGTTTTATTGTATACAGACGGTATTGTGACCGACGATTATGATGAAAATATGAAGCTTATCAAAACAGCAGACCGCTCATTGATAAACCAAAAAATAAACCGCTTACAGTCCGAAACGGAAAGGGTTATTTCTGAAATATCTACAGAAGCCTCTGATATTATAAAGGAAAAGCGTATCCACGACTATGTGGTTGAAAGTGTAAGCTATGACTATAGTGTTGTTGAGAACATTGACAGGCTTACAACCCTTCCCCACGACTTTGATTTATACGGCGCTATGGTTGAGGGGAGCGCTATTTGTGAGGGATACTCCAAATTATTTCAATTTATCTGTTACTGTGTGGGAATAAATTCTACACAGGTTGTTGGGACCTCAGGCGGTGGAAACCATATGTGGAACGCCGTTCTGATAGACCAAGAGTGGTATCAAATTGATGTAACCTGGAATGACACGGAAAAAAACATCGGTTACAGTTATTTTAATTTGACTAATTATGGCATATCAAAGGACCATATTATAGATTCCTCTGTAATTGCTGTTCCGCAATGTAACGCTACGGAGAATTCCTTTATCAATGCTTTCGCGGTTTGCATTACAGACCTAAGTAAAGCTCCGACCAACTATGAAAACGCAATTGCTATGATAAAAGAAGCAGGAGATAAAAGTATTTATGTATATATTGAGGGATATGAGCTTGATAGAATAGGTGTTATAAAGCTACAAAGGTATTCAAGATACATTCGTCAGTATATGCTCAGTACAACCTCTGATTTTTATGTATATCTTTCCGAACAAGGAATGACCTTGACAGGTAAAACAGATAAAAGCAATGAATTTATTGTTTTAATGCTAAGGTAAAAATATAAGTTCGGTTCTTTACTCTACCGAAAGCTTTAACTATTCTACGGTGGCAACCCTCCTTTATGCAAGGAGGGCTTTTTAAAATTTTATTTTAAAAAAAATAAAAATTGTATTGTTAAAATAGGGAAATTGTGGTACAATAAATTAAACTGGGGTAGAATTGGCATTTATTATTGGTTTTAAATGTTAGCATATGCCCTATTAGCATTATTTTAAAAAGGCAAGTGTAAAAAATGAACAGCGTTATTAGAAAAACCAAAATCGTTTGCACAATTGGTCCTGCCTGTAGCGACGAGGAAACAATAACTAAAATGTGTCTTGCGGGAATGAATGTTGCGCGTATGAATTTTTCTCACAACACACACGAGGACCACGCAAAGCGTATTGCTATGGTGAAAAAGGTGAGGGAAAAGTTAGGGCTTCCTATTGCTATTATGCTTGATACAAAAGGTCCTGAGTACAGAATAAAAACCTTTAAGGACGGTAAGATTTTCCTTAATGACGGCGATGCATTTACCTTTACAACCGAGGATGTTGAGGGTGATATTAACCGCGTATCGGTTAATTATAAGGAGCTTGCAGGCGAAATGGAAAAGGGAGACAAAATTCTCCTTAACAACGGCTTGCTTGTTTTCGAGGTAGAGGATACTACCGAAACCGAGATAATCTGTCGCGTAGTTGTGGGCGGAGAGCTTTCCGACCGCAAGAGTATGAGCTTTCCGAACAAGACCTTAAAGCAGATATATTTAAGTGAGCAGGACAAGCAGGATATTCTTTTCGGAGTATCTCAGGATATTGATTTTATTGCTTGCTCGTTTGTTTCCTGCCGTCAGGACCTTTTGGATGTAAAGGCTTTTCTTTCAGAAAAAGGTGTTACAGGCGTTGATATTATAGCTAAGATTGAAAACCGTTCAGGCGTTGATAACATAGAGGAAATTTGCGAGGAATGCAGCGGAATAATGGTTGCCCGCGGTGATATGGGTGTTGAGATTCCCTTTGAGGAGCTTCCTGCAATACAAAAACAGCTTATTACCAAGTGCCGACTTTTGGGTAAAAGAGTTATAACCGCCACAGAAATGCTTGAATCTATGGTTCATAACGCAAGACCTACAAGAGCAGAAATTTCTGATGTTGCTAATGCTGTTTATGACGGTACAAGTGCAATTATGCTTTCGGGAGAGACCGCAGCGGGACAGTATCCTGTTTTAGCGGTGGAAACAATGGCGCGTATTGCGGTGAATACCGAGCAGAATATACACTATTCCAAGCGCTTTTTAAGCCGTGAGTTTAAGATTAAAAATACGGTAGATGCAATCTCTCACGCCACCTGCGGTATGGCTATTGATATAGATGCTAAGGCGATTGCGGTTTGCTCGCTTTCGGGAATGACGGCGCGTATGGTATCAAGATTCCGTCCTCAGGCAAGTATCATAGGCATTACCACCGACGAAAAAACTTGGCGTCAGCTTGCTCTTTCGTGGGGTGTTTTGCCTGCTATCTGTGAGAATTTTACCTCAACCGAGGTTCTGTTCTATACCGCAACAGGCATTACTAAAAAAATGCTCGGACTTGAAAACGGAGATAAAATCGTGCTTACAGGCGGTGTTACCAACGGTAAGTCGGGCAATACAAACCTTATAAAGGTTGAAACGGTTTAAAATCAAAACGCGCTACTCCAAAGATTTTTAAAAGGTGACAAGGCTTTATGAATAAGTATAAAACCCTGATGTCTAATACCTTACTCATAAGTATGGGAACCTTTGGCTCTAAGCTTTTGGTTTTCCTTATGGTGAGATTTTATACAGGGCATCTTTCTACCTCTGATTACGGTACGGCGGACCTTATTGTTCAAACGGCAAATCTTCTTATGCCGATTATTTCAATGGGCATAACAGAGGGTGTTTTTAGGTTTGCAATGGATAGCAGTATCGACCGAAGAAGTGTTTTCACAAACGGATTTTTTGCAATAACCGTAGGCGCGGTGCTTTTTTCGGTTTTTATTCCCTTAATGGGATTTGTCAAGGAATTTAGCGGTTATATTTGGCTTATAGTGCTTTACACTATGGCTTACTGCTACCATTCTCTCTGCTCACAATACATAAGAGCTATCGGAAAAACGGCGCTTTTTGCAATACAGGGAATATTTAATACCTGTATGGTTATAGCGCTCAATATTGTATTTTTGGCAGTATTTGACTTAGGGATTACGGGGTATGTTCTGTCGGTTGTTATTGCTGACACCTTGAGTACAGCCTTGCTTGTTTTAAAAGAAAAGCTATGGCGGTGTATTACCCTTAAGCCTGATAGGTCTGTATTTTTAAAAATGCTTAAATACAGTCTTCCGCTTATTCCTACCACCGTTTTTTGGTGGATTACCAGCGTGTCGGACAGGTATATGGTAAACGGTATGATAGGAAGCGACACCAACGGCTTATATACTGTTTCTTATAAATTACCAACTCTGCTCACCCTCGTTTCTACAATTTTTATGCAGGCGTGGCAGTTCTCTGCCGTTACAGAGCAGGGGGATAATAAGGCTGAGCACGCTGAATTTTTCAGCAGAGTATGGCGCTCCTTTCAGGCAGTTATGTTTCTTGCAGGAAGTGCGGTTATAATCTTCGCAAAGCCTGTTATGAAACTGCTTACCGCAAAGGAATTTTATAGCGCTTGGAAATATGTGCCGCTTTTATCGGTGGCTATGGTGTTTACTGCCTTTGTTTCTTTTTTGGGCACTGTTTATGTGGTTTGTAAAAAAAGCAATGTGTCGCTTATAACCTCAATTGCGGGTCCGGTATCAAACATTGTATTAAATCTTATTCTTATTCCGTCGCCTTTAGGGGTTCAAGGAGCGGCAATCGCTACAGTATTCAGCTATCTTTTGGTTTTCGTAATAAGAATTTTTAATGTAGGAAAATATATTGATTTCAAGCTCTATAAAGGTCATATTGCGCTTAATACTCTCATAATTTTAATTCAGGCGGCAGTTATGATAATAGAGCCCCGCGGTTGGATTATAGCTCAGGCTTTATGTATTCTGTTGCTTGCTGTTATAAACCTTAAGTTTTTAATTGCTTGCGTAAATAAGATTTTAATGCCTATTTTAAGGAGGATAAAAGGATGATAGATTTTCTTTTTAAAACAGTAATCGGTAAGGTGCTTGTAACCCTATTCGTTTCTATGGTGCCTATAATCGAGCTCAGGGGCGCTATTCCTATTGCTACAGGAATGGGACTGTCTCCCGCTATAGCAATCCCTGTTGCAATTATAGGAAATCTTATTCCGGTACCGTTTATTATTGTGTTTATAAAAAAGATTTTTGCTTGGATGAGAAGGGTTAGTCCAAAGCTTAACGGTATAGTTGATAAAATGGAGGCTAAGGCTGAGAAAAATAAAGAAAAGGTTTTAAAATATGCTTTTTGGGGATTGGCGCTTTTTGTGGCTATTCCTCTCCCAGGAACAGGCGCTTGGACAGGCGCGCTCGTTGCCGCTATGCTTGATATGCCTCTTAAAAAGGCGTTTCCGTCTATTGTTATAGGCGTTTTAGGAGCGGGAATTGTTATTTCCTTTGTAAGCTACGGTGCGGCGGCGCTTATTTTTGGATAGCGCAGAGCATTCCGCGACCTATAAAAATGATATTTTAAAACTTAAGGCTTGACAAAGTATGGTATATATGTTAAATTAATGACATAAGATAGAGGCGCGATGTGCTAAAAGTAGCCTTTGAATGTAAACTCCGGCGGGAGAATGTCAAGGGTAAAAGGAGCAGTCGCCGAAGAAGACTTATGGCAATAGGTCATTCTGGTAATGCGGAATAATATCTGTATTACTGTCGCATTTGCGGAGAGCTATCGAAAACAGAGCAAGGGTGTACCGTTTTTTGGTATACTGTATTTCTGATTTTTGATAGCCGAGTAATCGGCTATTTTTTATTTTATTATGTAGAAAACTGAAAAGGAAAGTGTAAAAATGAAAACTCCGATTTTTAAAGGTATTGCAACAGCTCTTATTACTCCGATAACAGAGAACGGAATTGATTACGAGGCTTTTGGAAGGCTCATTGATTGGCAGATTGAAAAGGGTGTAAATGCTCTTGTTGTTTGCGGAACTACGGGTGAGGCATCTACCCTTACAGATGATGAGCATAGAGACGCTATTGCTTTTGCAGTAAAGCACGCAAATAAGAGGGTTCCGATTATTGCAGGAACAGGCTCAAACGATACTGAGTATGCCCTTGACCTTACAAGATGTGCTTGTGAAGCAGGCGCAGACGCGGTGCTTGTGGTTACACCTTATTATAACAAGGCTACACAGAACGGTCTTATTAAGATGTTTACCGATATTGCCGATGCTTCTACGGTTCCTGTTATTCTTTACAATGTTCCGTCAAGAACTGGTGTGAATATTGCTCCTGCAACGGTTGCAAGGTTGGCTGAGCATCCTAATATAAATGCAATTAAGGAAGCAAGCGGAAATATTTCTCAGATTGCTGAAATAGCTGCTCTGTGTGGTGATAAAATCAATATTTACTCAGGCAACGATGACCAGATAGTACCGATTATGGCTTTGGGCGGCTTAGGTTGTATTTCGGTTCTTTCAAATGTAGCGCCTACCGAAAGCGTAGAGCTTTGCGATAGGTTCTTTGCAGGTGATGTTAAGGGAGCGGCAAAAATTCAGTTAGATTATCTTCCGCTTATTAATGCACTCTTCAGCGAGGTTAATCCTATTCCCGTTAAAGCTGCAATGGCGGCTATGGGCTTCTGTGAGGATTATCTCCGTCTGCCCCTTACCTCTATGGAGGATGCTAACAAAGAAAAGCTTTTTGCAGAAATGCGTAAAATGGGTATAAATTTTTAACAGAGTGGAACGGTTTTAATGATTTGTAATAATATTTCGGTAAATGAAAAGGGACATCTTACCTTTGCAGGCTTTGATACTGTAGAGCTTGCAGAAAAGTACGGTACTCCGCTTTATCTTATGGACGAAAACAAAATAAGGGAGCACATAAGAGCATACAGAGATACTATGGCAGACTGTATGCCTGAGGGCTCAATTCCTGAGTTTGCAAGCAAGGCATTTTCCTGTAAACAGATTTACAGGATTATGGCAGAAGAGGGAATAGATATTGATGCTGTTTCCTGCGGTGAAATATATACCGCATTTTCGGCAGGCTTCCCTATGGAAAAATGCTTTTTTCACGGTACAAATAAGACCGATAGCGATATTGCCTTTGCTATAGAAAAGGGCGTTGGCTTTTTTGTGGTGGATAACGATGAGGAAATCTCGGCAATAGAGCGTATTGCAGGCGAAAAGGGTATCGTTCAAAAGGTGCTTTTGCGCGTCACCCCAGGCATAGACCCGCATACACATAAGAAAATATCAACCGGCTCTGAGGAATCTAAGTTTGGTATTGCTATAAGAACAGGTCAGGCATTTGCATCAACAGGAAAGCTACTTAAGTGCAGTAATATTGAGCTTTACGGTTTTCATTGTCATATCGGTTCTCAGATTTTTGAATCTGAGCCGTTTGTTACCGCTTCACAGATGATGCTTGAATTTATTGCCGATGTAAGGGATGTATACGGATATATTCCTGATATGCTTAATCTCGGCGGTGGCTTTGGTGTTCGATATGTTGAAACAGACCCTGAAATAAGCTATGAGCAAAAGATTAGAGAGGTTGCAGAAAATCTCAATAAGCAATGTAAGGAATTAGGTCTTAGCGTTCCTAAAATTTTAATGGAGCCGGGCAGAAGCCTTGTTGCAGATGCAGGTCTCACACTTTACACTGTGGGAAGTGTAAAAGAGGTTGAGGGTTATAGAAATTATATCTCTATTGACGGCGGAATGACCGATAATCCAAGATATACACTCTATGAGTCAGCATATACAGTATTGCTTGCCTCAAGGGCGAATGCAGAAAAAGATTTTACCGCTACTATTGCGGGCAGATGCTGTGAATCGGGCGACCTTATTCAGGAAAATGTACAGATATCAAAGCCTCAAAGGGGTGACATACTCGCTGTTTGCACCACAGGAGCGTATAATTACTCTATGGCATCAAACTATAACCGCGTGCCGAGACCGCCTGTTGTAATGCTCAAGGACGGTAAGGATTATGTAGCGGTTAAGCGCGAAAGCCTTGAGGATATATGCAGTCTTGATGTTTAATGGAGAATACCGATGGTACATATAGGAAATGATTGGGATGCTATTTTAGCTGACGAATGGGAGAAACCCTATTATAAGAAATTGCGTCAGTTTTTAAAGCAGGAATATTCTACTCAGCATATTTATCCTCATATGAACGATATTTTTAATGCCTTAAAATATACCTCTTTTGAGGATACAAAGGTAGTAATTATCGGTCAGGACCCGTATCACGGATACGGTCAGGCGCACGGTCTATGCTTTTCGGTAAAGCAGGGGGTTACACCGCCACCCTCGCTTAAAAATATTTTTAAAGAGCTTTATTCCGATGTAGGAAAGCCTGAGCCGTCAAGCGGTGAGCTTACCGATTGGGCAAAGCAGGGTGTACTGTTGCTTAATAATGTACTTACGGTGAGAGAGGGATGTCCCGCAAGCCACAAGGGAATGGGATGGGAGATTTTTACAGATAGGGTTATTTCTGAGCTTAATCGCAAGCAAACGCCTGTTGTATTTTTACTTTGGGGCGCGCACGCACAGAAAAAGGCAGAAATAATAACCAATCCAATACACCATAAGCTTGCTACAGTTCATCCGAGTCCGCTTTCGGCAAGCAGAGGTTTTTTCGGCTGTCGGCATTTCTCGAAAACAAACGAAATTTTGCAAAAAAACAAACTTTTAGAAATAATTTGGTAAAATTTGCCATTTACAAACAAATCTGCCTATGTTATAATTTTAATAAATAAGGCTTTTTACAAAAAAAGGTGATGTTTATGACTAATAAAACTACTACCATTACAAGAATGGTCGATAAAATGGGCAGAATAGTTATTCCAAAGGAGTTTCGTTCTAAGCTTAATATCAGGGATGATGTTGATAAACTGGATATTTTTCTTGAAGATGAAATAATAATTATTAAAAAGCACCAGTCATCCTGCTATTTTTGCAGTTCAAGTGCTCCAAGCGTATGCCTTAATAACAAGATGGTCTGCGTTGACTGCATTAAAAAACTTGAGGAAATGAAAAAAATCTTTGAATAACGGCAAAAAATTGAGAGGCTACCTATTAAGGTAACCTCTTTTAATTTTAGAATATAAGTGTCCAAATATCCTTTGCGGCGATAATCAGCATAAAGGCAATCAAAATTATGAATCCTACCATATGAACTGCGGATTCGTATTTTTGGGGAACAGGCTTTCTAAATATCATTTCTATAATAATAAATAAAAGTCTGCCTCCGTCAAGCGCGGGTATGGGGAGAAGATTAAATATACCCAAATTAATGGTTATAAGCGCCATAATAGGTAAAATATTTATAAGACTCTGCTTTGCCATATTGCCTATTGCTACAGTTACACCCACAGGACCTGAAACGGTGCTTATACCGTATTTGCCGCCCAAAAGGTCTATAAGCGAGCGCCACACAACTGCACAGTAGGAAATCGCGGTATCTACAGTTTGTTTAATATATGAGCCAAAGTTTTTTTCTATGCCGTAAACCTGAAAATCTACTGTCAGATAGCTTATACCGTCAAGCTCTTCAGATTTAAAGCGAACATCCTTTAAAAGCTTCTTTTCACCGTCACGCTTTACGGTTATATCTACCGTGCTGTCCTTAACATTGGTAAAGGCATAGCTTAAATCGTATGTGGTAAAGATTTTTCTGCCGTCTACCTCAATTATTTTATCATCAACTTCAAGCCCTGTTTGGGCGCTTACGGCATTTTCGGTAAAATCGGCAATAACAGTAGAGGCAAACCGCTTAGATGGGGCTAAAATAATTGCAACGATTATAAGTCCTAAAAGCAAATTAAAAGTAGCGCCCATTACAACTATAATAAATCTTCGCCAAGGCTTTTTATTGCAAAAAGCACGATTATCTGAACTTGATTCGTCCTCACCCTCCATTGCGCAAAATCCTCCAAAGGGTACAAGCTTTACCGAGTATTTTGTTTCCTTGCCCTGACGGGAGAAAAGTGTAGGACCAAAGCCTATTGCAAATTCGTTCACCCTGACCTTCATAAGCTTTGCCGCAATAAAGTGACCGAATTCGTGAATAAATATAAGCACTAAAAATAGCAGAATAGCTATTAGATAGGGCCAAACATTATTCCAAAGATTAATAACAGAAGAAATAAAAATCACCACTTTTTAAATTATATGCTATTTAAATGCTGCTTTTTACCATTTCTCGAGCAATTTTGTCAGTCGCAAGAATATCATCAAGGTTGAAGTCTTTTTTATTATTGACAGTTTGCAATGCTTTTTCCACAAGCTCTGCAATTTTTAGGAACTTGATTTTTCCCTCTAAGAAAAGGCGAACAGCTTCTTCGTTGGCACCGTTTACCGCTGTTGGAGCAAGCCCACCTTGATTAATTGCTTCAATGCAAAGAGGCAAACACCTAAATGTATCGGTATCAGGCTTTTGGAATGTGAGCGTACCAATGTCAGTAAGGCTTAGCCTTTCAAAGGCGTAATCACTTCTTTCGGGGTGGGTAAGCGCGTATTGAATCGGCAAACGCATATCGGGAGTTCCGAGCTGTGCGATAAGTGCGCCGTCCGAAAGCTCAACGCCCGAATGAATAATGCTTTGCCTGTGAACCACAACATCTATCTGGCTTGCAGGAAGACCGAAAAGGTGTACCGCCTCAATAACCTCAAGTCCCTTGTTCATAAGGGTTGCAGAATCAATTGTAATTTTAGCTCCCATTGACCAATTAGGATGCTTTAATGCTTCTTTTACAGTGACATTTTCAAGCTCAGCCTTGGTTTTGCCAAAGAACGGACCGCCTGATGCGGTTAGCAAAATTCTCCTAAGCGAACCCTTAGGAGTACTCTGTAAAGACTGAAAAATTGCAGAATGCTCACTGTCAACCGGAAGTATCTTTACGCCTTTTTCTTGTGCTTTACGGTTTACAACTTCACCGCCGGTCACTAAGGTTTCTTTATTTGCAAGGGCAATGGTTTTGCCTGCCTCTATTGCAGAAAGGGTTGGTCTTAATCCCGCAATTCCAACTATTGAATTAAGAACAATATCGCCATCACTCTTTGCTATTTCGCACACACCGTCAGCACCCGAGAGTACCTTTATATCGGTATCGCTTAGCTTTATTTTTAATTCTTTTGCTTTTTCTTCATTAAAAACGGCAACTTTAATAGGTTTAAACTCCCTCGCCTGTTTTTCAAGAATCTCTATGTTGCTTGCCGCTGCAAGAGCAGTAACACGGTAACCGTCGCGCCGACAAACCTCAAGAGCTTGAGTTCCAATCGAACCGGTTGAACCTAAAACAATTAAACTTTTCATTAGATTATACCCATTTTTATTGCTAAATAAAGCAATGGCACTATCATTATTATGCTATCAACACGGTCTAAAATACCACCGTGTCCCGGTATAAGATTGCTGTAATCCTTAAGACCTACACTACGCTTTATCGATGAGGCAAAAAGATCGCCTAACATACCTAAAATACAGAACGGAACGGTAAGGATTATGGGAAGCAACAATGTCTTAGAGAAGCAAAGACAAATTATCACCGTTACTATTATACTCGACGCGATACCGCCTAATGCTCCCTCAACGGTCTTTTTAGGACTAATGTTCGGGCAGAGCTTATGCTTTCCGCAGGTGACACCCACAAAGTAAGCGCCCATATCGCAAACAGACGAAAAATTAAGGAGTAACAATAAATAATATATGCCGTTTTGGTTATTTATTACTCCGCCAAGGCAAGAAAATGCAAATGCGTAGGGGAGAGGCAATCCGAAAAGAGATACTATCTGCGCCAAACCGAAATCCTTATGATTTTTAAGAATCATAATAACAGCGAAAATGAAATACAATACACTTAAAATCAGCGGTAAATCTCCTCCGTATATTCCTGGAATATAACTGGAGCTGGTTGGATTTGTTGAATAATGTGTGCGGACAATTAAAAAATGCTCGTACTTGTTTTTTAACATTAATGCAAAAATCATTAGAAAAGCATAGGCACAAGCGCCAATCCAAGCCGTTTTGCATTTAATTCCTGCGGCATTGTGCAGTAGCTCATAAACCGCTCCTGCGGCAATAATTGCAACAAACAGTGTTATGACAATTGGGTTCCATAAAAGCCCTAAAGCCAAAACTGCCGCCACAATAACACCCATTACAATACCTGAAATTATACGAGTTTTCATATTGTTACCTCTCAATCATTAAAGTATCTTTTTCCCATTTAAAGGGATTAGTTTCAATATATTCAAAAACTTCTTTATAATCCTGTTAACCACGAATTATATGGTCGTAATACCTTGATTGCTATATATTTTCACCGTATTCTTTATTACAGAATCTTTTAAATGTACTTACGAATTTTGCAATAAAAGAATTATTGTTATCAATATAAATTTTCGTAGGGACAGTCGAGGACGCCTGTCCCTACATTTATTTTTGACAACATTTGCTTTCTGTCTTTAGTACATATAGTTATAAAGTATGCTCCCGATAAATTATAATCATATTCTTTTAATCTGTTTGATTTTCTATTTTTGAATGGCATTTCTTATACTCCGCCGAAGCGTCTGTTACGGTGGTTATAGTCATCTATAGCCTTTTCAAGATGCTTTGGCGTGAAATCAGGCCAGAGAATGTCCGAAAACCAATACTCTGCATATGCCGACTGCCATATAAGGTAGTTTGAAAGCCTATACTCACCGCTTGGACGGATTATAAAATCAGGGTCGGGCATATCCTTAGTGTAAAGATGCTGAGAGATAACCTCCTCTGTAACCTCTGATGACGGAATGCCCTCGTCTATTATCGAGCGAACTGCACGGGTGATCTCGTCCTTCCCACCGTAATTTATGGCTATGTTAAGCTTAAGTCCAGTAGCATCCTTCGAACCGTCCTCATCTTTTTTGATAAGCTCCTTGATGTCCTCAGCCAACGGCTCAAGATTGCCAATAAACTTAACCCTTATATTTTCGTGCTTGAAATTTTCTGCATCCTTAAGGTAATCCCTTAAAAGATTCATAATCCCCTCAACCTCATCCTTAGGTCTTTTCCAATTCTCGGTGGAAAAAGCGTATACGGTGAGATATTCAAGTCCGATTTTATTGCAGTATCGCGCAATGCTTTTAAAGGTTTTTGCTCCGGCAATATGGCCTGCAGAACGGGGCAGTGAGCGTTTTTTTGCCCATCGTCCGTTACCGTCCATAATAATAGCAATATGTTTTGGAAGAACTCTGTTTTCTGCTTTTTTCTTTAAAAAATGCATTTTAGCACTATCCCCAATTACTTTAAAATATCTGAATGTTTGAGCAATAACCGCTCACACGAATATCAAGTATGTTATCTTCACTTTCGAGAAATTGGTCAAGTGAGATTTCAGAAACCTTATAAAAACCGTGTGCAGCTCTTGCAGGACCAAAGTCAACAAATTCCCATTTACATATATTATAAAAGAGCTCGACCCGGCAACAAAGAGCTTGCTGCCGGGCTGGTTTTTAAGATGTGAAACGAAATCTAATGTATAATTTATTGAAGTTGACTTTCCATTTTCCCAAACGGGTGTAGCCTTAATAAATTTAAACATTTTAAATCTCCATTATTTCCTTTTCTTTTATGGAAGCGAGTTCGTCAATTTCCTTACAGAATTTATCGGTAAGGTTCTGGATTTTCTTTTCGCCGTTTGCAACATCATCCTCTGTAACAGAGTTAGCCTTTTTAAGTCCCTTAAGCTTTTCAATAGCATCGCGGCGGGTATTGCGGACAGCAACCTTATTATCCTCTGCAAGACGCTTAACATCCTTTACTATTTCCTTACGACGCTCCTCTGTAAGAGGGGGGAAGGAGAGACGGATAACACGACCGTCATTCTGAGGATTAATTCCAATATCAGAAATAAGGATAGCCTTTTCGATATCCTTAAGAGTTGAAGCGTCCCAAGGGGAAATCATAAGAATACGCGGTTCGGGAACCGATACAGCCGCCATCTGCTGAATGGGTGTGGGCGAGCCGTAATAATCAACAGTGATACGGTCAAGCACAGAGGCATTAGCTCTGCCTGCGCGGATAGACTTATAATCTCTTTCAAGCACCGCAACGGTTTTATTCATTTTTTCTTCAGTGTTTTTAATTAATTCGTTCATAACAATTCTCCTTATTTTACTATTGTACCGATTGTTTCGCCTGTCATTGCGGCAACGATATTATCGGGATTTTCTAAATTAAATACAAGGATTTCGATTTCATTATCCATACAAAGCGATGCGGCGGTACTGTCCATAACGTGAAGTCCTTGCTGAAGCACGTCAATGTGGGAAAGAGTATCGTATTTCTTGGCATTTGGATTGGTTTTGGGGTCACAGTCATAAACACCGTCAACATTTGTGGCTTTGAAAATAACATCTGCGCCGATTTCGGCAGCTCTAAGCGCTGCGGCAGTATCGGTAGAGAAGAAGGGATTTCCTGTTCCGCAACCGAAAATTACAACTCTGCCCTTTTCAAGATGGCGAACAGCCTTATTTCTAATGTAAAGCTCTGCTATCTGACGCATTTCAATAGCGGTCTGAACACGGGCAGTAACGCCGAGCTGTTCAAGTGCATCAGCCAATGCAAGAGAATTGATTGAGGTCGCAAGCATACCCATATGGTCAGCTCTCGTTCTGTCCATCTTTCCGCTTGACCTGCCGCGCCAGAAATTGCCTCCGCCTACAACGATAGCAACCTGAACACCCATATCGACACAGGTCTTAACGCGCTGACATACCTCAAGCACCTTATCAAAATCAATACCTGATCCCTTATCTCCTGCAAGCACCTCACCGCTGAGCTTTAAAAGCACACGCTTATAAACCGGTTTCATTTTTAACACCCCATTAAAATTTTTCCATATTCTTTATCTATTGTAACTGATATTCGGTATAAAGTCAATCCAAATATATTAACATATTTAGTATTTTTTGAAACTTTTAATTTCTTCTTTAAAAAAAGCTTGACAAAGACAGATTGCGGTGTTATACTTGGTAGCAAGTAAATGCGTTGATGGAATTATTTCCTACATTTATTGCTTTTAGAGAGTCGGCGGTTGGTGTAAGCCGATACGGTGGTGTAGGTAAAGTCTCATTCCTGAGCAGAGCGGCTGAACATAAGTAAGCTGCTACGGCGTGCCCCGTTATCAAGGCAAGGAGCTTGTTGGAGCTTTACTGAGTGACCGTATTGTAATATACGGTAATCAGGGTGGTACCGCGAATAGTTTATTCGTCCCTGAGATTGTGTTAAAAGCAATCTCAGGGTTTTTTAATTTTTCAAGCTCAAAGTAATTTACTGAAAGGAAAGAAAATTATGAAAAACATTAAAATCACTGATATGACCTTATGCAGAAATAAAGCTCTGAGCTTTAAGGAACGCATAGAAATTGCAAGACTTCTTGAACGACTTAATGTTGATAAAATCGAGATTCCTGCAATTGATAATGTAAAGAGCGATACACTGCTTGTAAGAACAATTGCTTCCTTTGTAAAGAAAAGCTGTCTTTCCGTTTCCTGCGGCTTTACATTAGAGGGTGTAGAATACGCGTTAGCGGCGCTCAGCAACACTAAAAATCCTGAAATCAGAGTAGAGCTTCCGCTAAGCCCTGTAGGAATGGAATATACCTGTCATAAAAAAGCGCCTGCAATTATCGCGCTTATAAAGGAATTGGTAGCTGCGGCAAGGGCAAAGTGCGATAAGGTTCAGTTCTGCGCAATTGATGCTACCCGCGCTGAAAAGCAGGTTTTGATTGACGCTATAAATACCGCTATTGAGGCAGGCGCTACTTCTGTAACGGTTTGTGACACAACAGGTGAAATGCTGCCTGATGATTTCAGAGATTTCGTAGCAGAGCTCAAAGCAGAAATTTCGGCACTTGAGGGTGTTGAGCTTGGTGTTTGCGTTGAGGATAAAAACGGTATGGCTACAGCGGCATCAATTTTGGCTGTAAAGGCGGTTGCCAATACGGTTAACGTGGCGGTTGACGGTGGTGTGGCAGAGCTTGAAACCTTTAGCGGTGTTGTTAAAAACTGTGGAAACACCTGTGGCTTTAGCTCTGACATAAAGTATACCGAGATAGGCAGAATAGTAAGCCAGATTTCACGCATTACAGCTCCCGTAGCAAGCGGCTCGGTTCCTGCTGTGAGAAGTGAATCGGAAAATGCTATTCAGCTTGACGGTAATGACAGTCGAGAGACCGTTGCGGCTGCAATTGAAACTCTGGGATATGATTTATCTGATGAGGATATTGCCAAGGTTTACGAGGAATTCCTAAGCATTGCGGCTAAAAAGCGTGTTGGAGCTAAGGAGCTCGACGCAATTGTTGCCTCAACCGCGCTTCAGGTTCCGCCTACATATAAGCTTATAAGCTATGTAATAAACAACGGAAATATTATATTATCTTCAGCGCAAATAAGACTCTCCAAAAACGGGGAGGAGGCTGAGGGCATCTGCATTGGCGACGGTCCTGTGGATGCGGCATTCAGAGCTGTTGAGCAGATTATCGGCAGACACTATGAGCTTGACGATTTCCAGATTCAGACCGTTACCGAGGGCAGAGACTCTATGGGTTCGGCATTGGTAAGGCTTCGCGAGGGCGGAAAGCTTTACTCGGGAACGGGTATTTCAACCGATATTTTAGGTGCAAGCATAAGAGCGTATATCAATGCGCTTAATAAGATAGTTTACGAGGAGGCAAACTGATATGAAGCTTTCTTTTTCAACAAAGGGTTGGCACAATAGCTCCTTTGAGGATTTTTGCGCAACCGCCCTCGATTTAAAGTTTGAGGGAATCGAATTACACAACATACACAACCGCCTTTTTACTGATAAGGATGGTGCTTTTCACGATTATACCGCTGCTGCAACCCTTAGAAGACTTTATGAATTAAAGCTTTCTATACCCTGTATTGACTCTATCTGTGATTGCGGAAAGGCAGAAGAAAGGGAAGCTACTATTGAA
>JAZSHV010000025.1:0-29436 GCA_045533475.1 Acutalibacteraceae bacterium | reverse complement strand
TGTTTTCGGAGCTTGATCCAAAAATTGACCAAAATATTTTAATTGACCATACAGATAGCAGTAGGCAGATAGCTTGCTGCTATTTGTATTTTTAAGGGCAGAAGAGTGTTGGTCCTATTATCACACACTCGTATGTTTTTAGTTCCCCAATCATTCAATAATTTTACGGTTTTGATGTTAAAAAAGATTGCATGGCTTAAAAATGGCTTATTTAGGCGGTTTTTCCGACAAAAACGGATAAATTTCCTAAAAAATATGTTGGTCCTATATTGACACACTCGTGTCGGGCAGCCCTTTACTCCAGAATGGTAAACTAATTGAAGCCGTTACGCATGTATTAGTCGATGATCCGACCAAAGGCTACGCCATTTTTGCAGAAAATATGCTAGAAACGGCGCAAAGCGTTGCAAATAGGCAAGTAAAAGAGGCTGGATAAACAAAAAGCAGTAAGGTTTTTACGCCTTACTGCTTTTCTGAATTTTCACATTGCTTTTTTGTGGAATATTATTGTATAATATAAAAGACACAAAAATTCAACTGTGAGTAGAAGATTTCCCGAGTGCAGTTATTTTAGAGTATAACGACTTGTGATATAATTAGGTTGATGATAAAAAGTAAAGGGGATATGATATGACATTCGGTGAAAATCTTAAAACATTACGAAACGCTCGTTCTATTTCGCAAAAAGATTTAGCGGTAGAACTTGGTTTTTCTTTTCAAAACGTCTCAAAATGGGAGAGAAATGAAAGTCTACCAGACATTGGAACATTGATTGAAATTGCAAAATTCTTTTCTACTACGACAGATGCGCTTCTTGGGTTTGCTCCTGAAGAAAAATTTTCAACACTTACAATTGACAAGAACGAAGTTGATATTTATTGTACCTATCCAAAAACAGAAACGCAAGTTACAGGTAAGATAGTATTTGTAATTGATTGCGAAGGTAAAATCAGCGGTACAGTGTTCATTCCGCATATGCGTGCATATAGAACCGGATATATACGAAATGCGTATGAACCTTTTGAGGAAAGAAGCACGCTTATTTACGAACATACCTATCGATCACGCCGCGAGAATATTGTTGACAACAAGCGAATTAAAATACCCGAAAACGGTTTTTTGATAGCTGTGTCAGATAATACTTTTGCCGCAAAAAAGATTATGAATTTTATCATTCCCGAGGAATACTCTGCCTATTTAGATCCTGATACACATTCTGGTTACTATAACGGTAGGAATGGAAAAAGCTTATTCAGCGATATTTTAAAGCATAACGAACTCGACGATATTACTGTAAAATTAACTGATATCGGCATTATTTTAAAGAAGCCGTTACAAACGGTTGATCCTATGTCGGTTAATATCGAAACGCTTGCTAAAATTGTGCGGAAAGAACTTCAAAAGGAACACGATAAACAAATTCAGTACCTTAAAGATAGAATTGATGAACTTGAGGATATGATTGGTGACAATGAAAGTAATATTGATGATTTAGATGGACGAATTAATGAGATTGAAGCTAAATTTTCAGAAGCAAACTCATAAATAACTAGAAATGCAAAGAAGACAAGGGATTTAGTTCGCTTGTCTTCGCTTTTTTTGTTGGTCCTATTATCACACACTCGGCTTTTTTTAATGTCCCTATCTTTCAATAATGTTTCGATTTTGAGGTTATAATAAGTTTTTGTGTCGTAAAAACGGCTTATTTAGGCGGTTTTTTCGAAAAAAACAGATAAAACTCCTAAAAAAGATGTTGGTCCTATATTGACACACTCGTGTCGGGGTCGCCAGTCATACAAAATGGAAAGTTAATTGGTGCGGTAACTCACGTTCTTGTTGATGACCCAACAAAAGGCTACGCAATATTTGCCGAAAATATGCTCAAAACCGCGCAATCTGTGTCCCAACAGCAATTAAAAGATGCGTCGTAGGAATGAGCTATGTGTTGTTTCGCAAGATGACAATAAATTAATAGAATTACCATAGTAGCAAAAAGCATCCCGATTATTTCATGATGCTTTTGCTATTTTGATGATTTGTATCTATTGATAAAATCTGTTGGCGAAATTCCCATATAGTCCTTGAACTGTCGGCTGAAAAAATAGACGAATGGTGGTCGTTTCCGACCACCATTTTAAAATATAAATTTTATTAATTTTCATCAACTATGAAATTACTTCTAAATCAGTGACATAGGTATCTTGAAAATCAGCTATTCTTTTAAAATTATTTTCTTTTGGAAAATATTCAAATAATGATGAAGCGAATTCTTTAGCAGGCATTTCATTGATTGTTGTGCTAAAGAAATATCTGTCATTTACTATAAAATATTTTCCGACAAGACTATTTCCCATTTCATTGATAATTTTGATTATTTCACTGGAATATATAGGAATATCATCTGTCTTTGTTGATTCAGCCTTTAAGCTTTTTTCAATTTTATATAAGTCATGAATCTCCGTTTTTGTTGCTTCAAATCTTTCTGTTTCCTCAATAGCGCCATTATCATATACAGTAAAATAATGCTTTGTTCCTGAACTTATCCAAGAGCCACGCGTTTCTGTAATAACTTTTAACAATGGTTTGTTAGAATCATTACCCAAACCACAACCGGAAATAGCTATAGAAACAATTATTAAAATAAAAATTATAAAGCTAAAATATCGTTTTATTTGCATTAAAGTTTGCTCCTATTATTCCTCAATCATTTGGATATGCGAAATGTTTGATTCTGTGAATTCTGCTATCTTTTTTGCCTTACCATTTGTTTGAAATTTATACAACGTAGTATTATATAAAGATTGCGAAGAATTTTCTACGGTAAATAAATACTCATCATCCACGATAAAAAGTTTATCGTACGCTAAACCTTTATCCTTACACCAACCTATAATTTCCTCGGTGTATTTTGCGTATTGATTGTTAGAAATATTCACTTGCTCTTGTAAATCATAAATTTCTATATCTTTTTTATCGTATTCATCAATTTTTTCATATTCGCCGTTTTTATACAGGATATAATGCACTTCTTGTTTTTCCCATATCCAGCCACCACTTATTTCGGCGGTAATATTATAAACAGACTTATTTGTATAGCGATATATAATATTTACCGCAAAAATTGACAGTATTAATACAATAATTGCAACAAGTAACCACAACAAATATTTTTTATTGATATGCATATAAATCACCTGTTTTTTATAAAACACTCATTATGATACTATTGTATATGTTTAATATAACCTTGCTCAAATCCAGCTATCAGTTTATATTTACCGGTATCGGGAAAAAACTCATAGAGCGCACTTGAATACTTATTTTTGATTGTTCGGGTATCTGCAATAGCAAAATAATATTTATTCTCGACCACATATAACTGCGTAATATAATTGTTTCCGATCTCTTCAGAAGCTTCAATAATTTCTAATGCATACGGTGGCAAGTCGATACCTGTCAGATTTCCATTTTTCTCATATTCTGTCTGTGCCTCATCAAAAGAATATGACTCTACATCATTAGAAATTTCAAATTCTTGTGTTTTTTCAGATTTTCCGTTTGAATAAACATTGTAATAAACTTTTCCTCCATCAAGAGGACCCAAATCGTTGTACTCCAAAACGACCTTTAATAACAATGTTTTTTTGGAATCTTTCTTCAAAGCACAACCAGAAAAAGTTACAGAAATCAACATTAAGATAAGAAATATAAAACTAATAGACCTTCTCTTATTCATTTTTACACTCCCATAATTCTATTGTTTTTCTTTTAGATGCGAAGAGATGTCCTTTTCATTGCCTGTTTTTATATTAGCTGAATCCTTTTATATGATATTTGTACCGCATATTCTCATATCGTCAAAAGAAGTTTTCTAAGCAATATAAGATCTGACGAATTAACAATTGCATCTAAATTCAAATCTAAAGCAGAACCTGTATTATAATTGTTCCTCAGAGACAGGATGAATAATATCTTTTCTCCTGTTATCACTTATTCGTCAAACAACTGAATGTGAGAAATATCGTAGTCAAAATCAGTTACTTTGCTAATAGAATTATCTGATAAATAATATTCAAATAATCCTACCGAAACATCATTTGCACCTTCCTTTAAATAAACAGTAAAATAATATTTATCGTTTACGATGTACAGTGTTCCTGCTCCGCCGACAAAGATATCCTTCTCATTAGAAATAATGGAGCTAATACTTTTAGCAGCATCGTTTAATGACTTGTTTTTTTCTATTGACATATCAATATCGTGTAAATATGGTTCTAGATTTTTTTCTGCATTAGGATTAAACGCATATTGTTCAGTGTCTATACGTGAAAATTCCTCGGTCTTTTTGGTATCTCCATTATCATAAACAATGTAATACTTATGATTAGGCAATACGCTAATACCACCATTTGATGCATCCACAACAACCTTCAAAATTGGTGTTGCTTCATTTTTTTACATCCGGTTAAATTTAAAAACAAAACAATTATAGAAAGCAAAGAAAGAATTTTTATATGTGTTTTTCCCATTTATATCACCTTACTTTTCGCCTAATAAGATTTATTCTTAATAAGCACATACATATGAAATATTTTCATTAAAAGTTGCTATTTCTTGAATAGTATCATTTGATAAATCATACTCAAATAAACAAACTCGTTCAGATTTTGTCAATGTCGATCTCTTTGCGGTAAAATAATATTGTTCTTCAATTAAATAAAGTGTATCAGGGTCGGAAATTTTCTTGTCATTAGAGATTTTTGAATGAATTTTTTTCGCGATATCATTCACTTGTTTTTCCTTTTCATCATCCAGATCAATCCCTAATATATTGTTAGAATCATTAGAAAAACAATAAATGTTGGACAATGAAAAAGTATAATCGAATTTTTTTGTTTTTTCTTTCTTGTTATTATCATATATTACGAAAAAATTTGTATTAGATAAAGAGCTTATTCCACCAACGGAAGATGTTGTAACAACTTTTAAAATTGGTTTTGCTTCAGTTTTTTTACATCCGGTCAAGTTAAAAAACAAAACAATTATAGAAAGCAAAGAAAGAATTTTTATATGTGTTTTTCCCATTTATATCACCTTACTTTTCGCCTAACAAGATTTTTCTTAACAACAAAAGGTCCATTGCATCAACAACTTCATTTTCATCAATATCAGCAGCCTCAGTGCCTTTTCTCGTTAAAGATGTAATACCGACCAAATATTTTTTGAGTCGTACTAAATCAACAGCATCAACTGTATCATTACGGTTGACATCCCCAAACTTTATTATAAAATCCGAGTCAATAACAGTTACGATAAACGATGTAGATATGCCATATTCTGTTGTACCAGTAACTGTAACAATACCAGATGAAAGTGCATGGACAACACCATATTCATCTATATTTATAACACCCGCTGTGTCATAGGTGTATGTCATTTTTGTTTCAGTTGTAGCTGTTGGATAAAACAAAGGCTTTATAGGTTCTCTTTCGCCAACCAACAAAGAAATATTATCTATGGTTACATCAAGTGCATTTTGAGGTACAGTTATTTCACATATAGATAATTTATTTCCATCCGTTGCAGTAATAGTTGATTTTCCATAGCCTATAGCAGTAATCTCTCCATTCTCCAAAACGGTAACAATATCTTCGTTTGAACTACTCCACTTTAAGAGTGAGGAAACAGTTGCTGATTGACTGCCAATTATCGAAATAATTTGCGAATCACCAAAAGTCAACTCAAGTTTTTGTGGTAATTCCCATTCTGTATAATGGTTTTGAAATTCACGAACTGCGAGTTTTGTGGCAGAATCGAATTTTCCATCAAAATCACCATCACCAAAACCATGTGTAAATAATGCAAATTGCATCAATTCTATAAACGATTTGATTTGTGCAGAATTATAATACTCGCCTTGATACGACTTTGCCGCGTCACCCGTTGCTGAATATGGTATTTCTGGAATACAACTTTTAGTTGTGGGACCAAAGTTTCCTGTTGCAGTTCCTACGGGCAATCCTTCTTCTGCCTGTATAGCATAGATGAGTGCTTTGTTAGTATTTCTACCATATACACCATCACAAGGAACTAATCCTGTATATGCCTCATATTTTCTGTTGAATTGTTGTTGCATTGTTCGAATCTCTGCCTTGCCACCATAATAGGTGCTTAACAGTTTAAAACTATCCATAGTTAATAATGCTTTCATTACATTCGTTGTAACAATGCCATCAGGATTTGTAAATCCGGCATCTTCTTTTAATTCAATAATTGCATCTTCAACATTTTCGTCAAATATTTCTTGAAAACTTACAATACCTGTTTCAGGATCCTGAGTTAAATAATATCCGGGATTATATCCTTTACACCAAAGAGCACCTTGCAAAATTGCAAATTTTCTATTTGTTACACCATCTTGTCTTTGTAAAGGATTTTCACCATACAATCTTGCAGTTGTTGGTCCAAAGTTGTTGGCTAGTGCGGTTATACCTAATTCGTGTTGCAAAGCTCGTGTCAAACCATATACAACATTCCAACCTGTTTTACTATTTTCTGTTACAGTACCAAATCCTTCGACATCGCCGTATTCTTGATTTAACCACTTTTGTGTTAAATATACCATAGGGTCGCCAACAGTTTCGGTGGCAGCAAAAGTGGAGATTTCATTTATTTGTATACACTGCTGATTATATGCATCATCTTGATTAATATCTGCGGTTTCAGGATAATAATTATCAATACCGGAATCAATATATGCATTCTAAAGCACAAAAATACTATCTTCATTTTTAAATTGAATTTCATCCATAGCTTGTGCCGGAGCAGAAATTATAGAAGTCGAAAAAACAATAGCAAACGATAAAAGGAATGGTACAATTTTTCGAATAAACAATTTGTTTTTTAACATAATAATGCATCTCCTCGATTCTAATTATTTCCTATTTTAAAAAGATGATAAAAAATCATCATCCCTTTAATTGAATTATATATTAAAATGAAAGATAAAGCAATAAAAAGAAAATTATTCAATGGAAATGTTTATTATAAATATGAAAAATTTTGCCATGAGACTTTCTATGCTCAAAAAAGAAATTAATGTCTAAACGAGATATACTACCCAATAGATAAACCGTACCATTCTTTTGAATAATACGGTTTTAATATTTCAGAATATAGATATCTGCTCATATTCTTTTATTTCTGTTTCGGGTATGTACTCCTCGGTTATTTCAGCGGGTATTTCTGCCGCTTTGATTTCAGGTCTGTCTTTAGTGGCTTCGTTTATGGTTTCGAGCAGATTTTCCATCCTTTCTTTAAACGGCCAACCATTCATCATATAGACAGGCGTATACCATCTTGACCATTCCTCATTTGTAAGACTGTTACCGTGAATTATGACGGCGGGGATGCCATAATGTCATTTTGTTATCTTGATTCGACTCGTCAATATCTTTGATGTTAATATTTTCATCTACGCTATCACCGAAACCAACCCATTTGCGAATTGTTACGTCATCACCATCTGTTGATATATTTAAGGTTACGAGAGATTCTTCATCAACCTTTACTGCAATATCAATACTGTTATCCTCATTATCTATTTCCGCAACTATTTGACAACCATTTACAGTTTGAGTTTCTATTTTTTCTCGATACTCTATATTTGATTTTTGAGAATTTTCATCATCAAATTTAATCTCATATCCAAAAAACATTTGTCACTGCCTTTGCCTCAAAGTTTCTTGCATCTTTATCCGCAACTTCCTTTACTCTGTCAATTGCTTCTGTTTCATTCTCTCCAACAGATAATTGTTCGCAGTTATACATATCTGAAAACATACTGTTCCTCTGTCTGTATTTAACTTTATATAATTTCAATTTTTTCACCGCCTTTTAATAAAAAAATAGGCAGAGTATTTTTTTACTCTACCTATAATCCTATAAATATTATGTTTTCAATGGTTCAAATCCCCCCTGAAACTAAAAAGTGCCATTTTACATCTACGAAAATGAACTTTGAAATTTCGGGTTATAAAACGCAACAAACCCCGATAAAATCGGGGTTTGCGAGGGCTACATCTTTTTTGTAGCCGCTTTATGGCTGGGGTGGCAGGATTCGAACCTACGAATGCAGCAGTCAAAGTGCTGTGTCTTACCGCTTGACGACACCCCAATATTGAATTTTAAATATACGCTGAAAATCAAATAAAACAAATTAAATTTATTTAAAGGCTTTGGACGATTTTTCGCCAAAGCCTTTTTATGTGGGGTGGAAGATGGGACTCGAACCCACGGTCTCCAGTGCCACAAACTGGCGCTTTAACCAACTAAGCTACATCCACCAAACAACAGATGCTATTATATACTAAACATCATCATTTGTCAACCATAAATTTCAAAAAATTTAAAATTTATAAAATAAAATCTTCAGGACTGTAATTTGTAGAAATAATTTCTTTTTTTGGCTCCCTTTTTAGAGGATCGTACTTAAAATGACGGCAACTATCCGTTTTGTCAGTCACGCCTCTTTTTTTGCAAAGTATTTCATCGTTATAATCTGTTTTAATCCCTAAAACACAATATTCACATTTGGGAGGCAAGCTTTTATCAAATAATTTTTTAGACATAAAATTTCTCTTTTCCTTGTTTTCTAATATTATACAACATCTTCAAGAAATTTTCCAGACATTTTTTTATTTCTAATTGTTAAAAATAAAACTGTTATTGTAATTAACATCGAAATTGCAAGCTGAGGTGTTGTATATACTTCTTTAAAACTGAAGCTTCTGTTATTAGAAAAAACAGGAATTGAAATATTAAATAATCTAATAATTATAAAGCTTAGCATACTGCTTATTAATCCGTGAAATACCCTTGCTCCTAAGTATTTTATTGGTGATATTTTAATGCTTTTACCAATGCCTATAATTTGACACGCAACACATAGTCCGCCAAAGCCTAATAAAAAGGATAATACAAAAATGTTTTTTGTGTATGTTACGGCGTTTGTTATTTCGAGGATATATAATATATATTTTATAAAAAATATTTTAGTTGATAGAAACGCAAGATATGAATTTATTGTGGAAAACAGAATTACATAAATACAAATTGTCATTACAGATGAGGCAGATTCACTTGCCGATGAAATAAAATTATCAATTATATTTATTTTTTCGTCATTTTTATTACTATAGTTTGAATTGATTTCATTTTTATTAAAAATAATGCAGAACAAAATAGATGATAATATATGACTAACAAAAAGTATAGTTCCTATTTTTTTAGAGCCGTATAATCCGCTCCCAACTACAGTTATAATAAAAGCAGGACCTGCATTTGTGCAAAAACAAAGTAAATTTCCCCCCCTTTGAGCAGTTAAGCGTTTGTTATTAATCTCTTCATCAATCAATTTTGCTCCAACTGGATATCCTCCTACAAACGATAATATCATTATAACAAACTCATTTGCCGTTAATTTAAATATACGCTTTGTAAAGGGTGTTATAAATTCTATGTTTTTTAATATACCGGATTTCATAATAAAAAGAAGACAGACTGTAAAAGGGTATAATGACGGAATTATTATTTTACTGCAAAGTAATATTCCGGTTGCAATTCCAGTTTTACAAGACTCAGGTTCAGATATTAGCAATACAGAAAAAAGAATAAATATAACGGTTATTAATGTATTAATTTTTTTAGACATATTTATCACCATTTAATTCTATGAATTAATAATAAAAAATAAACATAAAATTAATGGAATGGAGTTGTTATGAGTGGGAAAAAAATTAAAAATTGAGAAGTGTAAAAAACGGGAAAAATGGAATATTCTGAATTGCAACAAGGTATTTGAAAATGAAATGCTCGCTTCACCTTATATAGAAGCTTTCGGAAATGAAAAAATCACTATTGATGGCTGTAAAGGCGTATATGAATATAAGGATACACATATAAAACTAAAGCTTGCAAAGGGTTCTTTAATACTTTGTGGTTCAAATTTTGACATTGTATATTACGAGGGTGATATTATAAATATAAAGGGAAAAATAACATCGGTTGAGTTTTGCGTGTAGGTGATATTATGCTTTGGCTTTACAGATGGCTGAAAGGTTATTTAAGGGTTATTTTTTACGGGGAAGCTTATGAAAAAATATTTAATCTAACATCAAGAGAAAGAATAACCTTATGGAACACTTCGTTATCAACTAAAGGTATAGAAAGTAATATTATTATTAGCGATTTTCTAAAGCTTCCAACGGTTATGAAAAGAAGCGGTATAAGGATACATATATTGCAGAAAAAGGGTTTTCCTTTTAGGCTTTATAAAAACAGAAAAAGAGCAGGAATTGCAATGGGGATAGCATTAATGATTATTTTCTTGGAGATAATGTCAGGCTATATATGGATAATAGAGGTAAACGGCAATAAAAATGTAAATGAGTCTGAAATTATAAATGCCTGTAACGATATAGGAATAAGGGTGGGGATTAAATCCAATTCCATTGAACCAAAAACCGACCGCCAAAAGCTTTTATTAAAGCTTGATACACTCGCTTGGGCGTCATTAAATATCGAAGGTTGCAGATTGACCGTTAATGTCAGTGAGTCAAAGCCTAAAAAGGATGACAATAGCTGTATTTGTAATCTCAAGGCAAAAGAAGACGGAATTATAAAGCGGATAGATGTGACTTCAGGTAATTGTGTTGTTAAAAAAGGAGATGCGGTTAAAAAAGGCGATGTGTTGGTATCGGGTGTGCTTGAAAAAGCAGATAAAACAGAATTTTTACATTCACAGGGTGTTGTTATTGCAACAGTTAAATCGGTAGAAATTGTTGAGGATAGTTTTTCTGTATCAGAAATATTTGAGACAGGAAAAAAGCTTGAAAAAAGTGTTTTAGAAATTTACGGAATTAAACTTCCGTTGTACCTTGGTAAAGAAAAAAATGAATATATTAGCAAAAATAAAATATATGAAGCAAAGCTATTCGGACAGAAAATACCGTTAAAGCTTTATAAAAAGAAATTTGTTTTTATTAAAAAAGAAACAATAAAATTAAATGAAATAGCTTTAGCAGAACGATTGCATAAAAAATTAGACGAAAAATTAAAAAAATCAGGAATAGAAAATTATACAATTGAAAAGGAAGATTTAATTAGTATTGACGGTGGGTTACGGCTTAAAGCAATAATTATGTCTGAGCAGAATATTGCGTACAGAGATAAGCTTATAGTGTCTTCCGAAGATTAATGAAATATTGCAAGGGGTGTTTTATTTGGTTGAAGATTTAAACAAAAATCATAATGTAATTATTGAAGACAGAAAAAGATTTATACTTACAGGAATAAAGGATGTACTTACCTTTGATGAGGAAAATATTGTGCTTGAAACGGCTCTTGGAAGACTTGCAATTAAAGGCTCAGGTTTAAGAATAACAAACTTTAACAACGAGACAAATGACCTTACAGGCGAGGGGAGAATATTTGCATTTATTTATACTGCTGACGAAAAGGAAGGGGGATTTTGGTCCCGTTTGCTTAAATAACTATGTGGGAAATTAATAATACTTTACAAATAATTGGATTGGCTCGTTCGGCTCTTTTTGGGTTATTTTTTGCTTTGTTTTATGATGTTTTCAGAGCTCTCAGAAAGATATATAATTATTCTGCTTTCAGCGTTTTTTTACAGGACATATCGTATTTTGCGGTAATATCTCCTATTGTGTTTTTATTGACCTTGTCACTTACTAATGGTGAATTAAGGCTGTATGTTTTTATTGGCGTAATACTCGGCTTTTTTCTTACAAGGATTTTAATTTCTAAAATTTTTGTATTTTTACTTGTAAAGCTCTTTGGATTAATGAAAAGGATTATTACTCTCTTTAGTAAGGGTGTTAATATTTTTTTAAATAAAATAAGTAAAATATTTATTGGATTAAGCTCTAAATTAAGTAAATTCATTAATTTAAGGCTTAAAAAGGAAAAAACACTTGAAAAAGATGATGAATGTAGTGTATAATTATTTAAAATTTGTAGCTACGGAGTCGGTATTTATGAAACGCAAGCCTAAAAAGCAAAAAAGTATTATATTACGGCTTTTTATTTTTGGGGTTTGTACTTATATGGTATTTACCTTGTCAGGGCTTTGGAATAATCTTAACGAGAAAAAAGCTGAACTTTCTTTGCTTTATGAGCAGCTGAATGAGACAGAAAACGGTATTGAAGAATTAAGGATATTGCTTGAATCAGATTCGGATAAGGAATTAATCGAGAAAGCTGCAAGAGAAAGATTAGGATATATTTACTCTAATGAGCAAATATTTATTGATGTATCAGGAAATTAAATAAAAAATGTTATAAAATGACATTATTTATCTTGACATTGCGTATAAAAAAGGATAAGATATGTAGATAGGTAAAGTAATATTAACTTTTATTTTTTTTACATATTACACTATATATTTAATGAGGGTTTAAAAGGGGTTTGCAATTTTCTATGCAGTTAACGGTTGGACAGATTGTTGAAGGTAAAATCACAGGCATAACAAATTTTGGGTTGTTTGTTGATTTGGGCGAAGGTAAGTCAGGTCTTGTACATATTTCTGAGGTTTCCCGTACATATGTTAATGATATTAAGGAGCATTTTAAGGTTGGTGACAGTGCCAAAATGAAGGTGCTTAATATTGGTGATGACGGTAAAATTTCATTAAGCATTAAGCGTGCTTTGGAGAACGAAAACGGTGAAGGTCGCCAAGAGCGCAGGGAAAGACATCCTGTGGCACCGCCTCCTAAGCCTGACGGTTCTTTTGTATGGACTCCGAAAAAGAATGAGCCTGCAAGCTTTGAGGATATGATGAACCGTTTTAAGCAAACAAGCGATGAGAAATTTTCTGATTTGAAAAGAAAGAATCCCGAAGCCAAGCGTTCTAAGCGCGGTGCAATGAAATAAATTATCAGGCGGAACGCTAAATAGGCAGTTCCGCTTTTTTTATGAGGTTTAGTTATGATAAAAGAAATATCCTGTAATGAAATAACTAAGATTGTTGAAAAGCTCTGTATTAGAGCAAATAAACAGTTGCCCTGCGATATTGCTTCAAGGATAGGTAAATCGCGGTTAATTGAGACTGATACATTGGCTTGCTCAGTTCTTTATGATATTGAAAGAAACATTGATGTTGCTAAAGAGTATGATTTGCCGATATGTCAGGATACAGGTATGGCTGTTGTTTTCCTTGAAATAGGACAAGATGTGCATTTTGTTGACGGTTTTCTTTACGATGCGGTGAATGAGGGTGTTCGCAGAGGATATACAAACGGTCTTTTAAGAAAATCGGTAGTTTCGGATCCACTCTTTAGAGTCAACACAAACGATAATACTCCTGCGGTTATTCATACATCGATTGTTGAAGGCGATTCAGTTAAAGTTACTGTTGCGCCTAAGGGCTTTGGCAGTGAAAATATGAGCGGAATAAAAATGCTTACCCCGTCACAGGGAAGAGAAGGTGTGTTTGATGCTGTATTTGAGCTTGTAAAAAATGCATCAAATAATCCTTGTCCGCCGATTGTTGTTGGTGTTGGTATCGGCGGTGATTTTGAGCAGTGCGCTCTGCTCTCCAAAAAGGCGCTTTGCCGAAACACAGATATTCGAAACAGTAATACTTTTTATTCCCAAATGGAAAAAGAGCTTTTGGAGGAAATAAATAAGTTAGGAATTGGTCCACAGGGTTTTGGCGGAAAAACCACTGCCCTTGCAGTAAATATTGAAACGGCGCCTACACATATAGCAGGCTTGCCTGTAGCAGTTAATATAGGCTGTCATGTAACAAGACACGCCACAGAATGGGTGAAATGATGAAAGAAATAAAGCTTGTTGCCCCTTGTCTTTTTGGAATTGAAAGTGTTGCGGCTGACGAATTCCGCAGAATGGGGTTTGAAAAAATAATTACAGAAAACGGCAGAGTATTGCTTGAGGGTGACGCTAATATGCTTGCAAGGGCAAATATATGCTCTCGATTTGCTGAGCGCATTCTTATAAATGTCGGTGAATTTGAGGCCACAACATTTACTGAGCTTTTTGACTCGGTAAAAGCTCTGCCTTGGGAAAATTATATCGGTAGAGATGATGCTTTTCCTGTAAACGGATGGAGTATTAACTCTCAGCTTTTCAGTATTCCTGACTGTCAGTCAATAATTAAAAAGGCAATTGTTGAAAGACTTAAAATTAAATATCACATCAACTATTTTTCTGAAACAGGTCCTGAATATAAAATCCGTTTTTCTATACACAAAAATCAGGTTACTATGATGATTGATACATCGGGTGAGGGACTTCACAAAAGAGGTTATCGAAGAAACTCGAACGATGCGCCTTTAAAGGAAACGCTTGGCGCTGCAATGTGCGACCTTGCAAGAATTTATCCTGATACTTTGTTTTTTGACCCGTTTTGCGGAAGCGGAACACTTTTAATTGAGTCGGCTTTAATGGCAACAAATATCGCACCGGGACTCAGGAGATATTTCGCCGCTGAACGCTTTGGATTTCTTGACGGTAAAATATGGCGTGAGGAACGAACAAGAGCACAGGATAATATAAGACAAAATATTGATTTTATAGCACAGGGCTTTGATATTGACCCTACTTGTGTTGAATTAACACTTGCTAATGCTAAAAAAGCAGGTGTTGAGAAATATGTAAAGGCAGCGGTTGGCGATATTAAAAGCTTTGTTACGCCAAAGGAAAGATGTCTTACTGTTACTAATCCGCCTTACGGTGAACGCTTGCTTGATGTTAAGGCGGCTGAGGAGCTTTATAAAATAATGGGTGAGCGTTTTGTGATGGGTGACGGTCAGAAGTATTATATTATAAGTCCTCACGATGAGTTTGAAAAGCATTACGGAATGATTGCTGACAAGCGCCGTAAGCTTTATAACGGTATGATTAAATGTCAGCTTTTTATGTATTTTAAAAATAAGAAGTAAAAAGGAAAGCATATGAAAAACGTTTATATTTTTGACCTTGACGGAACGCTTATGGATTCAATGGGAATGTATAAGTCTGCCTTTAAAGAATTGATTTAAGCTCATTTAGCTGATATTTTGGAGAAATTCCTCTAAAATATCAGCTTTTTTTAAAATTATGAGTTAAAATTGCTTTAATTGTTAAAAAAAGGTTACAAAAAACGCGTAAAAGTTGACTTTTGACTGTGTTTTTTGGTATAATACAAGGAAATATATGCAAAGTCAATTTTTTGTCCTTGCATTTGATTTGGAAGTGATAGCTATGCTAAAAAGTATGACAGGCTTCGGTAGAGCATCTGAAAGTTTAAACGGTCTTGATGTAACTGTTGAAATTAAATCGGTTAATCATAGGTACTTTGAATTTGCCGTCCGTATTCCGAGAGTCTATCAGTTTATGGAGGAAAAGCTTAAAAGCCTTTGTCAGCAGAGTATTTCGAGAGGCAAAATAGAGCTTAGTGTTTTTATTGAGGATAATTCCGAAAACGCTACTGCCATTGAAATTAACCGTCAGTATGCAGATGCATATATTTCTGCTTTAAAGACATTGAGCAAGGAATATTCAATTAAAAACGATATAAAGGTTTCTACCCTTGCAGGAAATCCTGAGCTTTTTAAGGTAACCCGCAGAGAGCTTGACGAGGATGCAGTAATTGAGGCTGTAATTTCGGTTGCCTCTAAAGCATTAAGTAGCTTTATTGATATGCGCAGAGCTGAGGGTGAAAGGCTTTGCAATGATGTTCTTTCAAGGATAGATACAATTCTCGGTAAGGTATCGGTTATTGAAGAACGCTCACCTGAAACTGTAAAGGCATATAGGGAGCGTCTTGAACAAAAGGTTAAAGAGTTACTTGAGGATGCTAAGGTTGATGAACAACGACTTATTACTGAAACCGCAGTTTTTGCAGATAAGGTTGCTGTTGACGAAGAAACTGTAAGGCTTAGGAGCCATATTACTCAGTTAAGAGATATTTTAAAGCTTGATACACCTATGGGCAAAAAGCTTGACTTTATAGTTCAGGAAATGAATCGTGAAACCAATACTATAGGTTCTAAATGTCAGGATATAGAAATTTCCCATATCGTTGTTGATATAAAATCCGAAATTGAAAAAATCAGAGAACAAATTCAGAATATTGAGTAAAAATGAGGATTTAAAATGAAATTAGTTAATATTGGATTCGGTAATATGGTTTCTGCTAACAGAATGATAGCAATTGTAAGTCCTGAATCTGCTCCGATTAAGCGTATTATTCAAGACGCGCGAGAGAGAGGTTTTCTTATTGATGCTACTCACGGCAGAAGAACAAGAGCTGTAATTATAACAGATAGTGACCATATTATTCTCACATATCTTCAGGCTGAAACGCTTGCAAACCGTATGCAAGAGGATACTGCTATTGACGATGAGGAGGAAGATGATGAATAAGGGTGCGGTATATATTATCTCAGGTCCTTCGGGCTCGGGTAAGGATACCCTTTTAAAGGAGTTATTTGTTAAATGTCCTTCAATTAAATTTTCAATTTCTTCAATTACCCGAAATATGCGCGAGGGTGAGGTTGAGGGTGAAAAATATAACTTCATAACCCGTGAACGCTTTGAAGAAATGATTAAAAATAACGAACTACTTGAGTACAATGTGTATGTAGGAAACTATTACGGAACCCCAAAGGCACCTGTTGTTGAGGCGGTTAATAACGGAGACGATATTTTTATTGAGGTTGATGTTAACGGTGCCGCAAATATCAGAAAGAATCTTCCTGAGGCTATGAGTATTTTTATTATGCCTCCATCCTTTGAGGAGCTTCACCGCAGACTTTCGGGCAGAGGTACCGAAAGTGTTGAGGTTATTGAAGAAAGAATGAACGCCGCTTTAAGCGAGATTGCGCGTGCTACAGAGTATGATTATATTGTTGTGAACGACAATTTATCGGATGCTGTTGACGATATAATTTCAATTATTTCAAGCAGTAGATTAAAGCTTGAAAGACAAAAACATATTATTGATGAGGTGCTTAAAAATGTTAAATCCTAATATTGGAAAGTTAATAAAAAAGTGTGACAACAGATACCGTTTGGTAATTGACGTTGCCCGTACTGCAAGAGAAATTTCTGCTAAGGCAGAGGAAACAGGTGAGATTTCGGTTGAAAAGCCTGTAAGTGTTGCTATTGATAAGCTCGCTTCTGAGCTTTAATCTTTAAATTAACGGAGGTGTAGGTATGAGGGGAAAGGTGTGTAAGGTTGCGCTTCAGGGCGCTACACTTGCCTTTGATAAGCTTTATACCTATGCTTTACCGCCAGAGCTTTCTTTTAAAGCCAAAGAGGGTTGCAGAGTCCTTGTTCCGTTTGGCAGAGGCAACACAAAAAAGCAAGGTATTATTTTCGAAATTTTCGAGGATGAGCTTAAGGGCTTAAAAAAGCTTTCAAGCTTGATTGACAACGAACCTGTATTGACGGCAGAAATGATTAAGATGTGTGAATATCTTCACGAAACGGTCTTTTGCACATATTATGACGCTGTTTCAGCAATGCTTCCGGTTGGACTAAGCTACAGTCTCGTTAATTTTTATTCTGTAAATTCTGAGTTTTCAGGAATGGAAATACTTTCTGAATCAGAAAGGGAAGTGCTTAACCATCTTAAAACAACAGGAGAAAAATCCGAAACTGCAATAATAGGGGATTTAGGTATTTCGGCTGAGCTGTTAAAAGCTATGGTTGAAAAGGAAGCCATTTTATCTAATAGCAATCCCAAACGCAAAATCGGCGATGCTACTCAGAAATGGATAAAGTTAGCTTGCGAAGAGCCTTTTCCTGTTAAAATCACTCCCCGTCAGCGGGAGGTTACTGATTTACTTTCAACTGTTGGTACAGCTTCTGTTAAAGAAATTTGCTATTTTACAGGTGTTACGGTTTCGGTTATTGAAAATTTAATTAAAAAAGGTATATTGCTTTGCTATGAAAAGCAGGTGTTCAGAACACCGTATAAATCTAATCAGAGCGGTATAAAAGAAGATATTATCCTTACCGATGAGCAACAAAAGGCATACGACGGCTTAATGAAGGACTATAATGAAGGCTTTAGCTCAGTTTCCTTGCTTTACGGTATTACAGGCTCGGGTAAAACTCAGGTTTATTTAAAGCTTGTTGATTCTGTTACCGAAAAGGGCAGAGGAGTTATTGTTATGGTGCCTGAGATTTCCCTTACACCTCAACTTATTTCTCTTTTTACGAAGCGTTACGGCAATAAGATTGCTGTTTTTCACAGCGCTATGTCTATGGGACAGCGTATGGACGAATGGCAACGAATTAAAAGCGGAAAAGCACAAATTGCCATAGGTACAAGAAGCGCAATTTTTGCCCCTTTCGATAATTTGGGATTAATAATTATTGACGAGGAGCAGGAGCACACCTATAAATCTGAAAAAAGTCCTCGTTTTCATACAAGAGAGCTTGCTAAATTCCGCACCTTATATCATAAAGGTTTGTTGTGTCTTGCGTCGGCTACTCCGTCTGTTGAGAGCTTTACAATGGCAAAAAAAGGAAAATATTCATTTTACAGACTTAGTAACCGTTACGGAAACGCAATTCTTCCAAGGGTTGATACGGTTGATATGCGTCTTGAGCTCAGCAGAGGTAATACGGGGGTTGTAAGCAACGAGCTTTATGAAGCTATAAAGGAAACTGTTGATAATGGAAATCAGGCTATTATTTTGCTTAACCGCAGAGGGCATAATACCTATATCTCCTGTCCTCAGTGCGGATATGTTGCAAGCTGTCCAAGCTGTAGCGTTTCGCTGACATATCATTCTGCAAACGATAGGTTAATGTGTCATTACTGCGGTCATTCTGTAAAGGCTGAACGCATTTGTCCTGAGTGCGGATGCAAGCATATGAAATATTCAGGTCTCGGTACGCAAAAGGCAGAGGAGGAAGTAAAGGCTCTTTTCCCAAGTGCAAGGGTGCTTCGTCTTGATGCTGACAGTACAGCTTCAAGAGATTCCTACGCAAATTATCTCACAGCCTTTGAAAACGGTGAATACGATATACTTCTCGGCACCCAGATGGTTGCTAAGGGACTTAATTTTCCAAAAGTAACACTTGTGGGTGTGCTTGGAGCCGATAAGGCTATGTACAGCGAGGATTTCAGAAGCTTTGAAAGATGCTTTTCGCTATTGACACAAGTTGTCGGCAGAGCGGGGCGCGGTGATATTAAGGGCAGAGCAATTATTCAAACCCTTGACCCTGAAAGCAATGTTATTGAGCTTGCAACCCGTCAGGATTATGATAGCTTTTATGATGAAGAAATTCTTACAAGAAAGCTTATGATTTATCCGCCTTACTGTGATATTTGTGTTGTAAACACTCAAAGTATTATTAAAAATTATGCTGAAAATGCTGTAAAAGATATTTTTTTAAATATCAAAAAGCTTACAGAAAACAGCTTTAAAGCAGTAAAGCTTATAATTTTAGGTCCGTCTCCTGCCACGGTGCCGAGGGTGAACGGAAAATACAGATACAGAATGATAATAAAATGTAAAAATAATAAAGAATTCCGAAGTATGCTGAGACAAGCAATTGATATTAAGCTTAACGAACAGACTTCGGTTTCGGTTGACATAAACCCTGAAACAATAATTTAACGGAGAATAAAAAAATGGCTATAAGGAATATAGTTAAAATAGGCGATGATGTTTTAAGAAAGGTTTGCCGTACTCAGACAACCTTCGACGATAAGCTTGCAACCATTCTCGATGATATGGCTGAAACAATGTATAAGGCTGAGGGTGTCGGTCTTGCCGCGCCACAGGTTGGGATACTTAGACGCTATTGCATTATTGATGTGCAGGACGGTGAAGGTATACTTGAGCTTGTAAATCCTGTAATCGAAAGCAAAAGCGGTTCACAGGTAGGCTCTGAGGGTTGCCTTTCAATTCCCGACCGTTTTGAAGAGGTAAAACGGCCTATGAAGGTTACGGTTCGCGCTCAGGATAGAAACGGTAATAATTTTATAATTACCGCAGAGGGCTTTAAGGCAAGAGCGCTTTGTCACGAAATTGACCATCTTAACGGAATACTTTATATAGACAGAATTTAAAGGTGAGCAAATGAAAATTATTTTTATGGGCACTCCCGATTATGCGGTTAAAACTCTTGAGGCTGTGATTAATGCAGGACACGAGGTTGTTGCTGTTTTTGCTCAACCCGATAAGCCTGTGGGAAGAAAACAAATTTTAACCCCTCCGCCTGTAAAGGTGTGTGCGCAAGAGCATAATATACCTGTTTTCCAGCCTACTACCTTAAAAGACGGTACAGCTGAAGAAATTATAAAAGAAATTAATCCTGATGCTATTGTTGTTGTAGCTTATGGAAAGATTTTGCCTGAATCAATTCTAAATATTGCAAAATACGGTTGTATAAACGGTCACGCATCGTTATTGCCTTTTTATAGAGGCTCAGCTCCAATACAATGGTCTATTATTAACGGTGAGAAGAAAACAGGAATCACTACACAGCTTATGGATATAGGTATTGATACTGGCGATATTCTCGAGCAGACCGAGGTAGAGATTGGTGAAGAAGAAACCGCCGAGGAGCTCTTTGAAAGGCTTTCTGTAATTAGCGCAGAGTTAATGGTATCTACACTTAAAAAGCTTGAGAATGGCGAAATTACACCTCAAAAGCAAGATGATTCCAAAGCAACCTATGCTCCTATTATAAAAAAAGAAATGGCTCTGCTTGATTTTAATAAAACAGCTACAGAGCTTCATAATGCTATAAGAGGATTTTACAGTTGGCCCTGTGCTTATTTTTTCCTAAATGGCAAAAGAATTAAGGTTATTAGCGCCCGTGTAGGTAAAAGAATTGATTCTAAATCAGGAGTTGTAGTTTCAAATACTGACGAATTAGTTATTTCCTGCGGTGAAAATACATCTTTAAGAATTCTTACTTTACAGCCTGAGGGCTCTAAAGCAATGTCTTCAAAACAATTTTTAAACGGTAACACTATTTCAATAGGCACCGTTGTAGGAGAATGTAATGGATAATCCCCGTAAAGTTGCGGTATCGGTTCTTTTGAAAATAGAAAAGGACTCGGCTTACTCAAATTTAACTTTAGGTAATTATTTAAGAGAAACTGAGCTGACAAATGAGGGTAAAGCGTTTGTTTCGGCTTTAGTTTATGGTGTTCTTGACCGTAGATTTACTCTTGATTATATATTACAAGGCTTTATGAAAACTCCTTTCAAAAAAACCGCACCGTATACAAAACAGGTTTTAAGAACGGCACTTTATCAAATTTTGTTTATGGAAAAAATACCTGATAGTGCAGCTGTTAATGAAGCAGTTAAGCTTATAAAAAAATCTAAAGAAAATCGGAATTCAGGCTTTGTTAATGCCGTTTTGCGTTCAGCACTTAGAAGTGATAATATTTTGCCTGAGGGTAATTCGCCAAAAGAGTTGAGTATAAAATATTCTTGTCCTGAATGGATTGTTGAAAGCTTTATAAAAGATTACGGAATTGAATGTACAAAGGGTGTTTTGGAAGAAAGCCTTAAATCTGCACCGCTTACCATTAGGGTGAACACAGTCAAAACAACTACAGATTATTTAAAAAATGAATTTTTAAAGGTCGGTATCCAATGTAATGAAACAGATATTAAAGATTCATTTATTTTGAATAAAGGCTTTGATATTGCTTCAAATGAACATTATAAAAATGGATATTTCTATGTTCAGGATATTGCTTCACAGATTGCAATTTCGGTTTTAGCTCCAAAGGCAGGGGAAAGGGTGCTTGATGTGTGCTCGGCTCCCGGCGGTAAAGCTTTTACTATGGCGCAGTATATGGAAAATAAAGGAGAAATTGTTGCCTGTGATTTGTATGAGCAAAGGGTTGGCTTGATTTCTGATTCTGCTAAAAGATTAGGTCTTGATATTATTGAGACGGCAGTTGCCGATGCATCGGTTTATAACAGTGAACTTGGCAAATTTGATTGTATTTTATGTGATGTTCCTTGTTCGGGATTGGGTGTTTTACGCCGTAAGCCTGACATTAAATATAAGCCCCAAACAGATTTTGGTGAGCTTGAAGAAATACAGCTTAGTATTCTTAAAAACGCGGTAAAATATCTGAAAAAGGGCGGAAGAATCCTTTATTCTACCTGTACATTGCGTAAGGCAGAAAATGAAAAACTTGTAAATCGCTTTCAAATGGAGTATAATAACCTTCATAAAGTGTTGGACAGAACTCTATTTCCTCATATTGACGGGGCTGACGGTTTCTATTTTGCACTTCTTGAAGACAGAGGGGAGTAATGCCTTTTTTGGGCAAGACCGATATTAAATCAATGACTGAAGAGGAACTTGCTTTGTTTTTAACTGAGCAAGGTCAGCCTAAATTCAGAGCAAAGCAGATTTTTAAATGGCTTCAATCGGGGGTTACAGATTTTGACAGTATGACCGATGTTCCGATTTCTTTGAGAGAAAAACTTAAAGAAAGCTGTTATATTGCTGATGTTAAGGTTATAAGGCGACTTCAGTCTAAAATTGACGGAACAGTAAAATATTTGTATGAGCTTTTTGACGGTGAGCGCATTGAGTCTGTATTTATGAAATACGAGCACGGATATACAGTTTGCATATCTACTCAGGTTGGATGCAGAATGGGTTGTAGCTTTTGTGCTTCGGGTATTGACGGACTGTTTAGAAATCTTACTGCTTCTGAAATGCTTTCTCAAATTATGTATGCTTCAAAGGATAACGGTGTACGCATATCGAATGTTGTGATGATGGGTATGGGTGAACCGCTTGATAATTTTGAAAATTCAATACGCTTTTTGCAACTTGTTTCTAATGAAAACGGTTTAGGGATAGGACTTAGACGTATTTCTCTTTCTACATCGGGCGTAGTAAGCGGAATAGAAAGGCTTAAAGAATATAATTTTCCTATTACACTTTCGGTATCGTTACATGCTCCAACAGATGAAATCAGAAGCTCTATGATGAAGGTAAATAAGCGTTGGAATATTGATACATTACTTAATGCCTGCCGTGACTATCAAAAGGTCACAACAAGGCGAATTTCATTTGAATATGCGCTCATAGAGGGTGTAAACGACACTGATGAGTGTGCAAGACTTTTGGCGCATAAGCTAAAAGGCATTATGTGCCATGTAAACCTTATTCCTGCAAATCCGGTTAAGGAAAATTCCTTTAAAAAACCGGATAGAAATAAAATTCTTCACTTTCAGAAAAGACTGACCGATTTAGGGGTGAATGCTACTGTCAGAAGAACTCTCGGTAGCGATATTGATGCCTCGTGCGGTCAGCTCAGAAGAGGTAAAGGAGTGTGAAAAACAGTGATAATTCACAGTATGACAGATGTCGGCAAAATGAGACACAGCAATCAGGATTCATACTTTGCAAGTGAAATAATTCCTGATGCCGTACTTGCAATTGTGTGTGACGGTATGGGCGGTGCGAATGCCGGCAATGTTGCAAGTGAAACTGCGGTAAAATCAATTTCGGAGTATATTCTTCATTCATACAGAAGTGATATGGATTATTTTGAAATTGAAACTATGCTCAAAAATGCTATTGTTAGTGCCAATTTGCTCATTTATGATATGTCGTTAAAGGATGAGGATCTTAGCGGTATGGGAACAACGGCAGTAATTGCCTTTGTCAGAGATGAAATAGCTGTTATTGCTCATGTCGGCGACAGTAGAGTTTATCTTGTTGACGATAAACTTAATCAACTTACACGTGACCATTCTGTCGTTCAGTCGTTGGTTGAAAGCGGTAAGATATCACCCGAAGCTGCAAAGGTCCATCCGAGAAAAAATGTCATAACAAGAGCTATAGGTGCAGAAGAAAACATAATTGCTGATACAGATCAGATTGCATTTACTAACGGACAAACGCTACTGCTTTGCAGTGACGGATTGAGTAATTATGTTGATGGTGATACAATACTTGAAGTTATCAACAAAACAGACCCTGAAGTGGTTCCCAAATCACTTGTAGACCTCGCAAATAATGGTGGCGGCGGAGATAATATTACAGTTGTTTGCTTAACTAATAAAGCATAACAGGCAGAAAGGAATATTTAATTATGGATAAGTTTGTTGGAAAACGCCTTGACGGCAGATATGAAATTCAGGAAATTATCGGCGTAGGCGGAATGGCAGTTGTTTACAAGGCGTTTGATAATCAGGAAAACCGAACAGTAGCAATTAAAATTTTAAAGGAAGAATTTATCTCAAACGAGGAGTTTCTCCGTCGTTTTAAAAACGAATCCAAAGCTATTGCAATGCTTTCACACCCTAACATTGTTAAGGTTTATGATGTAAGCTTCGGTGACTTGATTCAGTACATTGTTATGGAGCATATCGAGGGTATAACCCTTAAGGAATTCATTGAAGAACAGGGAAGTCTGCGTTGGAAGGATGCAGTTCATTTTACCATTCAGATTCTTAAAGGTCTCCAGCACGCACACGATAAGGGTATAGTTCATAGAGATGTTAAGCCTCAGAATATTATGGTTTTACCTGACGGTACAATTAAGGTTACTGATTTTGGTATTGCTCGTTTCGCCCGTAGCGACCAGCGTACAATTACCGATAAAGCAATCGGTTCGGTTCACTATATAAGTCCTGAACAGGCGCGTGGCGAAAAGACCGATGAAAAAGCAGATATTTATTCTGTAGGGGTTATGCTTTATGAAATGCTTACTGGAAAATTACCTTTCCAAGCTGAAAGCGCAGTTTCTGTTGCAATTATGCAGCTTCAGCGCGACCCACAGCTTCCTACAGAAATTAACGGTTCTATTCCCGAAGGTCTTGAGCAAATTACTATGCACGCAATGCAAAAAACTGTTGAAAGACGCTATCAGTCTGCCGCAGAAATGCTATGTGATTTGAGCGCTTTTAGAAAGGACCCGTCCCTTACCTTTGACCACTCTTATTTTGTTGATAATTCGCCTACAAAATTTGTTGGTAATATTGGTAACGCTGATGTTCCGGAGGATGATGATTTTGATGACTCCGAAACAAAGGAAAAAAGCAATATTGTTCCAATTCTTGCAGGAATTGCAGTAACACTTGTCACAGCAATTGTTATACTTTGTATAATTTTTATTCCTAAGCTTCTTTCGGGCACTGGTGATGAAATTGCCTGTCCTAAGTTTATAAATCAGTCCTATGAGGATATTATTGAAAATAAAGAGTACACCGCTAACTTCAAGTTTGAGGACAAGTGGGAGCCAAATAACGATTTTGCTTACGGTATTGTTTATGAGCAGTCTGAGTCGGAAGGTCAAATGCTTAAGAAGGGTGCCGAGATTACATTGTATATCAGTATGGGCGCATCTACTAAGAAGGTTCCTGATGTATACGGTAAGACAGAATCTGCCGCTGTTTCTGAGCTTCGTTCTAACGGATTTACAACTGTAATAGTTGAGGAAGCAAGCGAAGATGTAGATGCAGGTCTTGTTGTAAGAACCGACCCACAGAGAACAGAGGTTGTAGGCGAGGGTGTAAAGATTACAATTTATGTAAGCTCAGGCAAACCAACCAAAAATGTTGAGATTGATGATGTTGTTGGTATGGAGTTTGAGTCTGCTAAGAAGCAGCTTGAAAAGGGCGGTCTTGTTGTTGAGAAAGAGGAAGTATTCCTTACTGTTGATGATAAGTATTATCCCTTAGGCTATGTTGTAAAGCAGGACCCTGCTTCAAGCTCAGATAAGGTTCCAGAGGGAACAAAGGTCAAGCTTGGTGTTTGCGCAGGTTATAAGTTTGATGTTGAGGTTGATTTCCCAAGAAATATTCCTGAGGGCGTATACAAGGTTACTCTTTGGCAGGACGGAATGATGATTAATGACGGTGATACTGTAGACCTCTCTAAGCGTAGCACATATACCTTTAAGGGTATAACATCTAAAGAGGTCAACCTAACTCTTACCGTTGTTGTTACAGACAGAATCGGAGATCAGTATGACCTATATGAGGTTACTGTTGATAATAAGACAGGCAAAATTAAAACCAGTGATGTAATCGAAATGCCTGATAAATTACCCGAGATTGACGATTCAAGCTCCGATCAACCTACATCAAGTGAAGATTCAAGCGATAATATCACAGCTTAATTATGACAGGAATTATTGTTAAAGCGTTGTCGGGTTTTTATTATGTTGACTGTGACGGCGTATTGTTCGAATGTAAAGCAAGGGGAAGTTTCCGCAAAAGCGGAGGTTCCCCTTTGGTTGGTGATAGGGTTGAGCTTGAAAAGGTTGGACCGAATGTTGGAATTATTGATAGAATTTTTCCGAGAAAAAATTCTATTTACCGTCCTCCTGTATCTAATATTGATAAGCTTTTTATTGTTTCGTCATTTGATAATCCGTCTCCAAACACCTTTTTGATTGATAAAATGACCGTTATCGCTTTATATAACAATATCGAGTCTATTATTGTTTTTAATAAATGCGATAAGGGTGATTTTTCTGAATGGGAATCAATTTATAAAAAATCAGGCTTTAAAACATTCGTTATTTCTGCAGAGCAAGGAATCGGAATTGATAATTTAAAAAGTGAATTAGTAGATTCTGTTAGTGCTTTCACAGGAAATTCGGGTGTTGGTAAATCAAGTATTTTAAACTGTCTTTTTGGGGATAGAAAAATTGCGACGGGTGAGGTGAGCGAAAAGCTTGGCAGAGGTAAGCACACAACCCGTCATACAGAGCTTTATTCCTTGCCGTTTGGAGGTTTTGTTGCGGATACCCCAGGCTTTTCTTCCTTTGAGCTTGATAATGAAGATTATAATCTCAAACAACAGCTTGGTTTCCTTTTCCCCGAATTTGTTAATTTAGATAAAGAATGTAGGTTTACTTCCTGTACGCATACAAAGGAAAAGGATTGTGCGATTTTGAACGCTGTTATAAATGGCGAGATTGAGGAATCGCGTCACCGTTCCTATGTTCAGCTTTTTAATGAATTAAAGGATCTAAAGCCTTGGGAGATAAAAAAGCGTAAATAATCTATTTTTTAAATAAATGTGTCAATTTTTTTCTTTTTAAATATAATGTTATTGTAAAGCAATTAATTATACTCGGAGGAAATAATGAGACATCATAATTGTAAAAACAAAGGTCTGCTTGCGTTAACCTTTGCATTAGGTCTACTAATAAGCTGTTTTTGTCCTCCGCGTTTTTTAGTTGCAGTGCTTGCAGTATGGGTTATTATACTCGGTATTTCAAGCTGTAAATAATTGGAGGGTTTTGTATGAAGGTTGTTATAGTAAAGAGTCCAAAGCTTATGAGCGGATTTTTAAGAATGATTTTTGGTATTAAAAAACAAGGTTAAATCTATTACATAAAAGAGCTTCGCAAATAAGCGAGGCTCTTTTTTGATTTGCAAAAAACAATTTAATTTTAGATAAAAGAAATTTGAAATTAGATAACATTTATTTATTGAGCAAAATGTCTGATTATGGTAAAATATGAATAGTTAAAGGTGGTGGATGTATGGAACATACTACAGTTGGAAGAAAGTATAACGAAGGCAAGGTCGCTTTTGTAGAGTGCGTGAAAGCTTGCCCTCTTGACAATATTAATATTAAGGATAAGTGCTTTTTGCTCATTATACTCACTAAAGGGAAATTAGAATTTAAGGTTAGTGGCGAGAAAATTATTGCTAATGCTCCGTCTTTTTTGTGCTTTGACGAGTCAGAAAATCCTGTGCTCATATCAAAAGCAAAAGCTCACTACACTTGTGTGTATTTCCACCCTAAATTTCTTAATATCAATATGACATTTGAGCTTTTGCGTTCTAAAGATTACGATGATATAGCCACCACTCACGATATGTTTATGTTAAAGCCATTTATTGATAAGGCGTATGTAATACCTATTGCCGAAACACAGGTAGAAAAAATCGAACAATCTGCCGATTATATGTTAGAGGAACTAACCGAGCAAAGAGATTGGTATTGGTCTTGTAGAGGACGTTCATACTTTATGGAGATTATTATTGCATTAGAGCGTATGTACGGTCTTATTGGCTATGGTTTAACCCACCAAAAATCGGATAACGCACCAATTATTAAAAATCCCAAACTTCGTGATGCGGTGTTGTATATAGAGAGCCATTATGGCAATAGTATAACCCTCTCTGATATATCGGCTAATGCCGGAATAAACCATACAACCCTTACCGCACTAATGAAAGAAGAGCTTGGTTGCACTGCAATCGAATATTTGATGCAATACCGAGTTATTATTGCAAAAAAACAACTCGCTTTTACTGATGTTCCTATCAAAGATATTTCTAATATGGTAGGGTTCAAAACGGTACAACACTTCAACCGTATTTTCAAGCAAATCACAGGCACAACCCCTGCCGAATTTCGTAAAACGTCGGTGCAGAAACGGAAGGAGGAATTATAAATGCCTATACACCTTGACGGACGCCGTAAGGAACTGGAATCTATCTGGCAGGAAAATCTTCAAAAAAATGGTGATGACCCTTACAAAAGCCTGGAGATAAGTATAAAAGCATTAGAAGAATATCCTTGCGATAAATCCTTTCTCTTTCGTGCGGCAATAGCTGAAGAATGGTTGGCAGATGCAGAAACGGATGATATATCTAAAAATAAGCATCTTCACAAAGCTATGAACTATGCTCAGCGACTACTCAAAGAAAATCCTAACGAAGAAACAGCGAAAGAATTAATAGTTAAAATTTATTCAAAACTCGGATTAGAAGATATGGCTATTGAACAGGCCTATAAATGTCAAAATGTAGATTTAGCATTAAAATTTTGCTTAAAAGGCGATTCGCTACGTCGTCATAGACAGCAAATCATTAGCAAAAAACTTCTTGATTTACTTTATGAAATGCCACAAGAAGATTTTTATATGCTTGATATTTGCGAGAAAATTGTTTATTTAGTTATTCCCGACGGAAACTACCAATATTTTTATCACATTTTAGAGGGAGTTTATTTAAAACGTGCTGGTCTATATCTTCAAATGGGTGATAAAAAAACTGCAATAGAAACCTTGAAAAAGTTGTTTGAAATCACAAAATCGACTGCAGATATAAGCAGAAACCAAAAGCATTTTACGGCACCATTGTTTGATTTGTTGGAAGATAACACACCGCGTTTTTGTGAACTAACAGGATATGTTGAATTGTTTTTAATTTCTATGGATAGAGAATTTACAAGTTTAAAAGATAATAAAGATTTTATAAAAATTTTAGATGATGCAAACGCTTATATTGCTCAATTTAGTAAATCATCTGTGCAAAAGCGAAAGGATGAGATAAAATGAAAAAAATAATTTCTATAGTTATAGCTTTAGGTTTATTAATATGCACTTGCGGTTGTGAGAATTTAGAAGAAAATATTAATAGTG
>JAZSHV010000013.1:0-108846 GCA_045533475.1 Acutalibacteraceae bacterium | reverse complement strand
GTAAATCCCATCCTTTTCTAAATGCTTTTTAAGTTCATTTCGCATACGAAAAAGTAAGGACGCAACCTTATTTTCGGTCATACCGTAGCTCTTGGCAATTTCTTTAACCGAACAGAAATACCAATATCTTTTAATAAAAATATTTCGCTTTTCCAAAGGCTTTGAATATAAAAAGCCTTCAATTGAAGATATAATCATTTTGTCCTCTACAGCAGTTTCTGTTCTCTCGCTTGCGGGAATACAATCGCTTAACTCGTCTAATACGGCGCGGTATGTACCCTTTCCCCTTTTCTGAGCAGAATAGCCCTTTACAACATTAAGCGAAAGATTTCTTACAATTTTACCTAAGAAAGCCGAAAGACAGCTTGGTCTGTTAGGCGGAATAGAATTCCACGCCTTTAGATATGTATCGTTTACGCACTCCTCAGAATCTTCTTTATTCCCAAGAATGCTATAGGAAATTGAATAAAGATAATTATGATATTTTTCTTCGGCGGCAGAAATTGCCTGTTCTTGGCGTTGCCAAAACAATTCTATTATTAAGCTATCCTCCATTTTGCGTCCTCCTTTTTAAAAGGCCTTTCACTTATAAAGACAACTTTTTTCTGCCGCCATTGCAAAATTTTAAACTATTTTTCCGCCGCCTACAACTGTATCTTCTGAATAGAACACCGCCGACTGTCCCGCGCTCGGAGCACGCTGAGGCTCATCAAACTCAATTATAACTCCATTCTCACCGTCAGGCTTTATTGTTGCCGGTTGGGCATTGTGCCTGTAGCGCAGCTTTGCCTCTACCCGCATTTCACCCTCAAGACGGTCAAACGGTATAAAATTCACATTCTCCACTTTAACCGTGCGCTTAAACAGATGCTCCTCATCACCCAAGACAACGCAGTTAGTTTCACTGTTTTTATCAATTACAAACTGAGGCTTTCCAAGAGAAATACCTAATCCCTTTCGTTGACCTAAGGTATAGTGTATAACGCCTCTGTGCTTACCCAAAGGCTTTCCGTTTATATCTACAAAATCGCCGACTTTTGATATAAAATCTGCTGTTTTTTCGATAAACGAGGCATAGTCTCCGTCAGGCACAAAGCATATATCCTGACTGTCAGGTCGGTCTGCGTTGATAAATCCCAATTCCTCCGCTTTCTCGCGTATTTCCTGCTTAGTGTAGTCTCCAAGCGGAAATAGAACCCTTGACAACTGCTCCTGAGTTAAATTGTAAAGCACATAAGACTGGTCCTTTGAAAGGTCCTTACCTGTTTTCAGCAAATATCTTCCCTGCTCATTTTGAACAATTCTGGCATAGTGTCCCGTCGCAATTTTATCATATCCGTTTTCTATAGCTACATCTATCATTTTGCCGAACTTGATATATTTGTTGCACTCAATACAGGGGTTGGGCGTTTTACCCATAATATACTGTTCTGTAAAATCATCTATAACATACCTTTTAAAGGCTTCGCCAAGATTAACAGAGTAATGAGGGATTCCCAAGCTTTTGCAAATCAAAGCAGAATCCTTTATATTCTGCTCGCTATCATCCTCGCATAGAGATAAGGTTACTCCGCCTACATAGTAGCCACTTTCCATAAGAAGCGCTGCCGCCACCGACGAATCCACACCGCCGCTCATTCCAACCATTACCTTTTGGTTCAAAACTTTCACCTGCCAATTAAAATTTAAGAGCCGATTTCCACCGACTCTTAATTTATTTACACTTAAACAGAAATAATATTTGCAATCTTATACATTTCAATATCAAAGGGCTTTTTCATATTGAGCGCCTCATAAATATCGTAATCAACAATTTTATTGTCTTTGTATGCGATAACACGATTGCCTATACCTTTTTCGAGAAGCTTTACAGCATAATAACCCATATTAGTAGCCATTACACGATCACGTACAGTGGGATTACCGCCACGCTGAACATGACCTAAGGTTGTAAGTCTGGTTTCAACACCTGTAGCAGTTTCAATCTCCTTAGCCATTTTGTCGACACCGTCAACACCCTCAGCTACAACAATAATGAAATGTTTTTTGCCTGTTTTCTGAGTTCTCTTGATTTTTTCAATTATATCATCAAGCTTTACTTCAATCTCAGGAACAACTATTGCGGTTGCACCTACTGCTATACCACACTGTAAAGCGAGATGACCTGCATGTCTACCCATAACCTCAACAATACTACAACGGTCGTGAGACTGAGTAGTATCTCTTAATTTATCAACCATTTCCATTGCGGTATTCATAGCAGTATCAAATCCGATTGTGTAATCTGTGCTGGAAATATCATTATCAATAGTTCCGGGAACACCCACACACGGAATACCCCTCAAAGAAAGGTCTCGCGCGCCTCTAAAAGAACCGTCACCACCAATGGCAACAATACCATCAATGCCGTGCTTTTTACAATTTTCAATAGCCGCCTGCATACCCTCTTCAGTTTTAAACTTCGGGCTTCTTGCAGTATAAAGCGCTGTGCCGCCGCGATGAATAATTTCTGATACGGAACGCACATCCATATCAATAATATCGCCTTCAATAAGACCGTTATAACCGCGGATTATACCTTTAACGGTCATACCTAAATCTATAGCAGTTCTTACTACAGCGCGAACTGCCGCGTTCATACCCGGAGCGTCACCGCCTGAGGTGAGTACACCTATAGTTTTCATATATATCATCTCCAAAATAATTCATTAAAGCAATATCGTGTATATTATAACCCTTTGATTTACATTTTTCAACTATAATTTTAATTATTTTACAAATTTTACATTTTCCTCACCTAAAAGCTCAAAAAGCTCTGAAATAAGCATAGGATTTTCACAAATTCTAAGTCTCTCTGGCGCTTCAAGCTTCTTTTTTGTCGATGTGCAGTATATAATAACCGGTATTTCACCGCTATATCGGGAAAGTATTTGCTCTGTTTTTTTGAAAAGCTCTGTTTTAATATCGGGAAGCTTTAAATAAAGTCCCTTTTTTATTTCCTTATGCTTTGTAACTGTTGGTACTGTATCGGGAATTGGTTCTGCTCTTTCACAGATAAGCTCGGTCTCCCTGTCCTCACGTTCAGACACCTTACCCACAATAATCAACGGTTTATTACCCGACAGTAAGGCTTTATATTCTGCATATTGCTTTGCAAAAAATGTCACTGTAATGCTCGCTGTTGTATCTTCAATAAGTGCAGTTGCCAAAACATTTCCGTTTTTAAGCTGGCGAGCTTTGAGTCCGCTTACTATTCCCGCAACAGTAACACGCTTACCGTCTGACAGCTTACCCGAAGAAATATCAGAAATTTCGGTAATTATTGCAGATTTCAGTATATGTTCATACCTATCCATAGGATGTCCCGAAAGATAAAGACCTGTAGCCTCCTTTTCCAAGGAAAGCTTTAAATCCTCATCCATTTCGGCCATCTTTTCAGGTACAAACTCATTAGGCGCGCCCATCTCCTCAAAGAGATTTAACTGTCCCTCTGCCGAGAAGCGCCGTTCGTTCTCAACCGCCGCAAGCACTCCCTCTATATTATACAGCATTTGACGTCTATTATCCTCAAGACCGTCCATAGCGCCTGCTTTTATTAGTCCCTCAAGCGCCTTTCGGTTAAACTCTCTCGAATAATTTCTAAGGCAAAAATCGTACATAGAGGTATATTTTCCGTTTTGTTCCCTTTCATTAATAAGTCTCTCAATCAGACCTATTCCAAGATTTTTTATTGCCATCAAACCAAAACGGATACTTTTCCCATCAGGTGTAAAGCCGGCATCGCTATAATTTACCGACGGCGGAAGTACAGCGATTGAGCTTTTACGGCAATCCACCGTATAAAGCGAAATTTTACTACCGCTATCCATCATACTTGTCATCAATGAGGCAAAATATTCTGCGGGATAATGGCATTTGAGATAGGCAGTCCTATATGCTACAAAGGAATATGCCGCCGCGTGAGCTTTATTAAACGCATATGAGCTAAAGCTTGACATATCATCAAATATTCGGATTGCAGCTTCCTCAGAAACACCGTTTGCTACCGCTCCCTTGCAGATTACATTTCCCTCGGCATCCTTTTCACCATAAAGAAAGAACTCTCTTTCGCGCTTCATAACATCGTGTTTTTTCTTTGCCATAGCCCGACGGACAATATCAGCCCTGCCAAGTGAATAGCCTGCAAGCGCCCTGAAAACCTGCATAACCTGCTCCTGATAAACTATGCACCCGTAAGTAACATCAAGAATTGGTTTTAAAAGCTCGGTATCATATGAAATATCCTGTGTATTATGACGGTTATGAATATACTTCGGTATAGAATCCATAGGTCCTGGACGGTAAAGAGAAAGTATCGCCGTAAGCTCCTCTATACTTCGGGGTTTCAGCTGCCTCAGCACATTTTTCATACCGTCTGACTCAAACTGAAATACGCCGTTAGTCTGACCGCGGCTCATCATATCATATGCACCTTTGTCGTCAAGCGGTATACTTTCAATATCAAAATCGGGATTGTTTTTGCGTATATAACGCTGAGCATCCTCAATAACAGTAAGGTTGCGGAGTCCCAAAAAGTCCATTTTAAGGAGACCTAATTCCTCAAGCGAGGTCATTGTATACTGAGTAACCACCGCCCCGTCATTCAAAGCTAACGGCACATATTCTGCCACAGGCTTGTCCGATATAACAACACCCGCCGCGTGTGTAGAAGCGTGTCGCGGTGTGCCCTCAAGCTTTTGCGCCATATCAATAAGCTCTTTTACCTGACTGTCACTATCATAAAGACCTTTAAGCTCAGAGGAAAGCTCCAACGCCTTTTCAATGGTCATTCCTATCGACTGCGGAATAAGCTTTGCAATGCGGTCGCAAAGCGCATACGGAATATCCATTGCTCTGCCAACATCTCTAACCGCATTTCTTGCCGCCATTGTGCCGAAGGTAACAATCTGCGAAACGTGGTCTGTGCCATATTTTGAAATTACATAATCGATAACCTTTTGACGGTTTACATAGCAAAAGTCTATATCAAAATCAGGCATTGAAACCCTTTCGGGATTAAGAAAACGTTCAAAATACAAATCGTATTTTAAGGGGTCTATTCCTGTAATACCAATGCAGTACGCCGCAAGCGAAGCCGCTCCCGAGCCTCTGCCCGGTCCTACGGGAATACCGTGAGCCTTAGCGTAATTCACAAAATCTGCCACTATAAGATAATAGTCAACATACCCCATACGGTTAATTACCGAAAGCTCATAATTGAGTCGGTCTGTTACCGACTTTTCAGGATTTTTTCCATAAATTCTATAAAGTCCTTCTTGGCATTTTTCTTTAAAATATTCAAAATGGTCTCTATCGCCTATATCAAATCTCGGAAGCTTTATTTTGCCAAATTCAAACTCTACATTGCATCTCTCGGCAATTTTTGCGGTGTTGCTTATAGCCTCAGGACAACCACTGAAAAGCTCCGCCATTTCCTCATAAGACTTAAGATAAAATTCATTAGTCTTGAATTCAAGTGCGTTTTCTTCGCTTATTTTGCTGCCTGTTTGTATACATAGCAGAACCTTATGCATACGGTAATCGTCCGCACCGATATAATGCACATCGTTAGTAGCAACAAGCGGTATTCCTGTTTCCTTTGAAAGCCTTATAATTTGAGGGTTAACTATCTGCTGTTCTCTGATTCCGTGGTCCTGGAGCTCTAAAAAATAGTTTCCCTCACCAAAGGTTTGCTTATACCAAAGGGCAATATCTCTTGCCTTTTCGTAGTTGTTGTTCATAAGCGCCTTTGGAATTTCCCCTGCAAGACAGGCAGAAAGCGCAATTATACCCTTGTTATATTTTTTCAGCAATTCACGGTCTACACGCGGTTTATTGTAAAAGCCCTCTGTAAAGCCTAATGATACCAGATTTATAAGGTTGCGATAACCCTCTATATTTTCACAAAGCAGTACAAGGTGTGAATATGCGCCGTCCCTGCCCTTTTGACGCTCAAAACGACTGTCGGGCGCAACATACACCTCACACCCAATAATCGGCTTAACACCCTTTTGCAATGCATATTTATAAAAATCTATAACCCCGTACATAACACCGTGGTCGGTTATAGCAATGCTATTCTGCCCTAATTCGGCAGCTCTGTCAATAAGCCGTTTTATTCTACAGCAACCGTCAAGCAGACTGTATTCAGTATGAACGTGTAAATGCGTAAAATCCATTTTTATTCCTCAATTATATAATACTTATCCTTATTCCATTTAGACGGGTTATTATTTATATATTCTAAATGGTTTATGTAATCTTCCCTATCTCGTATAATATGATCGTAATATGCCCTTTGCCAAATGTTAGAATTATATTTTTTATTGCAAAATCTTTTAAAGGTCGAAATAAGCCTCGGTATTTCACTATTCGTAGGGGACGGCGTCCTCGACGTCCCTTTTAACGGCGTCTCCGACATAACATTTGATAACATCACCCCATCACATCCGCCGTTAACACTTACTATAAAATGGATATGATTAGGCATAATAACATAGTTTTCAATATTTATATGCGTATAGGTTTTGTTTATTTCGAGAATCTGTTGCTGAGCAATTTTTCCGTAATTTGAAAGTATTGTTTTCGGGACGTCGAGGACGCCGTCCCCTACGATTTGCGATAAAAGACACTTTTTACCCTGTACGCAAATTGTTATAAAATAATAGCCTTGTGTATTGTAATCGTGTTTACTTAACCTTATTGTTTTCCGTTTTTTGGGTTCCATTTTAATTATCCTACTAATTTCTTTATGTGAATTAAATCTCTTATATCAAAACCGACGTCCCCTACAAAATATAATTTATTTTTGCATTTCCTCATATATCAAAATAATTTTATTGAGGCGGTGGTTAAGTCCTGATACAGTAAGCGGTTCCTTAGAAATTCGGCACAATTCCTTTAAGGTGGCATCGGGATTGTTTTTTCTGAGCATTGCCGCCTCTAAAAGCTCCTGCGGAAGACTGTAAAGCCTGTCCGCCTTTTCAAGAAAATCTATTGCGGTTCTTTGTCTTATAGACGCCTCAACCGTTTTCGAAATATTGGCATTATCGCAATTTCTTGCCCTGTTTATATTATTTTTTACACTTTTCATTATTTTAGTATCAATAATATTAAGTGTCTGTCGTCCTGCTCCCATAAGGGTTAGCAAATCCTCAATTACTGCACTATTTTTTGTGTAAAGCTGAACACCGTTTTTTCTTTCAACCAAGCGCATTTCAACACCGTTCTCAGCAAGCAACACCTTTAGCTCCTCTGCCATTTCCTTGCTTTTAACATTAAACTCTGCACGGTACTCCTTTTCAGGGTCATTTATATTACCGCAAGCCAAAAAAGCACCTCTAATAAAGCTATGGGGACAGCAATCCCTTACAAAGAAAGAGTGGTCTATTATATTTTCCGCCACGCCGAAATCGATTGAAGCTAAAATTTTAAGCCTATCTGCCTCGGATTTAATTTCTGCCTTGTAGGTGGGACGGGTAGTTCCTCCGACACTCATCTGAGGTTTAATTCTGTATGTCGAATAAACCGCATCACAATACGCCTTTGCTACATTTTCGCTTCCCGTCTGCAGCGATATTTTTTTAAAAGAAAAAGACCTGCCAAAGAGCATAAAACCGTAAACGAAGGACGGTTTACAGCAGCCTTGCGGTCTTATTGCTATCAATTCGTTTTTCACTTCACTGCAAAATGACATTTCACATCACCTTTTACCTATATCTCTATGAACGGTAATACAGTCATAATTTTTTTCTCTTAAATGCTCACCTATAACCTCCGCAAATGTGACAGAGCGATGTTTTCCGCCCGTACAACCGATTGCAACAGTCAGCTGACTCTTGCCTTCCTTTGCATAAAGGGGGACCGAGCAATCTATAAAATCTATAAGTTTTTTGAAAAATTCCTTACTGTCAGGACTATCCAAAACATAATCCCTAACCTCTTTGTCAAGACCTGTTTTTTGTTTTAGCTCCTCAACATAAAAAGGATTCGGTAAGCACCTCACATCGAAAACAAGGTCTGCCTCGGTATCAAGTCCATATTTGAAGCCAAACGACTTACACTGAATCTTTAACACATTACTCATACTACCAAGGAATATTGCAGTAAGCCTTAATTTTAGCTGAGAAATAGAAATAAAGCTTGTGTCTATAACATAATCTGCTGAAAAACGGATTTTTTCAAGCAGCTCCCTTTCTTTTTTAACTGCATCTGCTAACGAAATATCGTTATTTCCCGTAAGCGGATGCTTGCGGCGATTTTCCTTATATCTGCGAATAAGCACCTCATTAGATGCATCAAGAAAAAGAATCTTATAGCTGACAGCCATTTCCTTAAGAGACAATAGCACATCGGAAATTTCAGAAAACATATTACCGCCGCGGGCATCAGTTACAATAGCTATTTTACTAAGCTCGTTACCACTTCTTGCAGAAAGATCAACAAAGGACGGAATTATTGCAGGCGGGATATTATCCACACAATAAAAACCCATATCCTCAAGCGCATTTGCCGCCTGTGACTTACCAGCGCCCGACATTCCCGTAACTATAAGTAATTCCATCTTTCTAACCTCTGCCCACAAATATAACTTCCGGCTCAAGCAATACGCCGTCTGCCTTTAAAACGGTATCCTTAACCTTTTCCATAAGCTGTTTTACATCCTCGGCGGTAGCATTATCAAAGTTTATAACAAAGCCTGCGTGCTTTTCGCTCACCATAGCACCGCCTACACTTACACCCTTAAGATTATTCTTTTCAATAAGTGCGCCCGCAAAATAACCCTCAGGTCGCTTAAATGTGCTGCCCGCACTTGGGTACTCCAAGGGCTGCTTAGAGCGTCTGCGTTGCATAAAATCGTCCATTTTTCTTTTTATTTCAGCGCCGTCATCCTCAGAAAGAGCAAATTCCACCGAAGTAATTACCATTCCGCCCTTTTTGAATACGCTTGTTCTATAGCCAAGTTCCATTTGAGGCGCCGAAATCTCACCAATTTCACCGTCAGAAGTCACATACCTCGCAAGGCTTACAACCTGAGACATTTCTCCCCCATATGCACCCGCGTTCATAAAAAGTGCTCCACCTACTCCGCCCGGTATTCCAAAAGCGAATTCAAGACCTGAAAGACATTTTTTTTGAGCGGCAATACAAACCGAGGCAAGGGTGGCTCCCGCGCCTGCGATTATTTTGCAACCCTCAACCTTTATTTCGTTTAATTCATTTAAAGAAATGACCGCGCCTTCTATTCCCTTATCTGAAACAAGAAGATTAGAGCCCTTACCAAGTATAAAAAACGGAATTTGATTTTGTTTTATAAATGCAAGACATTCACACAACTGTTGCTCATTACAAGGAACAACAAAAAAATCAGCGGGACCGCCTATCTTAAAGCTTGTATGCTCACACAACGGTTCATCCTTTTTATACCCGATATTATGCGATATTAAAAATTCCTCAAAAGCCTTAAAATCCATAAGCCGCCCCACTTTAAAATTTTATCTATAAAGGTCACAAATATAAGCTGCGCCGATAATACCTGCGTCATTACCAAGCTTTGCAGTCTTAATTTCAGCTCTTTTACTCATAAAGCGACCATAATCATCACCGTTAACAAATTCCTTAATCGGTAAAATAAGATTGTCACCCTCCTTAGAGATTCCGCCGCCAATAGCAATAACCTCAGGCTGGAAAATATTTATATTATTAGCGATACCGACTGCGATGTATTCAATATACTTATCAACTACCATTTTACCTGCTTTATCGTTTTTACGCATAGCATCAAATGCAGTTCTTCCGTTTACAGCATTTATATCGTTATTACAAAGCTCCCACATAACAGTATTGGGATATTTAATCATAGCCTGCTTAGTCTGACGGATAAGCGCTGTAGCAGAAGCATAAGCTTCCCAACAACCCTGACGGCCACAAGTACACATTTCGCCATCCACACTGATAACGGTATGACCAAGCTCCGCGCCTGCATAATTAGAGCCCGAATAAATCTTACTGTTTATAATAATTCCGCCGCCAACTCCTGTGCCTAAGGTTATCATAATGAAATCCTTTGTGCCCTTGCCTGCGCCGGCAATAAATTCACCGTATGCAGCAGCATTCGCGTCATTTTCAAGGTAAAAATCAATTCCTGTGCGCTCTTTAAGCTTTGCAGCCATAGGAACATTAAAGAAACCAAGGTTATTTGCGTAAACAACAACACCATCAACAGGGTTGATAGCTCCCGGAGTTCCAACACCAGCGCCGTCAATATCCCCTGTCTTCAGACCTGCTGCCTCAATAGCTTCTAAAGCTGCTGCCGCCATATCGTCAAGGATTTCGTCTGCAGGACGGGGACAGTTTGTTTTCCTCTTTGCGGTTGCAATTATCTTGTAATTTTCATCAACAACACCCGCTACAATATTTGTTCCGCCTAAATCAATACCTAATTTATACATTTTTCTACACTCCATAAATGTTTATTATTTCTAATAATAAAATATTTAACTAATTTAAAATGGTGTTACCGGCTTAGTGTTGGGAACCTCAATTTCCTCCTCATCGGTCATACCCAAGCGTTTAAGTAAATCCTCAGCCGCATTATATCCGAGCTTCTTCTGACGGCTGTTCATAGCCGCAACCTCTATAATTACTGCAAGATTTCTTCCCGGCTTTACAGGAATTGTAAGCGACGGAATATTAAGACCGAGTATTTCTGTGGTCTGATTATCAAGTCCCATACGGTCATAGGCTTTGTTTACATCCCAAGGCTCCATATTTATAACAAGGTCTATTTTCTCTGTGAGCTTTACCGAGCCCGCACCGAAAATACGGCTTGCATTTATTATTCCTATGCCTCTGAGCTCAATAAAATGCCTTATATTGTCAGGCGCGGTTCCAACAAGAGACTTACTCGAAACCCTCCTAATCTCAACCGCATCGTCCGCTATAAGACGGTGGCCTCTTTTTACAAGCTCAATCGCAGTTTCACTTTTACCTACACCGCTTTCACCCAAAAGCAAAATACCCTCACCGTAAACCTCAACCAAAACACCGTGCTGAGTAATTCTTGGAGCCAATTGCAGATTAAGATACGCAATAAGCGCAGAGGTGAAGTCCGATGTACTCTCGGCGCTCCTGAAAAGCGGCACTCCGTATTCTTTAGCAATTTCGGTATACATATCATCAATCTGCAAATCGCGGCAGATTATCACCGCTACCGGCTTGTGAGAAAAAAACTCAGTCAGGCGTTTTCTTGCCTTTTCGGGTGTGAAGCGACGCAAAAAGCTTTCCTCACTTCTACCGATTATCTGTATTCGGTTTTCATCAAAAAATTCAAAGTAACCAGCCATATGAAGACCGGGACGGTTTATCTCAGTAGAGCAAATCATTATATCCTCAGCCGAGTCTTGAATATTAAGTGTTTCCAAAGAGAATTCGTCAAGAATCTTTTTAAGTGATACCTTATATTTCGTTCTCAAAATATTACCCCCTTATTTTGGGAATTATTACAATTATGTTTATTATAATATAGATTTGCTCAAAAATCAAAGTATTTATTATATTTTTATTATATTTTAAAAGTTTTTTCTTGATAATATTAGTATTTGGTCGTATAATTAATATGAATTTTTATGCAAAGGACGATTTTACTTATGAAATTAGGTATGTTAGGACTTCCAAATGTTGGAAAGTCAACACTTTTTAATGCAATTACAAACGCAGGAGCGCAATCGGCAAACTATCCGTTCTGTACAATAGAGCCGAATGTCGGAATGGTAAGCGTTCCGGACGAAAGGCTTGAAAAATTGGCAGAAATTTACGAGCCTGATAAATTCACCCCTGCCGTTATTGAATTTGTAGATATAGCAGGTCTTGTAAAGGGCGCTTCAAAGGGCGAGGGACTTGGAAATAAATTTCTTGCAAACATCCGTGAGGTTGACGCTATAGTTCACGTTGTGCGTTGCTTTGAAAGCGATGATATTATTCACGTTGAGGGCTCGGTTGACCCTGCAAGAGATATTGAAACCATTAACTTAGAGCTTATTTTCTCAGATATTGAAATGGTACAGCGCCGACTTGACAAGGCCACAAAAGCGCTTAAGGGCGACAAGAAAATGCAAGCTGAGGTTGATTTCTTAAAAAGGCTTATTGAGCATCTTGAAAAGGGCTTACCCGCAAGAAGCGTTGAAATAACCGATGATGCCGAAACCGAAATTTTAAACACCACCGCTTTACTTTCTGCAAAGCCTGTAATATACGCCTGCAATATGAGTGAGGATGACTTTTCAGGCGGAATTGAAGCCAACAAAAATTTTGCAACAGTAAAAGAAATTGCACAAAAAGAAAAGGCTGAAATACTTCCTATCTGCGCCGCTTTAGAGGCTGAAATCTCAGGACTTTCGGACGAAGAAAAGGTAATGTTCCTTGAAGAATTGGGACTTGAGCGTTCAGGTCTTGACCGAATGATACAGAAGTGCTATTCACTTTTAGGTCTTATTTCATATCTCACTGCAGGAAAGCCTGAGGTAAGAGCCTGGACCATCACCGAAGGCACAAAGGCGCCTCAGGCGGCAGGAAAAATCCACTCTGATTTTGAGCGTGGCTTCATTCGTGCGGAGGTTATTGCGTATGACGACTTTATGGCTTGCGGCGGCAATATGGTTACCGCTAAGGAAAAAGGACTTGTTCGCAGTGAGGGCAAGGAATATGTTATGAATGACGGAGACATTGTTCTTTTCAGATTTAATGTTTAAAGACTGTACATACTAATTTTTAACACTGAATAATTTTTTCATTTTTCACTCACAATATTACAGGGTGAAATTATGGAAAAGAATAAAAACAGATTAATGCTTTTTTCTATAGGTGCAGTCGGCTACGGACTTCTTGAGATAATTTGGCGCGGATATACCCATTGGTCAATGTTAGGCGCAGGCGGTATTTGCTTTCTTTTCTTCGCAAAAATAGGCGACAAAATGAAGCACGCGGGTATCCTTATAAAGGGAATAATCGGAAGCGGCTTTGTTACTGCTATAGAACTAATATTCGGAATTATTTTTAATATAATATTGAAGAAAAATGTGTGGGACTACAGCAAGCTACCCCTTAATATAGGCGGTCAGATATGCGCGCTTTATTCCTTTATTTGGGTGATAATAAGTATTGTTTGTATTCCCTTTGCAGGTTTTCTCAGTCACAGACTTTCGACAGGCGCCAAACAGCGACTTGAATAAAAGGATGGATTTTTTTGAATTATTTACACAGAACCTGGGCGGAAATAGACCTTTCTGCCTTAGTACATAACTTTAAAATAATAAAGAATGAAGCTGAAAATTCGCATATTATGGCAGTTGTCAAAGCTAATGCGTACGGACATTCAGCAAAGGACATTGCCCCCGTTCTTCAAAACGCTGGGGCTGATAGCTTTGCAGTTTCAAACATAGAGGAAGCTCTACAGTTAAGAGACTGCGGAATAACAAAACCCATACTCGTTCTCGGATACACGCCTGTGGATATGGTTTCTGAGCTTGCTAAAAACGATATCTCACAGTGTGTTTATTCGCTCGAATACGCAAAGGCTCTATCGGCCGAGGCAGTAAAACTTTCAATTAATATTAAGGTTCACATAAAACTTGATACAGGTATGTCAAGACTTGGCTTTAACTGTAGAAGCGAGGAGCTTGCCGAAATAAATGATGCCATTTTCGCCGCAAGGCTTGACGGTTTTATAACTGAGGGACTTTTCACCCACTTTGCCGTATCGGACCGAAGCCTTAAAGAGGATGACGGCTTTACAGACCAGCAATTCAGTCGGTTCTGCTCTGCCAAGGAGCGTTTCGCAAAGGCGGGAATTAATGTGCCGTTTTGCCATTGCTGCAACTCTGCCGCGCTTATTCTTGACAAAGGAAAGCTGCTTGATGTATGCCGTCCGGGTATTATACTTTACGGTCTTTCACCATCAAACACCGATGAACTAAAGCGAGATTTCATACCCGTAATGAGCTTTAAATCGGTTGTTTCTACAGTTAAAACGATAAAAAGCGGAGATACCGTAAGCTACGGAAGAACCTTTAAAGCAGAAAAAGATATTAAAATTGCCACCGTTTCAGCAGGCTATGCTGACGGATACCCTCGCGCTCTTTCAGGTAAAAGCTATGTTATAATAAGGGGCAAAAAAGCGCCCGTTTTAGGTAGAATTTGTATGGACCAGCTTTCGGTTGATGTTTCTGATATACCTGATGTTGGTATGGGTGACGAGGTTATTCTTTTTGGCAAAGAGCTTTCTGTAAACGAGCTCGCCGATCTTTCAGGTACCATCAATTATGAAATAGTATGCAGCATAAATCAAAGGGTGCCGCGAATAATTATAAATAAACCTTGAGGATAGCTTATGAAAAAATATGTTTTAGCGCTTGATGAGGGTACAACGAGTGCAAGGGCTATACTTTTTGATAAAAACAGCAATGTAGCTTCTGTGGTACAACACGGATTTACTCAGATTTATCCGCAATCCGGATATGTAGAGCACGACCCATTGGAGATATACTCCGCACAATATTCTGCACTTACCGAGGCTATAGCCAAAATAGGCGCTGAACCCGAGGAAATTGCGGCGGTTGGTATTACCAATCAGCGTGAAACGATTGTTGTGTGGGAAAAGAAAACAGGTAAACCTATTTGTAATGCCATTGTCTGGCAATGCAGAAGAACTGCGGATATATGCGAACAGCTCAAAAAGGACGGACACGAAGAATACATACTCAACACAACAGGGCTCAGGTGTGATGCCTATTTCAGCGGCAGTAAGGTGAAATGGATACTTGACAATATACCGAATGCGCGCCAAAAAGCTGAGGACGGAGAGCTTCTTTTCGGCACGGTAGACAGTTGGCTTATTTGGAAGCTTTCGGGTGGCAAACTACATATTACAGACTACACCAACGCATCAAGAACAATGCTTTTTGATATTCACAAGCTTTGCTGGGATAAAAAGCTTTTAGAGATTTTCAGTATACCCGAAGCTATGCTGCCTGAGGTTAAAAGCAGCAGCGAAATATATGGAGAAATTAATATTCTCGGTCACCCGATTCCCATTTCAGGTATCGCAGGCGACCAGCAAGCGGCACTTTTCGGTCAGCGTTGCTTTTTAGAGGGTGATATTAAAAACACCTACGGCACAGGTTGTTTTTTGCTTATGAACACAGGTACTACCGCATACACAAGCAAAAACGGTCTGCTCACAACCATTGCCGCAACCGCTTCAGGCGAGGATGTATGTTATGCGCTTGAGGGAAGCGTTTTCGTAGGCGGAGCAGTAATTCAATGGCTAAGAGATGAGTTAGGTCTCATTTCTACCTCTGCCGAAAGTGAGGCTTGCGCAAATTCTGTAAAGGATAGTAACGGAGTATACATTGTGCCCGCATTTGCGGGACTTGGAGCCCCATATTGGGATATGTATGCGCGAGGCACTATTACAGGTCTTACACGAGGCAGTAACAAAAATCACATTGTCCGCGCCGCGCTTGAATCAATAGCTTATCAGACCAACGACCTCATAGCTGCTATGAAATCGGACAGCGGAATTGACATTGGCTATATCCGTGCAGACGGCGGAGCTGCTGCCAATAAATTTCTTATGCAGTTTCAGGCAGATATATCAGGTATACGCATAACAAAGCCCTCTTGCGGTGAGGCTACCGCTTTAGGCGCCGCATATCTTGCAGGACTCAGTACAGGCTTTTGGACAAACAAATCTGAGCTACTGAAAATTTCTGTATCGCAAACCGAGTTTATACCGTCTATAGGGCAAAACGAGCGCAACCGTTTAATATCAGGCTGGGAAAAAGCAATTTCTAAAGCCTTTTCAAAGGAGTGAGCGTAAATGTCTTTTGAAATAAAGGAAATGACCGTTAAAAGCACCGACAATATTCACACTCTTGTGGGTAGAATTTACATTCCAGAGGGCGAGCCAAAGGGCTTACTGCAAGTAGTACATGGTATGACCGAGCATATTGAGCGCTATGACGGGATTATGTCATATGCCGCGCAAAACGGTTATGTCGCCTTTGGCTTTGATAATTTAGGTCACGGCAAAACCGCCAAGGATAATAGTGAGCTTGGATTTATTGCTCATAAGGACGGTTGGAAATACCTTGTGAATGATGTAAATACTTTTGCCGTTGCCGTAAAGCAAAGCTATCCTGACAAAGATTGCATACTTTTCGGTCATTCTATGGGTTCGTTTATTGCCCGTATTGCGGCTGAAAGCTTTGTAGACGGCTATCAAAAGCTTATAATCTGCGGTAGTGGCGATAAAAATCTGTTTGCAGATGCAGGTCTTATGCTTACCGACATAATCAGATTATTTTACGGCGAAAAGCATATATCAAAAGCTGTACATAAAATGGCTTTCGGCTCTTACAACAAAGGCTTCGAGGGCAATTCTTCGAGAGAATGGCTTACAAAGGATTCTGCGGTTATTGCAAAATATGACTCGGATAAATTCTGTAACTATGACTTTACAGTATCTGCAATGCACGACCTCATCACCCTTAATAAAATGAGTAACCGTAAGGAGTGGTTTGCAAAAATCCGCAAGGATATGCCCATTTTTGTGATTTCGGGAGCTTGTGACCCTGTAGGAAATTACGGAAAGGGTGTAGAGAATTTCTATAATAAATTAATTACAGCAGGATGCAATGCCAAACTAAAGCTTTATGAAAACTGCCGTCACGAAATACTGAATGATACCTGCCGTGAAGAGGTTTTGTTTGACATAATGCATTTTATAAACAACTGAATACGCAAAAACGGAGTATCTCACTTAAGCTTAAGTAAGATACTCCGTTTTTATTTTAGTATTTAAGCTTCATTTTCAGCTTCTGTTTGTTCGGGAACGGAGACTGCATAGCGCTCATTTTTTATATCGCGTATGACGGTTATACCAATAACTATAGCTACAAGAGCAAATACAATAGCTCCAATAAGTATAATATATTGCCATTTATCTGAGGAACCGTTTTCGGCAGTTAAAAAATACGGAAAATCGAAGCTATCAAAGGTTTTCTCAATATAAATATAATCAGTATTATCGTCAATAGCGGTATAAAAGCTCAGCACAAAAAGCTCTTTGTTTGCGACGGTTATATATTGCGTAAGATTATAGTCGCCGCCACTGTCCTGAGATTTTAACTGCAATTTAATAAACTTCTGAATACCTTTAAGAACAATTTCGCCTTTTGCGTTTTCAATACCTGTAATATCAGGCACAAGCTCGGATATTTTATCGTCCGAAAGGGTACTGATATTGACAACACTATTTGAAAAATCGGTATTATAATATGAAAGCCTGATTTGTTTAGTATTGTCTTTATTCACCCATAATCCGCGAATATTATTTTTACTGCAAAAGCTTAGAAGTTCATCCTCTTCCATATTTAAAATGTTTGCAACATCTTTAGAATCTTTCTCATATTCGAGAAAATCTCCAAAGGGTGTCAAAGTGGTTTTTGAAGCCCCGCTTACTGTGATACCTGTTAAAACAAGTATTAAAAGCAAGGCTGTTAAAAATCTTTTAATCAAAATATCACCCGATAATATTATTCTGCCTCTTTGCGGCAGTAAGGGTATTCTGCATAAGCATTGCAATGGTCATAGGACCGACACCGCCCGGAACAGGTGTTATGGCAGAGGTCTTGTCCTTAACATTTTCATAGTCAACATCGCCGTAGAGCTTGCCGTCAACACGGTTAATACCAACATCTATAACAACCGCGCCCTCTTTAACCATATCCTCGGTTACGAAGCCTGCTCTGCCAACAGCGGCAACAAGTATATCAGCAGTTTTGCATATTTCCTTAAGATTCTTTGTTTTAGAATGGCAAATTGTAACAGTTCCGTTTTTATGGAGCAGCAGCATATTCATAGGCTTACCCACAATATTCGACCTGCCTATAACCACACAATGCTTGCCCTCAACCTCAATACCCTCATATTCGAGCATTTCCATAATTCCAGCAGGGGTACAGGGAACAAAGTCATAGTCACCAATCATAATTCTGCCTACATTATGCGGATGAAAAGCATCTACATCCTTTTCGGGAAGAATAGAATTTATAATAAGCTTTTCGTCAAGATGGCGGGGGAGGGGTAGCTGACATAAAATACCGTTAATGCTTTTCTTATTGTTGAGTGTGTGGATAAGCTCCAAAAGCTCTTGCTCGGTGGTGGTTTCGGGCAATGCGTATTCCTCAGATATGATTCCCAAAGCCTCGCAAGCCTTTTTCTTGTTCGCAACATAAACCTTTGATGCAGGGTCCTCGCCTACGATTATTACAGCAAGACCTACCGTTACACCCTTGTTATTAAGCTCTGCAACGCCCTGCTTTACGCGCTCTTTCACAGAAGCGGAAATTACCTTACCGTCAATTATTTTCATTTAAGCGTCCTCCGTTAAAATATCGTTTGTCACATCTTCTGAAGCTTCAACTTCTGTAGTTTCATCATTTTCAGTATCCAAGCTGTCCGAAGTCTCGTTAGCTTCCTCATTTTCTTCAAACATACCGTCATAGTCGCTGAGGTTTTCGTTTGCCTTTGCGCGGCGGCTAAAAACAACCAAAAGGATTGCCGCGCCTATGCACAGGATAAACGAAAGCAAGGAAGAAACCCTTATGTTTCCGATTCTGAGACTGTCAGTACGCAAAAGCTCAATAAAGCCTCTGCCTAAACCGTACCAAATGCAGTACATAAGTACAATCTGACCGCTGAATTTACGTTTTTTGCTGAAGTGATTAAGTAAAAAGAAGCCTGCAATACACCAAACCGACTCATAAAGGAAACAGGGGTGAACCAAGCCCTCACCCATTTCACTTATGGTGCGGTCGCTCTGCATACCCCACCAGCTGCTGCCTGTAAAGTCACCGTATGCCTCTTGATTTACAAAATTACCCCATCTGCCAACACCCTGACCGATAAGGAAGCCTACAGAGGCAATATCGAACATATCAAGAATATTCACCTTACGGATTTTACACATAATAGCACCCGAAGCAAAAGCGCCGATAACACCGCCGTATATGGCAAGTCCCGAAAAGCCTGATGAGTTTCCGAAACCAAAGAAATCACCAATCCCCTCAAGCTTTTCACCGTCAAAAATAACATAATATGCTCTGGCACTTAAAATCGCAACAGGAACGGCAACAAGCACAACATCAAGCATACGGTCGTTATTAAGACCAAAGCGAGATGCATTTTTTATGCCGTAAATAAGGGCAAGTAAAAAGCCCAAGGCAATTATTATGCCGTACCAATAAATATTCCATACCCCATTGCCTATGCTAAAGGCAATAGGATTAAGGGTTAAATCAATTCCGAAAATAGTTGTATTCATTTGTTTAAACCTCCTCGACAGGATTAATTACCGATAAAACTGTCTTACTGTTGTCCAAAAGGGAAAGACGGCGGAACACATCCTCCACAGTAACCGATTTGAGGTATTTAATATCGTCAAACAGATTATAGTCTCCCATAGCGCAGTCAACAAGCTGCATTGCAATGCTCTCAACACTTCCGAACAACCGAATGGCATTACCGTACATTCCGCACCTAACTGCCGAAAACAGCTTTTTGTCAATACCGTCGGTCTTAAGACGCTCGACCTCAGCCTTTATAGCCTCGGCTACTGCCTTCGGGTCAGAGGATTCACCCTCAAAAATGACCGCTGAATAGCCGTAACCGTTAAAATGCTCGGTGGAAAATTCATCGTTTATAAGACCGTCGTTCACAAGCTGCCTGTAAAGTGGAGAAGCCTCGCCCGCGATTATCTCAAGCAGTAACGCGGTGCAAATTTTTTCCTTTACAGTGCGTTCGGGCTTAACCAAAGGCTCCTTATAGCCGAAACAGAAAATCGGCTGGGAAACAGCAAGCGACTGCTCAACATAAGGATTTACAACCTCGGTGGGTTCCTCTGCCGTAATTCTTGTAATTTCAATATCGTCATTAGGATTAACCGATGCTTCAATCTGTGCAAGCACCTTTTCGGTATTTACATTACCTGCAATGCAGATGAACATATTTGACGGATTATAAAATGTGTTATAGCATTTATAAAGAAGAGCGGCATCTATCTCAGCGATTGATTCAACCGTACCCGCAATGTCAATTCTTACAGGGTGGTTGTGATACATCTGCATAAGCATATTGAACATTACACGCCAAGCCGGACTGTCATCATACATTCTGATTTCCTGACCTATAATGCCCTGCTCCTTTTGCACCGTCTGCTCTGTAAAATAGGGCGACTGGACAAAATTAAGCAAAATATCAAGATTCTCATAAAATTTGTCAGAACAGGAGAAAAGATAGCAGGTGCGGTCGAAAGAGGTAAATGCATTAGCATATGCGCCTGTTTTTGCATATTTTGTAAAGGCGTCACCGTCCTCGCTTTCAAAAAGCTTATGCTCAAGAAAATGCGCAATACCCTCAGGAACGCTCGTTTCTTCGCCGTTTACCGCAAAGCAGGTATCAATCGAGCCGTACTTTGTGCCGAATATGGCATAGGAAGATGTATACTGCGGTTTTTCAAGAATATAAATTTTCAGTCCCGACGGGTGTGTAGCCTTAATATAGCTTTCGCCAATATCACTTTCAAAATATTCCTTTTTCATAACCTACATCATCTCCTTTGGATAAAGTCTGTAAACTGTATGAAGCTTTATACCCTTAGCGGCGCTTATAACATCCTCGCGTGTTATCTCCTTTATGCGCATAGCAACATCAGCAGGTGATAAAAGCTCGTCGTTATTAACCTTTAATGCATACCACATATCGGTCGAGCTTTGACTGTCATAATAAGAATTAAGGGAATCACAAATGCTTTTAATAGAGGATTCAAACTCAAAATCGGTAAATTCTCCATTCTGCACATCCTTTAACTGATTGAGAATCTCAGCCTGAGCCTTTTCGATATTTGCAACCTCAACGCCCGATTCTACGGTCACAAGACCTTTTTGTCTGAGCGAAGAAGCAGAGCAATAGTAGCAAAGACTCATTTTTTCGCGTACATTACTGAAAAGACGGGAATAAGGACCGCCGCCAAATATGTCGCCTGCAATCATAAGCGGCAGAGTGTTGGAATCGTTGCCGTAAAGCTCAGCAGAAAAGCCCATACAAAGCTTGCCTTGATTCACATCAATAGCTTCGGTTACGGTGTTTACATTTTCTGCCTTCTTTGTAGGCTCAGATGTTTTGCAGTTGCAAATATTCTCACGGGTAAGTGTGGAAAAACGCTCTGATATTTCTTCAAACAGTCCCTGAGGTACAGCCTCACCCACAACCTGAAAACGAATAAATGCGCTTTTTAGCATTTCGCACCAAGCTAAGTAAAGCGATTCACCGCTTATAGCCTCAACATCCTCAACCGTTCCACATTTAGGCACACCGTAAGCGGTATCCTTGTACATCTCTTCTACGAGACGTTTTTTGGCATAAACACGCTTCTCGCTGTATTCGCCCTTTATATGCTCTATAGCCTTGCGCTTTTCTCTTGAAAGGTCATTTTCAAGGAATGCACAGTTTTCGGCGCTCGGTTCAAATATAAGTCCCAACAAAAGCTCAGCCGCCTGCTTTACAAGTGATTCACCGTCAAGCGTGTAGCGGTCGTTTATAACCGAAACACTCATTTTAAGCAGCTGATAATCTCCGTATTTTTCGGCGCTTGCGTCAAGCCTTGCTCCGTACATTTTACTCAGCTTGTAATTAAGTCTTGAAAAATCGGGATACTTTTTACTGCAAGTGGTGAGAATAAAGGGTAACAGCGCATAAGATGCTGCGGTAGCCTTTTTTAAAGGCAGATAGAAATTACAGGAAACAAGTGTCGTATTAAATCGCTCGTTCTTTATGAATAATCCCTCTACACCCTCTGCTAAATTAAGTATTTTACCAGACATAGCATATCTCCGTTCAAATTAAAAATATATACTTCTATATTTTAACACATATTCACTCTATTTTACAACAATAAATATAATAAATTGCAATTTTCTTTTAAATGTGTTATAATTATAGGGCAAATTACTTTATAAATGGGGTGAACTGTGTGAAAATAGACCATCGTAGAGGTATAAGAATACCTACCCGAGTTATTTTTTCGGCGTTACTGTTGCTGATTCAATTGTTTTTCTTGTTCGGGGTAGTATACAATGTAACCGCACAGTCGGCCTTAGCTTATATAATCTCAATGTTTTTGGGTGCGATTACAGTTATTATAATCATAAACCGCCGAGGAAATCCCGACCATAAAATTGCTTGGATTGTTTTTATTCTGTTATTCCCCATTTTCGGTATAGCAGTATTCTTGCTTTGGGGCGGTGGAAGAGTTGCTCCCTTTATAAGGAAAAGAATGAAGCGGTGCGAATCGAATTACCTTACCTATCTTAAGGATGACAGCGCCGTCAGAGACCGCCTTAAATATTACGATATGATTCACTCGCGTCAGGCAGATTATCTTACAGGTGAATCGGGGTATCCGCTTTACGATAAAAGCGCCACAGAGTATCTTTCACCGGGTGAAAAATTCTTTGAAAGACTGATAACTGAGCTTAAAAGCGCGGAAAAGTATATTTTTATCGAGTTTTTCATTCTTGCGGAGGGGTATATGTGGGACACTATCCACGAAATACTCAGCCGAAAGGTTAAAGAGGGCGTGGAGGTTAAAATAATTTTCGACGATTTCGGTTCGATAAAGCGTCAGCGCAAGGGATTTATGACTAAGCTTCGCGCAGAGGGTATATCGGTTGCAATTTTCAATCCTATAAATCCTGTTATGAATATATTTATGAACAACCGCAATCACCGAAAGATAATTGTAATAGACGGTAAAACGGCTTTTACAGGCGGTGTTAATATTGGCGACGAGTATATAAACCGTCTTGAGCGGTTTGGCCATTGGCTTGACAGTGCCGTTATGATAAAGGGGAATGCGGTAAGAAGCTTTCTTGCAATGTTCTGTACAATGTGGGAGTTTTCTACACATAAAAGGATAGATTTTAAGGCGCACGATACCATCGAGCCTGCGGAGGATGACGGTTTTGTTATACCCTACTGCGATGACCCTCTTAATGACCGAAACCCTGCAGAAGGTATATATATGCAGATAATAAATTCTGCGCAAAAGTATGTGTATATAACATCGCCCTATCTGATTATAGATAATACTATGAAAGCTCTATTGCAGATGGCGGCAAAATCGGGAATAGATGTAAGAATAATTACACCCAACATCCCTGATAAATGGTATGTGCACCCTGTTACTCAGTATAATTATTTGGAGCTTTTGGAGGCAGGGGTTAAAATATACGAATATATTCCCGGCTTTATTCATTCAAAACTTTTCATTTCTGATGATAAAATCGCAACTGTGGGCACAATAAATATGGATTACCGAAGCTTTGTTTTCCATTTTGAGTGTGGAGCGTGGATATGCGATAACAGTACGGTTCTTGATATAAGAGACCATTTTAACGAGATTTTATCACAGTCTAAGGAAATAAAGATTGAAGCGTGGAAGAAACGCCCTATTAAGGAGCGCGTCAAACAGGCAATTCTCCATATTTTTGCGCCGTTTATGTAGTGCATATTAACAAGTTGACAATTTTTCTTACTGCTGATATAATATTAGTAAGATTATTGTGTTATTTTTTGAAAGGAGCTATTATGAAAGGTTTTATAAAATTTTTAGTTTCTCTGTTTGCTATTTTCGGTGCCGCTGTCGGAGCACTGGCAATATTCGATAAGCTTTCCAACAAGAATCGTATTAAAGGTGATTATCTTGAGTGCGATACCGGCGATTATGAGGTAGTAGATGCCTCTGACGATTCATTTGAATAAGCAGAAAAATAATTAATAATAAAAATGCCCTTGCAAAGTCACTTTGCAAGGGCATTTTTATTATTGTAAGGTAAATAACTATTTGTTAGCTTTTGTTCCAAAGCTCTTTTTAGATAAATCGGACATATAGTAGTTACGGTCCTTATAATAACGGCTTACATCCTTATGCTTTGGGTCGGTCTCATTAAGAATTGCGCCCAAAATACGGCAACCGCTCTTGCTGAGCTGTTCTTTGACTGCCAAGGCGTCCAGAAACTTCACCTTTCCTGGAGAAATAACAAGAATAGCACTGTCACAGCTTACAGATATAACAGCAGCGTCAATAACCGGACCTAAAGGCGGAGAATCAATAATGATGTAATCATACACATCTTTAAATTGATTTATTACCGTCTTGAAAGCGGGAGAGCTTAAAAGCTCAACCGGATTGGGCGGAAAACGACCGCTGAAGATTACATCAAAATAAGGGTCTTGCGTATTGTAAAGCACCTGACCTATAGTTGCCTGACCTGAAAGAAGCTCAGAAAGACCTAATATATTCTGTGTCTTAAGATTTCGACGTAAAATTACCGATTTACGCATATCAGCATCTATAAGCAAGGTTTTCTTATTAATTTCGGCAAGACTTTTTGAAAGCTCGGTTGAAATGGTGCTCTTGCCCTCGTTTTCGTGGGTTGAGGTAATAAGCACGATTTTTACATCCGTACCGCAAAAAAGAAGATTCGAACGAAGTGTCTTAAAGGCTTCGTTTGTAGAATAATCGTTTTTTGCAGAGGTATTAAAATTCACCTTTCCCGCAGTCGGTAATTCACTACCTAAGAAAGAAGCGTTAGTAAAATTCTCTGAAGTCATCTTAAAAACCTTTCATATTTTACAGTCTGGATTTCTGTTTACTCTGATTATAGGGAATTGTTGCTATAACATTAAGCTCTAAATACTTTTCAACATCATTTGCAGAGGATATTTTATTGTCAGTAATAAAGAGAATTAATACAATTAACAACGAAGCCGACAAGCCCATCATAATTCCTAAAAACATATTACGTCCTGTGTTGGGTACCGAAGGGTTATTGGCTAAGGTGCCCTTACGGATTACCTGCACACGGTCAAGTCCCATAATATCAACAAGCTTGTTCTCGGAAATAGAACAAATACTGTCAGCGATTTTTTTAGAATCCTTAGCATCAGGCGAGCGTACAAGTATCTCAATGATACGGGTGTTATCGGGGGTTTCCACTGTTAAGAAGCTTTTAATCTGCCTCGTTGTGTATTTACCGCCCAACTCATCAGCCACCTCGTCAAGCACAACATTGTCCACAATAATTTCAGCAAAGTCGCTTGTGAGGTATGTGGATATTGAAAAGTCAGAAGAATTGATAATCTCAGACTGCTTATTGATGATATAAAGCTTAGCCGATGAATCATACATAGGCGTGACAACAAAGAAAGAATAGAAGACTGCTATAACTAAACACACCAAGGTAATAGTTGCTATTATAAACCATCGCTTAACACATTCAAAAAAGAACTCGGCGAGACTGATATTTTTTTTAATAATTGAAGAATTATATTTATCTGCCATTGTTAACCCCATCACATACAAAAAATAATACGAAATACAATTCAATGTATTTTAACACACTTTTTCATAATATTCAAGTTTTTTTTCTTGATTTTTTGCATAAAGGTTTGCAACTAAATGTCATAATTCTTCTAAAAAAATATGAATTGGTGAAAAAGGGTTTGCTAAAAGCTCAAATTCGCTTTCGGTATATATCGGTTTTTTTGATGTCCTTGAAGCAGAAAGCATTATTATTTGATTCTTTGAAAGAGTGCTCGTAAGAATCAAACCGTTCATAGCAAAAATAATTTTTTTGAACCTTTTTGGAATAGCGGTGTCAGTTCGGATTATTAATCTGTTCTGACAGGTATAAGCCTTGAATGAAATGTTTTTAGAAAATAACAAAAGCAGTAAAGCGGTGTAAAGTCTTTTATTTATAAGGAAGCTGCCTGTGAAGTCTATATCGTAGTAATAATTTTTGTGTCTTGAGGACAAAATCAAGGCCGAATCCAATACAGAAACGCTGTATCTGTAAATATCTATAGGCAGAATTTCGTTGTAGTTATATAGGGCTTCTGCCTGATATATTTTTTTGAGCAACCGCATATGATGACGGTTTACTCCTTTTTTCATAGCAGAAAAATGTATAAAATTTCGTAATGCTGCAGTATAACGCTCGAAAATATTTGGCAAAAATATCAAATTGTCACCTCACCTTTAATGAAATTATTATGCCAAAATATCGAAATTTTAAAATTAATGTTAAAAATTAAACAAATGACTTGAAAATGTGACAGAAATAGGGTAAAATAACATCAGAAAATTTTTAGGAGGTTTTTCCAATGGTTAAAGTTGCTATTAATGGTTTCGGCCGTATTGGTCGTCTCGCTTTCCGTCAGATGTTTGGCGCAGAGGGTTATGAGATTGTTGCTATCAACGACCTTACAAGCCCCAAAATGCTTGCTCATCTTCTTAAGTACGACTCTGCTCAGGGCAGATATGCTCTTGCAGATACCGTAGTTGCTGGTGAGGATAGCATTACTGTTGACGGTAAGACAATCAAGATTTATGCTGAGAAGAACGCTGCTGACCTTCCTTGGGGAGAGATTGGCGTAGACGTTGTTCTTGAGTGTACAGGTTTCTACTGCTCAAAAGAGAAGTCACAGGCTCACATCGATGCAGGTGCTAAGAAGGTTGTTATTTCTGCTCCCGCAGGTTCTGACCTTAAGACTATTGTTTACAGCGTAAATGAGGATACTCTTACAGCTGATGATACTATCATTTCTGCTGCTTCCTGTACAACAAACTGCCTTGCTCCTATGGCTGATACTCTCAACAAGTATGCTCCCATCCAGAGCGGTATTATGACTACTGTTCACGCTTGGACAGGCGATCAGATGGTACTTGACGGTCCTCACAGAAAGGGCGACCTTCGTCGTGCTCGCGCTGCTGCCTGCAATATAGTTCCTAACAGCACCGGCGCTGCAAAGGCTATCGGTCTTGTAATTCCTGAGCTCAACGGCAAGCTTATCGGTTCTGCTCAGCGTGTTCCCGTTCCGACAGGCTCTACAACCATCCTCGTTGCAGTTGTTAAGGGCAAGGATGTTACTAAGGAAGGCATCAATGCTGCTATGAAGGCTGCTTCAAGTGCTTCCTTCGGCTATACTGAGGAAGAGCTCGTTTCTTCTGATATCATCGGTATCACCTACGGTTCACTCTTCGATGCTACTCAGACTATGGTTACTAAGATTGACGACGATACCTATCAGGTACAGGTTGTTTCTTGGTATGATAACGAGAACAGCTACACAAGCCAGATGGTTCGTACCATTAAGTACTTCGCAGAAATCTAATTACACATTATAATATGCCTTTAAGGCAAAGGTAATGTAAAAAATATTCACCCGCTATATACACACATATATATAGCGGGTGATTTTTTGTTGCGTGTTTACATAAGCAACCGTATAAAGACACTAATAAAAAACACACGGCATAACCGTGTGTTTTTGTGTTGGCATCTACTTATTTTCCCGGGCAGCTTCCCGCCAAGTATCTTCAGCGCAAGCGAGCTTAACTTCCGTGTTCGGTATGGGAACGGGTGGACCCTCGCCGCAATCAACACCAACTGTTTTTTTACCGTCACCCTCAGGCGACTTTGATATATTACCACAAACCAAAACAAATGTCAAGCATTTTTTTAAATTTTTTTAAAAATCTTTTTTTAAGTCTTTTTATACCTTATGAAAGACCAAAGCTTACGCTTAGCGCCTTATCTACCATACCCATTGAAATCCCGTCGAGACTTCCCATTTTTTCCTTAAGTCGTTGCTTATCAATCGTTCTTACCTGTTCAAGTAACACGATTGAATCCTTTGCAAGTCCGCAATCGCTTGCTTCCACAGAAATATGTGTAGGTAGCTTGGTTTTGTCACGCTGGCTTGTTATTGCGGCGGCTATTACTGTTGGACTGTATCTGTTTCCAATATCATTCTGTATTATAAGCACAGGTCTTATCCCACCCTGCTCTGAGCCCACAACAGGGCTAAGGTCGGCATAATATATTTCTCCTCGTTTAATATTCATTGCTGTTTCACACTCTCAAAACTGTATTGTAATTATATTCTTGCCTGACTTTATTAAAAATAATCAGTCGGTTTACAATAATTTGAATTAAGTTAATTCCTTCCACTTCATAATATGGCAGAAATCCTAAGTGTGTGAAATCATTAATGCTCAAATTGATTTTAAAAAAATGTTCAAGTTAACTACTGTTATAATATTCCTAATAACTTAATATTATAATTTAAGCGACAGTATTAACTGCCGCTTAACATAATTATTTTAAATAAGTACTCCGCGCTTGCACGCCTCTTTACACTTGCCGCAACCGTTACAGATGCTATAATCTATGGTAGCAAGATTATCTACAATCTTAAGTGCGCCGCTTTCACAAGCCTTTTCGCAAAGCTTACAGGCAATACAAGAAACCTCGCAAGCCTTTACAACCTTGGCTCCCTTTCCCCTATTTGAGCAACCAACGCTCACCTTTCTTCCAACAGGCACAATAGAAATAAGGTTTTTCGGACACGCCTTTGCGCATATGCCGCAGCCGACACAAAGCTCCTCGCATACTATCGGCTTGCCGTCCTTAACAGTAATAGCGCCAAACGGACAAGCAGAGGCACAGTCACCGTATCCAACGCAACCAAACGCACATTCAAGCGGTCCTGCGTGAAGAAGTGAAGCTGCCGCACAGCTCTTCTTGCCGCTATATTCATATTTTAACTTTGTAATTTCAGGACTACCCTTGCAAGCGATATAAGCGAGCAGCTTTTCAGAAGAAACCTCAACGTCCATAATTTCCGCAATCGCCGTAGCAGCAGCCTCCCCACCGGGTGCGCATTTGTTAGGCTCTGCCTCTCCTGAGGCGATTGCCGCCGCGTAGCCCTCACAGCCTGAATAACCGCAGGCTCCGCAATTAGCTCCGGGTAATACCTCGGTTAGCTTTTCTACTCTTTCGTCTACCGGAACAGCCATATACTTTGAAGCAAACGCAAGTCCCACACCGGCAACAAGACCGATTAAAGCCACTATCAATACAGGAATAAAAATTTCCATTTATTACCCTCCTATTCCGGCAAAGCCAAGGAATGAAAGTGAAACCAATGCCGCCGCCACAAGAGTTATAGGCAAGCCCTTTAAAAACTCTGGTATATCGGCAGTTTCCAATCGCTGTCTCACGCCTGCAAAAAGTAACATTGCAAGCATAAAGCCAAGACCTGCGCCAAAAGCATTAAAGAGTGACTGAACAAAATTTAGTGAGTCGGTAATATTAAGCATTGTAATACCAAGCACCGCACAGTTAGTGGTTATAAGCGGAAGATATATTCCCAAAGCGTTATAAACAGGCTTGATATATTTTTTGAGTACAATTTCTATAAGCTGAACTATTGACGCGATTACAAGAATAAACACGATAGTCTGCAAATATGTATAATCAGGCGCTAATATATAATTATAAATAGGCCAAGTAACGGCGGTTGCAACCACCATAACCAAGGTAACGGCAATACTCATTGAAAAGGCTGTTCCCGCTTTTTTAGAAACGCCAAGGAATGGGCAAATTCCCAAAAACTTAGAAAGAACCATATTATTAGTAAGTATAGCCGCAAGTAGAATAGAGACAATTGTTGTATTATTCATTTACCTTTGCCTCCTCTGTTTTATTACACTCTGCCTTGCCGCAAGCCGCTCTTGACGGGCAGTTCTCACAACCAAGACCTTCAACGGGTTTCTTACCCTGCTTTTTAGCTATTGCATTAGATGTGGCAACCAACATTCCAAACACGAAAAATCCACCCGGAGGGAGCAAGAAGATAATCATCGGATCAATAAATTTTGATGTTACAGGAAGTGAAAAAATCGTCCCTGCGCCCAAAATCTCTCTTATAGCGCCCATAAGGGTAAGCACTGCAGTAAAGCCTATGCCCATTCCAAGACCATCCAAAATACTTGGAACAGGAGAATTCTTAGAAGCAAACATTTCTGCCCTTGCAAGAATTATACAGTTAACAACAATAAGAGGTAAGAAAATTCCAAGAGCGTTATCTATTGAGGGCAAAAAGGCTTTAACAAGCATTTGCACCACACTTACAAAGCCTGCAATAACGGTTATAAACGCAGGAATACGCACCCTATCGGGAATAACATTTCTGAGAAGCGATATAACAAGATTAGAGCAAACCAAGACAACAGTTGCAGAAACGCCCATTCCCACACCGTTTATAGCGGCGGTAGTAACTGCAAGTGTAGGACAGGTTCCGAGAACAAGCCTTAAAACGGGATTCTCTTTTATAAGACCGTTTGTAAAATAATTTAAATATTTTTTACTCATTCCCCGTTACCTCCTTTTCTGCAGTATCGTTATTCTCAAGTGCTACTGCCTTATAATTTTCTAAGGCTTCATTCACCGCTTTGGTTACAGCCTTTGAAGATATAGTCGCACCTGTCCAAGCGTCAATTTGGTTATTCTCAGCCACAGCTCCGTTTTTAACAGCGGTTATTCCTTCAGGTTTACCCTTAAAGCGCTCGGTAAATTCGTTTCTTGTAATGTTCTGTCCAAGACCGGGAGTTTCGCCTGAAGCATCCAATATTTCTACCGCCTTTACAGTACCGTCGGTATTAACCGCTGTCATAACCGAAACCTCGCCGCCGTAGCCTTTAGCAGAGGTTACAAAAATGTATCCTACAATCTCCTCGCCGTTCTTTGCAACAAAGTAATCCACAGGCTCAGGCATATCAACCACCGCAAGACCTTTTTGCTCATAGCTTTCAGCTTCAATAAGCCTTGACATCGTTTTATTTTGATTTTCCTCAGCAAGGGTGGCAATTCGGTCGACCGTTATCATATTTGTAAGCGAAAGCGCTAACGGAATCACTATACAAATAGCCAACAAAACAACTACAGGTTTTATAATTTCGTCCTTGTTTTTCTTTAGAATATCAATAAACTTATTCATTTGCTTTGCCCTCCTTTACAGGATTAACAAAGCCAAACGGCTTCGAAAGGGTAAAGCTGTTTATATACGGAACAAGAATATTCATAAGAAGAATTGAATATGAAACACCCTCAGGTAAAGCGGCAAATTTTCTGATAACAAAGGTTAAAACACCGCAGCCTACACCGAAGACCGTCTTCCCGAGAGGGGTTGTTGGACTTGTTGTGTAATCAGTTGCCATAAAAATTGAGCCTAACATAAGACCGCCGCCGAAAACTGCAACCGAAACATTATCCCCCGCAATCAAGGAAAGTAACGCTACTGTTCCCACAAAGCAAACAGGTGTTACAGGGTGAATTACCCCTCTTATAACAAGATACAATCCACCTATAATCAGCAAAAATGCCGAGGTTTCGCCGATACATCCGCTATGTAAGCCAAAGAAAATGTTTTTAAGTGTAGGTGCGCCCTCCGCTGCGGAAACAAAGGAAAGCGGTGTTGCAGAGGTAATGGTATCCGACACAGGCTCGGTATAAAATGTGAGCTGAGACGGAAAGGACACCATAAGCACTATTCTTGCCGCCATTGCAGGATTTGCGAAGTTAAAGCCAAGTCCGCCGAACATCTGCTTAACAACGACAATTGCAACAACACTTCCTATTGCGGCAATCCAAAGCGGTGTATGCGACGGAAGATTAAGTCCTAAAATAAGACCTGTAACAATGGCTGATAAATCTCCTATTGTATTAGGCTTTTTGAGAATTAAATTCCATAAATACTCGCCTAAAACCGCCGTAGCAACACAGGTTACAAGCACCAAGACTGCGCGCCAGCCAAAAAGAATACAACCAAACACAGTAGTCGGCAATAGCGCAATAATAACATCAAGCATAATTCCTGCAGTAGTGTCAGGATGCTTTAAATGTGGTGATGAGGTTACGCTTAACAGACCTTTCATTACTTGCTCTCCTTTCTGAGTGTTGCCTTTGCCACACGCATTATTTGGGTTAAGGGACGGTTTGCAGGACATATAAAGGAGCAACCGCCGCATTCCATACAATAATTTATATTAAGCTTTTTAAGTTTTTCTATGTTGTTATGATTAACTGCAGTTTCAACCGCCGCAGGATAAAGCTGCATAGGACAGCCCTTTGCGCATCTGCCGCAACGGATACAGGCAGTCTGCACAGGCTTTTTAGAGGATGCCTTCATTACAGTAATAGCATTGTTACGCTTTTCAACCACTGCATCGGGATTATAAATATCAACCCCCATCATAGGCCCGCCCATAATAATTTCGTCTGCATCCTCATCAATTCCGCCCACAAAATCAAGAAGCTCTCTTATAGGTGTTCCCAAAGGAACAATTACATTCTTAGGCTCAGAAACAGCCGTACCGTCAACCGTCAGACGCTTGCTCACAAGCGGCATACCTGTAGTAATAAAGCGATAAAGTGTAGCTATACTTGTAACATTCATTACTATACAGCCTACATCACTCGGCAGCTTGCCTGCAGGAACCTTTCTTCCTGTAGCCGAATAAATAATCACCTTTTCCGCTCCCTGAGGATACCTTGTCGGCAGCTGCATAAGCTTAACCGTATCGTCCGTATCGCGCTTATCGGTTGCTATTTCGTAAAGCTTTTCTATAGCCTTTTTCTTATTACTTTCAACGCATATTATAACCTTAGGAATATTCATTATTTCCTTAATAAGATATACTCCGTTTATAACGTCGTCATAGCTTTCCATACATTCTCTGTAATCGCTTGTTATGTAAGGCTCGCACTCAGCCGCGTTTATAATAAGGGTATCTATAACCGTACCCTCCTTAACCGAAAGCTTTACCTTTGTGGGAAAGCCTGCGCCGCCGAGTCCCACAAGACCGCAACGGTCAGCCGCCTCAACAATATCTGCCGCCGTCTCGACCTTAAATGGCTTTATATCGGGGTCCTTTTCCATAAGACCGTCCGACTCAATAACCACACATTCACCGTTAGCGTCAAAGCTCTTGATTTCCTTAACGGTTCCCGAAACGCTTGAATATACAGGGGCGCTTACAAATCCGCCCGCCTCTGCTACAAGAGTTCCTACATAAACCTTATCACCCTTTTTTACAATCGGAACAGCAGGTGCACCGATATGCTGAAGCATTGGCAGTCTCACCTCAGCAGACGGAGGCATTATAATACTCTCCTTTTCCGCCGTAGACTTATGGTGAGGAAGAATTGCCCCGCCCCTTACAAGACCGACAGGCTTAAGTATTCTTTCCTTTTTGCCCATAAAAACAAACTCCTTTTAATGAAATATAGTAAATTTTTCAAATAATAATATATATAATACTATATTTTGTTGAATATTTCAAGTGTTACAGCCTCAATTTTATAGTTTATATTTTAACAATCTTTTCGCAATAAATATTAATACTTAAGCCGCCTTAAACTTAACGATAATTCTTGCAAAAACCAACTATGAGTGATATAATATAGCTTATAATATTTAATACAATAGGAGAAAAATTATGATAAAGGTTAATTTTATAAAGCTAAAGGAAAATGCCCATACACCGACATACGGTTCTCCCTTTTCTGCGGGAGCTGACCTTTATGCCTGTGAGGGTGAGGATATTACCATAGCCCCAAGCGAAACAAAAATTATTCACACAGGAATAGCTCTCGAAATCCCCGAAGGCTATGCGGGGCTTATATACGCCCGAAGCGGAATTGCCACAAAAAGAGGCTTAGCCCCTGCAAATAAGGTCGGCGTTATTGATAGCGACTACAGAGGTGAAATAATGGTTGCGCTTCACAACCATTATTCTGCTTTGCAAACAGTAGCAGACGGTGAGCGCATAGCACAGTTGGTTATAACCCCGTTTCTTGCAGTAGAGTTCAGTGAAACCGATTCCCTGTCCAATACAGAACGCGGTACAGGTGGCTTTGGTTCAACAGGAAGTAAATAATTAATGTCAGTATATTATAATTGACTTTTTCATTTTCTAAAAAAGATATACCTTGCCTTTTTAAGCTAAAAGTTATATAATACTTTTACTGTAAAATATAAATTTATAATTATTTGAAATGGAGTTTTTAAAATGTCAGAAGAAAAAACACAGGGTTGTTCGGGCAATTGCTCATCCTGCTCTCAAAATTGCGGTCAGCGCGATGCTCAAAGCCTTATAGAGCCTACAGGTGAGTTTAACAATATTAAGCACGTTATCGGTATTGTAAGCGGTAAGGGCGGCGTAGGTAAATCTATGGTAACCTCTATGCTTGCAGTACTTATGGCACGCAAGGGATATAAGGTTGGTATTTTGGATGCCGATATTACAGGTCCTTCAATCCCTAAAACCTTTGGCATTAATTCAAGAGCTATACAGAACGAAATAGGTATTTTGCCTGCCGTTACAAAAACAGGTATAAAACTTATGTCGGTAAACCTGATGCTCCCAGAAAAGGAGTCACCTGTTTTATGGCGCGGACCTGTTATTGCAGGCGCTGTAAAGCAGTTCTGGCAGGATGTTGTTTGGGGTGACCTTGACTATTTGTTTATCGACTGTCCTCCCGGAACAGGCGATGTACCGCTCACCGTTTTCCAGAGTATTCCGCTTGACGGTGCGGTGATTGTAACCTCTCCTCAGGACCTCGTTTCTATGATAGTGAAAAAGGCTTACAATATGGCAGACCTTATGAAGATTCCTGTGCTTGGAATAGTTGAAAATATGAGCTATGTGGTTTGTCCCGACTGCGGAAAAAGCTTTAATATTTTCGGTTCGGGAAGCGAAAGCATTGCAGAGGAGCTTAACATTCCGTTGCTCGGCAAAATGCCTATTGATACCTCGTTAGCACAAATGGTTGATACAGGTGAATTTGAACGCTTTACCTGTGAATACCTTTCTGCCGCAGCCAACGCAATAGAAGAAAAAACAAAATAATTAATGACTAAAGACTGGGAACAGTCTGTAAGCAGACCAAACGGTCTGCTTTTTTATTAATATTTGTGAACAAAATGTAAAAGGTCAGGAAAAGTCAAACTATTTTTTAAAAAAGTATTGACTTTTCTGTTTTTTTGCATATAATAATACTCGTTAGCACTCAAAGCAGTAGAGTGCTAATTGAAAAAACTTTCCAAAGGAGGGGGTTTTGTGGAGCTTACGCCAAGAAAGCAAGCGGTTTTAAAGGCTATTGTAAAGGCATATATTGAAACCGGCGAGCCTATCGGTTCTAAGAATCTTACCGCTCTGCTCGAAAATGCCCCGTCCTCAGCAACACTAAGAAACGAAATGAGCGAGCTATGTGAATTGGGGCTTTTGCATCAGCCTCATACCTCTGCCGGCAGAATACCTACCGTTGGCGGCTACAGGGTTTATGTAAATAATCTAATGAACAAAGCTCAGCCGCCTGTCAATCAAAAGGATTTTATCGACCGCTCACTTGAGGCTATAAGCTGTGAGCCTGAGGGTATTCCTGCCGCGGCAGCGCAAATGCTCACAAAACTTACGGGCTTACCCGCGTTTTCCTGTCTTATAACCTTAAATCCGCCAAGGGTTAAGAAAATAGAGCTCTTCCCCATAAGCCGTTCATCGGTTATGCTGATTCTTATTACAGAGGACGGCAGAACAAGAAATCGAATATTTCGGCAAAATCGGGTGATGTCCTCTGAGACCGATAAATGCTTTAAGGATATTATCAGTAACCGAATAACGGGTAAACGGATTGACGAGCTCACCAAGGCTTATATGCAGAGTGTTATTGCCGAAGCGGGACTTTACTCCTTGGAGCTTATGCCTATGCTTACCACAATTTTTGAAATTGCTTGCAGTATAGAGGAAACCGACCTCACTCTGAAGGGTGAAAACGCCCTTTATAACATAAGCGGCAGCGAAGAAGCCGCAAGACGGATTGTTTCCTTGATTAACCGACGAGACCCGATTATTTCTATTCTCGAAGGCATAGGAGACAGTGTGAGCGCTGTTTTCGGAGCCGATACGGGATACCCCGAGCTTAACGGTGAGGCACTTATCGCCGCCAAGTTCAGCGGAACAGATAAATATACCGGTTATTTAGGAATAATCGGACCTAACAGAATGTCTTACGAGCATATAATGCCCGATATAGAATATACAGCCGCAAGGCTTACAGAAATCATTACAGAAGCACAAAAGGATATGGAGGATTAAACCGTGTCAGAAGAAAAAAAAAATGTAAATGAAACTGCCGAGGAAACTACCGTGGAAGTCGAGACAAAAAACGAACAAAAAGCGGAAGTACCTAAGAAAAAAGATAAGAAATCAAAGAATGATGCTGAGCTTGAAAAGCTTAAAGCAGAACTCGAAAACAAAAATGACCTTCTTTTGCGTACTGCCGCCGAGTTTGATAATTTTAAAAAGCGAACCGAGCGTGAGCGCGCAGGAATTGCGGAATTTGCGAAATCGAATGTTATTAAGGAGCTTTTGCCGATACTTGATAACATTGACCGCGCCGCATCTCTTGAGGATAAAACCTCTCCCGATTACATTAAGGGAATAGAGCTTATTGTAAAGCAGTTTGAAGCCTTAGGCGGAAAGCTTGGAATCACAGAGGTAGCTCAGGTTGGCGACAGCTTTGACCCCAACTGTCACGAAGCTGTAATGCATATTGAGGACGAAAATTTGGGCGAGAATGTTATTGCTCAGGTTTTGCAAAAGGGTTATAAAATCGGTGATACTGTAATAAGACCTGCAATGGTTTCGGTTGCAAATTAGAAAACCTATTATGCCATTTTTGAGGGTATTGAAAAGTCTTTCTCCCCTCATAATGACAATTAGAATATATAAAACTATATAAAATTTTGGAGGAAATTAAAATGGGAAAAATTATAGGTATAGACTTAGGTACAACTAACTCCTGCGTAGCAGTTATGGAGGGTGGCGAAGCTGTTGTTATCGCCAATGCTGAGGGTTCAAGAACAACTCCCTCTGTTGTAGCTTTTTCTAAAACAGGCGAAAGAATGGTAGGTCAGGTTGCTAAGCGTCAGGCTATCACCAACCCCGACCGAACCATTAGCTCAATCAAGCGCGAGATGGGTACTAACTACACCGTTGAAATCGACGATAAAAAGTACACACCTCAGGAAATTTCTGCTATTATCTTGCAGAAATTAAAAGCTGATGCTGAGGCTTATCTCGGTCAGACCGTAACCGAGGCTGTAATTACCGTTCCTGCTTACTTTACCGACGCTCAGCGTCAGGCAACCAAGGACGCAGGTAAAATTGCAGGTCTTGAGGTTAAGAGAATTATAAACGAGCCTACCGCTGCTGCTTTGGCTTACAGTATTGACAAGGAAGACGACCAAAAGGTTATGGTTTATGACCTTGGCGGCGGTACATTCGATGTTTCAATCATTGAAATGGGTGACGGCGTTCAGGAGGTTCTCGCCACCGCAGGTAACAACCGTCTCGGCGGTGACGACTTTGACAAGCGCGTTATGGACTACATTGTTGCTACCTTTAAGGCTGAGCAGGGTATCGACCTCTCGAATGACAAAATGGCTATGCAGCGTGTAAAGGAAGCTGCTGAAAAGGCAAAGATCGACCTTTCGGGTATGACAACTGCTGACATTAATCTTCCCTTTATTACTGCTGATTCTACCGGTCCTAAGCATTTTGAGACCACCCTTACCCGCGCTAAGTTTAACGAGCTTACTGCAGACCTTGTAGATGCTACAATGGCTCCTGTTCGTCAGGCGCTTGCCGATTCAGGGCTTAACAAGAGCGAAATCAACAAGGTTCTTATGGTTGGCGGTTCTTCAAGAATCCCTGCTGTTCAGGAGGCTGTTAAGAGCTTTATGGGCACAGAGCCCTTCAAGGGAATTAACCCCGACGAGTGCGTTGCTTTAGGTGCATCTCTTCAGGCAGGTGTTCTCGGCGGTGACGTTAAGGGACTTCTTCTCCTTGATGTTACTCCCCTCTCTCTCGGTATTGAGACAATGGGCGGCGTTTCTACAAAGGTAATTGACAGAAACACCACCATTCCCGCAAAGAAGAGCCAGATTTTCTCAACCGCTGCTGACGGTCAGACCTCCGTTGAGGTACACGTTCTTCAGGGTGAGCGTGAGTTTGCAAAAGACAATAAGACTCTCGGTGTGTTCCACCTTGACGGTATTGCTCCTGCTCCACGCGGAATCCCCCAGATTGAGGTAACATTTGACATTGACGCTAACGGTATCGTTCACGTTTCTGCTAAGGACCTTGGAACAGGTAAAGAGAATAATATCACCATTACCTCTAACACAAATATGTCCAAGGAAGATATTGATAAGGCTGTTAAAGAGGCAGAGGAATATGCCGCAGAGGATAAAAAGCGTCGCGAGGCTGTTGATGTTCGCAACAACGCTGACCAGATGATATATCAGACCGAAAAGACTGTGAATGAGTTTGGCGATAAGCTTTCTGACGACGAAAAAGCTAAGATTGATTCTGCAAAAGAGGCTCTTAAGGAAGCGCTTAAGGGCGAGGATATCGATGCTATTAAAGCAAAACAGGAAGACTTGCAAAAGGAAATCTATGCAGTAAGTGAAAAGATTTACAAGGCAGCAAATCCTCAGGGTGAGGCTGGTCCTGCTCCTGATGGCGGCAATGCTGACCCCAATGTGTATGAGGCTGACTACACAGATGTTGACGACAACAAATAATCGGTTTTAATATAATAAACCGTAGGGGCCGGCGTCCTCGACGGTCCGTTAGGTTTCATCTGATTTGACGGACAGTTCGGGAGGCCTGTCCCTACATAAATGTATTTTAGGAGAATACTTGTGGCAAGTGATAAAAGAGATTATTACGAGGTGCTCGGAGTAGATAAATCTGTATCCGAGGACGAACTTAAAAAAGCATACAGAAAAGCGGCAAAGAAATACCATCCCGACCTTAATCCGGGTGATGCTGAGGCTGAGAAAAACTTCAAAGAGGTAAACGAGGCTTATGAGGTTTTGTCGGACAGTGAAAAACGTTCTCGTTATGACCAGTTCGGTCACGCAGGTGTAGACCCTAACTTTGGTGCAGGCGGCGGATACGGTGGCGGCGGTTTTGGCTTTGACGGTGATTTTGGTGATTTAGGTGATATTTTCAGCTCATTCTTTGGCGGCGGCTTCGGCGGTGGCGGAAGAAGAAGCAATCCCAATGCGCCACGCAGAGGAAACGATACTGCCGCGGCAGTTAATATTTCTTTTGAGGAAGCGGCAAAGGGCTGTAAAAAGACCGTTAAGGTAACTAAAATTGAAAACTGTAAGGAATGCGGCGGTTCGGGAGCTGAAAAGGGCACAAGTCCAAAGACCTGTCCTGTTTGTCACGGTTCAGGTCAGGTTTCTGCTACACAAAGAACTCCTTTCGGCGTTATGCAAACACAAAAAGTTTGTGACAACTGCCACGGAAGCGGTAAAATAATTGAGAAGCCCTGTCACACCTGTAACGGTAAAGGCAGAATCAGACATACTGTTGACCAAACCGTAGAGATTCCAGCAGGTATAGATGACGGTCAGGTTATCAATCTTCGCGGCGGCGGGGATGCCGGTGTAAACGGCGGTCCTGCAGGCGATTTGAGAATAAATGTTAATGTTCGTCCTCACCCCATTTTTGAGCGCGACGGATACGATGTTTACTGCGAAATTCCTATTACCTTTACCCAAGCCGCTTTGGGTGCGGAGATTACTGTCCCCACGCTTGACGGTAAGGTTAAGTTTACAATCCACGAGGGCACTCAGCCTGGGGACGAGTTCAAGCTGCGCGGCAAGGGTATACAGCGCCTTAACTATTCGGGCAAGGGCGACCAATATGTAAAAATTACGGTCGAGGTGCCGAAAAACCTCTCGAAAGTCCAAAAGGATAAGTTAAAAGAGTTTGACGACGCAACCGACGATAAAAACTATAATAAAAGAAAATCCTTTATGGATAAGGTAAAGAATTTCTTTAATGACTAATCATATAGTCAAAAGGAACTATAAAAAACAACACCCTCGAAAAACTATAAAATAAAGCAACTTAAAAAACTATTATTTCAGATTAAGCAAAACATCCTTAATAGTATATACCTCAGCAAATTTGCGATAATACTATTAAGGGTGTGATTTTTTTGAATTCAATTTGGTCTGAAACGTCAAATTTTAGAAATTTTGAAGCGTTAAACGGAAATATGAAAACCGATGTGCTTATAATTGGCGGAGGCTTAGCGGGTATTCTTTGTGCTTATATGCTCAAGGAATCGGGTGTGGAGTGTGTGCTTGCTGAGGCAAACCGCATTTGCGGCGGTATAACCAAAAATACTACTGCTAAAATAACCTTTCAGCACGGAATGATATATCATAAGCTTATAAAAAAAATTGGCACTGAAAAGGCTCAGCTTTATCTTTATTCCCAACAAGCCGCCTGTGAGAAATACAGACTACTATGCAAAAATATTGATTGTGATTATGAGTTAAAAAACTCGTATGCTTATTCTGTAGATGACCGCGCAATTGCTGAAAAAGAGCTTAATGCGCTTAACCGACTTGGTGCAAAAGCATCCTTTTGTGAGAAACCTGATATTCCGCTTAAGACTGCAGGTGCGGTTTGTGTAGAAAATCAAGCACAGTTTCATCCGCTTAAATTTGCCTATAGCTTGGCAGAAAAGCTTCCGATTTATGAAAACACTAAGATTATAGAGTTAAGAAACAACAAAGCAGTTACTGAACGCGGAGAAATCAGCTTTAAAAAGGCAATCGTTTGCACACATTTTCCTTTCATTAATAAATATGGCGGATACTTTTTAAAAATGTATCAGCATCGTTCATATGTTTTGGCGCTTGAGGATGCAAAGCCGATTAACGGTATGTTTGTAGACCAAAACGATAAAGGACTTTCGTTCAGAAGCTACGGAAAGCTACTGCTCCTCGGCGGCGGTGCCCACCGCACGGGCAAAAAAGGTGGCAGCTGGCAAGAGCTTGAGACATTTGCAAAAGGCGTATACCCCCAATCAAGAGTAGTTGCCAAATGGGCTACACAGGATTGTATGACACTCGACGGTGTTCCGTATATAGGTCAATACTCCAAATCCACACCTAATATATTTGTTGCAACAGGCTTTAATAAATGGGGAATGTCGTCTTCAATGGTTTCAGCAATGCTTCTCGCCGATTTAATTAACGAAAAAGAAAATTTGTATTCTTCGGTTTATACGCCGTCGCGCAATATGCTTGTTCCTCAGTTGGCAATAAACGCTTTTGAAGCTACAATTGGTTTACTGACTCCTACAGTACCGAGATGCCCACATCTTGGCTGTGCTTTAAAATACAATCCTCAAGAGCATTCTTGGGACTGTCCCTGTCACGGCTCACGCTTTACCAAAAATGGAGAACTGATAGACAACCCCGCAACCGATGATAAAAATTCCCTATTTTAAAAATAGTTATGAAATGGGGCTGTCTTATCAAACAAAGCCAAATAAGACAGCCCCTTTAATTATTCTATTGTAATATATTATCAGTTTATTTCAAGCTCTTTGATTGAACGGAGCTGATAATTAACATTTTTTAGTAATTCCTTTTTCTTTAATGCTACAGCCGCTCCCTTAACAACGCTATAAGCAGGGTCCTCCATAGTATGGACCTTGATTCCGAGATAGTCTGAAAGCTTTTCGGAAAGCCCTGAAAGGCAGGAGCCGCCACCGGTAAGGTACATACCGTCATTAATAATATCCGCCACAAGGTCGGGATTTGTTTTGTTGAGAACCTGCCTTATTCCATCACAAATAGTATTAATTGTATCGATGATAGCATCATATACCTCGCCGCTTGAAATTTCAAAGCTTTCGGGCAGTCCTGAAAAAACATTTCTTCCCTTTGCCACCATTGCAATTTCAATGTCACGCTTTATCGCTGTGCCCACCTTAATCTTAATGTCCTCAGCAGTTAGCGGTCCAATCTCGATGTTGTATTCCTTACGGATATACCTTATAATTTGAGCATCAAAATCGAGAGAAGCGGTTTTTAGTGAATCACAGGCGGCGATACCGCCCATAGAAACCACTGCAATATCGGTAGTGCCTGCGCCGATATCAACAATAAGTGTACCGTGAGGAGCCGAGAAATCGAGCTCAAGACCGAAAGCAATAGCCAAAGGTCCCTCTATAACCGATATGTTTCTTCCGCCTGCCGATTCAACAACATTTGCGAGTGAGTGATGCTGCAATTCGGTAAGACCTGCCGGAAGAGTTGCCATTATACGAGGTCTTAAAATCTTATTTCCGAAGGCATCCTGCATATATTTTTTGAGCATAGCCTCGGTAATATCATAATCAGCTATAGCGCCTCTCTCAATTGGGCTTACGCACACAAGACTTTCAGGGGTTCTTCCTAAGGTTTGCTTAGCTTTTTCTCCAAAATATATCGGGTCCCAGCTTTCAGCATCAACAGTTACAGCATTTGGTTGTTCAAAAACCACCTTTGAGCTCGAAAAAATGACCGTTTTAGATGTACCCAAATCTATTCCGATATCAGTTGCCATTTTTCTTTTTTTCCTTTCTTTTAGTAATAAGACCGGTAACGCAGAACACCCTGTCAGCACCCTTTAAAAGCAATTGCTTAGTGCATTCGTCAAGAGTTGCGCCGGTTGTTTTAATATCATCTACCAATAAAATTTTCTTGCCGATGACAGAATGATTGCAGATATATTTATCCCTTACATTATTGCGCCTAAGTCTTCGGGGTGTTTTGTGCTGATTTTTACCCCGCCTGACACAGCTGAGTAGATTGTCATACATTGGAATATTTAAAATATGTGACAATTCAGCGGCTAAAATTTTACTTTGATTATAGCCCCTACGCCGCTCACTTACAGGATGTAAAGGAACATAGGTTACGGCATCAAGCGAAATATCAGGAAAGCTTTGCTTTATGCTTAATGCCATTTGCTGAGCAAAGAAGCTACCGATATGTTCTTTTCGCCTGAATTTAAAACGGTACATAGCCTCCTTTGCCGCAACGTCTGTATAAAACGGAGCAACACAACCGTCAAACCTAAAAACGGTTGTGGGGCAATCGCAGTTTTTCTTTGGCAGACCGCATTTAACACAAATTTTATCTTTTGCGGTGCGTGAGAGCATCTCAAAGCAGTAGTCGCAAAAATGCTCACCCTCAGGTATTATTTCGTTACAACCGCAACAACTGTTAGGGAAAATCGCCGCAATTATTACCTTATACCATCTCACGGAATTTGCCCTCTTCTATAAATGTCTTCAGCATAGTGTATCTTAGTGTTTTTCGGTCATTAGCAGCCATTTCTTCCCAAACATCCTCACTGCCTACGGCAATAAGCATTTTTTTTGCTCTTGTAACGGCGGTATACAGTAGATTACGGTATCTGAGCTTGGTTGGCACCTCAAGCAGAGGAATAATAACATAATCGTACTCACTGCCCTGACTTTTATGTACCGTTACAGCATATGCCAGCTCAAGCTGACCTATATCCTCAGGGAAATAGGTTGCAACCTTATCGTCATAACGCACCTTAAGGATTCCGCCCCGTTGGTCTATATCGGTAATATAGCCGACATCTCCGTTAAAAACTCCGTTACCGAAATCGCCGTTATCCTTGCGATATTGTAAATCATAGTTATTCTTTATTTGCATAACCTTATCTCCCACGCGGAGATAAAAGCCTTTAAAGGAAAGCTGAGGCTCGCCCTTTTTGTGCGGATTCAGTCTTTCCTGAAGCAGATTGTTAAGGTTGACAGTACCCGTATCAAGCATTCTTGATGGGCAGAGAAGCTGTACACTTGTCAATGGGTCCACCCCGTAAGCATTGGGGAGCCTTTGTGAAATAAGCTCTATTACGGTTTGCACCGCCGAGTACCTGTCCATCCTGCGAATAAAAAAGCAATCCGATTCCTTATCCGAAAAATCAGCCTTTTCGTTATTGATAATAGCGTGAGCATTAGAGATTATTTTGCTCTTACTTGCCTGTCTGAACACCTTTTTAAGACGAATGGACGGAAAGGCTTCTGAGTCGAGAATGTCTCCTAAAACATTTCCTGCGCCAATGCTCGGAAGCTGGTCAGAGTCACCCACAAGAATTATTCTGCAGGAAAGCCTTAAAGCTTTAAGCAAATCATCAAAAAGCAAAGCATCAATCATAGAAGCCTCGTCCACGATTATAACATCGCAAGACAGAGGGTTCTTTTCGTTTCGGGCAAACTGACGCTTGTCACCCTCTCCCCACTCCACCTCTAAAAGACGGTGAATGGTCTTTGCCTCTCTGCCCGTAAGCTCGGTCATACGCTTTGCGGCTCTGCCTGTGGGCGCCGCAAGCTCAATTTCAAGGTCTCTATGCTCAAAAAGCTTAATTATAGCGTTAAGTGTTGTGGTTTTGCCTGTACCCGGACCGCCTGTAAGAATAAGAATTCCGCTGTTAAAAGCCTCGAAAATAGCCTGCTTTTGAAGCTCTTCAAATTTGATGCCCAATCGGTTTTCCACATTTTCTATTTCAAGTGCATCAACCGATACATTTGAGCTTATAAATCGCTTTACAGACAACATTCTTGCGGCAATATGCTGCTCGGCGCTATAGTAGTTAGGGACTGCAAGAAACTCGGTGCCTTGCACAGATTTACTGTTTATTCTAAAGCATTCAATAAGTCGGTCACAGCATATTTCAACCGTGCTCTCCTTACATTCAAGAAGCTTGCAGGCAACAGAAATAAATTTATTTCTTGGAAGACAGGTATGTCCGTTAGCAAGATTTTTGCGTAGAACATACTCAAGTCCCGCCGATACTCTAAGCTCATTATCCTTGGAAAATCCAAAGTCATTTGCAATATCCTCAGCTAATTCAAACTGAAAATCAATACCGTCCTCACACAAAACATAAGGATTGTTTTTTATAAATTCACAGGACTTCGCACCGAATCGCTTATAAATATTAAGACAACGGTCAGGCGAAATTTTGTATTTAGAAAGCATAAGCATAATATCTCTTACACCGTACTGCTTTTTATATTCTTCTGACACATCAAGCGCTTTTTGCTTGGAAATTCCCTTTATAACCGTAAGCCTTAAGGGGTCATTTTGTATAATGTCAAGGGTTTCCTCGCCAAAGCGCTCAACGAGCTTTACAGCTGTTGCGGGTCCAATGCCCTTTATAGCGCCCGCAGAAAGATATTTAAGTATTGCCGCCGCATTTTCGGGGGCTTTTTTTTCAAATGCCTCGCAGGAAAACTGCTGACCGTAGGTTGCGTGAACAATAAATTTACCGAAAAATTCTGCAATATCGCCCTCGGCAAGAAAGGGCATTATTCCAACAACAGTAAGCCTTTCGTTTGAGGTTTTAACCTCTGCGACGGTATAACAGTTCACTTCGTTTCGATATGTTATTTTTTCAACACTGCCTGTAATGCTTTGATTTACATCTACCGACTCGTTTTCCTGCATATCATCGCCTCCTTTGATTTAACCGTTCTGAAATCTCCTCTTTTGGACAAAGCTCAAAGCCGTTTTTCTGACAAATACTTTGGCAATAATCAAGGTCAAGCTCATCATCAGAGGAATAAACCGCTATAACTGATGCTTCGTCACTCTTGCCCTGCCACAAATACTGCTCTGCCGCATACAAAAGCTGCAGAGGTGCATTTTCACCGTCAATAAAAATAAGTGTTGTACTGCAATACGGCTTCAAAGGCTTTAGAATCAGTCTTTTAAATATATGTAAAAGCTCTGCAAGTCCTAATACTGTGGGAAAAAGAAAAACCAAACCCATAAACAATTCCATATAAATCTCCTCCAACATATCCTATGCAATTAAATGCTAAATGTGAAAAGGATAGAGAAATATAGAGATAGTGTGACAGGGTAATGCCCTGCCACACCTAAATTACTTCACTGTTATGGTTGTTTTATAGTTTCCGACCTGCCATACATTGTTATAGCCTTCAAAATTAATCATAGCATCTACCGTATGCTCGCCTGTCTTTTTATCTGTAAGGTCAATCTGAGCATAGATTTTTGAAGTGTCTATTTTATTTACAACGGCTCTTGGACCGAAGATTTTAACATTTACTATCCGCTTGTCGCCCGAGGCTGAAAGACCTACCGATAGTCCAACCTTTTTAATAGTTGATACCGTAACCGTGCGCTCAACATAACCGCTTGTATCTACTGTTACTGTAAAATGGTCGATACTGTCAAGCAGACGCACACCGTCAGGCAATTTCGGTGAGACATTAAAGCTTCCCGCGCCTAATGAAACGGTAGTTATATCAATAGGAGTCAAAGTGACCTTTGTAGTCTTATCTATCGTTTCGGGGGTGCCTATAATTGTAACCGTAGGATGGTCAAGTCGGGTTTTAAGACTGTCCTTATTAAAGCCTGCAGGAAGATTGGAAAATTCTACCGAAACAGGTACGGTCTTCTTTTTAGAAATCGGAACAGTAACCTTAACCTTGCTAAAGCTAAGGGTAAGGTTGGATTGGTCGATAACCTTTCCCTCCTCATCATAAAGCACAACATCAGCGTCAAAGGTTTCACTTGCGCTTAGGGTTTTATTGACAGAGGCAACAGCTATTGCCGACTCAATTTTATTTATAACCGTTCTCGGACCTTTTATAGTAACAGTATCGCTTTCTGTACCGCTTACAACACCGTTTTCGGCAATAAGTCCCTCAGATGCCGTTGCACCCTCGGCAATAGCCGAAAGGGTAAACGCCTTGGTTTCAATATAGTCGAAATTAATATTTACTGTGGGCGGAGAAATACTTAAAATTTCATACTCGCTGTTGTTTGTACTGCTTGAAGCCGCAACCTCAAGGCTATAGTCCCCCGGAGCATCAACAACACCGGCAGATGCATACAGGCTAATATCCGACGAGGTGAGTGAGCCTACAACATAATTTGGTCCTCTGACAACAACTGTAAAGCGTTGCTCAGAAATGTCGCCTATAATGCTCATCTCATTTTCAGCAGCCTTTGTGCCCTCAAGATTAACATTTACTGAAATATCTGTAAATGTTCGGTCTATTATTGGCTTTTGGTTTATGGTAATAGTTAGCCAAAGCACAAAAGCCATTAAAAGCGAAAAAGGAATGGTAAAACGCTTATTGTAAAGCAACTTACGCAACGAAAAGCTTGGAATTTTCATTTACTTCTTTTCATCCTTTCCCTTTGACTTTTTTATAGGCATAATACGGCTAATAACATTTTTAACTGCGCTTTGCTTTTGCTCGTTTTCGGATGAAAGAAGCAGTCGGCGCAGTTCCGCCTCGGCAGAGACCACACTGTAATTACGAGTCATCTGGCCATTTACTACAATGGATATGGTTCCTGTTTCCTCAGAAACAACAAGCACAACGGCATCTGAGTTTTCGGTCATTCCGATTGCCGCTCTGTGACGGGTGCCAAGTTGTAGACTTATATCCTCACGCTGAGTGAGTGGGAGAATACAGCCTGCGGCATAAAGTCTTCCCTGACGGATAATCATTGCACCGTCGTGCAAAGGAGACTTAGGAAAGAAAACGTTTCCAACCATAGAAACAGAAGCTTCGGCATCTATAATTGTACCTGTATTAATAATCTCGCCAAGCTGAGTTGTACGCTCAAAAACAACAAGTGCACCTATCTTCTTTTCCTGCATATTTCCTGCAGCCTTACTTACTGCGCCTATACAGGCTTCAATCACCGTACTGTCGCTTTCGCCTATTATTCCTCTATTGAAATTTGTATGGCCAACCTTTTCGAGAATTCTTCGAAGCTCAGGCTGAAAAATTACAGCCGCCGCAATAATTGCAGAATCCATAACCCTTGAAAGAATCCATTCAAGTGTGGCAAGCTCCCACCAACCTGCAATAAGATACATTACCACAAGAATAATGAGACCTTTTACCAACTGACCTGCACGCGAATCACGCAAAAAGCCGATGGCTTTATAGATAATAAAGGTGATTGCCAAAATATCTAAAATATCAAAGAGTCTAAAATTGGAAACAGCATAAAACATCTGATTCCAAATAGAATAAATTGTGCTAAATACGCCGCTCACTATCCAACTTCCTTTACAAAAGGGTAAAAAATGCTCAGAAAAGTCTATTTAACTTAAAAAAGTACATATTTACCCTTATATTATATATTACCTACTTTATTTTAACACAACACAGTCACTCATTCAATAGCTTTTTTAAGTTTTTTTATAAAATTTTTGTCGCTCACAAGCTTTAAAAAGCTATAAACCTCTTGGCTTGTATTAAAGGTAGCGGTTGAAAGTCTTACTGTACCGTTATCAAGTGTCCCCAAAGTGCGGTGCGCATAAGGAGCGCAGTGAAGTCCGCCTCTTACGCAAACTCCCTGTTCGGATAGCAATGCCGATACCGTTTCGCTTGGAATTCCCTTAAAATTAAAGGACAAAACAGGCGCAAAAACCCCCATAAGCGGTTCGGGTGTGTAAAGCATTACTTCACTCATATTGCTTAGACCGTAGTAAAGCTTTTTTATAAGGTCGGCTTCGTGGGAATAAATCCTTTCGGCAGTCAGCTTTTTTACATAGTCAAGACCGGCACCCGTACCTAATATCGCAGGAAGATTTACCGTGCCGCTTTCGAGTCTTTCAGGAAGCTCTAAGGGCTGCTTTAATTCAATCGAGTTTGTGCCCGTACCTCCCTCTATTAATGTTTCGCTAATATTCTTGCGGCATATAAGCACGCCTATGCCCATAGGAGCGTAAAGTCCTTTATGCGGTGCTACACAGAGATAATCAATATTCATCTTTTGCATATTTATCGGTATAACACCCGCTATTTGCGCAGCATCAACCCCGAAAAGCAGTTTTTTCTCCTTGCATAGCTTGCCTATAGCCTCAATAGGCAACAGCTTACCCCATACATTAGAAGCGCCAGTACAAAATACCATTCGCGTGTTAGGACGAATTTTTTCGGTAAGGTCTTTTAAGGTTGCGGTGTCGTCTGTAAAGGACACATTAAAAATACTGTAGTTCACACCCGTTTTAATTAGCGGACGCATAACAGCATTGTGCTCAAGAGAAGAAACGAGAATGTGGTCTCCTTTTTTAAGAACCCCCTTGAGTACACAGTTTATGCTATGGGTGCAGTTAAGCGTAAAAACCACATTTTCAGGACCGTCTGCACCGAAGAAATCGGATAACATTTCTCTCACCGAATATATTGCAGTAGCAGCGGCTACTGCCGCCTTGTGTCCGCTTCTGCCGGGGTTCGCGCTATGATTTTTCAAGCCCTGCAATACTGCATTTACTACCTGAGGCGGCTTTTTACCCGTTGTAGCCGCGTTATCAAAATAAATCATTATTTCACCTCACAAATAAAGCGTGCCGAAGCCTTTGCGCTAACGGCACGCTCTTAACTTAGTTAAGAATTTTTATTCCGGCTTTATACAAATGCTCTTCGGCAGCAGTGCCGTCACCCTCTACTGCGATTAAATATCCGCAGCCGCCACTGTTTCCGGAGCTGTTTTTTTCTATCCTTGCTTTAAAGCCTTTTTTTCGGAGTAAATCTCTGCCCTTTATGGCATAAGTAATACTGCCGACATTAATTTTTTTCATCTTTATTCACTTCTCTTCGAAAAACATCCGTTAGCACAGGTAAATAAAGCATTTACACTGCACTGTATTATATATTATGCTGATTTTTAACTATGTGCTAACAGATGGTTGATTTATTCCTTTTCACCTTCATTTGCCATTTCGTTTTTGTAGTATTTTATTACTGTGATTAATATAATCGGAAACAGAAAAAGACCGACTATTCCAAAGAGTCTTAAGCCTGCAAACATTGCGATTAGTGTAAAAAGGGGATTAATACCAATCTGTGCGCCTATGACCTTGGGTTCAAGAAAATTCCGCATTATAGCAACTATCAGATAAAGTATTATAAGTCCTATGCCCTTGGTTGTATCGCCCGAAAGTATTTCGACTATACTCCAAGGTATTATAACCGTACCTGTGCCGAGAACAGGAAGCAGGTCTACAAGTGATATTAAGAGAGCAATAAGCCAAAAACGCTTGGTTTTCAGTATAAGCAATCCAAAAGAAAGCAAGGTAAAGGTTATAAGCATAAGGAGCAGATACCCCTTTAAAAGCTTGAATACACTGCCTGTGAGCACACTTTTTATTTTATTAAGACGAATACAAAGCTTATCGCCCATAAGTTCTCCTACAAATTTTATGAGGCGGTCAAAATCTTTAGCAATATAACAGCTTGCAACAAGCGTTACTACCGAGCTGAATAAAAACGAAGGCAGTCCTGAGGCAATGCTTGCGGCAAGCCTTGATATAAGGCTTGTAAGACTTTTTCTTAAACTGTCGAGTAGCTCGCTTGCGGTTTTTTCAATCTGAACCGAAACCGACGGAGAAATTTTATTAAGGCTTTTGGAAATAATTTCGTTTATCTTGTCCATCGTTACCTCAAGCCGTGAAATTAAGTTAGGAAAGAGGTGTGAAGCGCTCATAAATGTATTAAATAAAAAATACATAAGGTAAAAAACGGCTGTTGCTATTACAATGAAAATTCCAACAGCCAGCACAGCGGCGCATATTCCTTTTTTTGCATTTATTTTATTTGCAAGAAAGCTTGATGGCTTTTGCACCGTCAACGCTACAACGCCGCCTATTATAAAGGGAAAAAGATACCCTAACAGAAATTTTCCCGATACATATATAAGCGCACCTACAATGAGATAAAATATTGTATTAATTATAAAGTTTTTCTTGGATTGTTCTTCCAAAATATCTCTCCTTACGGCAAAATAATTGATAAAAAAGAAAAAACTACGATATTTTTTGTTTTTTTATTGATTTTGAAGATAAAATGTAATATAATAAATCGAATAGTGTAAAGTAGAATGTTACCCTAATAATAAAGTATGGATATTTGTTTAATAAATATTCTTATATTTGGAGGAAGAAATGGTTAATGTTGCTATTATGGGGCACGGTGTTGTCGGCTCCGGTGTTGCGGAAATTCTTATTAATCATTCAAAGCGAATTGAAAGTGCGGTAAAGCAGGAGGTTAATGTAAAGTACATTCTTGACCTTCGGGATTTTTATGGTCTTTCATATAGCGATAGGTTCATAAAGGACTTTGAAATAATTGTTAATGATGATGAGATAGATGTTGTGGCAGAGGTTATGGGCGGTGTCAATCCTGCCTATGATTTTGTAAAGCGATGTCTCGAAAAGGGCAAAAGCGTTGTAACCTCAAATAAAGAGCTTGTTGCCGCAAAGGGTGCCGAGCTTTTGCAGATTGCCCAAGCAAACAACGCAAATTTCCTTTTTGAGGCGAGCGTTGGCGGAGGCATTCCGGTGCTCAGACCTATGGCACAGTGCCTTGCCGCGAATGAAATATCTGAAATTTCGGGTATTCTTAATGGAACAACAAACTTTATTTTAAATAAAATGATAGTGGATAATATGGATTTTTCTTCTGCATTAGCCTTGGCTCAGCAAAAGGGCTATGCCGAAAAGGACCCGACTGCCGATGTTGAGGGACACGATGCTTGCCGTAAGGTTTGTATTTTAGCGGCTTTAGGCTTTGGAAAGCACGTTTATCCTAAACAGGTAAAAACAGAGGGAATCAGCAGCATAACGCTTGACGATGTTGAGAATGCAGATACCTTTGGATATGTAATAAAGCTTATAGGCAATACTCGCCGTCTTGAGGACGGAAGAATAACAGCGAGCGTGCGTCCTACACTTGTCAGCCGTGAGAATATGCTTTCTCAGGTTAACGGAGTTTTCAATGCAGTTATGATTACGGGCGACCAGACAGGCGAGGTGCTTTTCTACGGCAAGGGTGCCGGCAAGGAGGCTACCGCAAGCGCCGTTGTGGCTGATATTATTGACTGCGCAAAGCATCTTAAAGCGCGTAAATACCTTTCTTGGGAAGAAGGAAGCGAGGACTATGTAAATTCTTCGCTTGATGAATACGGCAGTCTTTATGTGGCGGTTAGCAGTGAAGATTTCGAGCGCCTTGATGAGGAATTCATTAATCATTTTGGCGACTGTGATGCTGTTGTTAAAAATCGGCACAAAAAAGAAATAGTTTTCATTACAAAGCCCGAATATGAAAGCATAATAAAGGAAAAGCTTTCTTTATTGGGTGCAGAAAATGTTAAGATTCTTCACACATTAGCTTAATTTTTGGAGGTAGATTTAATGGCTCTTATAGTTAAAAAGTTCGGTGGTTCTTCTGTTGCAAATGCCGAAAGAGTTTTTAATGTTGCAAACAGAATAATTGATGATTACAAAAAGGGTAACGATATTATCGTTGTTGTATCGGCACAGGGCGATACAACTGATGACCTTATCGACAAGGCAAAGGAAATTAATCCTGACGGTCCTTCTAAAAGAGAAATGGATATGCTTTTGGCATCGGGCGAGCAGATTTCAATCGCGCTTCTTGCTATGGCAATTGAAAAGCTTGGATACCCTGTAAAGTCATTGCTCGGATGGCAGGCAGGCTTTGAAACCGATTCTCACTACGGTATGGCGCGAATTAAAAGGGTTAATACCGAGCGTATTCAAAAAGAGATTGATAAGAAAAACATAGTAATCGTTGCAGGCTTTCAGGGGCTTAATAAGTATGATGACCTTACCACTCTCGGTCGCGGCGGTTCAGATACAAGCGCAGTAGCAATTGCCGCTTCAATGCGCGCAGACCTCTGCCAGATTTATACTGATGTTGACGGTGTTTACACAGCCGACCCACGCAAGGTTCCAAACGCTAAAAAGATGGATGAAATCAGCTATGACGAGATGCTTGAGCTCGCCGCAATGGGTGCACAGGTGCTCAATAACCGCTCGGTTGAAATGGCTAAAAAATACAATGTTGAGCTTGAGGTGTTATCAAGTCTTGAGGTTAAACCCGGTACAATTGTAAAGGAGAAGATAAAAATGGAAAAAACTTTAATTAAGGGCGTTGCAAAAGATAATAATGTTGCAAGAATTTCGGTTGTAGGCCTTGAGGACACTCCCGGAGTTGCATTTAAGCTTTTCAATAAGCTTGCGCAGTTTAAGGTGAATGTTGACATCATTCTCCAGTCGGTAGGTCGTGACGGTACTAAGGATATCACCTTTACCGTTCCGTGCGACCAAGGCAAGCAGGCTATTGAGGCAATTGAGTCTTTAAAGGATGTTCTTAACTATAAAGATATTAGTGTTGACGAGTCTATTGCAAAGATTTCTATTGTAGGTGCCGGTATGGAGAGTCATCCCGGTGTTGCTTCTAAGATGTTTGAGGCTCTTTACGACGCAGGAATTAACATTCAGATGATTTCTACAAGTGAGATTAAAATATCTGTTCTTATCGACGCTAAGTATGCTGACAGCGCAGTGACCGCTGTTCACGATGCATTCGTAGGCTAAAACAGGGTGACAGAAGTGGAAAAAGATGCAGTTTCAGCAGGCGTTTCCGAAATAGGCGGTCTTTTCAGCACTGCCGAGGTCCGTATTCTCATATGCTATATCATATCCTCAATCAATCAACCCGTTCCGGGAAGAATGCTTGGCGATGTGCTTCATTACGAGGGTATTGCAAATTACTTTGAGGTTAATGACTCGATAGCCGTGCTATGCAGCAACGGTCAGCTTGAGGTTTTTAACGAGGCGGAGGACACATATGTAATCACCCAGAGCGGCAGGGAGATTGCTGACACTCTTAAAACAACACTTTCCATTACGGTTAAGGAAAGGGCATTTTCGGCGGCGCTAAAAATGGTTTCGCGTTTTAGAAATTCTAAGGAGACCGATATAAAGATAAGCCGTGAAGGTGATAAAACCTTTATTACCTGTACCGCTATGGATAATGAGGCTCCGTTTATGAGCGTAAAGCTTATGGTGACCGACGAGGAGCAGGCGATTTTCATTAAGGAAAGGTTTATAAGCAATCCATCTGCTATTTACTCTGAAATAATAGAGCTTTTAACAAAGCAGTAATTATGAAATGCGGAAGAGAAAAAGCCTCTTCCGCATTTTTATTTTTAGACCTATTTATTTTACCTTTTCAATTTTGCAGTCGATATAGTAATGGGAAAGTATTTCCTTAAAGGTGTATCCTTGCTTTGCCATATAATTGGCTCCGTACTGGCTCATTCCGACTCCGTGACCATAGCCGTAAACAGTAAAAATGAATTGACCGTCAGTGTATTTAACCTCAAAAGCGGAAGAACGCAAATTTAAAAGGCTTCTTATTTTAGCTCCCGTAATCTTTTGATTGCAAATACTTATCTCTTTTACGGTTTTAGATGCAGTTGTACTGCTTTTGCCGAAATAGCTTTCTTCTTTTCCTGAAAAATCGGTTATTTCGGAAAGCTTGTCTTTGAGCTGGTCGGCAGAAAAGGTCACCTCGGTAATATAATCGGGTGATAGCCTGTCACCCTCGCTCACTACAGACTTAAGGTATGGCAAAGCTTCACCCCACACATTCTCACAGGATTCGGTTTTACCTGAGGATATTGCGTGGTAAACTGCAGATATAGGCTGTCCCTTATAGGTTATCATAAGGTCTTCAGTAGCTTCTACCGCATCATCTATTTTTTTAGCATATTCCTCAGCCTTTTCGCCCCATCGTTTCATTGCATCAACTCTTGATATAAAGCCTTGGTCGGTGTTTGAGTCGGTGGTTATATCATAGGTTTTTTCACTGTTTTCAGCCTTTCGTCTGCAGGCAAAGGTGTAGGCTGCTACTGCCTGAGCCTTGAGTGCCTCAGACTCATAAAGCGCCGGCATTTCTGCCGCTACCACAGAAAAAATATATTCCTTTGATGAAATAATCTCGGTTTCTCCTGTTTCGGTATTGCTTACCCTGAAGCTATCCGAAGCTGTAATTTCGTCGGGTTTTGAATCAGGGATAACTGCTGTAGTAGGTAAAATCTCGGCTTCTTTCATTACCGTAAACGGACAAACAACCATAATTACCGTAATTATTATCGAAATAAACATCATTTTTTTCATACCAATACCTCTTTTTTCACTTTTTGTGTTGACTTTTAAAATCTAACAATATAAAATTAGTATATTATATGAGTAATATTTTAAATTAATGTTTCGGAGTGTTAATAAGTGAAATTTAAAAAGATAGTTCTTTTATTCTCGGCAGCTTTACCTGTGTGTATTGTTATGAGACTTTTACAGCTAATCCACATAGTAGAAATCAAAACCGGATTCTTTAAGCAGGAGTTTGAAAACGAAGGCTTATATATGATGACAATTATTTTTGCATTTGCAATTGCGGTTGCAATATTTTCGTTTACGGCTCACCGCGCACCCGACGCACCGCCTAAGCCAAATATTTTTATGAGTATAGCGTCGGTTTTAATTTCTCTTTCAATTCTTTTCGAGCTGTTCACAGAGAAATTTCCCACTGTGGTGAAGGGTTGGCAGATAGCACTTCTTAATGTTACGGGAATTACAGCGGCAGTATTCTTTTTTGCCTTTTCAATGAAGTTGTTTTTTAGTTTTAAGCTTCCAAAGATATGCTTTATCATTCCTACCGCGTATTTTGTTTTAAGAGTAATATGTGACTTTACTGCCATTTCCTCACTCGCGCTTATTTCAGATAACCTGTTGCTTGTTTTTTCTTATAGTGCAGCGCTTTTGTTTATGCTTAATTTCGCCAAGCTTTATAACGGGATTGACAGTGAGTATAATTTCCGTAAACTTATGGCATCGGGACTTACGGCAGTTATTCTTTGTTTTACACAATCGGTGCCGCATATAATAGTCAATGTAATGAACGGATTTGTTTACTTCCACACCTCAATGGCGGCAAATATTAATGTATTGTGTACAGGTCTTTTCATTGCCACCTTTGTTTTTTCTCATTTTTCCAAGACAAATTCTTGTAAATAAATTATATTTACAAATAAAACCATATAATTACATAACTTTTAAAATGTATTGATATTAATTATGCAGAACAAATTAATCTTGAAACATTATCTAAAAAAAGTAGGTATAACACCAAATTACCTATGCAGAATTTTTAATGAATTCACAGGAGTATCCGCTAAAAAATATGCTGAAAATAATAAATAATTTTTTAATATTTTATCAGTCCAAAAGATTAAGCCATCTTGCCTTCGCAAGATGGCTTAATTTATGCCTAAAAAGGTATTAATCGTATTTTCGGCGGAATACTAATTCAAAACATTAAAGGAGTTGTATCAGATGATTGAAAAAGATACCATAAAGCTACTAAGAGAATGTGATGCAGGGGTTAAGATGGGAATTTCCTCTGTTGACGATGTGCTCGAATATGTTCACGACGACAATTTCAAGGCGCTTCTTACCGACAGTAGAAACGAGCACGAGAAGCTACTGAATGATATAGACAAGCTTTTGGATAAATATCACGACGACGGTAAAGAACCGAATGCGATGGCTAAGGGAATGTCGTGGATGAAAACAAATATAAAGCTTGTTATGAACGAATCCGACAACACAATAGCCGACCTTATTACCGACGGTTGCAATATGGGTGTTAAGTCACTTCACAAGTATTTGAATCAATACAAAGCTGCCAACAACGACTCAAAGGACATTACAAAAAGACTTATTAATATTGAAGAACGCCTTGCTGTTGATATCAGGAGCTATTTGTAAAGACCAAATAAAAATACCCTCGTCTATCATTTTTTGTAGATGAGGGTATTTTTATTATTCTTATTCAGTTTTAAAATCAAAGCCGTTTTCACCGCTTACACAAATTACAGAATCTCCGTTTTTGATACTGCCGTCCAATAGCTTTTCACTTAAGGCATCTTCAATTTTATTCTGTATCTCACGGCGAAGCGGTCTTGCCCCATAAACCGCATCAAAGCCTATTTCGGCAAGCGCCGACTTAACTCCGCTTTCCCAACTGAAAGAGATATTAAGACCTTTTAGTCTTTCAGCAAGATTACAAAGCATTTTATCGGCTATCTGCTCTATTTCCTCGCGGTCAAGCTTGGTAAAGACGATAATATCATCCACGCGGTTAATAAATTCGGGACGGAAGGTATTTTTAAGCTCTGTCAATACCTGCTCCTTAACAATGGAATTATCTGCCTGTATATCACCCTCTGAGAAGCCAAAGCTATGCTTCTTTTCGGTAATTTTTCTTGCACCCACATTCGATGTCATTATTATTACAGTATTTTTAAAATCTACCTTTCTGCCTTGTGAATCGGTAAGAATACCGTCCTCAAGAATTTGAAGAAGCATATTAAACACATCGGGGTGCGCCTTTTCAATTTCATCAAAAAGCACTACAGAATATGGGTTTCTTCTAACCTTTTCGGTAAGCTGTCTCCCCTCCTCGAAGCCTACATCTCCGGGTGGCGAGCCAAAAAGACGGGAAACCGTATGCTTTTCCATATATTCTGACATATCGAGTCTTATCATCATATTCTCACTGCCGAACATCGACTCTGCCAATGCCTTGCAAAGCTCGGTCTTGCCCACACCCGTAGGACCTGAGAAAATAAACGAGCCAATCGGTCTTTTGGGGTCTTTAAGTCCCACTCTGCCTCGGCGGATTGCCTTTGCCACAGCAGTAACCGCCTCATTCTGACCGATAATTCTGTTGTGCAACTCGGTTTCAAGCCTTAAGAGTCTCGCACTTTCCTCCTCGGTAAGCTGAGATACCGGCACACCCGTCCAAAGCGAAACGATATCGGCTATATTCTGTGCATCTACCTCACCGCTCTTATGACCACTCTTATCCTGATACTTTTCCTTTTCCCTGTCATATTTTTCCTTAAGCTCGTTTTCCGCATCCCTAAGCTTTGCGGCGCGCTCGTATTCCTGAGAAGCAATCGCATCTTCCTTTTCAGCCTCGGTATTGGCAATTTCTTGTTCGAGTAGCTTAATTTCATCAGGAACAACAGCAATCGACAGTCTCACTCTTGATGCCGCCTCGTCTATAAGGTCTATTGCCTTATCGGGCAGAAAGCGGTCGCTGATATATCTTGCCGAAAGCTTTACTGCCGCCTCTAATGCGCTATCGGTTATCTTAACCTTATGATGTGCCTCGTATTTATCTCTCAGTCCCTTTAAAATCAAAAGCGCATCCTCTTCCTTTGGCTCTGCAACATTAACAGGCTGAAAACGGCGTTCCAATGCCGAATCCTTTTCAATGTTTTTGCGGTATTCCGAAATGGTTGTAGCGCCAATAAGCTGAAACTCGCCACGCGCCAAAGAGGGCTTTAGAATATTTGCCGCATCAGTAGAGCCCTCTGCCGAGCCCGCACCTATAATTGTATGAACCTCATCTATAAACAGAATTACATCATTTGAGGCTGTAACCTCGTCAATAATAGCCTTTATGCGCTCCTCAAAGTCACCGCGGTACTTTGTTCCCGCTACCATTCCTGTAAGATTAAGGGTGAAAAGTCTTTTGTTTTGGAGAATATCAGGCACGCTACCGTCTGCAATTTTCTGTGCAAGTCCCTCAACCACGGCGGTTTTACCAACACCCGGCTCACCTATAAGGCAAGGGTTGTTTTTTGTGCGTCGGCAAAGAATCTGAATAACCCTTTCAATCTCAGTTTCTCTGCCTATAACAGGGTCTAACTGCCCTTTTTTAGCCTGTTCTGTAAGGTCAGTACCGTATTTTTCGAGTGTGCCTGTCTTAGCCGATGAGCGGTTTTCCTTATTTTCCCTTGATGCCGCCTCGTTAGGGTCTATGCCTGAAGCCTTTAACGCCTCGGTTGTAACCGATGCAACATCAACACCGAGGTTCCCTAAAAACTTTACCGCATAATTATCGCCCTCACTCAAAATTCCTATGAGCAAATGCTCTGTTCCAACAAACTTTTTACCGAGATTACTGCAACCGCCTATCGCCGTTTCAATAACCCTTTTGGCTCTTGGAGTAAGATAGTCGGGCGAAAGACGCGTGGGTGTGCCGCAGCCTATATCTCTGCGGATTAGCTCCTCTATTTTTTCTGCGGTTACGCCGTTTTTGTTGAGCACAGCCGCTGCAACACCGCTCCCAATCTTCAAAAGACCTAAAAGCAGATGCTCGCTTCCGACATAGGTGTGCCCTAATTTTTCAGCCGAGCTTATTGCCTGATTCAAGGCATCGTTGGCTTTAGATGTAAATCCGTTAAAATTATATTTCATTAAAATCACCTATCCTTTTAAGGGTGTAGAACTGCTCCTACAAATTTTTCAAGGACTCCCTTATAAATGTAGCTCTGCAAATGTCACGCTCTGCCGCATTCATCTGTCCGTATTTTTTCATAAGCATATGAGGCTGACCTTCAATTAAAAGCTTTAAAGAAGAAATATCCCTCTCTATTATGCCCATACTTATGCCAAGCTTAATCCTTGAAAGTAAATTCATCATTTCGTTTCCATTTAGTATTCTGCTGTTTTCAAGAATACCTAACGCTCTGTAGGCTATATCCTCAATCTTTATAGCCTCAAAACCGTTTCTTGCGGTGCGCTCCTTTTCAATCAGCTGTAAAGTAATTATTTTAAGGTTATCTATTGCGTTTTTTTCGCTTATTCCAAGTGTTATCTGGTTTGAAATCTGATAAAGCGATGCGGCAGATTTTGAACCCTCGCCGTACATTCCTCTCACAGTAAAGCCTATCTTATTTACTGTATCGCTAAGGGTAGAAATCTCCCCTGTCGACTCGCAAACAGGCATATGAAGCATAACCGATGCACGAAGACCTGTACCTAAATTGGTGGGACATTCGGTTAAAAATCCAAGCTCACTGTCAAAGGCAAATCGGAGACTTCCATAAAGCAGAGAATCCAGCCTTTCGGCTATATCATAAGCCTTTTCGAGCTGAAGACCGCCCAAAATAACCTGAATTCTTATATGGTCCTCCTCGCCAATCATAATGCTTATACTTTCATCATCCGAAAGAATTATAGCTCTGTCCTCTGCCTTTTGCGCAAATTCGGGGCTTATAATATGCCGTTCTACCATAGCCATTATTTCATTTTCGGGAACGGCTGACATATCAATAAATTTGAGGCTTTTTGCAAAGGGTGTATTGCTTTCTGTAATCGCAGTTTTAACCCTCGATTTGAGCTCGCTTAGCTGAGTCTTATTCATTCTTGACGGGAAAGGCATATCCTTTAAATTTCTCGCAAGCCGTATTCTTGTGCTTACAACAACATCGTCCTCAGGAGCTGTGCAATTATACCAATTACTCATTCCTCTCACCCTCTAACTTTTTTATTTTATCTCTCACAACCGCCGCCTGTTCGTATTTTTCCTCACTCACAAGGCGGTTTAGTTCCATTCTCAAGGATTCAACCGTTTCGGTTTCAGGCTTTACCATAAGCGGTGCGCTATTCGGCACCTTGCCTGCGTGCTTTGTACTTCCGTGAACCCTTTTAAGATAAGGTAAAATCTCATTATTAAAGGTTTTATAGCATTGCGCGCAACCCATTCTGCCGGTTTTCGCAATATCCGAAAAGGTTGACGAGCATACAGGACAGCTTACCGTATGTGCCGCCGTACCAAGAGGACTTATATCCCCAAGCATAGAAGCCAACATCCCTGCAAGACCGTTATGTCCTATATTATTGTATCCCTTATCAGCAGCGCACTGTGAGCAAAGGTTCTGCTCTCTTACAACTCCGTTTACCACAGAACGAATATGTGTGGTAGCAGTATTTTTTCCGCATTTTTCACATAACATATAGATTCCTCCTTATATCTGAGTAAGCAGCATTTGTTTAAGTATTGCCGCTCTTAGTCTATCCTTCAGAACGGGCGGTACGGTCTGCATAACACTCCCTGATACCGCCGCCGCCATAAGCCTTGCGGTAGTCTTATCCACAAGTCCCGATTCAAGACAGTTTTCAATAACAATTCTTGTACTCATTGAGTCTATACTTTCCCCTATAGAATTAATTATATGCATAAGTGCTGAGGAAGAATTCAGCACAACCCGCCTTATCTTTATATATCCGCCTCCGCCGCGACGGCTTTCAATTATATATCCGTGCTCAGGTGTAAATCGCGAGGAAAGTACATAATTTATCTGGCTTGGCGCACAACCCATATTACCGGCAAATTCATTGCGCTGTATTTCGGCAGTATTCTCTCCCGATTCATTTAGCATCCTTATTATTTCTCGTGTTATAATATCACTCATTCTCATAATTCCGCACCTCTTTTTGACCTTTTCTGACTTTTATTATACACGAAAGTCAGGAAAAGTCAAATACTTTTTTGCGTTTTTATAAAAAAAGATAAAATTGTTGAAAAAAGATATTTAATGGTATAATGAAAAGAAAAAATTTGTTAAAAAAGAGGTGTTTTTATGTCTTGGATTATTATGGCGGTGCTTTCCTCTGTATTTGCGGGACTTACCTCGGTGCTTGCAAAAATCGGTATCAAGGGTGTTGAATCCAATCTCGGCACTGCTATACGAACCTGTGTGGTACTTATTATGGCTTGGATTATCGTATTTGCCAAGAAAAAGCATACTGCAATTCGACGCCTCGATAAAAAAGAGCTTATATTTATCTCTCTGTCAGGTATAGCGACAGGTGCCTCGTGGCTCTGCTATTACTATGCAATACAAAAGGAAATTGCAAGCGTTGTAGTCCCCGTAGATAAAATGAGCATACTTTTAGCTGTAACCTTTTCCTACTTTATGTTTGGTGAAAAGCTTTCTAAGAAAGCGGCTTTCGGCTTAGGACTTATGCTTATCGGAACAGTTGCAATGGCTGTTTGGGCATAATTTAGGAGTAGCTACATATGAATAAAGGCAAAAAAACAACCGATTATTCTAAATTATATAAAAAGGCTTTTAAAATTTTAGGAACACTTACTCCGCTAAAAAAAGACTGTGGCTATCTTTGCGGTTCTGCCTGTTGCAGAGGTGACAGTAACACAGGTATGCGTTTATTCCCAAACGAAACTACCGCCCTGCCTGTAAGGATAACCGAAAACGGAGACCGACTTGCCGTATGCAATGGCAGCTGCAACCGCGACGAAAGACCGCTCGCTTGCAGAATATTTCCCCTATTCCCCACCATATCCGAAAACGAAAAAATCTACCCTGAAATTGACTATCGCGCATACAGACTCTGCCCTATGGTGAAGCATTGCGAACAAATTCTTTTCAACAAAAAATTTATTAAAGCGATAAGGCGGGTAGGCAAGCTTATTTCAAAAGACAGTCTCTGCAAAGAATTCTTAATGTCATCAACCCAAGAAATCGACCTATTTTATGAGTTTTACAGATAAAATTTTAGGGCGCTCCAAACCGGAGCGCCCTTGCTTTTTACAATTATATTATATTGCCGATGCGGGAGAACCTATATCAGAACGGATAATACTGAATCCAAACTGCGAAGCCTCGTTTTTAACAAAAAGTGTTGTACAAATATCGGTATAATCTTCACCGTCATGCGAAGAAACAGTAACCCTTGTTGTAAAAGTGTAGCTTCCGTCCTCATTAAGAGACAGCTCTAAAGCCTCGTGATTATAAACCGAATATCCGCGGGGGATTATATACACAAACCCCTCTTTTTTGGGAGCCTCAGTATTAATTTGCTCAAAGGACTCTATTTCAACACCGTACATATTATACACATAATCCGCAACATAGTCTTCCCTTACAAAATCCTCGTCCTCAGCGTCACGCAAAGAAAGCAAGGCTATTACAGACTGATTAACAATTTCCTCAACCGAATAAATACTGTCATCATAAACAAAGCTATGATTAAGCATATTTAAAAATCTTGCCTTAAGTATTTCGTCCTTTTGGGGAATAGACTGTTTATTATTAGAAACGGTAATAATTGCTTTTGAATTTTCACTCTCTGCAGTTACGGTTGCGGGTTGCAAAGCAAATACCGAAAGAGACAGTATTACTGCTACAAGCAGAAAAGAGCAAAGAAACATAAATCTATTTTTCATTCATACCGCCTCCTTAAAAGATTACCTCTATATTATACACTAAAGCACAAAAAAATAGCAGATACAATTCGGTTACAAATAGTATCAGGATTGTTACCATTTTGGCAGTGTAATCCAAAAAGTATGACATTTTGTAATAAATAATACCTTTGTTTTTGTCACTTTTCGACTTTAAAGTGGTATTTATTACATTTCAATAGTTTAAATTTAAAAAATTAAAAGATTTTGTTGCATTTGCTAACATATTATGATATAATACTATTCATAAACTTAAACCCCTGAAGGAGAGGTATTTTTATGAAACAATATGCTGAAAATTTAATTCGCAACATCGCACTATTAGGTCACGGCGGTTCAGGAAAGACTACACTTGCTGACGCTATATTATATTATGCAGGCGCGGTTGACCGCATAGGCAAAACCGGTGACAGTACAACTGTTATGGACTTTGATTCGGAAGAAAAGAAACGCAAGGTGTCAATTTCCACATCGGTTTATGCGCTTGAGACGGCAGGTAAAAAGCTTAATATAATTGATGCCCCCGGTCTTTTTGACTTCGCCGGTGGCATAAATGAGGCTCTCGCCGCAGCCGATAGCGCAATAATCGCAATTTCCGGTAAGTCAGGTCTTACCGTAGGCGCAAAGCAGGCTTATGAAAAGGCTCGCGAATTAGGCAAAAGCGTAGCATTCTTTGTTGGTAAGCTTGATTCTTCCCACGCGCATTTCTACAGAGTGCTTTCCTCGTTGGCAGGAAATTACGGTGCTGTAATCTGTCCTATTGTTGTTCCTTATATCGAGAATGACGAAATTAAATGCTACATAAATCTAATTGAAAACAAGGCATATGCATTTGACGGTATTGAGAAAAAGGAATTCCGTATGCCTGTTAGCGGCGAGATTGATGAGCTTCGCAGTATGTTGCTTGAGGCTATTGCTACTACCGATGAGTCGCTTATGGAAAAATACTTTGAGGGCGAAGAATTCACTACCGAAGAAATGCTTTCAGGTCTTGCTGTAGGCGTTAAGAACGGTGACATTTGCCCTGTTTATTCAGGTATTCAGCAGACGGGTGACGCTATTCCGCTTATGGTGGACAATTTGCTCCAAATTATGCCCTCTGTTGCAGACTGTAAATACAAAACTGCTGACGGTGAAGAAAAGGCTTATTCGTCTGAAGGCGATGCTTCTCTGCTTATATTCAAAACAATTGCCGACCCATTCGTTGGTAAGCTTTCATATTTCAAGGTGCTTTCAGGTAAGGTTGGTAACGATATTCGCCTTATCAATAGCCGTACAGGTAATGAAGAAAGAATTTCAAAGGTTATGTATCTTAAGGCAGGAAAGCAGGAGGATGCTGACTGTATTTGCGCAGGTGACCTTGGCGCAATAGCTAAGCTCGGAAGCGTTATAACAGGAGATACTCTTTCAGTAAAGGGTGATGTTACTGCCGCTCCTATTTCATTCCCTGCCCCCTCACTTTCGGTTGCAGTATATCCAAAGGCTAAGGGTGACGAAGAAAAAATCACCTCTGCTCTCAACCGTCTACAGGAAGAGGACCGCACGATTAATGTTTATATGAACAACGAAACCAAGGAGCAGATACTTGAAGCATTAGGTGAACAGCATATTGATGTTATCGTATCGCGTCTTAAATCAAAATTCGGCGCTGATGTAGAGCTCAGAGCTCCCAAGATTGCATACCGCGAGACTATCCGTAAATCGGTTAAGGTTCAAGGCAGACACAAGAAGCAGTCAGGTGGCCACGGTCAGTTCGGTGATGTATGGATTAGATTTGAGCCCTGTGACAGTGAGGAGCTTGTATTTGAGGATGAGGTATTCGGCGGCGCAGTTCCTAAGAACTTCTTCCCCGCAGTTGAAAAGGGACTTAGAGAATGTACTGCAAAAGGTGTACTTGCAGGCTATCCGATGGTAGGTGTAAAGGCTGTTTTGGTTGACGGTTCTTACCACCCTGTTGATTCTTCCGAAATGTCCTTTAAAATGGCGGCTGCCATAGCTTACAAAGAGGGTATTCCGCAAACCTCACCTGTATTGTTAGAGCCTATCGGAACACTCAAGGTTTTGGTTCCTGACGAAATGTTGGGTGATGTTATAGGCGACATCAACAAGCGTCGCGGACGCATTATCGGTATGAATCCCACCGAAAATAAGATGCAGGAAATCATAGGTGAGGTTCCGATGTCTGAGATGTCAGATTTCTCGACCGCAATGCGCTCGATTACACAGGGCACCGCTTCCTTTACACTTGAAATTGCAAGATACGAGGAAGTACCCCAAAATATCGCTCAAAAAATAATTGAGGCAGCTAAACAATAGAATATTAAAATAAAAAAGGACTTGAAGCCGTCAAAAAGCTTCAAGTCCTTTTTTACTAAATTTCATCATCTTCACGAAGCATACTGTTACGGTATTCCTTTGGGGTTTTGCCGTATTTTTCAAAGAATATTCTATAAAAATAGCTTGAGTTTTCGTAGCCCGTAATAACAATAATGTTATTGACCGACATATTGGTTTTATATAGCAGCTCTGCCGCTTTAGTAAGCCGTTTTTCTGTAAGTAACTGTTTAAAGGTTTTGCCCGTAGCCGACTTGACCGTACTGCTGACATATGCCGAAGAAACTCCGATTTTTTTAGCAACCGAGCCAAGCTCTGCTACCTGATAATTCTGTTCTATTTCGCTCAAAGCCTGCATTACTATATTGTCAGCAATCGAGGATGCCGAATCGGTTATAATGCGGTCAGAAAGCCCCAAAAGGTGCAAAAATAAAAGTCCCATAGTAAACTGATTTGTATTTCTGCGGTTGGGCTGCTTATACACGACGCTCCATATAAGATTTTCCAGCAAATTCTGTATCGGCAGAACATCCGAAACATTAAAAAGCATATAGTTTATTTCGTGTCCCTTGCCCGTAAGTCCCCCAAACAAAAACTGACTTATAATATTATCCGAACCAATCATTTCAAGCGCCGTATTAAAAAACTGCGGCAAAACCATAAAATTTATTGCTATATCGTTTTTTGTTGCTAACTCGGTACGGTGCTTCGCATACTGATTAAGAAGTAACAATTCGCCTGTATTAAGCACGATTTCGGTAGAGCCGTTAATAATATGCTTTTGACTGCCCGAACACATATAAATGATTTCAATAAAATTATGGCTATGCTCAGGGAATGCAATAAACCGTGTGTTAGGCCGTATAGAAAACAACTTGCCCGCCTCAAGCATACGCCGACTATCCACCACCGAGGGAGAGTTATATGAATACTTGCTAAAGTCAAGCTTACCGCCGGCAAGTATTTCTTTTTCCTCGTCGGTTATTTCTGCAAGCCTTTCCAATAGCTTTTTATCCATAATTTCACACTCCCAACCTTATTTTTTAAAATATTTCCGCTCAAAAATACGGTATTTTTTAACTACCAAATAAAAAGGTATTCCAAACCCAAAGCAGACAATTAGCTGACCTGCTCCAACCTGTAACCCCGAAATAACAAACCCCCACCATATATTAACATCAGGTAGAAAGAATATTGCAATTTCAAGACCTATTATAACTGCATTTACAATAACAGGCGGTAAAAATGCCCATATCGGGATTCCCTTAACCTTGAAATCCTTAAGATAATATGTAAGCAATGTCGCAAGCAGAGTAGCGGCTGTTCCAAATACCATATCCACCGCATTAAACGAGCCTATATTCGCTAAAAAGCAGCCAATTGTAAGCCCTGGTATGGCGGCAGATGTAAACACAGGGAGAATAGTGAGGATTTCTGAAACCCTAAGCTGAATCGGTCCGTATGCCAATCCAAAGGCATTGCAAAGATATGTAAGACCTGCATATGCGGCGGCTATAAGCGCACCTGTAATAATATATTCTATTTTTTTATATCTTATCATTTTAAGCACCCAACAAATGTTCAATAAGTATTTTCAACCCAAGAATCACTAAAATTGCACCGCCTGAGCGCTCTGCCCAACGCTTATACTTAGCTCCCACTATGCTACCGAATCTTACACCCAAAGCTGAAAGCATAAATGTAATAACTCCAATAAAAATAACCGCCGCTATAATATTAACATTCGGCAGCAAAGCAAATGTGATACCAACTGCAAGAGCATCTATGCTGGTAGCCACCGCCACAAGAAACATTGTTTTAATACCAAAATCACAGTCAGCTGAATCGTCATCGTCCGAAAAGGATTCCTTAATCATATTAATACCTATCGCTCCTAACAGTACAACCGCAATCCAATGGTCTACTGCCTTAACATACACCTCAAAGGATTTCCCTAAGAAAAAACCTATAAGCGGCATAAGCGCCTGAAAACCGCCAAACCACAAACCGGTTATAGCCATATGCTTTAGCTTAACCTTTTTTGTTGCAAGCCCCTTGCATATGGACACTGCAAAGGCATCCATCGAAAGTCCTATTGCCAATACTAAAAGCTCAATCAAGCCCACAAAAATACACTCCTAATATAATTAATATATTAATTTTAACTCAATAGCCGATTACTGTCAATATAAATAACATTTTTTTGCGCATAATATATACAATATATTTTTATGGAGTGTTTTATGAAAGCTTTGAAGCATAAAAAATTTTCAGCCCCCATTTGCGGACTCGCCATTGGATTTATAAACGGTCTGCTCGGAGCCGGCGGAGGTATGATTGCTGTACCCTTGCTTAAATCCTTTGGGTTAGAACAAAAAGAGGCTCACGCAAACGCCGTTGCGGTCATATTACCGATAAGTATATTAAGTGCATTTCTGTATCTTTGGAAAGATTATGTAAACCTCAGTGATACATTAGTATATATCCCCACAGGAATTATAGGTGCTATTATAGGAACCTATCTTCTCAGGAAAATATCACCTATTTGGCTTAAAAGGATTTTTTCCGCCTTTATGATATATGCAGGCATACGCCTGCTTTTAAAATGAGCATCTCTGCCCTTTTAGCAGGGCTTTTTTCGGGAATTCTTGGTGCAATGGGACTTGGCGGCGGTGCGGTGCTGGTAATATATCTTGCTCTTTTTACAGACACACCGCAGTTAAGCGCTCAAGGAATAAATCTTATATTTTTTATACCTATTGCCATAATTGCGGTAATAATTTATTCGGTTAAGAAACAAATAAAATGGAAAATTGTTCTGAAAATAATGCTTTGGGGATTACTTGGTGCAGTATTGGGACTTCTCACCACACAGCTTATTGGCAATAGTCTTACTGCAAAGTTTTTCGGCATACTATTGTGTATTATGGGCGCAAAGGAGCTATTGTTCAAAAAGCAAAATAATTAATTTTAAAAACAGCATTATCCTTATAATAAAATGCTTGATTTAAATATTTTTTCAATGTATAATGAATATAATTCGACAATAATTTACTTTTTTTGTAAATTTGAGTTACCCAAAACAAAAACACCCTTGGCATTAGCCTAAGGGTGTAAATGGAGCTGAAGATGGGACTCGAACCCACGACCTGCTGATTACGAATCAGCTGCTCTACCAACTGAGCCACTCCAGCAAAATTCGGTAAGTAATATATATTACCGACTAATTATACCAACTTAACCGTTTTAAGTCAAGTAAAAAAGAAAGGAAAACAAAAATTATGGATGAGAACAAATCCATCAACCAAAGAATAGCAGAAATACGCACCGAGCGGGGTTTTACCCAGCAGCATTTAGCAGATGCGTTATCTCTGAAGCTTAGCTCATATTCTCAGCTTGAACGCGAGGGTACTGTAAGCGCAATACGCTTACTCATAATTGCCAAAACACTTAATGTACACCCTATGGACCTTCTTGTCGGCGAAAATGAGCGGGAGCTTTATGACATTAAGTTCCCTTATGAAAACGAGCTCAGCCATTTTGAACCGTCGGAAAATACACTTATGGCTCGTCAGCACAATATTTTTGAGCCCATAGAGCTTCCCTTAAATGAATGGGAAAAGGCAAATTTCAAAACTATACATCAGCTTAAAAACGAATATAAAACGCAGGTTTTCGAGCTCGCCAACAGCTTGTACGAAAAGAAAAAATAAATACAGAGTAAAAACGGAGAAGCCAATAATGCTTAAAAGAATTTTAACCGCTTCTCTTGCACTTTTGCTGATTTTTACTGCAATTTCAAACTTTGCAGGTGTTACTATGCCAAATACTGTAGATTTTATAGGAAGCTATGCTTTTTATAAATGTGACTCTCTTACAGACATATATTATCACGGCACAAATGCAGAATGGAAGGCTATCAGCAATTATGACAGCAGTACTGCTTTAGCCTCGGCAACAATTCATTACGATGCCTGTGAATACACCGATTGGAGTGTGACCGCCGAAGCCACCTGTACCGAGGCAGGAAGCCAAGCAAGAACCTGTACTGTTTGCGGCAAAACAGATACGCAGTCAATTAAAGCATTAGGTCACAGCGGCGAATGGATAATTGATACTGAGGCTACCTGTACAGAAGATGGAGCGAAGCACAGAGTCTGCACTGTCTGTGAAATAACTGAAAATAAGGTTATTTCAGCTCACGGTCATTCACTTATGGATGAACTCTTAATCGCCCCTACCTGTACCACTAATGGCCAAAAGCGCTCTGTCTGTAAAAATTGTGATTACAAGGCTAATGCTGTTTATATTATAGGAGCCTTGGGACATAGTATAGAAAATGGTGCTTGTACAGTTTGTGATATCGAGATTAAGGTTTTAAAATCGGAGCATCCTTACGGGAATTATCTTAACGAGACCTATACCGCAACCTTTGAAGATGCCTCACAGCTACAAATATTCTTTGGGCACAGTACAACCTTAGAAAGTAATAAGGACTATTTATACATTTATGACAGTAATGATAATCTTATAGGCAAGTACACAGGCTATGAGCTTTCAAGTCAAATAATCACCGTAAACGATACCATGGTTAAAATTAATTTGAAATCCAACTACCAAAACAAATATAAATACTACGGCTTCCGCGCTGAAATATCACCGATTTACTTTGCATTAGGCGACCTTAACGGTGACAGTACCTATAACGCAGAGGATTTAACACTGTTAAAAACCGATTTACTTTCAGGCGCCGCTTCAAAAACAGGCTACCTTAATGAAAATGGTATTCTTGATGTAATTGACATCATTAAGCTTAAAAAGCTCATTGCCGGTGGAGAGTAAATTTTGCGGTTTAATAATCTTTTTTAAGGCTGTAGTTATATTTAGCAATCTCACACATATGATTTTACACCTTTCATCTATAAATTTCCTTGCTTTCGATGAAAAGGTGCGGTTTTGAATATATCCCTCAAAAAGTATGGGATAACACGCAAAACCTCTTACTTTTAACGGTTAAGAGAGGGTTTTTATGGAAAGAATTTATTTAAAATATTCCATATAATGCTTATCGTTTTTGGACTTGCAGGATGTAACCCCATTGATAAAAATGCGGCAAGCTTATCAATTATTTATTTTATTTCCGCTATTTTTCCTTGTTGCTCCTCTTATTGGTTGCCTGTGCTTGGTGCGTAAAAATAAGCAATGGTTTATTCTTCTGTTTTGTTCAGTTTTTGTAGTAAATGTTGGATATGACTTTTTATCTGTATCGTCGGGACTGCAAACTGCCCTGCTTGCTAACCGCATTTCCTATCTTGGCTCAGTGTTTTTACCTTTTGCTATAATGTTACCATATAATTTATAACCTTATTGCGTGTACAAAAAATAAAAAACCGAAAATTGCAGTGATATGCCCCCAAAAGCATCTAAGCTTTTGGGGGCATTTTAACAGTTCTTCGGAATTTTTTATCTCTTTTTGAATTTCAGGCTTTCGTGTAGTCTGTCAGTCTACTGAATTATTAGAGCCTATCTTAATCTTGGTAGAATAATATCTTCCGCTGCGGTAAATCTTAACCTCAACCGTTTCATTCGGGGTTGCATCTCTCATAAGTTGCTCTAAAACTGTATATTCGGTGATTTTTGTTCCGTCAAATTCGGTTATAATATCGCCACGCGCAATGCCTGCAGAATCGGCAGGACTTCCGTCTGCAACGCTCAATACAACCGCTCCTTCAGGATAACCGTAGAAATTAAGCACTCTCTTTGTATAGGTTTCGCTTATAGAGATTCCTATATACGGCTCAGGTGAATTTTCTTTTTCTATTATTTTTTCGCAAAGCTCTATAACAGTATTCGAAGGAATCGCGAATCCCATACCCTCAAACTCCTCTGATACAATCTTTGCGCTGTTAATACCCACAAGCTTACCCTTTGAATTAACAAGCGCGCCGCCTGAATTACCGGGGTTAATTGCGGCATCGGTTTGAATAAGCTCCACGCCGGAGTTTGATGAAACAACGCGGTTAAGACCACTTATTACGCCGTAGGTTACGCTATCCATAAACTCAAGACCGCCCGGATTTCCTACCGTTATAACATACTGACCTACCTTAAGATTGTCCGAATTATCAACCTCAATGGGTGTAAGTCCTGATACATTGATTTTTATAACCGCCAAATCCGCAGAAATATTATAGCCTACTACTGTGGCGCTATACGGCTCTGCATTGGATTGCTCAAGGAAAACCTCTATTTTAGAATTTGCCTTATTCGTTGTTGCATCCGAAATAACGTGATAGTTTGTAATTATATAACCGTCCTTAGTGTATACAACACCGCTTCCCTCGCCCGACGATTCACTTGTTCCGCCAAAAAAGCTCATAACTGAGGTGGTGGTTCTTATTCCCACAACGCTCGGTGTTACCTTGGTTGCCACCGCCTCAACAAAGTTTTCAGCCGTCTCGTCAATATTAATGCTCACATTAGTTCCCGAAGTTTCAGAACGGTCTATTATGGCTTCAGATTCATTTTTTGTCATAACAACAGCAGTAACACCGCTGAGAGCGCCTATAACCGCTGCCAGAACAGATGCCGCAATTACAGCACCTGCTCCGTAGCGTTTGTTTTTTACCTTTTTCTCCTTTTTGGGTTTAGGAACCTTAAATCCGTAAGGACTACCGTAATTCATATTTCCGTAAGGATTATAGCTATTTACGGGATTTATATTATCCGTACTGTAATCGCTGTTTTGTGTACTGCTTTCCTGAGGCTTACGGTCTTCTTCGCTAAGAGGCACTTCTTTTACCACCTCATCCTGTATAATTTCATCGTGAGGCTTTGTGTAGAATCCTCCCTCAGGAGTTACGGTATAACCGTTTTCGGTATTACTCACCGAATCAAAGCCCTTAAGCTCACCTGAGCTTTCATTTTCCTTATTTATATTGTTAAAATCGTCCATTTGAACAATCCTCCTCTTTTGTCACCCTATTGTAAATCTATTTTATTGCATTTGTTATTCAAATATGTGAATTTTCGGTAAACAAAATTACAAAATTTAAAATTTAGGTGTTATTATCGGCTTCCTTTAAAGCATCGTACTCTTTTGCTATAGATGACCAGGTAAGCGGTCCCACCGAGCCTGACTGCTCCAAACCGAATAATCGCTGAAAAATTTTTACCGCTTCTTCTGTTTGGTCGCCGAAATAACCTGTAACAGGCAGCTGCGGTATTTCGGAAATATTGCTTCCTATAAAAGAAAGATAGCTTTGCAAATCGCTCACTGCCTGACCTCGCATACCTTTTGTAAGAAAATATCCTGGGTAAAGCTTGGCGTTTTCGCCCGCATAATTCGGAGGCAAGGCATTTACTGTTTCGGTATATATTCTTGATATTGTATTCCAGGTAGCGGTATCGACAACGCCCGTAACAGGCAAACCGTAAAAGCTTTGGAAACGCTCGACGGCGTCTATGGTTTCGGAATTGAAGCTTCCGTTTAAGGGCACAGGTTCAAGCGCAGGATTAAAATAAGCTATAATGCTAAGGTAGTATTGAAGCGTTCTGACAGGAACTCCCGATGAGCCTGTAGCAATCTGAGTTTCAAAGGGAATGGTTGCCTCCTCAAGTGTTACACCCTCGGCGGCAAGCTCGGAAAGCCCCTTTACACCTGTATAATACCGTTTTATTTTATACCAAGTCGCCTTATCAACCTCTCCCGACTGGGTAAGATTAAATATTTCCTGAAATTTTCTTACAGCAGCTTCGGTGTCTATACCGAATATCCCGTTGGCATTTGTAATTTTAGGAATTGCGGGATAGTTTTGTGATATACGGTTTAGCTGACGCTGAATCACCTGAACATTATTCCCCGCCGAGCCGAGTCTTAGCGGCACACCCGGATAACTGCTAATCTCCCCTACAGGAGCATTTTCCACTATGTTAATATCGTTTCCGTAATAATTCTGAAGAATCTCATACGGTGTTCTGCCCTGTTCTGCAAGGGATACCGTTCCCCATTGAGAAAGCCCCTCACAGGTTGAGGTAGTACCGTTGCAGAATTGGGTGAATAAGGGCTGTATACTTCCCTGTCTTACCACATAATCATTAAAAATATTATCGGTTATATTGCTTATGTTTTCAAAAATCTCTCTATCCTTTACATACGCTTGGTCAAACTGAGTTGTATTAGTTATATCAAAATTATAGCCTCTTGATGGATACCATTCTGTATATATTCGGTTAAGTGCAAAGGATATTATTGCATAAATATTGGCTCTCAGCGCCGCGTCAGGCCAAGTGGGATATATCTCGCTTGAAGCTACATTTTTTATATAGTCTACAAACGGAACGGTTATGTTTTCTGCATTTGAATCAGGTCTGCCTAAATGCACCGTTATATTTTCGGGAATTACAGGCAAAAGCACCTCCGGCATACTAAAACCCCCTTTAATTTAAATTAAATTGCGGTGTCTCGTCAAAAATCTGAGGACGCCTATCCTCTCCCGCTGTTTCGAGGAGCATCATTTCAGATTGCTGAACCGAGGTTATACCGCTGAATACTGGCACATTAAGATGTATATTATCTATATATCCCTCTGCCCTTACGCGCAAGTTATAAAGAGAATACGGAAGCGTTGTACTTGCCGAATCAAGTGAAGCTGACCTCGGCGGTGTCTCCAAAACAAACCGTTTGGTTTTTCCGCTTTGGTCGGTTACTGCTTTATCGATTATCCGCGCGGTTTCGCCCTCACCTGTAAAAACAGTAACCTCTGCCCCTGAAACCGGATAAATAGACCTTAATGCCGTTGCCTCAACTACAAGTCCCCCATTTCGGTCATTTGGCGGAGGAGGCTCTGTGACAGTCGGCAATGCTTCTGCAACAACTGCTTTTTTTCGCCCACTCATTCTCAGTAATTCTTCTTTGTATCGTTCAATCATAGACTTATCCATAAAAGCACCCCTTTAGCATATTGATTCTTATATCAATATATGTTCTAACAAGATAATTGTTCATAAATACTCTTGAAATGCGAATTTAAAGAAGACCGTTTCAGTATAGTGTACCTTTTAAAAATATAAGCTGTTTGCTTTTGGAATTTTAATCCTTAGCAAACAGCTTTTTTATTTTGAAAGATAAATAAGAAGCACCGAAACATCGGCAGGACTAACACCTGAAATACGCGAAGCCTGACCGATATTGGCAGGTCTTATTTTTTCAAGCTTTTCTATGGCTTCAAGCCTCAGTCCGTAGACATCGTTATAGCAAATATCAGCAGGAATAAGCTTATTTTCAAGCCTCAGCATTTCATTTACCTGAGCCTGCTGACGGGAAATATAGCCCTCATACTTTATTTCCACCTCAACCTTTTCCTTTATTGCATAATGTAATTCGGGACGCTCCTTATCAAAGGGTGCTAACATATCATATCCCAATTGAGGACGCTTAATAAGGTCAGAAAGCCTCATTCCCGTAGTCATAACGGCAGTACCCTTTTCCTCAAGCAGGGCATTCAGCTCATTTGACGGAGCCAAAAATGTATTTTTTACCCTTTCTATCTCCTGCTCCTTAAGTCGCATATTATTGCAAAATTCAGCATACTGAGCTTCGCTTATAAGTCCTATTTCATAGCCTATAGGCATAAGCCGTTCGTCTGCATTGTCCTGACGGAGAAGTAATCGGTATTCACTTCTTGAGGTCATCATACGGTATGGGTCCATACAACCCTTTGTAACGAGGTCGTCGATAAGCGTTCCTATATATGAGGATGCACGCGAAAGTACAAGCGGTTCTCTGCCCTTAAGCTTTAATGCCGCATTTATACCTGCAACAAGTCCCTGAGCCGCCGCCTCCTCATAGCCTGACGAACCGTTAAACTGACCTGCTCCGTAAAGCCCCGAAAGACCTTTCATTTCAAGCGTAGCTTTAAGAAACAACGGGTCTACACAGTCATATTCAATGGCATATGCGTTTCGCATTATCTTAACATTTTTAAGGCAAGGCACAGTTTTATAAAGCTCAACCTGAACCTCCTCAGGAAGCGACGAAGAAAGTCCCTGAAGATACATTTCCTCAGTATTCTCACCGCAAGGCTCTATGAAAAACTGATGCCTTTTTTTATCGGCAAACCGCACTATCTTGTCCTCTATACTCGGACAGTAACGCGGTCCTACACCCTCAATATCCCCTGCATAAAGGGGTGAACGGTTAATATTATCAAGAATAACCTTTTTTGTATCATCGTTGGTATATGAGATATGACAAACAACCTTATTTTGAGGTCTTTCCTTTGTTGAATAGCTGAACGGAACCGTATCGGCATCACCCTCTTGTACCTCAAGACAAGAGAAATCTATACTGTCCCTCGCAACCCTTGCGGGGGTGCCTGTTTTGAATCTGCGGAGCGGTATTCCGAGCTCTTTAAGTGACTCAGCAAGCTCTGTAGCAGGGAAAGCGCCGTCAGGTCCCGAGGCGTAATTAACCTCGCCGACATATATTCTTCCACCCAAAAATGTGCCTGTAGCAATAATTACTGCCTTAGCAGAGAAATCGGCTCCCAAAGCCGAAACGCAATGCCACTCCTCACCCTCGCGGTAAAGACTTGTTATCTCGCATTGCTTAACATCAAGCCCCTCTTGAAGCTCAACCATATGCTTCATATACTCACTGTAGGCTCTGCGGTCTACCTGAGCGCGCAGAGAATGAACGGCTGGACCTTTGCCGAGATTTAACATTCTGCTTTGCAGAGTATGCTTATCAGCCGCCTTGCCCATTTCTCCGCCTAAAGCGTCAAGCTCTCTTACAAGATGTCCCTTTGCAGTTCCGCCTATTGACGGATTACAGGGCATATTACCAATCCAGTCAAGCGTTACGGTAAACATAATTGTACTGCAACCAAGCCTTGCCGCCGCCAAAGCCGCCTCTATTCCGGCGTGACCGCCGCCGATAACGGCAACATCGTAGCTGCCGGCTTTATATCTTTTTATAGACAAAATTATCCCCTCTTGGAAATATAATAAAAATTAAAGCTGTTCGAGCCGCTTTTGCTGACGAATATCAACACCCGAAAACTCAAAAGCCTCATAGCTTCCCATAAATCGCGAGGTTATACGCTGAGTATACATAGCGTCTATCTCCTCTATACCGAGATTAGTGCTTATAATTGTAGGCTTACGCGTCATCATTCGGGTGTTCACGATATTATAAAGCATGGATTTCGTAATTGAGGTTACGGCTTCTGTACCCAAATCATCGATTACTAACAAATCGCAGTTAAGCATAGCATCATAGGTCTCGTTTCCGTCTGTTTTGAACCTTTCTGCCGTAATAGCAGAAAACAAATTTTCTGCCGAGCCGTAAATCGGAGCAAAGCCTTTTTTGATAATCTCAGAAACTATAGCAAGGCTAAGATGTGTTTTGCCCAAGCCTGTTTTACCCATAAAGAGTAAATTTGCAGATTTTGCAGGTTCAAAGCTATTGGCGTATTCCTTGCAAAATTCCAAAATCCCCAACATCTTTTTTTTAGGATTTTTACCGTTTGGGTCTGTTTCGGGATAATATTTAAGCTTGAAGCTATCAAAGGTACAATCCCCTAACGGCATTTCGCGCGAAAGCTCTTCTGCCAAAAGCGCCGAGGCCTCACGCTTTATACACTCACATATTTTACCGCCGAGATAGCCTGTATCTGAGCAAAGAGGACAGTCGAACACAACTTCGGGCACCTCAGCTTTTTTAAGCAACAGCTTTTTTTCCTCCGACAAGGCGGCAGAAATTTTCTTAAGCTCGTCTATCTGTTCTGCATTACCCGACAAGGCGGTTAAAGCAAGGCTCGCACCAAGCCTTGACATTGTATTATCTATTTCAGAAAGACGGGGCTCTACGGCATATGCCGCGGCAAGCATTATTTCCCTGTTCTTTTCTTTATTTTGCAAAGCAATTTTTTTATTTTCAAACGCTTTTTCGTAAATTTCTTCTTTAGTAATCATAATTCACTAATCCTTTAAACTAAGCATTTTTTTGAAAAGCTCTAAATCGTATGAAGCCTTCTGTCTTTGGGCCGTTTTATTTTGACTTCCCTTTTCCAAATCATCAACAGTTTTGCAGCCCTGCTTATGCCAAGCTTCTAAAACCTTTGAAATATACGGTATTGAAAATTTAGAAGTAGAATTTATACACTGCTCATAAGCCTCTACAAGCATTTCCTCAGGTATTTCCCATTCAGCAAGCCATTTATATGAAAGCTCTGCTTCTTTTTTGCTCGGCTTTCTTTTTTCAATACCAAATATTGAGCAAACAATTCCCCACGCCTGTTCTGAAATTGTTAGCCGTCTCAGCTCCTCGTCAGCCGCAGAAAGATTATCAATCCCCCTATTAATCCAATCCACCGCAGTTGACTCTATAAACCTGATTGTTGCCTTTTTTTGATTAACGGCATACTCTACAATCATAAGAATTAAGGAAACATCAAGTCCCTCATCGTCATAAAGCCAGACGAGAGTGTTTTTCTCATTATCCTTAAGATTTCTTCCGAATTTCATCTGCGCCTCGTTGAGCAAATATGCAATTTTCGGGTCTTCGAGACCGCGCTTTGCCACATCAGTACGCGACGGCTTTTCACCCCTTAAAACTGCATTGGCTATAGGCTTTTGCGCAGTTACAGGAGCTTCCTTAGGCAACAGAATTCCGGCATCTGCCCAATAAAGCAATGCCTCTTTAACATCGTATTCGTCTACACCCGTGTTATAAGCCACATCCTGTGTAGAAATCTCCGAGGTGATATTCCGCATTATGTAAACTATAACCTTTATATGCTCTGCCTTGGCAAGCTTAAGGTATCGGTCCGTCACAGCGCAGGGCAATGTAAAAACCGATGTGAGATTTGCGGGATTAACATAAAAATCCATAAATTAACTTCCCATTTCTTTAAAAACAATTATATATACGCATAATAACCCATTCTCTTATATTATACCAACTAATTGTTCTAAAGTAAATATTTTTATTTATTAAAAGAGAGAATCATTTTTTTCTCTTTTATTAAGATATTTTTGCCACGCTTTCCAAAACCCCGAATAAGATTTGTATCCTATATGCTCTGCTATTTCTTTAAGACTCATTTCGGTTGATTTCATCAGATAATCGGCTATCATCATTCTATGCGCAGTAAGCTCTGAAAGAAAAGTGTTTCCTGTCTCCCCCTTTATTATTCTCTGCACCTGTTTGGTTGAAAAGTTAAGCTCCTTTGCAATTGTAGATACCGAAATTTCCTGATTATAGTGGGTGGATAAATACTCAAATATCAAATACGCATAATCGGTATTCTCTGAAACGCTTAAAGGCATATCAAAGCAAAGCTCGTTTAAAAACCAAAGCGCAAACATTGCTGTTTTCTCGGTTTGTAAAAAATTTTTGCCTTCTTCCATACTTTGAACAAACGATTCAAAAACCTTATTGTTTAATTTCATAAGCTTTGGTTCATCACATTTAACATCGGCTTGAAAAGCGGTATAAAGCGCTTTATCACCCTCAACAGCTCTAACCTTATGATATGTTTTTGCAGGAATAACAATACCGTCACCGGCGCTTAGCCTATATTCTTTATCTCCCAATGTATAAATAGCTTCGCCCTTTATTAAAATATGTATTTCGGTATATCTGTGCTTATGATATAGCAGCTGCTCGCCGAGAGAATACTCGCTTGTTTTAAACCGACTTGTAAAGAGCCGAATATCGCTGTCACCAAACTTTAAATTAATAACAGAATTCATACATCTACCTTTCCAAAAGAGACAAACAAAGAAAAAATATGTCCTTTTTATCTATTGTATTGTTTCCAAAACAATTTTATAATATGTTTTAAAATATGTCAACCATTTTGGAGCAAGTTATGAACAACAAAACAAAAAATTATATTTGTACATCAATCTGGAATATCCTGTTTATGATGTTGAGCGGCTCTGTTCTTCAAACCTTTTTATTGGAAAAAAGGTTATCAGAGCAAAAAACAAATATTTATTTTTCATTTATACAAATAATACAGATTGTAACCATTATAATTTTTTCAGCATTTACCGATAAAATTAAGAATCCTATTAAAGCTATGTCGCGTATTCATCTTATTGAACTGCCGTTTATCGTATTACTGCTTTTTATTTCGTTGGGCGATAATCAAATTAAGTCCTCTGCAATACTCCCTCTTATCCTCACAACACTTTTATTCAATATCGCATATGGAATTTATAATGTAATCTCCTATAAGCTTCCTTATCTGATTTTTGATATGAAGGAATACGGCAAAATTCTTTCTTTTTCAGGGGTTCTTGTTGGTGTATTTTGTTTTTCGTCGTCGGTCCTTTTGTCATTTTCACAACAAAAATTCGGATACTTAAAAGTAATGCGAATTGTGTTTGTTGCTGCAATTCTTCTTTTTGTTTGCTTCATAACCGTCTTTTGCTCCTATAAGCAAATCAATACCGAAGCCATAAAAAAAGCTCAAAAAAGTAAATTTAATTTCCTTACCGATAAGTCTTTTTCAACACTTATAATACCTAACATTCTCCGCGGTTTCTGCGCAGGAATAATCGGAATGGCAGTAACAATGGGCTATTACCTTAAATGCATTGACAGCAGCAGTGCATCTGTAATTGTAATTCTCACAAATGCATCTACTATTCTCGGTTGCGCAATATATTCTGTAATTTCAAACAGAATAAACGATAAAAAGCTTATTCTTATATCAAGCATAGCCGTTTTTATATTTATGCCGCTTATGCTTATTTCAAAAAACACCCTATGCTTTTTGATTTTTTATGCAATAGCGTATTTTTTATAATACTGATAAACTACGCTGTTCCCATTGCGGTTTCAAAATTTGTTGATTATAATATTGCAGGACAGTATCACTCAGGGCGTATGCTTTTGAATACATTAGGTGTAAGCCTTGCGGGCTTTGTATGCATACCGCTTTTTGAATTAATAGGCGCATTTCCGACGCTTTTATTAAGCTTATTAGCACAGCTTATATCGGGAACAGTATATTATTTCAGACTGAAAAAAGAAGGATTTTAAGGAGCTGACAATATGAAAGTAACCATTCACCCACAAAAAATCATTGCGCAAAGCACGACCGAAGCGATATTATGGGGTGGGTATCAATTCCCCACCTTTTTAAGAGACGGTGACGATATTTATATTAAATTCTGTGGCAGAACAGACAGCGCTTTATCTTGGGGTAAGGACGAAGAAAAGGACCCTGTATATGTATCAAAGGACAAGGGTGAAACTTGGACGCTTTCTACCCTTAAAGATTGGGAAAGCAAAGCAACATTATTGCCTAACGGTGATAGATTTGAATTTAAAATGTATCCCGTAATTAAAGAATTTGAAAAAGCGCCAACACTTTCAGACGACAGAAAATGCGATGAGGTACACTATGCCTTTACCGTTGACGAGGTCAAGGAATTATTGGGAGATAATATTTCCAAAACATTTCGCGCCATAAGGACAAAAAAGGGAGAAAACACCCCACAAAATGAGGAATGTAATGTCAATTGGGAAAATATGCCGATAACATATATTAAAAACGAGGAGCCTTTCTTTTATAGAGTTTTTCCCGCAAGCAAGCGCACCTTTAAGGTAGATAAAAACAATACTCTTTGGACTACTGTTTACACCTACGGTTTTGATGAAAATAAAAAGCTTTTATCCCATAGATTTTGCGTTCACATATTAAAATCAACCGATTTCGGGCATAATTGGGATTATGTAAGCACACTGCCCTATGATGAAAAATTCAATCCGTCGGACGGTATAGTTGAGCCTGAGGGCTTTAACGAAACCACTCTTGAATTTTTAGAGGACGGAAGTATGTTGATGATTGTTCGCTCAGGTTCTATGGATTTCAGGCTCAAGGACTACGAAATACCAAAGCTTTACTATACAAAGTCATATGACCAAGAAAAAACTGGACCGAGCCCAAAGTTTTTTATGATTACGGCGTATCCCCCGTTTCATCGAGAATTAATGATACAACCCTTGTAATGGCATCTGGACGGCCGGGTGTGTATATTCGTTTTTGCAATAATCCAAATGGCGAAAAATGGAATGATATTATAGAGCTTTTGCAGGTTCCGCAAGAGGAATTATATACCGCTTATTACGAATACAGCTGTTCAAATCCCGATATATTGATTTTTGATGAAAAAACGATATTTGCAACCTATTCTGATTTCAGACATAATGCGCCTGACGGGAAAAGGGCAAAATCAATAGTTGTCCAAAAAATCACATTAAATTAAGAAGAGGCTGTCGCACTAAGTGTTAGTGTGGCAGCCTCTTTCAATTATTTTTCTTCAAATAACAACATATTCTTTTCTATTTCTTTCTCGTTCGGCAGGTTTTCGGGAAGGGTATTTGTCATTCCTAATGCTGAATATTTGGAGCCGGCATAATTGTGATACGGCAAAATTTTCACTTTTTTAATGTTTTTAAATTCTTTTAAGAAAGAAGCAATTTTTTCTATTTGATTATCATTATAATTCGGCACATACGGAATCCTTATTTCCACAGCCTTTCCTAATGAACATATGTACTTAAGATTATCTAATATCTGTTTATTAGACTGTCCGGTGCATTTAATGTGTACCTCCTCGTCTATAGCCTTTATATCGTACAAAAAAATATCGGTAAAAGGTAAAATCTTATCAATAGACTCTTTTGATACAAAACCGCAGGTATCAACAGCCGTATTAATTCCTTTTTCTTTTAACCTTTCTAAAAGCTCGGCGCAAAAATCAGCCTGACACAGGCATTCTCCTCCCGATAGAGTTACACCGCAGCCCGATGTCTCATAAAATTCTTTGTCTTCCAAAAGCAACGGCAGCAATTCCTCAACAGTAACCTCTTTACCGTATAAAGTCAAAGCAGAGCCTAAACATTCCTCTGCGCATTTTCCGCAGGCACTACACAAATCCCGTTCAAAAAAATGTATACTATCGACCATACTATGAGCATTATTCGGACAAGCACCTACACACTCACCGCAATTAATACATTTATTTTGGTAATATGCTAACTGCCGTTCAAATGATAAGCTCTCAGGATTATGACACCATACGCACTTCAAAGGGCATCCCTTAAAAAACACTGTTGTCCTAATGCCGTCGCCATCGTGAACCGCAAATCTTTTTATATCAGAAATAATAGCTTTATTCATAAACGCACCGCTTACATAGTATTTTGTGACTGTTTTATAAATTCGTCCTGTTCAAAACGGTTCAGGTCTACAAACCTGACATTCCAACCGCAGAGTCTTATCTGTAAATTACGGTATTTCTCAGGCTCCCTTTGTGCATTTACAAGTGTTTCAGGACTAAGTATGTTAAAATGTACTGCAAATCCGCCCTTTCTCATAAAGGTTTGAAGCAATGCCATAAAAGCTTTCATAACCGGCTATAGTATCCATACAAAGCGTTGTATATTTTTCAAGCTCAGAAATAACCTCATTATAAAAATCTTCAAAGGTCTCAGGATTATTATCTCCTTGCATAACAAAATCAATTGCGGCTGCAAGATTTATCATTCCCCCGCAGGTACACGGAATCTCTGTTCCTTCTGCCGAGGTTTCATAACAACCATACACTGTAACACGCTTTGCATCTTGTTTTGAAATTCCTATACCCTCAAGAGCCTTTGCGGCAAGCCTTGTATTTATAAACACAAAGCTGTTTTTACCCTCTCTTATCATTTCAAGTATAAGCTTTAGAACCTCTTTGCTCATATTCTCATCATACATTATATGTATTTTTGGGTCATATATATTGAGCTCACGATAAATATTAAGCAAAACTAAGGTAAACTCATAGTTCGGGATATTTCCGTCCTTATCAATACCTCCAATATAAAAGGGCAGATTTGCGGTGGTTTTCATACAGCTTATTTTCCAAAAGAAATACTTGATTAACTCATTAAGCTGGTCTTTTGTGTATCTTCCGCTCTCAATATCCTGCTTATAAAGGGGATACAGCAAATGGTCAAGCCCGCCTAAGGAACGGATAGTCACTGTATCAAGAGCATTTTGAATAACATAAAAAATAAGTATCAGCTGCATTCCCTCAGCTAAAGAAGCAAGCGGTTTTAAAGCAATGCTTTCAAGATTCTGCGATATAAACATTGCCTTTTCGGTGCCGCATTTTTTGCATATTCAGCATATCTTATTAAAAATTTCTTTATAGACCTATATACTGTAAGTCTATCCTCAAAATAGGCTTTTTTATCCGCTTCACCGTTGTATTTTTCAAGACCGTCCTCAAGCTCCTCTATAATTCCGCAGATACCCCGCTCAACAACATAATTCCAATCAGGTGAAACATGACCGAAATCACGGTTTGCGGAAAATGCTTTCCGTTCCTCATATTCTTTCGCTTCTTCTCCGCGAACCTTCAGATATTCTTCATTGCTATTAATGATATTGTATAGACCGTATGCTAAATCAAAATGTTTGAATTGCGTTGCAAATACATCATCAGGAAGAATGTCAACAGCTACTTATTCAAGCAGATATTCAATAACCCGCGCCTTAAGTGAGGAAAATGGCGCATTGCTGTATTTTTTTATTATATCATTCATTCCTTGCCTGATTTTCTCATAGTTACCCGATGTCTGTCCGTTACTATAGTTTGATTTTTCAAGCTCTTCCCTGCATTTATCAAATGTATTCCACATAACCCTTACCATTTAACCTTTCCAAAATATTTAGGCTTTGCAACGGCGATATTTTCAAGCATAAACACACCTCCGTCGAATTCAACTATAGGCTCACCCTCGTGTGCTGTAGTAATAAATAATACATCCATATTCCTTCCGCCGAAGCCTACGCTTGTTATTCTGCGAACGGGAAAATAATATTTTTCAATCACTTCTCCATCGGGAGAATAGCATATAAGCGGTCCGCCTACTCTGCAATCAGTAACCCAAACATTACCATTACTGTCAACCGCAATTCCATCCGGACAGCAATCCTCAGCAAAAACCCGTTTATTGCAAAGCTCTCCGCTATCGGCATCGTAATCATATACAAAAACCGAATTTTCATCTGTAACCGAAAAATACATTTTATCGTTTTCGGGAGAAAAGGCAATGCCGTTTGGCGTGGTTTTATGTATTTTTTCAACCACCGTCAGCTCTGCATTAGTATCTATTCTTACTAAAAGACTGACTTCCCCGCGTTTTTCCAAATCAAAATAATTATCAGCTAAAACTCCGCAGTATATCCTGCCTTTGCAGTCTGCAAAGCAGTCATTGAAAAGTCCCACCGGATATTGCTTGAGTAACACCGCTTTCTCATTCGGAATCCATTTATAGACACCGCCATCATCTCCGAAAAGCAATAACCAATCCTCTTGCTCCAATATACATCCTATATTTCCAATCCCTATATTAAATACCTCATAATTATCAATATCAGAATTATATCCTTTTCTGAATATCTCTCCGTCAAGACCGCGCCAATAAAGCATATTATCCTTTCTGAAGTGTACCGGTGCTTCAGAAAGTCGAGGACTGCATTTTGCAAACACTTTTTTTATTACCAAAATCAAACCTCTTTTCTGATTTTTTAAATTTATTTTATCATTTTAAATACCGATTTGTAAATAAACATAACGAACATATTATTACTTTTCGAACATATTTATTGATTTTGAAATTGTATTATGTTATGCTTGTGCTACAATAGGGATAATCAAAAATAGCGTTATCTCGTAATTTTGGGATAACTCTATTCTAATATATAACTTGAAAATCTTGGAGAAAAATGTTATATTAAATTTAACAAAATGCTTGTATTTATGCGGAAATTTCAACTTGTGGAAATGACTTTCACAAGTTGAAGCCAAAGCGCCCCTTGCCTAAAGGGGAGAGGGCCGCGCATAGCGTGGCGAGGGGATAAAAAGACGGAGGGATATAGTACGGAACGGAAACATACTCCAAAACTAACGGACAACGCAAAAACACTACGAAAAAATATGACCAAAGAAGAACGCCATTTATGGTATGATTTTTTGCGTTTATACCCTATCCGCTTTTTACGGCAGAAAGTTATAGATGATTATATTGTGGATTTCTATTGTCACGAAGCAAGGCTTATAATAAAACTTGATGGCTCACAACATTATGAGGAAAACGGATTACTGAAAGACAAAATTAGAACTGAAAGAATAGAAAGCAGAAATTTAACAGTTATTCGTATACCGAATGACGATATTAACAGAAACTTTAGAGGGGTTTGTAAGTATATAGATTGGTGAGTTAATGAATCCCTCCACCGCTAAGAATCCCTCAGTCAAAACCTACGGTTTTGCCAGCTCCCTTTAGGCAAGGGAGCCTTTGTGGTCCCCAAAATGAAACAGGCATCCATTAAGAGGTGATAAAAAATGAAAATATCCGACAGAGAATTTAATATTTCAAATATAATTGATGTTTACAAAGGGCATATTCCCCTTGATTTCATTTCGTGCAAAAACAGGCGCAGTGACGGTTTTGTTTTCATTCAGTCGGGCAATGCAGAATATATTTTCAACGGTAAAAGAGTGCTTGCAACACCGCAAAGCATACTTTTCTTATCTAAAAACAGTAATTATGAAATTGAAGTCAAGGATGATAATTATAGCTTTATATGTATAGATTTTAATTTTACAAATACAGGCGATATAATTCTTGAAAACGAAATCTATACCTCAAAGAAAATTCTGAATTTAGAAAACACATTCGAAAAAATAGATTTTCTTTGGCATCTCGGAAACCTTTCTGATAGAATATACTGTCTATCATCGTTGTATAATATATATTCCGAAATTGTTAAATCTGTTTTTTCGCGCTATGTTTCCACCACAAAAAGAAAAAAATTAGATAATATGTCTCTATATATATCGGAAAATATAAGTAATCCTGATTTAAATGTAAAAAACCTTAGTGAAATGTGCAATATAAGCGAGGTACATTTGCGAAGAATTTTTTCTTATGTTTATCATACCTCTCCAATTAAATATATTACATCTGTCCGTATTAAAAAAGCAAAGGAGCTTCTATTGGACCAAAAAATTTCATTCAATGAAATTTCAAGGCTATGCGGTTTTAAAAATCAATATTATTTTGCAAAGATTTTTAAATCCAAAACCAATATGACACCTACAGAATACCGACAGTCCTACAAACAAAGTATTACATAAAACCTACTTGAATTTCCGTTTTGGAGGACTTGCTTACGCTAAGCAGGTTATTTCATAACAGCATTGCATACAAATAAATATCTGTCTTGCAAATAATTAAGCGAGGATATTTGATGTCATCAGCTTGAGATAACAAACTTAAAGTACTTATGGATTACATTTTTACAAGCCTTTAAGCAACCGTGAATAATCCAAATATCATTTGCATTTTTAGGAGGGAAAAGCTTGGCTCAAAAAAGGATTAATACAACTAAGTATGAAATTATACAGGTAGCTTTTGAATTTTTTATTAATTGCGGACACAATAAAAAGTCTAAGACAAAGGAAATGCAGAACAACCCCAAATCTCAAGCGAGGTTTGAGGTTGTTTTATATTGCGGATATAGGAAGTTGTTCTCTACCCTACTCTATTAAATTTCAGATAATAGCTTATCTATAGATTTATCATCCTTAAGGTCTACATCAAACGGCTTTTTACAGAGCGACCACATTTCGGTATGCTCACTCACCTCATTAGTCGCTACCTTTTTAAGCTCGCTTAATGTTTCAAATTCGAGCATACAGTTGTTTGTGTATGTTTCAAAGGAACAACCGCCGTCAGGATAAATACCGTTTTGGTGGTTGGTATGATAATTTTTACAAAGAATTTCATCGCCTAAAACATAGTATGCAGCGCCGCCGTTAAGGTCGAATCCAAGCTTAATCGGATTTTGTGCGGTAGAATCCTGTCTTACAGTTACATATTTGTTGCCCCAATAAATACGGTCGTTGCTCATATCGGTATACGGCCATACCGACACAATGCGGTTAGGAAGAAGTCCCGTATCGTTTGTATTGGTAGGAACTATAAGCGTACCGCCCTCTGTGCATACAGAAAGCGCCCAAATTGCAAATTCCTTTTCACTCTCACCAATATTCTTTACTCGCATTGTTACCTGCATATTTGTATCGTCAGTATCCATCTTGATTTCAAGTGCTTTAGCTACGCCAACCTCTGTATCTGCAAGAGGAGTGAAAACCGCACCCGATTCAGTCACCTCATAAGCTACCGGACGGTCGTCGGGAAGATAGGTTTCAGGATATGATTCGGGTGACAGCCAAATTCTGTGACCGCCGAGATTTTCCCACTTTCTGCCCTCGCCAAAGAAGTCGGTGTATTCTTTGCTGGTTCTGAAGCCGAGTCTTTCGCGCTCATCGCACATAAAGTTCTGACCGCCGACATAGCCAAAGCTTATAATTCTCGGACCAATATCTACAGTAACCAATGCCTCGATAACACCGTTTGAAATGCTTACGCACTTACCGTAGTCTAAAAAGCTTTCAATTTCTTTAACATTAACCATTTTTAACACTCCGTTTTAATTATTTTTGCTGTATATTCAAGACCGCACTCCTTAGGTCGCGGAAAAGAAAGCATATAAAGGTCGGTAGCTCTGCATTCGGCTTCAAAAACCCTTTGAGCATCTGCGCCAAGCTCCTTTATCTGGGATACCCTTGCCACAACAGGAATTTCCGTATCACTTGAAATTCCTTTAATATGCCGTCTGCCAATGTCATTAAAGCCTAAAATTCTGACATATGGCATAGGCTTCATAAATAGGTCCTGCTTAAAGTCCAATACCGCCGAAAGAACAAGCCTTCGGATTCTTGCCAAGGTATAACGCTTAACCTTTATTTCATTATACAAGCTTTCTAAGTCAGTTGCAAGTCTTATTGCAGAAAAAAGCTTATTTTCTACACCCTCGCTCAAATCGGGTAGCTGTTTTAGCTCGGAAATACTTTTTGTACGCAGTATGCCGAGAATAAGCCTTTCGATATTTTTTATATCGGAAGCACCGTTTTTTGAAATTTCCTCTATTGTGTTGGATGAGATATATTTTTTGCAAAATTCAAAATCATTATTTTTCAGCTTTTCTCTTAACAATGAGGCAGAAACAAATTCGTCCACATCACTCGAATCGTGAGAGGCCCCCTTGCGCTTAACCGTAATGAATTTTGGGTAATAGTCAAGCCGTTTTGCCGCCACAATATATTCTATTGCAAGGTTGTTGTTTGCACCCTCAAGCAGACCTGCCTCAAGACCTAATTCTTCACATACTGTTTGCCTCGCCTTTGCAAAGGTTACGCCTTTTTTAAGCTCCAAGCTAAGCTTTTCTGAAAACTCAGACGAAAGTAAAAGCTCAGCCGCCTTTTTGAGAAGCTCAACATCACCGCACTCGCTTCCAAACATTACTGTGTCGCAACCCGCGGTTTTGAGAGCAGAAATTCCTCCCAAAGCAAAGTTCTGGGCAGTAGACACCGACCACAGCACAGGCAATTCGAGCACAAGGTCTGCTCCGTTTAAAAGCGCCTCTCTTGTTCGGACTCTTTTCTCACAGATTGCCGTATCCCCGCGCTGAACAAAATTACCGCTTATTACACAAACCACCGTTCCGAGCTTTTTAGCCTCATTTAACAGGTATTTATGACCGCTGTGCAAGGGGTTAAACTCCGCAATTATCCCTATAGTTGACAAAAAATCGCCTCTTTTCAAAAAACACTTGAAAAACAGTATAATATAAAGTATTATTATATAGTTAAGTATAATTTACCATACTTTTAAAAATTCTTCAATACAAGATTTAAAACGGAGGACTAAAAATGAAAATTTTTGTTGTAAACGCAGGAAGCTCATCACTTAAGTATCAGCTTATTGATATGGAAAACGAGCAGGTACTTTGTAAAGGTCTTTGTGAAAGAATAGGTGTTACAGGCGCTATTTCTCACAAGGCTGCTGACGGCAGAACCTACACCGCAGAAACTGCTATGCCCACACATAGCGAGGCTTTCGAGGCTGTTGTTTTTGCTATGACTCAGAGTGATGCTAAGGTTATTGATTCATTTGATGAGGTTTCAGCAATCGGTCACCGCATAGTACAGGGCGGTAGCATATTCAAGGACTCTTGCCTTATCACACCCGAGGCTCTTAAAATTATTGACGATTTGGGTGAATTAGCACCGCTTCACAACCCTGCAAATGTGCTTGCTGTAAGAGCCTGTATTAAAACCTTTGGCGCTGATAAGCCTCAGGTTGCAGTATTTGATACCTCTTTCCATCAGACAATGCCCGACAAGGCTTATATGTTTGCGCTTCCTTATAAATATTTTGAGAAGTACGGTGTTCGTAAGTACGGTGCTCACGGAACCTCTCATCACTATGTATGCGACCGCGTTGTAGCGCTTGAGGGCAAGGACGCAAAGGATATGAAAATCATCACCTGTCACTTAGGTAACGGTTGCTCCATCACCGCCATTAAAAACGGTGCCTGCGTTGATACCTCAATGGGCTTTACTCCGCTTGACGGCTTTATGATGGGTACAAGAACAGGTACTCTTGACCCCTCTGCTCTTACATATATTGCAGAAAAAGAAAATCTTTCTCCTGCTGATATTAACCGCATTTGCAACAAGGAGTCGGGTGTTCTCGGTGTTTCGGGTGTATCTAACGACAACCGCGATGTTGTGGCAGCGGCTAAAGAAGGTAACGACAGAGCAAGACTTGCAATTGAAATGCAGCGTTATCAGATAATTAAGTTTATAGGCTCTTATATTGCCGCTATGGACGGTGTTGATGCAATCGTATTTACAGGCGGTATCGGTGAAAACGATAAGGGACTTCGTTCTGAAATTTGCGCTAACTTTACATATGTAGGTCTTGAAATTGATGAGAACAAAAACTCTGTTCGCGGTGAAGAAATCAAGATTTCTACCGACTCAAGTAAGGTTAATGTTTATGTAATCCCCACTAATGAGGAGCTTGCAATCGCACGAGACACATTGGCTATTATATCAAAGTAACAGGGAGTTGTAGCTATGAATATAGTTGAAATTAAGTCGGCAATTTTAGAGGGCAAATTTGACAAAAGCTTTAAGCTGATTTACAACGATACTGCTGAAGCCACAAAGCGCTATGCTAACGCTTTTGACAGCTTTAAGGACCTCTATCCCGTATCAGGCGATATACGCCTCTTTTCAGCCCCCGGCAGAACCGAGGTAGGCGGCAATCACACCGACCATCAGCACGGCTCGGTTTTAGCCGCAAGCATTAATCTTGATGTTATTGCGGTTGTAAGCCTTAATGATGACGAAAAAATCCGTATTAAGTCTGAGGGCTACGATATGGATGTTATTGATGTTACCGACCTTGAAAGAAAGGACAATGAGGTTGGCAGAGCATCGGCTTTGATTAGGGGTGTTTGCAAACGCTTTGAGGAAATGGGTTGTAAGCTTTCAGGCTTTAATGCATACACAACCTCTAATGTGTTAAAGGGTTCGGGACTTTCCTCCTCGGCGGCTTTTGAGGTTTTGGTAGGAAACATTCTTAACGGTCTTTTCTTCGATAACAAGGCTGATGCTATAACCATTGCAAAAATCGGTCAGTACGCTGAGCGCGAATACTTTGGAAAGCCCTGCGGTCTGCTTGACCAGATGGCAAGCTCACTCGGCGGCTTTACATATGCAGATTTTAATAATCCTGCCGAGCCTATAACCGAAAGCATAGACCTTGACATTTTAAAATACGGCTATACACTTTGTGTTGTTGACACAGGCGGAAACCACGCAAACCTTACTGATGATTATGCAGGAATTACGGTTGAATGTCGCGAGATAAGCAATGCGCTCGGTGTTGATTTCCTGAGAGATGCAGATGTTAATAAATTTTATAATGAATTAGGTACTCTCCGTCGCGACTGCGGTGACCGCGCGCTTCTTCGCGCATTCCATTTCTTTAACGAGCACGCACGCGTATTAGACCAACGAGAGGCATTAAAGTCGGGTGATTTCGAGGGCTTCCTTAGTCTTGTAAACGAATCGGGGCAGTCCTCCTACGATTATCTCCAAAACCTGTATTCTGTTTCAAATGTAAGTGAACAGGGACTTTCCCTTGCAATTGCACTTACAAAACGCTTTTTAGGCAACAAGGGAGCTTGCCGTGTTCACGGCGGTGGATTTGCAGGTACAATTCAGTGCTATATTCCAACCGAATCTCTATCAAATTATAAGGATATGATAGAAAAGGTATTTGGAAAAGGCAGTTGTTCCGTACTCAGCATAAGACCTGTAGGCGGTTTTGAAATCGTTTAATTACAACAATTATATTGAAAAACACCGTAAAAATCCAATTTGGATTTTTACGGTGTTTTAATTTATTTAAAGAATTTTCTTATTCTTCCGTGCAACAGATACATATATGCCATTGCCATACGCGAAACGGCAATATCATAAAGCACAAAGACTCCGTTTCCTACCGCAAGAGTAATAAATGCTCCGTATTTGCCGAGCGCCCTGAAATCCTCAAAGCTTATTCCAAAAGCCTTAGCAAACACAAGATATATTATTATGACCGCCGCATTAAAAACGGCAAGCTTAATTACCCATTCCAAAACAGGCTTTTTGATACCGTCAACCAAAGCTTTTACTATAGGATAATATCCCAAAAAGCCTATATACATAAGCTTACTCTCAGGCTCGGCAAATAAAAATACCAATATTGCCGATGCTATATACGCGCCTAATGCCCATTTGCGGTTAATTTCAATTACAACAACCATAATAAACAGACCGGCGACAGCAGGTATTGCATATGTGAGGTATGGGAAATACGAAAATATCATAAAAGCGGTAGCCAATGCCGCCATCATAGCAGAAAAGGTTATCCTTGCATTGCGCTTCATTTCAAATACCTCAGCAACAGGGTATAAGGTCTCCGCCCATACATTCGCAGCAGCAATCAGCACAAAGAAGATTTGTGCAGCAATCACAGCCGCTCATACCCATACCTGTACCGTAGGTGTTATAAGGATTATACTGTCTGCCCGACTGCCTCTGTGCGCGGTTTAGGGCATTGCGGTATTCCATATTCGAGGGGTCCATTCTTGATGCGGTTGCAAAGCTTGTATAGGCTTGGTCAAACCAGCCGCGGCGATACAGAACCGTGCCGTTGAGAAAATACCATTCCGCATTCCTCGACTGCGGCTGTACCCCGTCAAGCACCTCCTGCGCCTGTTCGAGTCTGCCCTGATTTATAAGCTGACGAACCTCAGGAAATGAGGTATTAGTGCTATTGGCATAAAAACCGTCTGAGCTTTTTTTGCCCGAACGGCGGTTATTCACAATAGCATCATATGCCTCGTTAATCTCTTTCATTTTTTCTCCCGCAAGGTCTGAAAGCGGATTGTCAGCATAATTATCCGGATGATACTTTCTTGCAAGCTCTCTGTATGCATTTTTAATTTCCTCGTCCGAAGCGTTCTTATCAACGCCTAAAACGGAATAGGGGTCCTTCATAGCTTTAACTCCTTTTTAAAGGTTTCTTCCAATCCTAAATAAATAATATTGCCTAAAACCGTTTTGTACTTTTTTATATCAAGAAGCTCAAATGCCTTGCCCGCCTCGTTTACACAAAAGTAAAGCTGAGGCACTGCGCGCTCCTTTATATATTCTGCGATGTCTTCCGAAGCATTATTCTTTAAGACATTATATCGGTTTCTTTTTATGTCCTCCTCAAGGTCGCAAGCGGCATCAAGTATATAAATATATCTGCCAATGCAGTAGCCAATCCTTTCGAGAACTCTTTTTTGTATTTCGTCCTCATTGCAAAGCATAAGCAGTCTCGAAAGCGCCTTGGCGGTAGCATCAGACACCTCATCAAGCGACTCACAGCCCTCTGCCTCAAGTCTTTCTTGCTCTGCAATATAGTCCGAAACGATTTTTTCAATATCAGGATACTCCCTTGCGGCTTTTTTCCTTGCTACGGAAAAAAATGGCAACAAGAAGTAAAAGCCTATCTTTTTCAAGCCTTTTTCATCCTTTATATTATCCTTAAGCTTATAATAAAGCATTATCATTGCGGCGGCAGAGGGCATTTTCTGAGCCTCTGCATTTTTGCAATAATTACATTTTTTTAAAGGATTAAAAGCGCAACGCTTACGCTCAAAGCCGTCACACCCATCGGTCATAGACATAGAAAGAAGAGCCAAAAAGGTGAAATCATAGCTTAATGTCAGTCGGGAAAGAAAACCGTAATGTCTGCCAAGCTCACGGCAAAGCGAGCAATAAACAGCCTTATAAAGCTCATACTCCTTAACCTTAAGCTCAGGCTTATGAATTCTTACATACCCGAACAAACCATCTCACCTCTTTGTTTTACTATAATAAACCCTCAAAAGTCTTTTTTGGTGAATAATATGTAAATTATTCTTCTGTACTAATTACTTAAGCTCGTCTGCAAGCTTATATATAAGCTCGCTTGTTTTCTCCCAGCCGAGACACGGGTCGGTAATTGATTTACCGTAGATATTTTCGCCTATTTTCTGTGCGCCGTCCTCGATATAGCTTTCTATCATAAGTCCCTTAACCATACTGCGTATATCATCATTATGGTTTCTGCTGTATACAACATCCTTGGCAATTCTAATCTGTTCGAGATATTTTTTGCCTGAGTTTGCGTGGTTTGTATCAACAATTACAGCAGGATTTAAAAGTCCCGACTCTGCATAGGTTGCATAAAGCTTTGCGAGGTCCTCATAATGATAGTTTGAAATATTTCTACCCGAATAATCAACATATCCGCGCATAATAGCGTGAGCAAGCGGATTGCCCGCACTTGTAACCTCCCATCCGCGATATATGAATGTGTGCTTGTGCTGAGCCGCAGTAATGGAATTCATCATTATAGAAAGGTCGCCGCTTGTCGGATTCTTCATACCCACAGGAACCTCAATGCCGCTGGCGGTAAGGCGGTGTTGCTGATTTTCCACCGAGCGAGCGCCTACTGCAACATATGCCAATATATCAGAAAGATAACGGTAATTATCAGAATAAAGCATTTCATCCGCACAGGTAAAGCCGTAATCTTTAAGCGCTGTCATATGTAAATCTCTTATTGCAACTATGCCTTTTAACATATCGGGAGTCTCGTTGGGGTCTGGCTGATGAAGCATACCCTTATAGCCGTCTCCCGTAGTGCGCGGCTTATTGGTATAAATTCTCGGAATAATAAAAAGCTTATCGCTAACCTCTTCGGAAATTTTTGCAAGCCTTGAAATATAATCAAGCACCGCTTCCCTGTTATCTGCCGAGCAAGGACCGATTACAAGCACAAACTTATCGCTTTTGCCTGTAAAAATATCTCTAATTTCCTCTGCGCGTCGGTCTCTTACAGCCTCTAAATCCGCTGTAAGAGGATAGCGAGACTTTATCTGTTGCGGAATTGGTAATTTTCTTTTAAAATCAAGATTCATAATTTTCACCTAATCACTTTCTGTCAAATTTTTTACGGCGGGATGTAGATGTACGCATCATTTCGCGCATACCCTCACGGTCGCCTTGTTTAATTTTATTGTAAAGCTCATCAAAGGTAAGTCTGAAACGCTCCATTTCGCTTAGCAGAACATCCTTATTACTTAAGAAAAGCTCACTCCACATTTCATCGTTTATTGCGGCAATTCTTGTAAGGTCTCTGAAAGAGTCACCCGTATATTTTTCCAAGCCCTCTGCATCGTTACAGCACATAAGAGAAACGGCTATGCAGTGCGTAAGCTGAGAAAGAAAGGCTATCATTTGGTCGTGCTCCTCAACCGAAAGCTCTGCCACCTGCTTAAAGCCGAGTATTTTACCAAGACTTTTACATAGCTCTATTGCCTCAGGGGTATTTTTCTCTGTAGGAACAACAATGTAGTTGGCATTTTTGAAAATTGAGTCATCGCTGTTTTCTACACCGCTTACCTCTTTACCTGCCATAGGATGTGCGGCAATAAACTCTACATCGCTTCTCAGCATATTCTGAACCGTCTCTACCACCGAGCCCTTAACACCTGTAACATCGGTAATAATTGCACCGCTTTTAAAGTGTTGCTGATTCTTCTCTATCCAATCAATAAATATATGCGGATAAAGCGCAAAGACAACCAAATCTGCCGAACCGATAATATCTGAATCTATCTCTGTGCTGCCCTCATCAATTATGCCGTTTTCTAATGCATAATCAATTGAGAACTGTTCTTTTGTGATAGCACTTACCTTAAAGCCAAGTCTTTTAAGACCTTTAGCGTAGCTTCCTCCCAAAAGACCTAATCCAACTATTAGTATATCAATTTTCTTAATTAGCTTCATTTATTTTCAACCCTTATACCTAAGCTTCTGAGCCTATTAAAAAAATCAGGAAAGCTTTTTGAAACAGCCTCAGCGCCTAAAATTTCACCGCCCGTAAGTGTGAGCAAAACCGCCATTGACATAACTATTCTGTGGTCATTATGACCGAGGACAGGACGGTCAGGCGCCATTAACTCATTCTTATAAACAGTAATACTGTTTTCCTGCACCTCTACCCTGACACCGAGCTTTGCAAGCTCAGATTTCATTGCCTCGCCCCTGTCGCTCTCCTTTATTTTAAGACGAGCGGTTCCTGTAAGGGTGGCTCCGTGCTGTATTGCGGCAACCGCCATAATAATAGGTCCTAAATCAGGACAATCCGAAATATCAACCGTAGCATTTCCCTTTGAAAGCTCTGCAAATATTTCTCTGTAAACGCGGTCGCCCTGAGCGCTGTCCTCATTAAGCCGCCTTACCATAACATTGCCGCCCAAAAGATTGAATGCATCAAAAAATGCCGCGTTTGAGTAGTCACCCTCAACCTTAAGCAAGCGATTTTTACAGGTTTGATTTCCCTTTACATATATTGTATGCTCATCAGTTCGGCTAATCCTTACCCCAAAATCCGCCAAAGCCTTTACCGTAAGACCTAAATACGAGCCGCTCTCGATTTTACCTATGATGTTTATTTCGCTATCTCCCTCAAGCTGAGAAAGCGCAAACATAAGTCCGCTTATAAACTGACTCGAAACATCGCCTCTTACCGAGTATTTACCGCTTTTTAATCTTCCCTTAACAGTAACGCTATTCTCGTTCTGGCTATAAAAAATACCCTGTAGATTACACATTTCCTCATATACAGAAAGTGAGCGTTTAAAAAGTCTTTCACTTCCCATAAGGGTTATTTTGCGGTCAAAAAGTAAGCATATCGGCAAAAGAAACCTCAAGGTGCTTCCGCTTTCAAAGCAATTAAGCATATTGCTTCTAATTCCATTTTTAAAATCAAGACCGCCAATTTTAACAGTGTTTTCTTCAAAGGAAATATCTGCACCTAAAGCATAAAGACATCTAAGTGTTGCCTCAATATCCTTTGAAATTTCAATATTCTTTATTTCGCTTGTCCGCGATAAGGCACCGCAAATAAGATACCTGTGCGCCATACTTTTAGAGGGCGGCGCATTAACTCTGCCCTTTGCAATACCCTTTTCAATTCTTACTGTCATTTTTTTCACCGATTAAATCAATCAAAAAGTCCATTGCCTCAAGATAACCTTTAATTCCGTGACCTGTAATAGTTTTTACACAATTCTGTCTGACATAGCTTATCTGCCTGAAATCCTCACGCTTTGAGACATCCGAAATATGAACCTCAACCGTAGGAATTCCAACCGCCTTCAGAGCGTCAAGCAGAGCAACACTTGTGTGCGTGTATGCAGCCGGATTAATAACTATACCGTCATAAACACCGTAAGCCTTTTGGATTTCATCCACCAAATCGCCCTCGTGATTGGACTGAAACTGTTTTGTTTCTATTCCTTTTTCCTCACCGTATACACGGATATTTTCACAAAGAGTATTAAAATTTTCATTGCCGTATATCTGTGGTTCTCTAATTCCCAACATATTTATATTAGGTCCGTTAATAACAAGAATTTTCACTGTAATACCTCTTTATTAAACTAACATTTTCTTCTACACTACCGCTTCCGTCAATTGTTATATCGGCGCAAGCCTTATAAATACCATATCTTTCCCTGAATCTCTGTTCTAAAGCCTTGCGGTCTGAGGAAAGCGGACGGTCATCGGTAGTAATAAGCTTTTCGAGTGGGCGGTCTATAAAGAAAATCTCACCGTTTCCCCTTAAAAGCTCAACATTTCTCGGGTTCAAAACCGCTCCGCCGCCTGTCGCAATAACACAGTTTTGCTTTAGGGAAAGCTCTGCTATCACGCGGGATTCTATTTCTCTAAAGCCCTTTTCGCCCTCAGCTTTAAAAATTTCGGGAATCGATTTTCCTGTCTTTTCTACTATTTCAAGGTCGCTGTCAATAAACTCTTTTGAAAATTCGGTTGCAAGTCTTTTACCAACCGTTGTTTTTCCGCAGGACGGCATACCCACAAGCACAATATTCCTCTTTGAATCAAACAGTTGCTTGAAAATTTCCTCAGTTTTCTTTTGGTCTATCTTGCTATTTGTGAAAAGCTCTGCCGCAAAAACCGCCTGTGAAACCAGCATATAAAGACCGCCAACCGCGGTAATTCCTTTTGCCTTAGCATCGCATACAAGCTTGGTTTTGAGCGGATTATAAACCGCATCAACCACACCGCAAAGCTTGGGGAAAAGATTAATATCTATTGCCGATTTCCCAATATCGGGATACATTCCGCAAGGGGTAGTATTAATTATTATATCGGCATCGCTATGATATTTTACCGCATCATCATAGGTGATAAGCCCCTCGCCGCCGCTACGCGAAAGTCTTAAAACGGTTTTAGCACACATAGCCTCAGCTACGGCAAGAGCGGTTTTTGAGGTGCCGCCTGAACCGAGTATCAGCACCTTTTTATCTTTAAACTTAATTCCGCTTCTTTCTATTAATGCCTTAAGTCCTGAAAAATCGGTATTATAGCCGTAAAGCTTACCGTTTTTATTAACTACAGTATTTACCGCACCTATCTTCTTTGCAGTTTCGCTTATTTCATAAAGATACGGAATAACATCCTCTTTATACGGAATAGTAACATTTATCGCCTTAAAATCGGCCTTTTTCATAAACTCATCAAGCTTACAAGGCTCTATTTCCTTTAAGGTATAGTCATAACCCATAAGCTTATTATGTATTATTTTTGAAAAGCTGTGCGAAAGCTTTTCGCCTATAAGTCCGTATTCCATTATTTCGCCAACCAATCTGTTCCAAATCTGCCTGAAAGCATATCGCAAAGCACTATTGCGGTAATACTGTCAACCACAACCCTTGCCCTATGGACGATACAGGGGTCGTGCCTACCGCCCGCTTTTAGGACTGTATTCTCGTTTTCAATAAAATCAACCGTATTCTGAGCCTTACCGATAGTTGGCGTAGGCTTTACCGCAGAGCGGAAAACAATGGGCATACCGTTTGTTATACCACCGTTTATACCGCCATTATTATTGGTAACTGTTTTTATTGTCTCGCCGTCGGTGAAGAAACTGTCATTAGCCTCACTGCCAAGCATATCAGCAATCCCAAAGCCTGCGCCGAATTCAATACCCTTTATTGCAGGAATACTGAAAAGCGCGTGAGAAAGCAAACCTTCAACCGTATCAAACCAAGGCTCGCCAACACCTGCGGGAATTCCTGTTATTGCGGTTTCAAGTATACCGCCGACACTGTCCCCCTCAGCCTTTGCCTTTAAAATCTCGTCTTTCATTTGCTCACCCTTAGAATCATTAAGCACCGCAAACTGCTTGTTGTTAAGAGTCTTTATATCATTTTCGTAATTTTGATAGCCTATATCGTCTATTCCTGCGCAACGCGAAATATGGGTTCCGATATTTATTCCTTTACTCTTTAGCGCAGAGATAGCTATTGCACCTGCCGCCACGATTCCAGCAGTTATTCTGCCCGAAAAATGACCTCCGCCGCGATAATCCTCAAAACCGTGATACTTTTGGAATGCAGTAAAATCCGCGTGAGAGGGCCTTGCCTTACTCCGTATTTCGCTATAATCCTTTGATTTTGTATTCTCATTAGGTATGATAATGCATATCGGAGTGCCTGTTGTTTTACCCTCAAAAACACCGCTTACTATAGAAAAATTATCCTTTTCACTTCTCGGTGTGGATATTTCGCCAACAGGACGTCTTAAAGACAACTGTTCTGCAATAAACTCTGCATTAACCTCAATTCCCGATGCCATACCGTCAAGCACAGCACCGATAGCCTCGCCGTGGCTTTCGCCAAACAGTGTGACCGACACATTATTACCTATTGTGTTTTTCATTTTTTATTCACCTCTTTAAGCTCTTTTTCGAGCTCGCTAAACGGCATTGTTTTCATTTGGAATTTACCGACTTCAGGCACATAAACCACCGTAATACTGTCCCCCGACATTTTTTTATCGTGCCTCATTGCCTCAATTATTTTATCGGTGTCGTAATCAATTTCGGTAGGCAATTCGAGCTTTTTAAGAACCTCTATAAGTCTCTGCCTTACCTTGTTACTACACATAGTAAGCATTCCAAGTGCAACCGCCTCGCCGTGATAAAGCTCCTCTAACTCGCGTTCGCTCTCAATTGCGTGGGCTAAGGTGTGACCGAAATTAAGAATCTTACGAAGTCCGCTTTCCTTTTCGTCCTCTTCAACTACCGCCTTTTTTATTTTCAAGGCTTCTTCTATAATGCGGTCAATATTGAGCATTATTTCCTGTGTTTCAAAAAGCGTGAAAAGCTCCTCATTCGAGGTCAGCGACATCTTGACCGCCTCAGAAAGACCGTTTGAAATCTGTCTTTCAGTGAGTGTTTTGAGCGTATCGGAGTCAATAATAACCGCCTTTGGGGGATAAAATGCGCCTACAATATTCTTGTATCCCTCAAAATCTATGGCAACCTTGCCACCTACAGAGGAATCTACCTGAGAAAGCACGGTTGTGGGGATATTATAAAAGTCAACACCCCTCATAAAGGATGCCGCCACAAAGCCTGCAAGGTCTCCGACAACACCGCCGCCGACCGCCACAACGCAATCGGTTCTTGTAAAGTCATTTTTAATCATTTCACCAAGCAAAAGCTTGTAGTTTTCAAAGCATTTTGAAGCTTCTCCCTGAGGTATTGTAACAATATACGGTTGCTTACACTGTTCTGCTACAGTCTTAGCATATTCACAGGGTACTCCGCTATCGGTAACAATAAGAACCTTTCTTTCAAGCTTTAAATGCTCCTTAAGCTCTGACAATGCTCCTCTTTTTAAAACTATATTATACTGTCCTGTAGAGGTTTTAACAGGTATTATCATAACTATCACCTATAGGTTAATTTCTTTTTCAAAGCTTCCTATTACTTTTAATTCGCTGCATTTAGTCTTTAATTCCGAAAGCATTTTCTTGCCGTTTTCACAGTTGATATTGCCCTCGCCCTCAACATAGAAATAATAGCTCCATATAAGCTCCTTAGTGGGACGGCTTTTAAGCGCTTTAAGATTAAATCCGTTTTCTCCGATAATTGATATAGCTTTACCAAGCGAGCCTGCCTCATTCGTAACCGTAAACATCATTATAAAGTGTTTATCCTCTGCCGAGGGAGACTTGGCGCTTCTTGAAAAGACCGCAAATCTTGTAGTATTGTTATTACTCTCGTTAATATGCGTTTCTAAAATTTTAAGTCCGTATTTTTCTGCCGCCTCGTGGCTTGCAATAGCGGCAATATCGGTCTTCCCCATTTCTGCAACCTGTTTTGCCGCAACAGCAGTATTGACCGCCTCTACCGCCTCGAAACCGTGCTTTTTAATATATCCCGCGCATTGACCTAACGCCTGCGGATGGCTTATTACCTGATTTATTCGGTCAACCGTGGCACCCTCTACCGCAAGCAGATTGTGGACAACGCTTATATCAAAAACTCCGTTTATATAAAGAGGACCGAAAAATGCAAGGTCCATTACCTGACCTACATCCCCGTTATAGCTATTTTCTATAGGTAAAATCACACAGTCACACTCGCCGTTTACAACCGAGTCGTATGCCGACTTAAAATCAGGATAAGGTCTATACTGCGCATCGGGGAACACCTTGCGAGCCGCTACATTTGCAAAAGCACCCTCAACACCGCTGAAAGCAATCTGCATTCCCTCCAACAAACGGTGCTGATAGCTTTTTGAAAGCTCCATATTACTCTGCAAAAAGTTAATATAATATGATTTATAATCCTCGTTGCTGATAAGCGCCGCATTACGCTTAATATTCTCAGCCTCACGAACCGCGTCTGTAATCTGTATACCGTGCTCACGCTTATATTCGGCTACAATTTTTACAGCATCCATACGCTGTTCAAAAAGCTCAGCCATTTTTTTATCTACTTCATTTATAGAAAGTCTTGCCTTTTCAAGCTCAGTCATATTTTCACCTGTATTCATTAATTAGTTTTTCGAAGCTTGGTAATGATTTTTCAATCATTGCGGTGCTTACGCAATAGCTTATTCTTACATAACCCTCAAAGCCGAAATCGTCACCGGGAACTAATAATAGCTCATATTTTTTAGCTTTTTCGCAAAATGCGTTTGCATCGGGCTCAGGGGATTTAATAAACAAATAGAAAGCGCCGTCAGGCTTAGCGGCGGTATAACCGTATTCGGTAAGCGCATTATAAAGGATATTGCGGTTCTTTTCATATGCTGAAATGTCGCCTGTAAGACCTAAGCACTCAGCTACCGTATACTGCAAAAGGCTCGGCGCACACACAAAGCCTAAGGCTCTTCCCGCACCGCAAACCGCGGCATAAACATCGCCGCAGTTATCTACCCTTGGCGATACAAATATGTAACCTATTCTCTCACCCGGTAGTGAAAGCGATTTACTGTAGGAATAGCAAACCACAGTATTACTATAGAAATTCGGAATATACGGCACCTCTACATCACCGTATACTAACTCTCTGTACGGCTCATCGGCAATAATATATATACTGCTACCGAATTCCTGAGACTTCTTATTAAGCAAGGACGCCAATTCAACAATTGTATCTTTACTGAATACAACACCGCTTGGATTGTTCGGTGAATTTACAATAATCGCCTTTGTTTTAGAGCTTATTGCATTTTCCAAAGCCTCAAAATCAATTTGCAAATCACTTTCGCGGCATTTAACTATTTTTATCTCTGCGCCTGCCTTCTCGGCAAAAACGCGGTACTCAGGGAAAAACGGCGCTAAAACTATAACCTCATCTCCATTGTTTACAAGAGCATTAAGGCTGATTGTGAGTGAAGCCGCCGCGCCGCAGGTCATATATAAAAGGTCGGGTGTAGCGCCAATTGAAAAACGCTCATTTATATGGTCGCTTATAGCCTTTCTTACGGGGAGTGCACCCTGTGCCGAGGTGTATCCGTGGAGTGCTACACTATCCTTTTCGGTTATAAGTCTTTTCATAGTTTCGTTAACGAAATCGGGCGCGGGTATACTGGGGTTTCCAAGGCTGAAATCGAAAACATTTTCTGCGCCTATCTCCTGTCTCCTTTTATTGCCGTACTCGAATATTTCGCGAATTACCGAGCGCTTTTTTCCAAGCTCCATCATTTTTTCAGAAATCATAATTTTTCTCCTTGCTTCTTTTAAATATAAAAACCTGCTATCGCTATGCCTAAAGCACGACGAAAAGCAGGCTGACTGTAATTTATGAATTAAAGCATTTGCTTTAAGCTTCACAGGTGTACAGACAGTCCGCATTGGTAAAGTAATAAAATCGAAAATAAGATTTAACGAACACTCTGTCCACCCCTTTTTGCAAGATTTTAAACTATAATACTCCTTTTTTTACAATTTGTCAATGATTTTATAAAAAATAATTGCGTTTTTATTTTAAATGTGTTATTATTAAATATATTTTTCGAATGAGGAGATGTTAAAATGAACGGTAATACTTTGCAGATTTTTATTGCAATGGCAGTATATATGGCTGTTGTTATCGTAATCGGTATTGTTTTTGCTAAAAAGGCAAACGCAAATTCCGAAAATTATTTTTTAGGCGGTCGTTCCTTAGGTCCTTGGGTAACCGCAATGAGCGCTGAGGCTTCCGATATGAGTGGCTGGCTATTGATGGGACTCCCAGGTGTAGCTTACTGGTGCGGTTTGGCTGATGCCGCGTGGACTGCAATCGGTCTTGCTATAGGTACATATTTTAACTGGCTTATTGTTTCCAAGAGACTTCGCCGCTACAGTATAAGGGTAAATAATTCTATCACTTTGCCTGACTTTTTCTCTAACCGTTTCCGTGAGAAGAATAAGGTTATAATGACTCTTTCGGCTTTATTTATTCTTATTTTCTTTACCGTATACGCATCAAGTTGCTTTGTTACCTGCGGTAAGCTTTTCTCTACTCTTTTCGGTACTCCGTATATTGCAATGATGATTGTTGGCGCAATATTCGTTTTGCTTTACACCATTTTGGGCGGATTCTTGGCTGAAAGTGCTTCTGACTTTATGCAGGCTATTGTAATGATAATTGCTCTTACAGTAATTGTTATTATGGGTGTAGTTAATGCCGGCGGTATAGGCAGTGTTGTTGAAAATGCAGGCGAAATTCCCGGATTCTTAGAATTCTTCGGTCTTGCTACTCCTGAGGTTAATGCAGCAGGCGAGCAGATTGTAGTTTCGGGTACTCCGAAGTTCGGTGATGCCGCTCCTTACGGTTTCCTTTCTGTTTGCTCAATGCTTGCTTGGGGACTCGGTTATTTCGGTGTGCCTCAGGTACTTCTCCGCTTTATGGCTATCCGTAAAGAAGGTGAGTTGAAGCGCTCAAGAAGAATTGCTATGGTATGGGTTGTAATTTCTCTTGCGGTTGCTGTATTTATCGGTATTGTGGGCAGAGTTATTGCAATTGACAGTCCTGACAAGCTCAACGAAATTCTTTTGACTAAGTCGGCTTCCGAAAGCATATTTATCGTTCTTTCCGAAAGCTTCCTGCCTCCCCTTTTGGCAGGCTTTGTAATGGCAGGTATTCTTGCGGCTACCATAAGCTCGTCTGACTCTTATCTGCTCATTGCAGCTTCTGCCTTTGCTAAGAACATTTATCAGGGCGTTGCAAGAAAAAATGCTACCGATAAGCAGGTTATGATAGTAACCCGTATTACTCTGCTCTTAATCGCTGTAATTGCAGTTCTAATTGCTTCGGACGAGGATAGCATTATATTCCAGATAGTTTCCTTTGCTTGGGCAGGCTTTGGCGCAACCTTTGGACCGCTTATTATATTCTCACTTTTCTGGAAGAGAATCAACCGTGCAGGCGCAATTGCAGGTATGGTAGGCGGCGCAGGTATGGTATTCCTTTGGAAACTTGTTATAAGCAAGCTTGGCGGCGCGTTTGCTATTTATGAGTTGCTCCCCGCATTCATTTTCTCTTGCTTACTAATTGTAGTTTTCTCACTTATTACACCTCCCCCCTCAAAGGAAATTGAAGAGGATTTTGAGGCTGTTAAGAATAATTTGGTTGCTGAAAACTAATTGCTTTATTTGTAAGATATTTTTATAAACTGTTAAAACGGAGCCAAGTTTTAAGGACTTGGCTCCGTTTTGTGTTTTGCCGATATTAAATAATCATCCGTCAAAATCCTCAATCGCGTTTACCGCCTCTTTTCTGGTTGGGAAAGCGATTCCGTTATCAAGCTGACGGCGGTCATCTTCGGGCAAGGTGTCAAGCATTATACTGCCGTATACCTCAATTATGCTATCCCCATTATAAAGCGCAACATTGTTTCCATAGGAATGAAGCACCCATTTTTGGGGCTCGTTTTTTTTGGATTTCGCAACAAAACTTACTGTAACTATTATAGCCATAATTGAAAGAGTAACCGAAATTAATATTATACTGAATCTTTTTAATGCAATTTTTTTCATAAATACACCGTCCTTTTATAATATTTTTCACTTTTTCAATGCAAAATATACTTGACATTTTCCAAAATTAGTAATAGAATTATAAATGCAGAGTTTATGGAGTGCAAGGACCACGGGATAAGTGTGCCCTTGCTTATTTTTTAGGTGGTAAAAATATGGTTTTAGCTGATTTCAGGGATTGCTTGGAAAGAAGTCCCGTTATAGCGACCGTATCGGATGACAACTTTAAAATGGCGTTTAAATCCCCTGTGGAGACAATTTTTCATCTAAAGGCCTCGCTTGGCAGTATTTCAGAGGATGTTACTGCCGCGCACAATGCGAATAAAAAGCTTTTTGTGCATATAGATTTGGCTGAGGGAATAGGTAAGGATAAGGCGGCTATTGAGTATCTTGCAGACTGTGGGGCAGACGGTATTTTAACAACCCGTACTCAGTTGGTTCGCTTTGCAGAGGTTGGAATTCCTGTTATTGCGGGTGGTTTAATTGAAACCAAGGCAGAGGTTACAGATGCCCTTAAAAACGGCGCTGAGGCGGTTTCAACAGGTGAAATATCTCTTTGGTATATGTAGACTTTATTATATGGAGGAATTGTTATGGTTAAGAAAAATATTGTAGATTGGGAAACGATTACTAATTTTGTGGTCGATGCCTTTGTTGGCTACGGAATTCCGCGTGAGGATGCCGAAATTTGCGCCGATGTACTGCTTGAATCGGATAAGCGGGGCATTGAATCACACGGTGTAAACCGCTTTAAGCCTGTTTATTTAGACAGAATCAAGGCAGGTATTCAGAACGCGGTAACAGAGATAGAAATAATTAAGAAAACCCCCACTACCGCCGTTATTGACGGTCATCACGGAATGGGACAGGTAATCGGTCATAAGGCTATGAGTATGGCTATTGCAAAGGCTAAGGAATACGGTATGGGAATGGTTGCAGTCCGCAATTCCTGCCACTACGGTATTGCAGGATATTATACCTCTATGGCAACAAAGGCGGGTTGCATTGGAATGACGGGTACAAATGCACGCCCCTCGGTAGCCCCCACCTTTGGTGTTGAGGGTATGTTCGGTACAAATCCCTTTACTATCGGTGTTCCTACTGACGAAGCCTTTGATTTTAATTTTGACTGTGCCACCTCAATTACCCAAAACGGTAAGATTGAGTATTACGAGAGAATAGGCGAGGATGTTCATCCCGGTACTGTAATCGCAGATGACGGCTCCGCCGTTGAGGGCGATTCAGGGGTAGCTCTTAAGAAAATCCGCAACGGTACTGCCGCGCTTACAACCCTTGGCGGAATAGGTGAGGGTTTGGGCGGATATAAGGGCTACGGCTTTGCATTGGCGGTTGAGTTTTTCTCATCAATTCTACAGGACGGTGCATACGGCAAGGCGCTTGACGGTAAGGATGAAAACGGAAATATCCGTCCCTATCAGTTAGGTCATTGGTTTATTGCGATTGATACCGACCACTTCCTCGGTGAGGATATTGCACGTAAAAAGGCTGGAGAAATTACCCGAAGTATGCGTGCCTCCAAGAAAGCTCCCGATGCCGAAAGAATTTATACCGCAGGCGAAAAGGAATACGAAATTCGTCTTGCGCGTAAGGACGGTGTTCCGATAAATGAGTCGGTTCAAAAGGAAATTATTGCCGTAAGGGACGAGTTGGGACTTACACAGTATAAATTCCCTTGGGAGGATTAATTTAAAATGGATATAAAGAAAGAATCGTTAAAAAAACATTATGAATGGGGCGGAAAAATTGAGGTATGCGCGCGCGCTTCAGTAAAGGATTCAGAGTCGCTTTCTCTTGCATATACCCCCGGTGTAGCTGAGCCTTGCCTTGAAATACAAAAGGATTACAGCAAATCCTTTACCTTAACAAGACGCTCCAATCTCATTGCCGTAGTTACTGACGGCTCTGCTGTGCTTGGTCTAGGTAATATCGGTCCCGAGGCGGGAATGCCCGTAATGGAGGGTAAATGCGTTCTGTTCAAGGAATTTGCAGGAGTTGATGCTTTCCCTATATGTATTCGCTCGAACGATGTTGACGAAATTGTTAATACTGTTTATAAAATATCAGGCTCATTTGGCGGAATAAATCTTGAGGATATCTCTGCACCGCGATGCTTTGAAATTGAAAAAAAGCTTAAGGGAAAATGCGATATTCCCGTATTTCACGATGACCAGCACGGTACCGCAATATGCGTAGCCGCGGCAATGCTTAACGCGCTTAAGCTTGTTAATAAAAAACCTCAGGATATTAAATGTATTATAAACGGAGCGGGTGCCGCAGGTACTGCAATCGGTGAGCTTTTGCTTTCGTTGGGGGTTAAAAACCTGATTATGTGTGACAAGACAGGAGCAATTTATGAGGGTATGCCCGATTTAAGCGAATCTCACACAAGTCTTTCTCTTAAAACCAATCCCACAAAGCAAAAAGGAAGCCTTTCAGATGTGATGGTGGGCGCCGATGTTTTTATTGGGGTTTCCGCGCCTAATATTGTCACAAAAGAAATGGTTGCCACAATGGGTAAGGATGCCGTTATTTTTGCAATGGCAAATCCCGTGCCTGAAATTATGCCCGATGAGGCATTAGCAGGCGGAGCGGCAATTGTAGGAACAGGTCGTTCAGATTTCCCCAATCAGATTAACAATGTTTTAGCCTTTCCGGGTATTTTCCGCGGTGCACTCGATGTACGGGCTTCGGATATAAACAACGAAATGAAGCTTGCGGCGGTATATGCCATTGCAAGTCTTGTGAGCGACAGTGAGCTCTCATATGATTACATTCTACCCAAGGCGTTTGACAGCCGCATTGCGCCGACAGTAGCTGAGGCAGTAGCCAAAGCAGCAAAAGAAACCGGAGTTGCACGAATTTAAAAGCTTTCAGGGATAATTCCGTAAAGCAGCAAAACGGTAGCTGCAGCCATTACCGAAAAGGGCTTATATTTTCTCAAAAGCTTTATTTTAAACTCACAGGGCAACAACTCTTCACCCTTATAATCGGTTATGGTGCGTTGAAACGTAACAGTCACAGCATTATCGTGTATACTTGAAAAGGTTACGGTATTTTTTGGCCCCATTCCGCAAATTATAGCCTTAATACCGTTTGCCTCAAAGCTCTTTAGCGCAAATATGTTGGACTCCTCGCATATACCTGTAATATCATTGGGCAAATGCTGATTATAAAACCGCTCTGTATCGTCACAGAATACTGCAACTCCCCTGTTAAGGGATATATCGGTTTCTTTATAAAGGCTTATTATGTTCACTCCGAGCTCACCCTCAGTTATGCCTCTGTCGGATATATAGCTTGCTCCGTAATGGGTGAGAATTTCCCTTATCTCATCCTTATGCTTGCTTTTTCTCTCTGAAAAAAGGAGTACCATTTTTTCACCTCAGAGATATTGTTTGCCGTCTTTTAAATTTTATTAAAAAAACACCGTATAGATAAAAAATCGACAAGCCGAAACTTGTCGATTTTTTGGTGCACCTGAGCATTCTATAATCGAACCGTTTACCTCTTTTAGAGTTACGGTTTTGCTTGCTTCCTTATAATTAAATGTTATGACCAATTTGTCGTCGTAGAGATATACGGCATTTACAAAAATGTCAATCAGTCTTTGTTTGTGTTCCTTCGTTTCCAAGCTCATGTTCTGAATGTGCTTGATACATAATACTAAGCC